>NZ_JBIAHN010000028.1:0-2526 GCF_042870555.1 Streptomyces sp. NPDC006487
GGAAGCCCGTGTACTGGACGTACTTGGCTGCCGTCCGGTGCGGCGAGAGCGCGTGCCAGGCGTCGCGAGGCAGACGGGAGTTTGACGACAGGCCCCTAGCGGAGCCGGGCCACCCGGTACACCGCGAGCGCCACGACACCCAGCGCGACCAGCGCGTACAGCAGGGCGAGGCGCCAGTCGGGCCGCTGCCCCGAACCGCGGGCCGGGAGCCCCGGCAGGGCGTAGCCCACGCGGCGCGCGGCCATCAGGCCCCAGCCGCCCGCGCAGCAGCTGATGAGGAATCCGAGCATGGCGACGACCGCTCCGCCGTCGCCGAACTCGAAGGCGAGGGGGAAGGCGAACATCAGGGATCCGGCCGCGGCCAGCATGACGATGGGGGCGATCTGCCAGAGCCTCAGCCGGCGCTGCGGGCGCAGTTCCACCTCGAAGGCGGGGGCGGCGGCCGCCTCCGCCTCGGCGGAGTCGGGCGCGTCCGGGCCGTCGGGGGTCAGCCGCGCGGGATCCGCGGGCAGTCCGAGGCCGTCGGCGTCCGCGGGCAGTGCGAGGCCGTCGGTGAGCCCGTCGGCGTCCACCGGCGCTCCGCCGGGCAGCGCGTCGCCGTCGGCGCGGGTGCTGTGAAGCATCGGGTCCGTTTTCCGTCGGGTGTCGTCCCGACCGGTGTCACGAGGGCCGGCCTCCATCGCCACGCGCCCTCCCCACTTGGACTTCGCACGCCGTCGTTCACCGCCGGTGACGGCACCGGCGGAAGTTTGATGATGGCACGCCGTCAGGCCCGGGACGGGCGTGCGGGGCGTCCCGATGCCATCACGTGATCAGGCTGTGACCGCTCGTTCGACCAACGACTGCGCGAGTCCGGCGAGTTCTCCCCGGTCCTCGGCGGCCCCGCTGAGCCAGTGCACCCTCGGGTCGCGGCGGAACCACGAGTCCTGCCTGCGGGCGAACCGCTTGGTGGCGCGGACCGTCTCGGCGCGCGCCTCCTCCTCCGTGCACTCCCCGGCGAGGGCGGCCAGTACCTGCTGGTAGCCGAGCGCCCTGGAGGCCGTGATTCCGCCCCGCAGGCCGGCGGCCTCCAGCGTGCGGACCTCGTCCACCAGCCCGGCCTCCCACATCCGGTCCACGCGCAGCGCGATCCGCTCGTCGAGCTCGGGCCGGGCCACGTCCACGCCGATCTGGACCGTGTCGTAGACGGACTCGTGGCCGGGCAGGTTCGCGGTGAACGGCCGTCCGGTGATCTCGATGACCTCCAGCGCGCGCACGATGCGGCGGCCGTTGCTGGGCAGGATCGCCTGCGCGGCGGCCGGGTCGGCGGCGGCGAGGCGGGCGTGCAGGGCGCCGGGGCCGCGCAGGGTTACCTCTGCCTCCAGCCGGGCCCGGACCTCCGGGTCGGTGCCGGGGAACTCCATGGCGTCGAGCGCGCCGCGCACGTAGAGGCCCGAACCGCCGACGAGGACCGGTGTCCGGCCCTGGGCGAGCAGCTCGTCGATCTCCGCGCGGGCGAGGCGCTGGTACTCGGCGACGCTCGCCGTCTCGGTGACGTCCCAGATGTCGAGGAGGTGGTGCGGGACCCCTCCGCGCTCCTCGGTCGTCAGTTTGGCGGTACCGATGTCCATCCCCCGGTACAGCTGCATCGAGTCGGCGTTGACGACTTCGCCGTCGAAATGACGGGCCAGGGCTACGCCCAGATCGGACTTTCCGGCCGCGGTGGGTCCTACGACGGCGATGACCCGCGGGGCGGGGGCTGCTTTCCTCACCGCACCAGTCTCGCAGCCCCTCGTCAAGGCATCGCCATGTACCCGATCGAGCTACGTGACGGGGCCGGACCGGGGTCGTTGCCTTGGCGGGGTTCCTGCCGGGCGTACGCCTGCCGTACGGCGGCCCGCCCACGGCGGAACTTCACTCACACGAGTAACGTTATAGGAGTAGACATGGGCATTTTGGACCGGCTTCTCGGCCGCAAGACCCAGGCGACGACCGAAGAGGCCGTTTCCGCGGATCTGACGGCGGAGTCCGCGACGGCCGACGAGGCCGGGACCGAGCAGGCTGTGGCGGAGGAGAGCGCGGTGGAAGCCGTCGAGATCCCGAAGCAGCAGTCGGCGGAGGTCAGCGCGGACAGCGAGGCCGCAGAGGGTGCCCGTACGTAGCCTCGCTATTGGAAGGTGACCCATGGGCCTGCTGGACAATCTGAAGGCCAAGCTCGCGCCCGCCAAGGACAAGGTCGGCGACCTCGCTGCTCAGCACGAGGGCAAGATCACCCAGAATCTGGAGAAGGTGGCCAAGGCCGTCGACTCCAAGACCAAGGGCAAGTACAGCGGCCAGATCTCTAGCGGCGCGGACAAGGCGAAGGACGCCCTGGGCAAGATCGCGCACAAGGACGCTCCCGGCGGGCCGACGCCGCCGGCCGCTTCCTGACGCGGTCCCGGACTCACCGGAATCACAGAAGGGGGGGGGGCCGGGGGGGGGGGGGGGCCCCCCACACTTTGTTCGTGGGGCCCGGCGGGTCGGGCCGGCGCGCCCCGGGCGGCAGCG
>NZ_JBIAHN010000028.1:2536-64611 GCF_042870555.1 Streptomyces sp. NPDC006487
TGGGCCCCGGTGCACTATCCCCCCCCCCTCCCCGCCCGGGGGGGCCGCGGCCCGGGGGCCTTGGCGGCCCGGGCCCCCCCCCCCCCGCCGCGGGCGGCGGGGGGGGGCCCGGGGGGGGCCCCCCCCCCCTTCTCCGTTTCTCCGTGGCGCCGTACGGTCCGGCCGTCGGCGCCGCTGCTGCTACGACCAGGCCGCGACGAAGTACCCGACCCCGTACGGGGCGTCCTGGTACAGCAGCCGCCCTTCGAGGCCGGCGCCCTCCCCGGCGCCCGCGAGCACCTGCCAGGGGGCCCGGCCGGCGGCCTGGAGCTCGGCGGCGAGTCCCGGGTCCAGGGCCGCGAGGGCCGTCAGGTCGGCGGCGCCGAGCGCGCGGGCCGCCTCGGCGTCGAAGGCGGCGGCGCGTTCGTCGAGGTAACCGGGGGCCTTGAGGGAGCGGCAGGCGCTGCCGTCACCCATGACGAGCAGGGCGACCCGGTCCTCGCGTGCGGCGAGCCCCCGGCCGGCCTCCAGACACCGCTCGGTGTCCAGCGGCCCGGCGACCCCGAACCCCTCCAGGGGCGCGGCGCCCCAGCCTGCCCGGCCGAGCAGCCAGGCCCCGACGGCGAGCGGGGTGGGCAGCAGGCGCGGGCCCTCCTCGCCCTCGCCCAGCCGTACGTCGGCCCCGGCGCCGAATCCTCGGAAGGTGCCGCGGGCGCCCTGGGGATAGGCACCGTGGTGGTCCGGGTCGCAGGCTCCGACCACGACGAGCAGGTCGGGCCGGGAGGCGGCGAGCACGGACAGCGCGTCGGAACACGCGGTCCGGGCGTCACCGAGTTCGGCGGCGGCGCCCGTGGCGAGCTCCGGCAGGAGCATCGGCGGGGCGGGGCAGACGGCGGCGGCTACGAGCATGATCCGCAGCGTAGCCGCCACCGCCCACGGCCGGGGCAAGTACTGCTCCGCGGGTGCCCTGCCCGGGCTGCGGCCCGGCGACGCTGTGGAACCGGTACGTACCCGGGCGGCCCGGGGCCCCGATGCCGCTGCGGAGGGCCGGGCGCGGAGCTTGCCGCTGCCGGGCGGGGCGAGGAGTCCCCTACAGCCCCGCAGGGGCCGCCACCCGCAGCCGCCCACCGGGCCCCGCGCCGGGACGGCGGTGGCGAGCACCCCGACCCACCACCGCCGGACGGAGTCCGGCGCAGCGGTGCGAGCCGCGCGTTAGGAAGGTGCGGCGCAGCCCGACGTGGTCACCGGGAGGGGGGCCGGGACGCCCAGGGTCGGGATGCCGAGGAGGACGCCCTTCGGCTGCGCCGGAGCCGCGTTGCGCTTCTCCCACGCATCGCCCGCGCGGGTCCGGCGTACCGCCCCCGTCGGCCCCTCCGCGAGGAGGTGGTGCGGAGCCGCGTAGGTGATCTCGACCGTCACCACGTCACCCGGGCGGACCTCTTCGTCCGGCTTGGTGAAGTGCACCAGGCGGTTGTCGGGGGCCCGCCCGGACAGCCGGTGCGTGGCGCCGTCCTTGCGGCCCTCGCCCTCCGCGACCATGACCTCCAGGGTCCGGCCGACCTGCTTCTTGTTCTCGTCCCAGGAGATCTCCTCCTGGAGGGCGACCAGGCGCATGTACCGCTCCTGGACGACCTCCTTGGGGATCTGTCCCTCCATGTCGGCGGCCGGGGTTCCGGGGCGCTTGGAGTACTGGAAGGTGAAGGCGTTCGCGAAGCGCGCCTCGCGCACCGCGTGCATGGTCTGCTGGAAGTCCTCCTCCGTCTCACCGGGGAAGCCCACGATGATGTCGGTGGAGATCGCGGCGTGCGGGATGGACGCGCGGACCTTCTCGATGATGCCGAGGAAGCGCTCCTGGCGGTACGAGCGGCGCATCGCCTTCAGGATCGTGTCCGATCCGGACTGCATGGGCATGTGCAGCTGCGGCATGACGTTGGGGGTCTCGGCCATCGCCGCGATCACGTCGTCGGTGAAGTCGCGCGGGTGCGGGGAGGTGAAGCGGACCCGCTCCAGGCCCTCGATGGCGCCGCAGGCGCGCAGCAGTTTGGAGAAGGCCTCGCGGTCGCCCAGGTCGGAGCCGTAGGCGTTGACGTTCTGGCCGAGCAGGGTGATCTCGGAGACGCCCTCGGCGACGAGTGCCTCGACCTCGGCGAGGATGTCGCCGGGACGGCGGTCCTCCTCCTTGCCGCGCAGCGCCGGGACGATGCAGAAGGTGCAGGTGTTGTTGCAGCCGACGGAGATCGAGACCCAGGCGGCGTACGCGGACTCGCGCCGGGTGGGGAGCGTGGAGGGGAAGGCCTCCAGCGACTCGGCGATCTCGATCTGCGCTTCTTCCTGGATGCGCGCGCGCTCCAGCAGGACGGGCAGCTTGCCGATGTTGTGCGTGCCGAAGACCACGTCGACCCAGGGGGCGCGGGCCACGATGGTGTCGCGGTCCTTCTGGGCGAGGCAGCCGCCGACGGCGATCTGCATGCCGGGGCGCTTGGTCTTCATCGGCGCGAGCCGTCCGAGGTTGCCGTAGAGCTTGTTGTCGGCGTTCTCGCGGACGGCGCAGGTGTTGAACACGACGACGTCGGCGTCGCCGTCGGAGCCCTGGGGCGCGCGGACGTACCCGGCGTCCTCCAGCAGGCCGGACAGCCGCTCGGAGTCGTGCACGTTCATCTGACAGCCGTACGTCCGGACCTCGTACGTTTTCACAACAGTCGCCTCGCCGCTCTCGGTACTCACCCAGCAAGGGTACGGGTCGGGCGTGGCGGCCCGGGCCGGGCGTGTGCCGGAGCGGGACGGGCGGGCCGGAAGGGCGGGCCGTGACAGGACGGCGGGTCGGTGGCAGGATCGCGGCCATGCCTCTCGTACCGCCCCGGATCAGCAGGCGCCGTGCCCTGCGGGCCCTGGTGGCCGTACTGGCCGTGCTCTGCGCCCTCGTCTGGTGGCTGCGGCCCTTCGGCCGCCCGGAGCTCACGGGCGGGATCACCCTCAGCACCGGCGTCCAGAGCGGGGTCTACCACCTCTACGGCCAGCTGCTGGAACAGGCGCTCGCGGAGGACGTGCCCGAGTTGCGGGTCAGCCTGAAGACCAGCGAGGGCTCGCAGCAGAACCTGCAGCGGGTGGCCGTGGGCGAGGCCGACTTCACGGTGGCGACGGCCGACGCGGTGGCCAAGTACCAGGTCGACCGGAAGCCCGGAGCGGAGCGGCTGCGCGCCCTGGCCCGCCTCTACGACGATTACGTCCAGCTCGTGGTGCCCGCCGGTTCGCCCGTCCAGTCCACCCGGGACCTGCGGGGCAAGCGGGTCGCGGTCGGCCAGGACGGTTCGGGGGTTCGGCTGATCTCGGAGCGGATGCTCACGGCGGCCGGGCTGGACCCGGCGCACGACGTCACCCCGGTGGCCATTGGCATCGACACCGTGCCGGCGGAGCTGGAGGCCGGCCGGATCGACGCCTTCTTCTGGTCGGGCGGGCTGCCCACCAACGCGGTGAAGGAGCTCTCGGAGCGGTTCGAGATCCGGCTCGTGCAGCTCGGTGACCTCGTGGAGGCCCTCCAGGCCAGCGGCAGCCCCGCGCGGTACTACCGGGCGGCGGTAATGCCCCAGGACGCCTACGAGCGCGCCCGCAACACCTCGTCGGTGTCCACCGTGGCGGTGCCGAACCTGCTCGTGACCCGGGAGGACGCGGGCACCGAGCTGACGGAGCAGTTCACGCGCACGGTGATCGACAGCCGGGACAAGATCGGGATCAAGGTCCACGCCGCCCAGCTCGTGGACCTGCGGACGGCGATCTACACCGATCCCCTGCAACTGCACGAGGGCGCGGCCCGCTACTACCGCTCGGTCAAGCCGTAGGGCGCGCCCCGGCCGCCGTCACGACGACGGCAGCAGCATCGTCGCCGCGGCCGCCGCCCCGATCAGGCCCGCGTGGGTGCCCAGCGTCGCCGGGACGACCCGGAGGTCCTTGACGAAGGACAGGGTCGCGTACGAGGCCAGGTGCGCCCGGACCGGCCCGAAGAGGGTGTCGCCGGATGCGGCGACCCCGCCTCCGATGACGGCGATGTCGGTCTCGACGAGGGTGGCGGTGGCCGCGATGGCCGCGGCCAGCGCCCGGCCCGCGCGGTCGAAGGCGGCCAGTGCGACGGGATCGCCCGCGGCAGCGGCGGCGGCCACCCCGGCCGCGGTGGCGTCCCCGGCCGGGACCCATCCCTGGGCCAGGGCCCAGGCCGCGATGGCGGTCCCGGAGGCGAGGGACTCCACGCAGCCGCGGCCACCGCAGGCGCAGGGCTCCCCGTCGAAGGCGACGCTGATGTGGCCGATGTGACCGGCGTTCCCGGTGGGGCCGGGGTGCAGCTGGTTGTTCAGGACGAGTCCGCCGCCGACGCCGGTGGAGACCACCATGCAGAGCGCGTTGGCGTGCCCGCGGGCGGCGCCCAGCCAGTGCTCGGCGGCGGTCATCGCCACCCCGTCGCCGGCCAGCACCGTCGGGATCCGCAGCCCGTGCCGCGCGAGCTCGGCCTCCACCCGGGCCTGTACCGGGAAGTTCCGCCAAGCGCCGATGTTGACCGGGCTGACCGTGCCGAGCGCGGTGTCCACGGGGCCGGCGCTGCCGATCCCGCACCGGACGGCGGAGCCCCACAGCGGGGACTGCGCGAGCTCCGCGACGACCTCCGCGACGGCGGCGAACACGGTGTCCCCGTCGGCGCCGCGCGGGGTGGGGCGGCGGGTGGTGGCCGTCATGGCGCCTCCGGAGTCCACCAGCGCTCCGGCGATCTTCGTACCGCCGATGTCGATCGCGACCGTGGGGCCGGAGTCGGCCGGCGCACCGGCGCGGGGGGCGGGGAATGCGGAGGTGGGGGTGGGAGTGGTCACGATGGCGCTCCAGGAAGGGGTCGGTTTCAGTATGCGGCCGGCGGCGGCGCCGTACTCTCGCGGGGCTCCAGCCTGGGCCGCTCGCTCTCGCGGGACCTCGGCGGGCCCCCCGCGAGGAGGGCGAGGAGCTCTTCGGCGGCGAGCCGGCCGAAGCCGGCGGTATCGCGGACCAGGGCGGTGAGCCGGGGGCGGGTGACCCGGCAGAGCGCGGAGTCGTCCCAGGCGACGACGGAGAGCCCGCCCGGAACCGGAATGCCCAGCTCGGAGGCGACGGCCACACCCGCCACCGCCATCACGTCGTTGTCGTAGACGATCGCGGTCGGAGGCTGCGGCTCGGCAAGGAACCGCCGGGTGGCCTCCGCCCCCTCGGCGTCGGAGTAGTCGGTGGTGACCGAGCGCACCTGTCCGGGGGCGAGGCCCAGCCGCTCGGCCTCGGCGCGCAGCGAGGCGATCCGGCGGTCGGTGTGGGCGAGTCCGGGCAGTCCCGCGACGTGTGCGATCCGGCGGTGGCCGAGCCCGTACAGGTGGTCGAGCACCTGCGCCATGGCGCCGGCGTCGTCGGCCCGGACGGCGGACAGGGCGGTGGACGGGGAGGCGGACAGAACGGTGGACGGGGCGGCGGAAGGGGCGGCGGACGCAGCCGGGTCCGGAGAGGCCGGGTCCGGAGAGGCGGAGTCGGGAGAGGCGCAGACCGGTCCCGTCTCCCCCACCGTCACGGCCGGCAGGGCGAGCTGCTCAAGCAGGGCCGGGCGCGGGTCGTCGGTCCTCGGGTCCACGACGACGACCCCGTCCACGCGCCGCTCGGCCCACCAGCGGCGGTAGACGGCGCATTCGGCGTCGAGGTCCTCGACCACCTGGAAGAGCAAGGCGATCCGGCCGGCGGCCAGGACCTCCTGGATCCCGGATACCAGCTGGAGGAAGAAGGACTCGACGCCGAGGGTATGCGCGGGCCGGGCGAGGACCAGGCCGACTGCTCCGGACTGTTCGCCGGAGAGGGCGCGTGCGGCGCTGTTGGGCTGCCAGCCGAGCTCCTCGGCGACCCGCCGGATGCGGGCGCGGGTGTCCTGGGAGACCCCGGGCCGGTTGTTGAGCGCGAAGGAGACGGCGCTCTCCGACACCCCGGCCTGGCGGGCGATGTCCTTGATGGTGGGTCTGCGGGCCATGGCCTGTCTCATCCCTCGCTGACGTGGACGGCAATGGCCGGACCGTACGCGATCCTGCCCTGGCAGACCGCCTTGACCACGACCCAGTACTCCCCGGCGGGGGTGCACGGCGGCGGCCGCAGCTCGAAGACCGCCAAGGCCTCGCCGTCCGCCGGGACCTCGACGGGCAGGGCGGCGGGGGCCGTCATCTCCCAGGTGCCGAACGGCGAGACGGCGTACGCCTGCCCGGTCAGGCCGGTACGGATGCCCGTGGAGCCGATCCGTGCCCGTACGAGGGCCCGCCCGCCGGGGGCGACGGTCACGGCGGGCTCCTGCGCGGCCACCCACAGCCCGGCCGGAGCCCCGGCCGGGCCGCCGGGCACGGTGACGGTGAGCACGTCCTCGAAGGTGCCCGCCGGGGTGGTGGCGAGGATCCGGACCAGGTGTTCGCCGGGTTCCGCGCCGGCGGCCGGCTCCACGGTGAGCGGGTAGGAGACGTGGCCGCCGGGCGGGAGATCGGGCCGCTGCCGGGTCCAGGAGGTGGTCCAGCCCTCCGGGGCCCGGACCTCCAGCCCGACCGGGCCGCCGTCCGTCTGCCCGTGGGCGGCGAGGGTGACCGTCGCCCCGGCGGGGATCCCGTCACACGTCACGGTGTACGGGGCGTCGCCGAGCGGGGCGGTCCCGGTGTTGTGCAGCCAGTACCGGCTGAACACCGGCTGGTGCGGTTCCCGTTCGTCCCGGCGCGGCGGCATGCCGGATTCCGTGAGCAGCAGGAGCGTGGTCGTCGCGGCGCCCTGGACCTGCCCCTCGAAGAAGCCGGTGGGGCGGTCCAGCAGATCGGCCTCGGCGGCCGGATCCGTCGGCCACAGGGTCTCGGCCATCACCGGGCGGCCGTGCGTCTCGCGCAGCCGGACGGCGAGTTCGCGCCGGTCGCCGGAGCCCTCGGCCCGTTTCACCGTCTCGATCAGCACCCGGTCGGCCGGCTCCACGCCGAGCAGCGAGCGCGCGGGCGGCCGGGGCCCCTCGGCGGGGGCGGCCGTGACGGCGGTGAGCGGCTTGTTGAACTCCCGCCCGCGGCGCACCAGGTCCACCGCCCGCCAGTCCCCGGAACCCGCGACCAGCGCGTGCTCGAAGACGTGGGTCCAGTGCTGGAGCTGGAAGGAACTGCCGTCCGGTGCGGTGCGCCTCGGCGGGTCCATCCACTCCCCGCTCGGGCGGCCGGTGCAGGACCGCATCAGAGTGCTGTGCAGCCGCCCGGCGGTGTCGACGGCGAAGCCGGGCGTGCCGCGCACCAGGATCCCGACGGTGCGGCCGGCGTACGGCTCCGCGTGTGGGTACGCGGTCTCGTGCGGGTACGCCGTCCCCTGCCCGCCCTCTTCGCCCGCCGGAGCCGGGGCTCCGCCCGCCGGAGCCGCGGCGTCGATCCGGCCCGACGCGGCGACGGCCCGGGCGAGTCGCGCCGGGGGCCCGGCGTGGACCAGGACCGGCAGGTCCCGCAGGCCCGTCAGATCGCAGCCGGGGCTCCACAGCGTGCGGAGCCCCGCTCGGGCCGCCACCCAGACCTGCCCGTGTTCTCGTAGGGCGTCTCGCAGGGCCTTCTCGTGGACGGGACCGGCCGACTCCAGCAGCGCCGCGGTGAAGGGGTTGTCCTCGGGGCCGCCGAGTGCGATGCGGAAGTCGGGCAGGCTGCTGTCCACCGCCAGGTCGCCCCAGCGCGGCCCGGCCGCCCGGGTCGGGGTCGAGGTGACCCCGTGCCGGCCGAGGGCGGTGACCAGCTCGCGCAGTCCCGCGGGGGTGTCCGCGTCCGGGAGGACGATCTCCGCCGCGCCCAGGGCCCGGCCGCCCGGCCCGGTCATCGGCGCCGACAGCGCGAACCAGTTCAGACAGGGGCTGTCCAGGGTCCAGGGGGCCCGGGTGTGGTCGGCTCCGGTGTCCGCCTCGGGAAAGGCGAACCCGCGCCCGACCGCAGACGCCGCGGTCTCGGCGACGGGCAGCGCTCCGGGCACGTCCGCCGGGATCCGCAGCCGCAGCAACTGGTCGGAGCCTTCGAAGGCGTGCACCGTCGTGGTGAGTTCCGCCCGGTCCAGGCCGTCCCACAGGGTGGTGGTCCGGGTCCAGCGCACGGGTCCGGTCCGCCCGGTGGCCACGACGCGCGATCCGAGCGGCCCGCGCTCCGCGCGGCAGGACTCGGCGGGCCCGGCGCCGGAACCGGTGCCCGGGCCCTTGGGCAGCAGGTGCCAGGGGCCCTCTTCGAAGTAGGGGTGCTTGTCGTACTCCTCCTGCACGACGAGCTCCTCCTGCACGACGAGCTCGTCCACCTCGCCGGGGGTGAGGATCTCCTGCCCGGTGCGCCGGTCCAGCAGCCGGGCCAGGCCGCCGCCGCGCGCGGGATCTGCCTCGGCGCGCAGGAACTCGTTCTGGACCGTGTGCCCCGGCGCCGGCTCCCAGCCGCCGGAGAGCGGCGTTTCGCAGGTGGCCAGCCACCAGGTGCGGTGGCCGAGCGAGGGCACGTCCCGGGCGAGGAAGGCCAGTTCGGCGGTCCCGCCGGCGACGGCCTCGACGTGCACGGGCGCTCCGCGGCCCGCCTCGTCGAGGACGGTGATCAGGCGGGAGTCACGGTCCCCGGCGAGGCCGAGCGCCGCCAGCTCGACGCGGGTGCGGACCAGGTCGGTACGGGTCCACGAGACCGGGTTGTGCACGGTCACGGCGACCGGTCCGGGGCCGCGGGTGTCTGCCGCGGCGGTGAGCGCGGCCAGCGCCTCCTCCCGTACGCCGGCGGCCAGTTCACCGGCCTCGCGCCAGGTGGGGAGCAGGTCGAGGTACACCTGGTCGGAGAAGGTCCCGGTGACGGCGTCGTGGTGGGCCGCGTGCAGCAGGTGGCGCCAGGCCTTGGACAGGGTCTGCACGGGGTAGGCGGTCAGGCCTTCGGCGCAGGCGAGGGCGGTGAAGGTCTCGGCCTGTTCAAGGAGGTTCTCGGCGGCCCGGTGCGCCTGTTTCACATCGGCGTAGGTGACGTCCTTGCCGGTGTAGACCGGGCCCATCTCCCTGGTGACCGGGAGGGGTTGCTCGCCGCGCTCCGCGAGTTCGCCGCGGACGGCGTCGAAGTGGGCGCGCGGGCCGGTGTGTTCCATTCGGGGCCAGCAGTAGCGGCGGTTCCAGGCGTGCTGTACGTCCAGGCCCCAGCGGTGCGGCCAGGAGAAGTCGGTGCCCATCGGGATCAGGACGTTCTTCGTCGCGGCGGCGGTGCGCAGCAGCTCGTACAGGTCCAGCAGCTGTTCGGCGGCGGCCCCGGCGTCCGGTGCCCGGTGGGAGAACCAGCCGGCGGAGTAGTGCGCGGGCAGGTAGTGCAGGAGCAGGCCCTCCCCGCCGGGGGCGATCCACTCGTACTCGGCGGGCAGCTGCATGGCGGCCGGGGCGCGCAGCTCGTCGCCCCAGGTGTCCATCATCGGGCCCCACTGGTGGTGGGGGCCTCGGGCGAGGACGGCGGAGTCGAGTCCGGCGCCGGCCATCAGGGCGGGGAAGGAGGGGTCGTGGCCGAAGACGTCGAGCTGCCAGGCCGTGCGCGGGTCGGCTCCGAGGGTGCCGCGGTGCAGGGCGAGGCCGTGGACGGCGGAGCGGATGGTGGTCTCGGCGGAGGTGAGGTTGGTGGAGGGCTCGTTGTAGGTGCCGCCGACGATCTCCACGCGGCCTTCGGCGATCAGTGCGCGCAGTTCGGCGCGCTCGGCGGGGTGGGTGTCCCAGTAGGGCTTGAGGTAGTCGACCTCGGAGAGCACGAAGCGGTACGCCGGGTCCTCGCGCGCCTGCTGGAGGTGGAGCGGGATCAGGGTGAATGCAGGGACTCCGGTGTACTCCCAGCCGCGCTCGGCCTCGCCGGGCTTCGGCGGAGCGTCCCACAGGGCGGTGTAGGCGGCCTGGGTGTTCCACCACATCGGGTCGTAGTGGAAGTGCGGGACCAGGCGGACGGTCCAGCCGGGCTCGGCGACGACCAGGTCGAAGGGGTGCTCGGCGAGCGGCCGCCCGTCGGGGGTGGCGACGCGGACGGTGGCGGGCAGGACGGTCCCGGGGGCGGAGCCCGGGGTGCGCACGGCGACCTCGACGGTGGACTCCGGGGCGGGCCGGGGGCCGGACCCGGCCAGATCGGCACGGGCATCGGTGCCGGCGTAGGCCTCGGCGGTGTCGGCCCGCACGATGCGGGGGTGCGGGGTGGTGATGCCGTCCCCGTGCACCGCCACGTGCAACGGGCCGGCCGGGCGGGCCCTGCGGATGCGGACCCGGACGATCTGCGAGGGGGTTTCCGGCGGGCCGCCGAAGAGGGCCGGGGTGGTGACCGACGTGACGGTAATTCCGCTGTCCATTTCCGCACACTTCCTTGTGTGACAACACCGCTCATCAACAACTAAACCGCATTAGTGCGCTCAGCTTCGGGCGACCGGAACCCGCCTGTCAACCGGACTGAAGCGCATAAGTATCCGAGCCGTGGAGGTCAGGACTTTCATCCCGCCAAGTCGGGACGTTGGGAGATGTTCGGAGATAAGGACCCTGTTGACTTATCCCCCGGACAGGCGGCAGGTTGTGGGCATCCCGCGAATTCCCCCTGAACTCCAGGACCCTTCATGCACGACGGCAACGCCGCCTCCGCACCCGCCCCGGCTCCCGCCTCCGCACCTGTCTCCACGCCCGCCCGCGCCCTGCGTTTCGGTGCCAACTACACGCCGACGCGCGGCTGGTTCCACCACTGGCTCGACTTCGACCTCGACGAGGTCAAGGCCGACCTCGACTCGATCGCCGGCCTCGGCCTGGACCACGTACGGGTCTTCCCGCTGTGGCCGGTGTTCCAGCCGAACCGGACGCTGATCCGGCCGCGCGCCGTCGAGCAGCTCGTCGCCCTCGCCGACGCGGCCGCCGACCGCGGGCTCGACGTCAACGTGGACGGGCTCCAGGGGCACCTGTCGAGCTTCGACTTCCTGCCCGCGTGGACCGGCACCTGGCACCGGCGCAACATCTTCAGCGATCCCCAGGTCGTCGCCGGGCAGGAGGAGTACCTGCGCACGCTGGCCGCCGCCCTCGCCGACCGGCCGAACTTCCTGGGCATGACGGTCGGCAACGAGATCAACCAGTTCTCCGACGATCCGCACCCTTCCCCCGACCGGATCACCCGGGAGCAGGCCGGGCGCTGGCTGGAGCGGATGCTCGCCGCCTGCGAGGCGGGCGCGCCGGGCCGCATGCACCTGCACGCCGAGTACGACGCCGCCTGGTACCAGGACGGCCACCCCTTCACCGCGGCCCAGGCGGCCCGGCTCGGCGCCGCGACCGCCGTGCACTCCTGGGTGTTCAACGGCACCGCCCAGCGGCACGGCCGGACCGGTACGGCGACCGAGCACCACGCCGCGTACCTGATCGAACTCTCCAAGGCCTGGGCCAGCGATCCGCACCGGCCGGTCTGGCTCCAGGAGGTGGGCGCGCCCGCGCCGCTGATCCGGCCCGAGCACGCGGCCTCCTTCACCGAGGCGACCGTGGCGAACGCCCTGGACTGCCCCGGCCTGTGGGGCGTGACCTGGTGGTGCTCGCACGACGTGTCCCGGGAGCTCGCGGACTTCCCCGAGCTGGAGTACGGGCTCGGCCTGCTCACCAACGACCGCCGGACCAAGCCCGCCGGCCGGGTGATCGCCGGGATCACCGAGGAGTGGCGGGGCCGCGAGCACCGCCCGGCGGTCCGCTCGACCGCGCTCGCCGTGGACGTCGGCGGCGCCGAGTCCGCGCCGAACCGCTCGGTGTGCGCCCCCGGCGGGGCGTTCTTCGAGGCCTGGGCGGCGCTCACCGCCCAGGGGGTCCGGCCCGCCGTGGTCCTGGCGGAGCTGGCCGGGGACGCGGAGCACCTGGCCGCCCGCGGCATCACCGAGGTACTGCACGTGTCAGACGCCCCCGGCGGGACCTGACCGGACCCACCGCCCCGCGGGCCCCGACCCGGCCCGCACCGGCCGCTACGGAGGAGAACCCCTCATGTCCGAGATCGACAACGGCGTCGACCCTCGCACCGCCCACCAGCCCGCCCCCCACCAGTCCGGACCCCGCCCCGTCTCCATGCCCCCGACCCGGCGCGGAATGCTGCTCGCCGGAACGGGGGCCGGGGCAGCCACCCTGCTCTGCACGGCAGCCGGCCCGGCGGCGGCAGCCCCCACGGCACCGGCTGCGGCAGCGGCAGCGGCAGCGACATCAGCCCCGGGCACCGGCCCCGCACCGGCCGAGCTCCCGGAGGGACTCGCCCCGTACGCCTCGTACTGGTTCCCGGACTCGCTGCCCTCCGGGACCCCGGGCCCCGGGATCACCTGGCGCTCCCTCATGCGGTGGACCCCGGAGTCCGACCCCGATCTGGCCTACAACACCGCGACCGTGCCGCTGGCGCCCCGCTTCACCCCGGTGCCGCCGAACACCACGGCGCGCGCCGGCCAGGCCCGCATCGCCTCGCTCGTCTCCTTCGGGAACACGGCCGGCAATCCGGCCCAGGGTTCTCCGACCGCCGACTACTACGCCCTCACCCACTGGGCGTACATCGACGAGCTCGTCTTCTGGGGCGGCTCCTCCGGCGAGGGCATCGTGCTCGCCCCGAACGCGCCCGTCACCGATGCCGCGCACCGCAACGGCGTGCGGGTGATGGGCAACGTGTTCCTGCCGCCCGTGCCCTACGGCGGCGACCTCCAGTGGACCCGCGACCTGGTCCAGCGGGACTCCCTCGGCCGGTTCCCGGTCGCCGAGAAGCTGGTGGAGGTGGCGCGGGCGTACGGGTTCGACGGCTGGTTCGTGAACGCCGAGACCGAGGGCGGCGACAGCGAACTAGCAGCCCGGATGCGGCAGTTCCTGCGCGCCCTGCGCGCCGCCGGCGAACCGCACGGCCTCGGCATCACCTGGTACGACGCGATGAACTCCACCGGCAAGGTCGGCTGGCAGGGCGCGCTCAACGAGCTCAACCAGGAGTTCTACGAGGACCGCCGCGGCAAGGTCGCGGACACGATGTTCGTGGACTTCCGCTGGACCCCGGCGAAGCTCGCCGCCTCCGGCGCCCTCGCCGACCGGCTCGGCCGCGGCCGCCACGAGCTGTGGGCGGCCGTGGACATGGAGTCCAACGGCTGGAACTCGAAGGTGGACTGGGAGGCGATCGTCCCGCGCGGCAGCGACCACATCGTCTCCTACGGTTTCTACCGGCCCGAGTGGACCCGCAACCACCTCGCGGACCGTTCCCCCGGCGCCTTCCACCGCGCCGACGACCGGTTCTGGACGGGCGCGTCCCTGGACCCCGCCCATCCCTCCCCCGAGGACACCTGGCGCGCCCCCGCCACCGTCGTCGCCGACCGGTCCACCGTGACCGCGCTGCCCTTCGCGTGCTCCTTCAACACCGGGCACGGCGAGCGCTGGTACGAGGACGGCGAGCCCGTCTCCGACACCGGCTGGAACCACCTCGGCCTCCAGGACCGGCTCCCGGGCCGCCGCTGGGCCGTGCACACGGCCGGAACCCGCCCCGAGGTCACCCTCGACTTCTCCCGCGCCTGGCGCGGCGGCTCCAGCCTGCTCGTCGCCGGCGGGCTCACCGCCCCGGCGACCGTGGGACTGCACGCCACCCGGCTGCCGCTGACCCGCTCCTGCGTCGCCGAGCTGGTGCACCGCACCGAGTCGGGCCCGGTGACGGTGGAGCTCGGCGTGGCCACGCGCGAGCCGTCCGGCCCGGGGCTGGAGGTCCCGTACACCTGGCTGAAGGCACAGACCCTCGGGACCGGTCGGGGCTGGAGCACGGCCGGGGTCCGGCTGTCGGACCTGGCGGGCGAGACCGCCCACGGTCTGGCCGTACGGATCACCCGACGCGGGAAGGAGCCGGTGCGCTGGCGACTCGGCGCGCTGACGGTACGCGAGGCCGCCGCGCGGCCCCGCCCGGCGGCTCCGGGCACCCCGGCGGTGTCCGCCTCCTCCCAGCAGTCCGGCAAGGCGGCCGTCCGGCTGGCCTGGAAACGGGCAGCCGGGCCCGTCCGCCACTACGAGGTGTCCCGCGTCCTGCCGGACGGCACCCGCCGCTTCCTCGGCGGCACCTGCGGAACCGCCCTCCACCTCCCGGCCGTCGAACGCGCAGGGCGGGAGCAGGCGGCCGTCTTCGAGGTCCGGGCCGTGGACGAGCTCTACGCCGTCTCCGCCCCCGCCCGAACCACCCTCACCTGGACCGGATCCCTCTGATCCGTGACGACCGCGCAGGGCTGGAGGGACGCCTCCGGTGCGGCGGCGACGTACGGCTCGTCCCGTTCGAGCCGGTGGCCCTGCGGTTCACTCGGGGTTGGCGGCGGGATCGGTGCGCGGGACGGCCACCGTCACGCGCAGCCCGTGCGGCGGGTTCTGCTCGTAGGAGAGGGACCCGCCGCCCGCGGCGAGCAGGATGCGGGAGATGGAGAGGCCGAGCCCGGAGCCCTTGATGTTCTGGTGGCGTCCGCTGCGCCAGAACCGGTCACCGATCCGCAGCAGCTCCTCCTCGGTGAGCCCGGGGCCCCGGTCGGCGACCACGATCAGCACGCGGTCGCCGTCCACGGAGAGCGCCACCTCGACGGCCTCACCCTCCGGAGTGAACTTGAGGGCGTTGTCGATGACGGCGTCGAGCGCGCTGGAGAGGGCGATCGGGTCGGCCCAGCCGGTGGCGGCGGTCCGCCCCGTCCCGGTGAGCCGCACGCCCTTCTCCTCCGCGTACGGGCGCCAGGCTGTCACCCGCTCGACGGCCAGCCCCGCGATGTCGATCAGGCTGATCTCGGCGCTGGCGTGCTCGGCCAGGGCCAGGTCGAGCAGGTCGTCCAGGACCTGGGTCAGGCGCTTTCCCTCGGTCCGCACGGAGGCGATCTCCTCGTTGCCCTCGGGCAGTTCGAGAGCGAGAAGCTCGATGCGCAGGAGGAGCGCGGCGAGCGGGTTGCGCAGCTGGTGGGAGGCGTCGGCGACGAAGGCGCGCTGCTGTTCCAGCACCTCTTCGACGTTGTCGGCCATCTCGTTGAACGAGCGGGCCAGGCGTCTGAGTTCCGGGGGGCCGCCGCCCGCCGCGACGCGGGAGTTCATCTGCCCGGTGGCGATGCCGTGGGCGGCCGCGTCCAGGGTCTGCACGGGTTTGAGCACCCAGCTGGTCAGCCGTAGCGCGGCACCGAAGGCCACGAGCATGGCCGCGCCGAGCCCGGCCGCGATCAGCAGCCAGCCCCGCAGGATCCGGCCGCGCATCTGGTCGGTGGGCGACTCGGTGGCGACCACGGCGACCACGTCCCCGTCGAGGACGACCGGGGAGGCCACGAGGATCCTGCCGTGGGTCTGCCAGGGCCACACCTGCCCGGGGTCGTGGCTGCGCCGCCCGGCGAGCGCCTCCTCGAAGGCCCGGCGGCCCTCCCCCTGGTCCGGAACCACCCACCAGCCGGGAGAGCGGGCGATGGCGTCGTCGTTCCGGCGGAAGACGCCGACGCGGATGCCGTACAGCTCCTGGTAGCGGGCCAGTTCGTGCTGGAGGGTCTGGCGGCGCTCGTCGGCTCCGCTGGACTTCGAGCCCTCGGCGTCGATGACGAACTGGGCGAGCGCGGCGAAGCGGGCGCTGTCGTCGATGCGGTCGACGACCACCCGCTGCTGCTGCCCGGCCGCGAGCGCCACCGCGAGCGGGAGGCCGAGGGCGAGCAGGACGCCCGCCATCAGGACGACGAGCAGCGGGAGCAGACGGGCGCGCACGACGGGTGGCCGCTAGACGGCGGGCGGGGCGGAGGCGGCGGGCGCGGCGGGGGCCGCCGGGGCGGGCGGTACGACGAGCCGGTACCCGACGCCGCGGACGGTCTCGATGAGCGCCGGCATGCGCAGCTTGGACCGCAGCGAGGCCACGTGCACCTCGAGGGTCCGGCCGGTGCCTTCCCAACTGGTGCGCCAGACCTCGCTGATGATCTGCTCGCGGCGGAAGACGACCCCGGGTCGCTGCGCGAGCAGGGCCAGCAGGTCGAACTCCTTGCGGGTGAGCGGTACGTCGGTGCCGTCCACGCTGACCCGGCGGGTGGCCAGCTCGATGCCGACGGTCCCGAGCCGGACCGCGCCGGGCGTGCCCGCGGGGCCGGCGGCGGCGCTCTCCTCGGAGGCGCCGGTACGGCGGGCCACCGCGTGGATGCGGGCGAGGAGTTCGCCGGTGTCGTAGGGCTTGGTGACGTAGTCGTCGGCCCCCATGTTGAGTCCGTGGATGCGGGAGCGCACGTCGGCCCGCGCGGTGACCATGATGACGGGCGTACTGGTGCGCTTGCGGATCTTGCCGCACACCTCGTAGCCGTCCTGGTCGGGCAGGCCGAGGTCGAGCAGGATCACCCCGTAGGGAGAGGCCAGGGGCGGTGCGCCCGCCGACAGCAGGGCCTGCAGGGCCTCCTCGCCGCTGCGGGCGTGCGTGACCTTGAAGCCGTGCCGGGCGAGGATCGCGGACAGGGCGGCGGCGACGTGGTCGTCGTCCTCGACGAGCAGCAGTCTCATCTCGTCCCCCTCTCCATCTCTTGATCTCTTCGCGCTCTCCCGGCGATCTCTTCGCGTTCGCCTGGCGGACATCATGGGCCATCAAGCATCCACGCCGATACGGACTCCCACGTCAAGACGGTTCCGGGCCGACGGGGGTTCCGTTATCCACCCGGTACGCCGCGGCCGGTGCCGGACGCCCGCGGGTACGGAGCGTATCGGCGCGAGGCCGGATCGTTATGCTCAATTCTCCCTCAGATGTGATGACGCTGTGCGCGCCACGTCACTACTGTCCTCCCAACCGAGGAGGACGGAGCCCCAAGCCGATGAGCGGAGTATCAGTGACCAAGGACGTGCGGGACGCGGCCGGTGCCGCGGACGACCTGGTCGTGCTGAGCAACGTCAACAAGCACTTCGGCGCGCTGCACGTGCTTCAGGACATCGATCTGAGCATTGCCCGCGGTGAGGTCGTCGTGGTGATCGGCCCTTCGGGGTCGGGCAAGTCCACGCTGTGCCGGACCATCAACCGCCTGGAGACGATCGATTCGGGCAGCATCACCCTCGACGGCAAGCAACTGCCCTCGGAGGGCAAGGCACTGGCCAAGCTGCGCGCCGATGTGGGCATGGTCTTCCAGTCGTTCAACCTGTTCGCGCACAAGACGGTGCTGCAGAACGTAATGCTGGGCCAGCTCAAGGTCCGCAAGGCGGACCAGGCGGCGGCGCTGGAGAAGGCCAAGTCCCTCCTCGACCGGGTGGGTGTCGGCTCGCAGGCCGACAAGTACCCGGCGCAGCTCTCCGGCGGCCAGCAGCAGCGCGTGGCGATCGCCCGCGCCCTGGCGATGGACCCGAAGGTGATGCTCTTCGACGAGCCGACCTCGGCCCTCGACCCGGAGATGATCAACGAGGTGCTGGAGGTCATGCAGCAGCTCGCCCGGGAGGGGATGACCATGGTCGTCGTCACCCACGAGATGGGCTTCGCCCGCTCCGCCGCCAACCGGGTCGTCTTCATGGCCGACGGAAAGATCGTCGAAGAGGCCACGCCCGAGCAGTTCTTCAGCAACCCGCGGAGCGACCGCGCCAAGGACTTCCTCTCGAAGATCCTGCACCACTGACCTTCGCATCTGGTAGTGATCCGGTGACGGATCGTCGTCCAGCACGCACGTCGTACGTCTCACTCCACTGCTGTCTCACGTCTCACTTCGAGGGAAGTCCACCATGAAGCTCTCCAAGGTCGGCGCGGCCGCCGCCATCGCCGTTGCTCTCGCCCTGACCGCGACCGCCTGCGGCAGCGGCGACGACACCAAGCCCGGCAGCGACGCCGGTGCGTCGGGCGGGGCCAAGAAGGACAAGATCGTCATCGGCATCAAGTTCGACCAGCCGGGTGTGGGCCTCAAGACCCCCGACGGCAAGTTCACGGGCTTCGACGTGGACGTGGCGACGTACGTGGCCAAGGAGCTCGGCTACGAGCCGAGCCAGATCGAGTTCAAGCAGGCCGTCAGCGCCGAGCGCGAGAACCTCATCTCCAACGGTGACGTGAAGCTGGTCGTAGCGAGCTACTCGATCAACGACAAGCGCAAGGAGCGGGTCGACTTCGCCGGCCCGTACTTCCTCGCGCACCAGGACCTGCTGGTCCGCGCCGACGACACCTCGATCACCAAGGCCGAGGACCTCAACAAGAAGAAGCTCTGCTCGGTCACCGGCTCCACCTCGGCGCAGAACGTCAAGACCAAGCTGGCCCCCGAGGCCGACCTGCAGCAGGTGGGCGGCTACTCCGAGTGCCTGACCGGCCTGGAGAACAAGACCCTCGACGCCCTGACCACGGACAACTCGATCCTGGCCGGCTACGCCTCGCAGGACAAGAACAAGGGCAAGTTCAAGCTGGTCGGGCTGAGCCTGAGCAACGAGAACTACGGCATCGGCCTGAAGAAGGGCGACAAGGAGCTCCAGACCAAGGTCAACGCCGCCATCAAGAAGATGGAGGCGGACGGTGCCTGGGCAGCGGCCATCGAGAAGAACTTCGGCCCGTCCGGCTACAAGGCCGAGCCGGCCCCCGCGGTCACCGAAGGCAGCTGACCCGGCGGCCGGTCCGCCGGCCGATCCATCGGTGAGGAGCGTCGCCGCCCGCCTGCCGCGGGCGGCGCCGTGCCCCACCGGCCCACCTGGCCATCCTGGGGAGAGCGCAGGCCATCGTGTTCGATTTTCTTGATTCCGGGCAGTACGACGTGCTCGGAGCCTTCTGGGTGACGGTTCAGCTCACCCTCTACTCGGCCGTCGGGTCCCTGATCTGGGGCACCGTACTGGCCGGGATGCGGGTCAGCCCGGTCCCGCTGATGCGGGGCTTCGCCACCGCGTACGTCAACCTCGTGCGCAACACCCCGCTGACCGTGCTGATCATCGGGTGTTCGCTGGGCCTCAACCAGACTCTCGGCGTCACCCTCGGCGGCGGCACCTTCAAGGAGATCGGCTTCCGGCTCGCGGTCCTCGGGTTCATCGCCTACACCGGCACCTTCGTCTGCGAGGCGATCCGCTCGGGCATCAACACGGTTCCGGTCGGCCAGGCCGAGGCCTCCCGCGCCCTGGGCATGAGCTTCGTCCAGACGCTCACCCTGATCGTGCTCCCCCAGGCGTTCCGGGCGGTCATCGCGCCGCTCGCCAACGTACTGATCGCCCTCACCAAGAACACCACGGTGGCCGCGGCGATCGGCGTGGCCGAGGCCGCGCTGCTGATGAAGGAGATGGTCGAGAACGAGCCGCAGGACCTCTTCGCCGTCTTCGGCGTCTTCGCCCTCGGCTTCGTCCTACTGACCCTGCCCACCGGCCTGCTCCTGGGCTGGGTTGCCAAGCGAGTGGCGGTGAAGCGATGACCTCCGTGCTGTACGACGCCCCGGGCCCCAAGGCCAAGGCGCGCAACTGGATCTACAGCGGGATCTTCCTCGTCGTGGCCGCCGCCGTCCTGTGGTGGGTGCTGTCCGCCCTGGCGGACAAGAACCAGCTCGACGCCGACAAGTGGAGCCCCTTCTTCACCGACGGCCAGGTATGGACGACGTTCCTGCTCCCCGGACTCGGCGAGACCCTGCGGGCCGGCGCCATCTCCATGGTGATCGCCCTGCCCCTGGGCGCCCTCCTCGGCATGGGCCGGCTCTCCGACCACGCGTGGGTACGCAGCATCGTGGGCACCTGGGTCGAGTTCTTCCGGGCCATCCCGGTGCTGATGCTGATGCTCTTCGGCTCCGCCTTCTACGTGCAGTACACGGGCGTCGACTCCGCGGTACGGCCCCTGTACGCGGTGATCACCGGGCTGGTCCTGTACAACTCGGCGGTCATCGGCGAGATCGTCCGGGCCGGCGTCGAGTCGCTGCCGAAGGGCCAGACCGACGCCGCGAAGGCGATCGGCATGCGCAAGGGCCAGGTCATGACCTACGTCCTGATCCCGCAGGCCGTGACCGCGATGCTGCCCGCGCTGGTCAGCCAGCTCGTGGTGATCCTCAAGGACACCGCCATCGGCGGTGCGGTACTGGGCCTCGCCGAACTGCTGACCACGTACCGGCAGATCTCGGCGAACTACAGCAACACCATCCCGACCCTGATCGTGATCGCGGCGATCTACATCGCGGTGAACTTCGCCCTCACCACCTTCGCCTCCTGGCTGGAGGGCCGGCTGCGGAAGTCGAAGCGGACCACCGGCGCGATGGTCCCGGTCAGCCAGTTCGACGCGGGCGACAACGCGGGCGGCGGCGCCGCCTGACCGGCCCCCCGGCAGAGCATCGGACATCTGCTCGGACCCGCGTCCGGCAACCGGTCTGACAGCCGGTCAGTACACTGACGGGACACGTGTGGTGCGGCGGAACTCATCCGTCGCACCACACGGCCTTGTCCGGACCGGCGTCACTTGACGCAGGCACCTCCAGTGGGTTGCATACGTTCTGTGATCACATACCGGACACCGGGAGCCACATCATGGACCCGGTGATCGTCGTCGGCGCGGGGCCCGTCGGACTGTCCCTGTCCCTCGCCCTGGCCGGCCAGGGCGTGCCCTGCGTCGTGCTCGACGAGGGATCCGGAAAGGACGAGCTCCGCCCCGCCCGCACCGTCGCCCTGCACGCCGACACCGCCGCGATGGTGCACCGGCTGGGCTGTACGACCCTGCGCGACGAGGGCGCGTACTTCACCGCCTGGCGCACCATGCGGCGCGGCCGCGAGTCCCAGCGGATCACCTTCGAGGACGGCCCGGCCCCGATCCACCTGCCCCAGCACGCCCTGACCCGCGGACTGCGCGACGCCGCCGCCGCGCACCCGCTGGTCCAGCTGGTCACCGAGAGCAAACTCGACGCCCTGGAGCAGGACGGCCGCGGGGTCACCGCCCACACCCGGGGCGCCGAGACCACGTGGTGGCGCGGGAGCCACCTGGTCGGCTGCGACGGAGCCCGCTCCACCGTGCGCAAGCTGCTCGGCATCCGCTTCCCCGGCCGCACCGCCGTCGAACGGCACGCCGTGGCCGCGCTGCGCACCGAACTGCCCTGGCCGGGCGAAGCGTTGCTGCACCGAAGCCCGCCCGAAGAGATCACCGCCCGGCCGCTGGCCGACGGCGTGTACCGGCTGGACTGGCTGCTCCCGGCGCGCGGGGACCTCGTCACCCCCGACGCACTGGTCACCCTCATCCGCGACAGCCTCGCCCTGTGGTGCGGGGGCACGACGCCCCCGTACGAGCTCCTCGACACCGGGGTCCACACCCTGCACCACCGGCTCGCCCGGCGCTGGCGCGACGGCCGCTGCTTCCTCGCCGGGGACGCGGCGCACCTGCTCGGCGCGCTCGGCACCCAGGGTGTCGAGGAGGGGCTCCGGGACGCCGAGAACCTCGCCTGGAAGCTCTCCCTCGCCTGGCACCAGGGGGCCTCCGAGGAACTCCTCGACAGTTACGAGGACGAGCGCCGCAGGGCGGTGGCCGCCCGACTGCGCGCCGCCGACCAGGCCATGCCCTTGCTGCGCACCGGAGGCGGGCTGCGCACCTACCTCCCGGGCGCCTCGCGCTCAGCCGAACTACTGCTGACCGACGGCCACTTGGGGCGCGGTCCGCTCGGTGCGGAGCCGGTGTACGCCCCGCCCGTGGCCGTCCACGACGTGCCCACCGCCACCGAGCCGGGCGGGCCCGTGGAGAACGTCCCGGTGACCGCGCCCGACGGGTCGACGGTGCCGCTGCGCGACCAGCTGGGGCAGGGCCGCCTCCTCGTCGTCCTCGTCGCCCCGGGCACCGGGGTCTGGGACCGGCGGCACTGGGTGAGCGCCGGCCTGATGCCCCGCCTGGCGGCGGCGGTCGCCGCCCTGCCGGTCCGGGCGGAGCTGCTCGTGGCCGACGGCTACCCGGGGGCGGCCGCGCACACCGTGCTCCTCGTACGACCTGACGGACATCTCGCGGCCACGTTCGCCGGGGTCCACCCGGCCGAGCTGTACGAGGCCGCGGACGCGGTCCGGCACGGCGCACCGGCCGCCGCCCCGGCCCCGGCGCCGAGGGGTTTGCCCGCCGCCGCACCCGTCATCGATTGAGCGTCCCTCGAGCGTCCGCTGAGCGATGATCGATTGACCCTCCGGTCGACTCGTGCTTCACTCGCGGACATGACCGGCAACGACGTACGCCTGTGGCGGAGGGTCCATATGGACCTGCTCCGCTACGCGGGCTGCGTATGTCGCCCTTCCTGCTGATTCGCCCTTCCCCCGCGCGCCCCCATGCGGATGTGCCGCGCACCCTCGCGAACCCCCAGGACGGTCATCCTCCATGTCTGCACCCACACACGCCCCCGCCCCGCCCACGGCTGCGGCTTCCGCCCCGGCCATCTCGCCGGCGGATCTCCTCGCCTTCACCCAGCGCATCGCCTCCGACCCCGAGCTGATCGCCTCCCTCCCCCTCGATCCCGAGGGGCGGACGTGGATCCGGCTCGACGGCCCGGGCGGCAGCGAGGCCTGGCTGATCGGCTGGCCGCCCGGCACCGGCACCGGCTGGCACGACCACGCCGAGTCGCGGGGCGCGTTCACCACCGCGCGCGGTCGCCTCACGGAGAACTCCCTGGCGGTCCGCCTCCCCTCGGAGGGCTGGCAGTCCCTCTCCCTGGCTCCCGACGTCGACCGCACCCGCCGGCTGGGCGCCGGCACCGGGCGGGCCTTCGGCGAGCACCACGTGCACGAGGTGCTCAACGAGTCCGCCACCGAGCACGCGATCTCCGTCCACGCGTACCACCCGCCGCTTCCTCTGATCCGCCGCTACAGCCGCACCGGCCCGGTGCTCACGCTCGAGCAGGTCGAGCGTCCGGCGGACTGGCAGTGAGCGGCATCGACGCCCTCGTCGACCGGCTGCGGACCACGTACACCCGCGTGGACCCGGCCCAGGCGCACGCGGAGTCCCTGACCGGGGCCCTGCTGGTCGACATCCGGTACCAGGCCCTGCGCGAGCGGGACGGACTGATCCCCGGCGCCCTGCTGATCGAACGCAACGAACTGGAATGGCGCCTCGACCCCGAGGGCTCCCACCGCCTCCCGGAGGCGGTGGACCACGACATCCGCGTGATCGTCATCTGCAACGAGGGCTACGCCTCCACCCTCGCGGCGGCCTCCCTGCACTCCCTGTCCCTCCCCAACGCTACGGACCTCACGGGCGGTTTCCAGGCCTGGAAGGCCGCGGGCCTGCCCGTCACCTCCTGACGCGGAGCTCGCACCGCTGCGCGGGCTTTCGCCCCGCTGCGCCGGACTCCGTCCGGCGGTGGTCGGCCGGGTGGTTCGGCCCCCGCCGCCCAGGGCGGTGGCTCGGTGGGCGGGTGCGGCCGGGTGTCCCCGGCTGGGCGCAGTCCCGCACCCGCCCTGCACCGTTCCCCGGGCTCCGCCCGGACCCGCCCTTCAAACGCCGGACGGCGGGAGGAGCCCCGGGGAGGCTCCCTCGCCTCCGTGCAGTTACTCCCCCGCCCAGTACGCGGCGCGCACCTCGCCCTCCTCGAAGTCCCGGCGCGGCAGGCGCAGGCCGAGGGACTCCTCCAGGGCGTGGAAGTACAGCTCGTAGGTGTCGGTCAGTTCGGGGTGGTCCAGCTCGGCGCGGCGGACGGCCCGGTTGAGGAAGTCCAGCTCGCCGCCCCGCAGATAGGGGGCGCGGCCGTACTCGTACCAGAGCAGCTCCAGCATGCCCCAGCCGTCGTCGACGCGGCGGCCGTCGCGCAGGTAGTCGAGGGTGTAGATGGCCTTCGCGGAGGTCGCGCTCAGCCACACCCTCTCCCGGATCCCGAGCTCCGCGATCACCTTCTCCCTCTCGGCGAAGTCACCCGGCGGTGTCTCGTGGTAGAGGAGGAACGTCCACTCGCCCGCCCGCCCGAAACAGCAGCTCTCCCACGCGCGGTCCCCGTGGGCCCTGCCGTTGTCGGCGGCCTCCAGGTCCTTCAGGCGCGTACCGGCGGCGATCTGTGCGGGGTCGGCCCCGTACAGCAGGGCCAGCCGCCCGGGGTCGACGGTCCGCCCGGGCTCCGCGCGGAAGAAGGCGAGCGTCGTGTACGGGTCCTGGGCCTTCCAGCGCTTGGCTATCCAGGCGAACCCCTCCAGCGGGTCGCGCCCGCAGGCCCCGGCCGTCCCCGGGTCGTCGAGGCCGCCCCCGCGGAACCGCCTGCCCCACACCGGATCGATCAGCTCCAGCGCGCCGGCCACCTCCTCTGGGCTGCCACCGCGCCCCGAGACCGCGGCCTCGGCGATCAGGTACAGCACCTGGTCGAGGTCCCGGGTGGCGAAGATCTCCCGGTAGGGACCGTGATGGCCGCGCACCGTGCCGTCCTCGTCCAGCAGCAGGCACAGGCCGCCGTCCTCCGCCCCCTCGGCCTCCTCGGCCTCCCATGCCTCCAGTTCGTCGGCCGAGAGCGCCACGGGCGGCAGCCCGACCGTGTCGAGCAGCTCGTGCCCTGCGGCCGTCCGCCGCCAGGCCTCCGCGAGCATCGCCTTGGTGATCTTCATGGCGTCAAGGTAGACGGGCCCACTGACAACAGCCCGGCGGCCTAACCCCTGGCCGCCGCGAGGTCCACCGGGCGGGGCCGCATCGCCACCCGCCCGGCGAAGCCCGTGGAGCACAGCGCGACCAGCCCCGCCCCGCCCACGACCACCCCGTACACCAGCGGCAGCACCACCGCGGCCGCCGTGCCCGTCATGCCCACGCTGAACGCGGTGAGGACGGCCAGCGAGATCCCGGACCCCAGCACCACCCCCATCAGGAGCACCGCCAGCGCCTCCACCCGCAGCATCCCCCGCACCTGCCGACGCGTCGCCCCCGCGAGCCTCAGCATCGCGAACTCCCGCAGCCGCTCCCCCGTGGACATCGCCAGGGTGTTGGCCACCGCGATCGCGGTGAAGGCCAGGACGAGCCCCATCGCCAGCAGGTTGATCTCCGACCCGGCCGCCTGCCGCTCCGCCCGCGCGCCGTCCGCTTCGGCCGCCGACAGCACGGCCACGCCCGGGTACTCCCGTACCGCCGAGGCGAGCACCTCCCGTACCGCCGGCCCCGCCACCAGCAGGCTCGAAGCCAGCGGGTCGTCGACATGCGCGGCGACCAGACCGTGCGGCAGTGTCACGTCCCCGAAGCCCAGCCCCCGCGCGTACACGGCGGCCACGGTCAGGGTGACCGGCGTTCCGTCGCCCAGGGTCAGCGAGAGCGGGCTGCCCGGCTTCAGGCCCAGCTGGTCCGCGGCCGGTTCGCTCACCGCGACGCTCTCCCCTCCGAATCCCGCCAGGCTCCCGGCCGTCACCCCCGGGTTCCAGGTCCGGTCCAGCCCGGCCGGGGTCACGCCCTGCGCCGCGTACTTCGTCAGCCCCACCCGGATCGACGTGTGCACGATCTCGGTGGCCGCGAGGACCCCAGGGGTCCGGCGGATCCGCTCGGCGGCGGCGCCGGGAACCCCCGGCCCCCGGCCCTGGAGCACCCACTCGGCCCGTACTCCCGCGCGGGCCTGCGCCCGGGCGGCGTCGCCGAGCGTCGGGCTGACGAAGAGCACGGTGCAGGCCATCCCGATCAGCAGGGTGAGCGGGGTGACGGCGGAGGCCATCCGGGTCGCGTTGCCGCGCAGGTTCGCGGTGGCCAGGCGGCCGCCCGGGCCGGCCAGCCGGAGCGGCCCGGCGAGCAGCGCGGCCGCGGCCTTGACGATCAGCGGGCCCAGCAGGGAGACCGCTCCGGCGAGCACCACGACGGCGAGGAAGGTGACCGGAGTCGAGGCCGGCTCGGTGCGCAGCGTGCTCAGTACGGCGACCAGGACCACGCCGGCCGCCAGCAGCAGCACCCCGGCGACGAGCCGCGCCCACGTGGGCCGGCTCCGCTCCACGGCGGCCTCGGCCAGCGCTTCGGCGGGACGGACGCGGGCCACCCGCCGTGCGGTGATCCGGGCCGCGGCCCAGGCTCCGAGCAGGCTCGCGCCGACGGCGGCGATCATCGGGAAGATCCCGGCCGTGCGTTCCAGGGTCACGGGGACGACCCCCGCGTCGACGAACCGTCCGTGCAGCCAGGCGGCCAGCGGCAGCCCGGCGAGGGCTCCCGCGACTCCGGCGGCCAGTCCGACCAGCAGCGCCTCGCGGCCGATCATGCTCCGCAGCTGCCTGGGCGTGGCGGCGATGGCGCGGAGCAGGGCGAGCTCCCGGTGGCGCTGCTGGATCGACAGGGAGAAGGTGCCGACGACCACGAGGACCGCCACGAGGAGCGAGGTACCGCCCATCGCGCCGCCCATGGAGACCAGCTTGATCCGGGCGCCGGCCGCGTCGAGGAATTCCACGGGGCCCCGCTCGTCGCCGGTGGCCACCTGCGCCGTGGTGCCCCGGAGCGCTTGCCGGATCCGCGCGGCGAGCTCGCCGGCGTCCACACCGGCCCGGGGCAGTACCCCGATGGCACTGACCCGGCCTTCGCGGGAGGCGAGCCGCTGCGCCTCGGCGTCGCCGAAGAAGAGCGCGCTCTGGTGCGCGAGGCTCCCGCCGGCCGCGGCGGCGATCCCGCTGACCGTGTAGGTCTTGGGCGCGCCGGTGGACTGCACGGTGAGTGCGGAGCCGGGCTTCAGGGCCGCGCGGGCGGCGAGTCCGCGGTCGACGACGACCTCGTCACCGCCCTGGGGCGCGCGGCCTTCGGCGAGCGTGAAGGGGGTGAGCGGGGCCGAGCTCCAGGCGTGCCCGTACGAGGGCTTCGCGCCTTCGCCGCCCGGTCCGCCCTTGATGAGCGGCACGGCCTGGAAGGTGAGCTCGGGGACGGCCCGCTCGACTCCGGGCACCGCGCGGACGGTGTCCGCGGTGGCGGCCGGCAGCCAGGCCCGTTCGGCGACGGGCTTGGCCTTGTGCTTCGTCTTGACCTTCGGCTTGTCGCCCTTCTTCTTCACCTTGACCGTCGTCGTGTGGACGTTCTGGTCTGCGGAGACGACCACCGGGGCGCCCTCGTAGCGCTCGGTGGCGATCGTCCCGCGGAGTCCCGTCTCCAGAAGGGTTCCGCAGGCGGTGACGAGGGCCGCCGCGCACAACAGGGCGAGGAAGGCGCCGAGGAAACCGGCCTTGCGGTCTCTGACGGTCTGGAGTGCGTAGCGCAGCATCATGGGAAAACTCTGCCGCCGGGGCCGCCCCGGGACATTGGAGTGCCCCGGCGTCCTCGGCCTGGGGCTAGCCCCACCCCGCTCCGCACCCGCGTGACGCGCCCCTCGGCTCCAGGGAGCCGCGGGTCACCCCGTCAGATCGTCGGCGTCTTCGCCTTCCGCCTCCAGTGCGCGGCGGACCACCCGCAGGGCCATGCCCTCGGGGTACCCCTTGCGGGCGAGCATTCCGGCGAGGCGCCGGATCCGCTTGTCCCGCTCGAGGCCCCGGGTCGCGCGGAGCTTGCGCTCCACGAGCTCCCGGGCGGTCTCCTCCTCCTGGTCGGAGTCGAGCTGTTCCAGGGCCTCCTGTACGAGGGTGGGTGCCACCCCCTTGGTACGGAGCTCCTGTGCGAGCGCCCGGCGGGCCAGCCCCCGCCCCCGGTGCCGGGACTCGACCCAGGCCCCGGCGAACGCGGCGTCGTCGATCAGGCCCACCTCCTCGAACCGGGAGAGGACCTGCTCGGACACCTCCTCGGGGATGTCCCGCTTGGCCAGGGCGTCCGCGAGCTGGCGCCTGGTGCGCGGCATCCCGGTGAGCAGGCGCAGACAGATCGCCCGCGCCTGCTCCTCGGGACTCTGGGGCGGCAGCTCCTGGCGGTCCTCCCGGCCCTCCCGGCCCTCCGCACGGCGGCCTCCCCGGCCGCCGCTCTCGCGGCGGCCCCGGCGACTGCCCTCGCGGCGGTCCTCACCGCCGTCCGCGCCGTCGGTGCCGCCCCTTTCGTGCTCCCACACGGGTCAGCTCTTGGCGACGGCGGCCTTGACCGCGGTCTTGGCCTTCGTCGCGGGTGCGGGCACCGCGGCGGTCTCGGCGGACGCGTCCGCGCCGGCCTCGGCCGTGGCGGGGGCAGCGGCGTCCTTGCGGATGCCGACGCCCAGCTTCTCCTTGATCTTCCGCTCGATCTCGTCGGAGAGGGCGGGGTTGTCGCAGAGGAACTTCCGCGCGTTCTCCTTGCCCTGGCCGAGCTGGTCGCCCTCGTACGTGTACCAGGCACCGGCCTTGCGGACGAAGCCGTGCTCCACGCCCATGTCGATCAGGCCGCCCTCGCGGCTGATGCCGTGGCCGTAGAGGATGTCGAACTCGGCCTGCTTGAAGGGCGGCGCGACCTTGTTCTTGACGACCTTGACGCGGGTGCGGTTGCCGACCGCGTCCGTGCCGTCCTTGAGGGTCTCGATGCGCCGGATGTCGAGGCGCACCGAGGCGTAGAACTTCAGCGCGCGGCCACCGGTGGTGGTCTCCGGCGAGCCGAACATCACACCGATCTTCTCGCGGAGCTGGTTGATGAAGATCGCGGTGGTCTTGGACTGGCTGAGCGCACCGGTGATCTTCCGGAGGGCCTGGCTCATCAGACGCGCCTGGAGACCCACGTGCGAGTCGCCCATCTCGCCCTCGATCTCCGCGCGGGGCACGAGGGCCGCGACGGAGTCGATGACGATGAGGTCCAGCGCACCGGAGCGGACCAGCATGTCCACGATCTCGAGCGCCTGCTCACCGGTGTCCGGCTGGGACAGGATGAGGTTGTCCGTGTCGACGCCGAGGGCCTTGGCGTACTCGGGGTCGAGCGCGTGCTCGGCGTCCACGAAGGCCACGGTGCCGCCGGCCTTCTGTGCGTTGGCCACGGCATGCAGGGTCAGGGTCGTCTTACCCGAGGACTCCGGCCCGTAGACCTCGATCACACGGCCGCGCGGCAGTCCACCGACGCCGAGCGCGATGTCGAGCGCGGTCGATCCGGTGGGGATGACCTCGATGGGGTCGTTCGGCTTGTCGCCGAGACGCATCACGGCACCCTTGCCGAACTGCCGTTCAATCTGTGCGAGGGCGGCTTCGAGAGCCTTCTCGCGGTCGTTGCCTGCCATGGGTTCCACCCGATTTGCTTGAGTCGATCGCTTCACGCCATTGACGCTAACGCCTGCCACTGACAACGCGGTCCCACGCCCGGTTCGGCTGTGGATAACCCATAAGAATGCGTGTTCGATTTCCCTGTCAAGCGCGCCACGCCGGACCCGTCCGCCCCACCGGCGAATGGCATGATCCACTCTCATGACGGACGCCAAGGACGCCATGGACGCCACGAACACCGCAGACAACACGGACACCCTGGACGCCCCGGACGCCACCTCCAGCATGTTCCCCGCCGGCCGCACCGCACTCATCGTCCGGATACCCGAAGCGGAGCCCGCCGTCCGGGAGTGGCGGGATCGGATCGATCCCGCCGCCCGGGCAGGAGCCGGAGTGCCGGCGCACGTGAGCGTGCTCTACCCGTTCCTCCGGGAGAGCCTCATCGACGCCTCCGTCCACGCCGGGATCGCCGCGGCCCTGCGTCCCCACCGTGCCTTCGACCTGCGCTTCGAGCGGACCGGCCGGTTCCCGGGGATGCTCTACCTCGCCCCGGAGCCGGACGCCCCGCTCCGCCGGCTGACCCTCGCGGTCACCGGACGCTGGCCACAGGTCCGGCCCTACGGCGGCCGCTACCCGGACCCGGTCCCGCACCTCACGGTGGCCCAGCGCGCCCGGGAGGCGGACCTGGACGCAGCCGAGGCGGACCTGCGCGGCAGGCTCCCCCTCACCGCCCGCGTCCGCGCCGTCGACCTCGTGGCCTTCGACGGAACGGCCTGGCACGAGCGCGCGAGGTTCACACTGCGGGAACCCGGCGAGTGACGACCCACGAGCGGCATCCCACGAGTGACAACCCAGGGTTGACACCCGCTCGACTGTCAACCTAGGGTTGCCCTCATGACGAACCCTTCGGTGGAACCCGTTCGCATGACCAATCCGGTACGCCTCGACGACCTCATCGAGGCCATCAAGAAGGTCCACACCGACACCCTGGAGCAGCTCAGCGGCGCAGTCGTCGCCGCCGAGGCCCTCGGGGACGTCGCCGACCACCTCATCGGCCACTTCGTCGACCAGGCCCGCCGCTCCGGCGCCTCCTGGACCGACATCGGCCGCAGCATGGGCGTCACCCGCCAGGCCGCCCAGAAGCGCTTCGTGCCCAAGGCCGACAAGGAGGGCGACGCCGGAATCGACCCGAGCCAGGGCTTCGGCCGCTTCACCCCCCGCGCCCGCAACGTGGTGGTCACCGCGCAGAACGAGGCCCGCGCCGCCGGCAACACCGAGATCCGCACCGGGCACCTCGTCCTCGGCCTCCTCTCCGAGCCCGACGGCCTCGCCGCCCGGGGAATCGCCGCCCAGGGAATCGCGGCCGCCGACGTACGCGCCGCCGTGACCGCCACCCTGCCCCCGGCCGTGGAGGAGGTCCCCGAGCTGGTCCCCTTCGACGCCTCGTCGAAGAAGGCCCTGGAGCTCACCTTCCGCGAGGCCCTGCGCCTCGGCCACAGCTACGTGGGCACCGAGCACATCCTGCTCGCGCTCCTGGAGCTGGAGAACGGTACGGGTGCGCTCAGCGCCCTCGGCGTGGACAAGGGCGGCGTGGAGAACTGGGTCACCGACGCCCTGGCATCCGTACTCGGCGCCTCGGGCGAGTCCGGGCAGTAGAGGCGTCCGCGTCTCCGGTCAGCGCGTACCGCTTCACGTACGCGCCGAGGAAGGCCTGCATCGTGGCGACGGCCGGGATCGCGATGAGCGCCCCGACCGCGCCCAGCAGGGCGGTGCCCGCGATGACCGATCCGAAGGCCACCGCCGGGTGGATGTCCACCGTCTTCGAGGTCAGCTTCGGCTGGAGCACGTAGTTCTCGAACTGCTGGTACACCACCACGAATCCGAGGACGTACAGCGCGTACCAGGGGTTGACCGTGAAGGCGATCAGCATCGGCAGCGCGCCCGCGAGGTAGGTGCCGATGGTGGGGATGAACTGCGACACCAGCCCCACCCACACCGCGAGCGCGGGCGCGTACGGCACGCCCAGCACCGCGAAGAGGATGTAGTGCGCGATCCCGGAGATCAGCGCCATCAGCCCGCGCGAGTAGAGGTATCCGCCCGTCTTGGTGACGGCGATCTCCCACGCCCGAAGCACCTCCGCCTGCTTCGCGGGCGGCAGTACGGAGCACAGGGCGCGGCGCAGTCGCGGCCCGTCGGCGGCGAAGTAGAAGGAGAACAGACCGATCGTCAGCAGCTTGAACAGTCCGCCGAGCACGGTGGCGGACACGTCGAGCACGCCGGTCGCGCTGTTCTGCACGTACTTCTGCAGCCAGTCCGAGTGCAGCAGGCTGTCCTGGATCTCCAATCGGGACAGGTCCGTGTGGAAGGTGTCGTTGATCGATCCGATCAGCGAGTCGAGGTAGCCGGGGAAGCCCTCCACCAGGTCGACGATCTGCCCGGCGAGCACCGAGCCGAGCAGGACGAGGAATCCGGCGGCCGCGACGAACACCCCGAGGAACACCAGGAAGGTGGCGAGCCCGCGGCGCACCCCGCGGGCCGCCATCCGGGCCACGGCCGGCTCGATCGCGAGCGCGAGGAAGAACGCGATCAGGATGTTGACGAGCAGCCCGATGAGCTGGTGGAAGGCCCAACTCCCGAGCTGGAAACAGGCCACCAGGGCCAGTACGAGGACCACGGCGCGCGGCAGCCAGCGCGGCATCCGGGCATCCGGCGGAGCCGGTTCCCCGACCGGGCCCGGCACCCCGGGAGCTCCCGTCACGGGGCCTGCGGCCGAGGGGGCCGCCGGGCGGGGCGGCGGCGTGCCCTGGGGGTCTTCGGGCCGGTCGGTCGTCTCATCGCTGGCTGCCACGCCGACCAGTCTGTCCCACCGGCGCCGCGAACCACGAAGCGGTCACCCCGGCCTCGACCGGGCAGGGCTCGGCGGGCGGTCCTCAGGCCGGTGCGGCGGGCGCCCTAGCGCAGCGAGGCGGGCACGTCCACCGCCGAACACACCGCGCGCCACACGTCCTTGGCCTCCCAGCCCGCGTCCAGCGCCTCGTGGACCGTGCGTCCCCCGAGCTCCGACATGACGTGGTCCCGCGCGAAGGAGTCCGCGTAGCCTGCACCGAAGTGCTCGGCCATCCGCTCCCAGAAAATCGTCAACCGCATGCCTCCAGTATCCCGCCCCGGAGAGTGCACCCTCCCCGTTCGGGCCACCGCGGCGCCGCCCGGGCCCCTACGGTTCCTGGCATGCCTGGAGACGAAGCTTGCGCCCCGGCGGCGCCGACGGCGACGAGTGCGCTGGCCCGCGCCGAGCAGTTCATCTGGCTCACGGCCCGCGTGCTGGAGCAGCGCCGGTTCGCGTTCCACTTCCTCGGCGGGGACGCCGATCCGGTCGATGCCGCCCTCGGCGCCTACCTCGGCGGCGACGGCGGCTACGGCCACGCCCTCGACCCGGATCTGCGCGGTCCGCTGAGCCACCCGCTGCACACCGCCCACGCCCTGCGCGTCCTGGACGGCCTGGGCCGGTGCGCAGGACAGCGCATCGAGCGGCTCTGCGCCCATCTGATCCGGGTCTCCACCCCCGAAGGCGCGCTCCCGCCGACGGCTCCGGCCTCCGGCGGCTACCCGGCGGCCCCCTACCACCCGCTGCACGACGATCCGCCGGGCGACCTGCTGGCCACCGGCCCCGTCGTCGGGATCCTGCACCGCAACCGGGTGTGGCACGCGTGGCTGTTCCGGGCGACGGACTTCTGCTGGGACCGGGTGGAGAACCTGCGCCACTGGCACCCGTACGAGATCCAGAGCGCGGTGGCCTTCCTCGACGGGGTCCCCGACCGGGCCCGGGCCGCGGCGGCCGCCGACCGGCTGGGGCGCCTCGTCCGCGAGCAAGGGCTCGTCGTACTGGACCCCGCGCGGCAAGACGCGCCCCCGCCGCTCCCCGGCCATGCGCCGGGCGATCACCTGTACCCGTACGACGTCGCCCGCCGCCCGGAGTCCCTCGCCCGCGGCTGGTTCACGGACGCCGAGCTGTACGGCTCGCTGCGCTTCCTGGCCGGACTCCAGCAGCCGGACGGCGGCTGGCCGGTGCACCGCGGGGCGTGGGCGCCGGGCAGCTCGCTGGAGCGGCGCCCGATCGCCACGCTGGAGGCGCTGCTGACCCTGCGCGCGTACGGCCGGCTCCCCGGCGCGGCTCAGGCGTCCCCTAGCCTCCCAGGGCCCGCAGCCCCGCGGTGACGGCGACGGCCGCCGCGACCACGACGAGGAACGGGGCCCGCAGCAGCAGCGCGACCGCGGCGGCCGCGAGCCCGGCGGCGCGGGCGTCGAGCACGAGCTCCTGCCCGGTGGCGAAGGTCTGCTGCGCGGTGAGCGCGGCGAGCAGCGCGACCGGCAGGAGCGCGGCGAGCTTGCGCACCGCGGGCCGCTCGAGGGCTCCGGCGGGGACGAGCAGTCCGGCGAGCTTGACGGCGTAGCAGCCGACGACGGTGAGCCCGATGGCGATCCAGACGTTCACGAGCGGCGTCCCTTCATCCACAGCACGATCGGCGCGGCCAGCGCCGCGATCAGCACGGGCACCCCGGCGGGCAGTACGGGCAGCAGGCCCAGCCCGAGGACCAGGGCGAGCGCGGCGACGGCCCGCTCGGTGCCGGTCTTCAGCATCGGCGCGAGCAGCGCGAGGAACACGGCGGGCCCGGCGGCGTCCAGCCCCCACGCCCTGGTGTCCCCGATGGCCTCGGCGCCGAGCGCGCCGAGCAGGGTGGTGAGGTTCCACAGGACGTAGAGGCTCAGCCCCGTCACGGTGAACCCGAGCCGCGCGGACCTGCGGTCGGGCTGGGCCAGGGCCACGGCGGTGGTCTCGTCGATCACCCAGTGCGCGGCGAACGGGCGCACGCTCTTGGGCAGCGCGAGCAGTTGGGACAGCCGCAGCCCGTAGAAGGCGTTGCGGGTCCCGAGGAAGAAGGCCCCGGCCGCGGCCGTGAACGGATTCCCGCCGGCGGCCAGTGCCCCGACCAGCGCGAACTGCGAGGCCCCGGTGAACACCAGCAGGCTCAGCACGCAGGCCTGGAGGGTGCTGATCCCGGCCCCGGCGGCGGTCACCCCGAAGGCGAACCCGGACAGCCCGACCGCCACGCCGACGCCGAGCGCGTCCCGGACCACGGCGGCGCGCGGCTTGTCCACCACGAGCGCCCCGCCGGAAACCTCCCGGCCGGGCACCTCCCGGCCGGGCACCTCCCGGCCGGGCACCTCCCGGCCGGGCACTTGGTCGGGTTCGTCTTGTATGGCCATCCGATGTTCTCCCACGCCCCGAAATTACGCGGGCCCCGGCGTCCCGGTCTTGTACGTTCTTGCACCATGCACGAAATGATCAAGGAAATGGCGGACCGGCTGGCCGAGGTGCCCGGCGTCCGCGGAGTCATGCTCGGCGGCAGCCGGGCACGCGGCGACCACCACCCCGAATCGGACTGGGACCTCGGCGTCTACTACCGCGGCACCCTCGACCTCGCCGCGCTGGGCGCACTGGCCGGACCGGACGTGGAGGTGGCCGGCCCGGGCGGCTGGGGGCCCTGGGTCAACGGCGGAGCCTGGCTGCGCGTCGACGGCGTGGCGGTGGACTGGATCCTGCGCGACCTGGACCGGGTGGAGCGGGTGTGGCAGGACTGCCGCGAGGGCCGCTACGAGGTGGGCGTGCAGCCGGGCCACCCCCTCGGCTTCTGGTCCCCCTGCTACCCCGGCGAGGTGGCCCTGGGCCGGGTCCTGGCGGACCCGGCGGGCGAACTCACCGCCCTGCGCACCACGGTCTCGCCCTACCCGGAGCCCCTGCGGAAGTCCCTGATCGCCGGAGCGTGGGAGGCGGAGTTCCTCGCCGCCGGCGCCGCGAAGGGCGCGGCCCGCGCGGACGCCCTCTACGTCTCCCTCTGTCTGTCCAGGGCCTTCGGCGTCCTCGTCCAGTCCCTGTACGCGGCCGACCGCCGCTGGTGCCTGAACGAGAAGGGCGCCCTGTCCGCGGCCGAGCTCCTGCCCTCCGCGCCACCCGCCTTCGGCAAGCGCGTACGGGCCCTGCTGGGCGCCCAGGGCACCACCCCCGAGTCGCTGACGGCAACGGTGACCGAGGCCCGCACCCTGATCGAGGAGACCCGCGCGGGGCTGGTTTAGCCCGGGCCGTCCCGGCGGGCAGCGGGCCCGGAATCCACCGCGCCGCCCACCGAGCCGCCCCGCCCCCGCCGGTACGCCCCCGGCGGCACCCCCACGATGCGGGTGAAGTGCCGGTTCAGGTGCGGCTGGTCGGTGAAGCCGACGGTGACGGCCGCCTCCGCCGGCGGGACCCCCGCGTCGAGGAGCCGGCGGGCACGCCGGACCCGGGCGTCGGTCAGCCAGGTGTGCGGGGGCATGCCGTAGCGGTCCCGGAAGGCCCGCAGCAGGGCGAAGGGGCTGGTCCCCAGCTCCGCCGCGAGCTGCTCCAGCGACGGGGGCTCCCCCATCCGCTCCTCCAGTACGGCCCGGGCCCGCTCCGCGTCGGCGGCGCCCGCGCGGCCCGCCGTACGGGCCGGCAGCGGCCCGGCGTGCCGGGTCAGCATCCGCGCCACCACCCCGCGCAGCAGGGTGTCGGCGGCCAGTGCGTTGCCGGCCTCGGCGGCCCGGTGGACCTCGGTGATGGCCCGCGAGGCCTGCGGGTCGGCGACCATGTCGGCGGTGAAGCCGGGGGTCCCGCGCAGGGTCCCGATCTCGGTGGCGACCTCGGCGATCAGCGCCCGGGACGGGTAGAGGGTGGCGTAGGCCCAGCCCTCGGGGACTCCGGCGCGGGCGGTGTGCGGGACCTCGGGGTTGATCAGGACCACGCTGCCGGGCCCGGCGCGCAGGGTGTCTCCCGGCAGGCCGATCTCCTCGACGCCGCCGGTGACGGCCGCGATGACGTACCCGTCGTGGGCGTGGCGCGGGAAGGTGTGGCGTACGTAGTGGGCACGCAGCAGGTCCAGCCCGGGCAGTTCCGCGTACCGCCAGTGCCGCGCCCACTCCCGGCTGCCCTCGTCCGCTCCGGTCCCGGTCCCCATCCTCCCATTCTGCGCCCGGACCGGCCGGGGTGTTTCCACAGGTCCGGCCGGTTGTCAGTGGGCGGGTGCACGATGGGGGCATGTCCGGTACCGCGCTCGACTCGTTCTCCCCCGCGACCCGTTCCTGGTTCACGGGGGCCTTCGTCTCGCCCACCCCCGCCCAGGAGGGCGCCTGGCGGGCCATCGGGGCGGGCTCGGACGTGCTGGTGGTGGCCCCCACCGGCTCCGGCAAGACCCTGGCCGCCTTCCTCGCCGCCCTCGACCAGCTCGCCTCGACCCCGCCCCCCGCCGAGCCGAAGAAGCGCTGCCGGGTGCTGTACATCTCGCCGCTGAAGGCCCTGGCGGTGGACGTGGAGCGCAATCTCCGCAGCCCGCTGACCGGTATCCGGCAGGAATCGGTGCGGCTGGGCCTGCCCGAGCCGGAGATCCGGGTCGGGATCCGCTCCGGCGACACCCCGCCGGCCGAGCGGCGCGCGCTGGTGACCCGGCCGCCGGACATCCTGATCACCACGCCCGAGTCGCTGTTCCTGATGCTGACCTCGGCCGCCCGCGAGGCCCTGGCCGGGATCGAGACGGTGATCCTGGACGAGGTGCACGCGGTCGCCGGGACCAAGCGCGGCGCCCATCTCGCGCTGTCCCTGGAGCGGTTGGACGAGCTGCTGCCCCGCCCCGCGCGCCGGATCGGCCTGTCCGCGACGGTTCGCCCGGTGGAGGAGGTGGCCCGTTACCTCGCCCCGCGCGGCAAGGTGGAGATCGTCCAGCCGCCCTCCACCAAGGAGTTCGACCTGTCGGTGGTCGTCCCGGTCGAGGACATGGGCGAGTTGGGCGGCTCCCCCGCCACCGAGGGCAAGGAGGGCGGGGACAAACCCTCCATCTGGCCGCACGTGGAGGAACGGATCGCCGATCTGGTCCAGTCCCACCGGTCCACCATCGTCTTCGCCAACTCCCGCCGCCTCGCCGAGCGCCTGTGCAACCGGCTCAACGAGATCGCGTACGAGCGGGCCACCGGCGGCCCGCTGCCCGAGGGCCCGCCCCCGGCCGAGATCATGGCCCAGTCGGGCGCCGCCCAGGGCGCTCCCCCGCTGCTGGCACGCGCCCACCACGGTTCGGTCTCCAAGGAGCAGCGGGCGCTGGTGGAGGAGGACTTGAAGGCGGGCCGGCTGCCCGCCGTGGTCGCCACCTCCAGCCTGGAGCTCGGCATCGACATGGGCGCGGTGGACCTCGTCATCCAGGTGGAGTCCCCGCCGTCGGTGGCCTCCGGGCTGCAACGGGTGGGCCGGGCCGGGCACCAGGTGGGCGCGGTCTCCACCGGCGTCGTCTTCCCCAAGTACCGGGGCGACCTCGTCCAGGCCGCCGTGGTCACCGAGCGGATGCGCACCGGCTCGATCGAATCCCTGCGGATCCCCTCCAACCCGCTGGACGTCCTCGCCCAGCAGCTCGTCGCGATGACCGCGATGGACACCTGGCAGATGGACGACCTGCTCGCCCTGGTTCGACGGGCGGCCCCCTTCGCCGCGCTGCCCGACTCTGCGTTCACGGCGGTGCTGGACATGCTGGCCGGCCGCTACCCCTCGGACGCCTTCGCCGAGCTCCGCCCCCGGGTGGTGTGGGACCGCGTCGCCGGGACGATCACCGGCCGGCCCGGCGCCCAGCGGCTCGCGGTCACCTCCGGCGGGACCATCCCGGACCGCGGCCTCTTCGGCGTCTTCCTGGCCGGGGCCGACCCGAAGAAGGGTGGCGGCCGGGTCGGGGAGCTCGACGAGGAGATGGTCTACGAATCCCGCGTCGGCGACGTCTTCACCCTCGGCACCACCTCCTGGCGGATCGTGGACATCACCCGCGACCGCGTCCTGGTCACCCCCGCCCCCGGGGTCCCGGGCCGTCTCCCGTTCTGGAAGGGCGACCAGCTGGGCCGCCCGCTGGAACTGGGCCGCGCGGTCGGCGCGTTCCTGCGCGAGCTCGGCGGCCTCACCGCCGAGGACGCCCGGCTGCGGCTGCTGGCGGCGGGCCTGGACGCCTGGGCCGCCGAGAACGTCCTGTCCTACCTCTCCGAACAGCGCGAGGCCTGCGGCCACGTACCGGACGACCGGACCATCGTCGTCGAGCGGTTCCGCGACGAGCTCGGCGACTGGCGGGTCGTCGTCCACTCCCCGTTCGGCGCCCAGGTGCACGCCCCCTGGGCGCTGGCGCTCGGTGCCCGCCTCTCCGAGCGGTACGGGATGGACGCGCAGGTCATGCACGCCGACGACGGCATCGTGCTCCGCCTCCCGGACGCGGACCTGCTGAACATGGACCTGGACCTACTGGACCACGACCCGGCGCGGGGGCCGTCCTCCAGCTCTTCGGCCTCCGCCGGTTCCTTCGACTTCGACGACGACAAGCCCCCGCTGGGCGCCGCGGACGTGGCCTTCGACCACGGGGACGTCCAGCAGATCGTCACCGACCAGGTGGGCGGCTCCGCGCTGTTCGCCTCCCGGTTCCGTGAGTGCGCGGCGCGCGCCCTGCTGCTGCCGCGCCGCAATCCCGGCAAGCGCACCCCTCTGTGGCAGCAGCGCCAGCGCGCCTCGCAACTGCTCCAGGTGGCATCCGAGTTCGGTTCGTTCCCGATCGTGCTGGAGGCCGTACGGGAATGCCTGCAGGACGTCTTCGACGTGCCCGGCCTGACCGAGCTGATGGGGGACATCGAGGCGCGCCGGGTCCGCCTCGTCGAGGTCACGACGCCCGAGCCCTCCCCCTTCGCCCGCTCCCTCCTCTTCGGGTACGTCGCCCAGTTCCTCTACGAGGGCGACTCGCCGCTCGCCGAGCGCAGGGCGGCCGCGCTGTCGCTGGACTCCCGGCTGCTGGCCGAGCTGCTCGGCCAGGCGGAGCTCCGCGAGCTGCTCGACCCGGAGGTGCTGACGGAGCTGGAGCGGGAGCTCCAGTGGCTGACGGAGGACCGCCGGGCCAAGGACGCCGAGTCGGTGGCCGACCTGCTGCGCCTGCTGGGCCCGCTCACCCCGGCGGACCTGGCCGCCCGCGGCGCGGAACCGGAGTGGGCGCAGTCCCTCGCTGCCTCCCGCCGGGCGATCCGGGTCCGGATCGGCGGCGCGGACCACTGGGCGGCCATCGAGGACGCGGGCCGGCTGCGCGACGCGCTGGGCACGGCGCTCCCGGTGGGCGTCCCGGAGGCGTTCACCGAGCCGGTGAAGGACCCGCTCGGCGACCTCCTGGCCCGGTACGCCCGCACCCACGGCCCCTTCACCACGGTCACCGCCGCCGCCCGCTTCGGGCTCGGCACGGCCGTGACGGACGGCGCGCTGCACCGGCTCGCGGCGGCCGGGCGGGTGGTCCAGGGCGAGTTCCACCCGGCGGGCATCGGCCAGGAATGGTGCGACGCGACGGTGCTGCGACGGCTGCGCCGCCGCTCACTGGCAGCCCTGCGCCAGGAACTGGAGCCGGTCCCTCCCGCCTCCCTCGCCACCTTCCTCCCCCAGTGGCAGCACCTGGGCGGAGCCCTGCGCGGCGTCGACGGCCTGGCCCGCGCGATCGAGCAGCTCCAGGGCGCGGCGGTGCCCGCCTCCGCCCTCGAGCGCCTGATCCTCCCCTCCCGCGTGGCGGACTATTCCCCGACCCTCCTGGACGAGCTCACCACCACCGGCGAAGTGGTCTGGGCCGGCGCGGGGGCCCTGCCGGGCAAGGACGGCTGGATCTCCCTCTACCTCGCGGAGGCGGCCCCCCTCCTCCTCCCCCAGCCCCATCCCCTGGAGCTCTCCCCGCTCCACGAAGCGGTCCTCTCCGCCCTCTCCGGCGGCTACGGCCTGTTCTTCCGCCAGCTCACCGACCGGGTCCGCGCGCTGCACCCGGACGCCTCCGACGCGGACCTCTCCTCCGCCGTCTGGGACCTGGCGTGGTCGGGCCGCCTGACGAACGACACCCTGGCCCCCCTGCGCTCCCTCCTCGGCTCGGGCCGCACGGCGGGCGCCACCGCCCACCGCGCCCGCCGTACGATCCCCCGCGGCCGCTACGGCACCCTCACCACCCCTGCCTCCCGTACGGGCCCGCCCACGGTGTCGGGCCGCTGGTCCCTGCTCCCGGTCCACGCCGCGGACCCGACCCACCGCGCGCACGCCCTGGCCCGCACCCTGCTCGACCGCCACGGGGTGGTGACCCGGGGCGCGGTGGCCGCGGAAGGCGTGGAGGGCGGTTTCAGCGCGGTCTACCGGGTCCTGTCCGCCTTCGAGGACAGCGGCCAGGCCCGCAGGGGCTACGTGGTCGAGGGTCTGGGCGCGGCCCAGTTCGCCATGGACGGCGCGGTCGACCGCCTCCGCGCCGCCGAGCGGACCCCGCCCCCGCTGGCCGCCGTGGTCCTGGCAGCCGCCGACCCGGCGAACGCCTACGGCGCTGCCCTGCCCTGGCCGGAGCCCCCGTCCGGCGCCACCCACAAACCGGGCCGCAAGGCCGGCTCCCTGGTGGTCCTGGTCGACGGCGAGCTCACCCTTTACCTGGAGCGCGGCGGCAAAACCCTCCTGGCCTGGCCCGCCCCGGACGCCCCACACCTCACAGCCGCCCTGACGGCCCTCACCACGGCCTCCCGCAAGGGCACCCTCCCCACCCTCACGCTGGAGCGCATCAACGCCGCCCCCGCCCTCACCTCGCCCTACGCCCCGCCCGTGGAAGCCGCCGGCTTCCACGCCACCCCCCAAGGCCTCCGCCTGCGCCACTGACCGGACCCGCCCCAGACCCGGAGACCGGACCCGGGAGCGGGCGTACGGGGCTGCCTGGAGACCCGGGGCTGCATGGAGACCGGGGCCGCCTGGAAGCCGGTCGCTGCCCGGAGACCGGTCACTTCCGCCAGAACAGGTGGTGCGTCACCCCGCTCGGGCTGGGCACGACCTCCAGGTGGAACCGGTCGAGCAGCTCGTCGGGGGACTCCCAGAGCCGTACCCCGGACCCGAGCTTCACCGGGGAGACCACCACGTGCAGGGTGTCGACGAGGTCGGCGTCGAGGAACTGCCTGATGGTGGTGGCCCCGCCGCCGAGCCGGACGTCCTTGCCCCGCGCAGCCTCCCGGGCCTGGGCGAGGACCGTGGCGGGGTCGCCGCCGACGAAGTGGAAGGTGGTGTCGGAGAGCGTGAGCGAAGGACGTTCGTGGTGGGTCATGACGAACACCGGGGTGCGGAACGGGGGCTCATCACCCCACCAGCCCTGCCACTCGTAGTCCTGCCAGGGCCCGCGCTGGGGCCCGAACTTGTTGCGGCCCATGATCTCGGCCCCGATGTTGCGCGCGTAGTCCCGCGTGAAGTAGTCGTCGAGGCCCCGGCTGCCCCCGGGGTCGGTGCGCATGGGCCAGCTCGCCGTGGCACCGGCCCAGGCGAACAGCCTCTCGGGCTCCACATGACCGAACGGCCTCTCCAGGGTCTGGTCCTCACCGGCACCGATGCCGTCACTCGAAACGCCGAAGTTCTGCACCCTCAGCAACTGAGCCATGTATTCCTCCTGTGATGGCGACAACAGTGATGAGACTCTCCGCGCCGGGCAAACTCATCGCTGCCGCGACCGGTCAGAACGGACGCCCGGCCCGATGGGCAAAACACTGCCGCGTGAAGGTGAACGAGGCCACCGGACCGAGGCGCGGCCCGGAACCGGGTTTCCGGGGCTCAGCCCCGCTGAACGATGGAAGCGCGGGGCGGGGAGCCGGCACCGCGCGGCGGCTCCCCGGCCTCACCCCCCACGATCCCGACCCGCAGGAGAATGAGCGCATGCCCGAAGGAGACACCGTCTACCGCACCGCGGCCCGGCTGCGCGAAGCCCTCGCGGGCAAGGAACTCATCCGCTCCGACCTCCGCGTCCCCCGCTTCGCCACCGCGGACCTCACCGGCTTCACCACCCTCGAGGTGGTCACCCGGGGCAAGCACCTCCTCATGCGCTTCGGTCCCCCGACGGCGCCCGACACCGGGTCCGGCACCAACACCGGGTCCGGCACCGGACCGGGCACCGCCCCGCACCCCCTCCTCACCCTCCACACCCACCTCCGCATGGACGGCGCCTGGCGCATCCTCCCCGCCACGACCGGTGCTCCCACCGGCGCCCCGACCGGACCCCCCACAGCCGCCCCCGCCCGACCCCGCCCACCCGGCCCCGCCCACGAGATCCGCGTCATCCTCGGCACCACCACCCACACCGCCGTCGGCTACCGCCTCCCCGTCGTGGAACTGCTCCGCACCGCGGACGAGCACCGCGCCGTCGGCCACCTCGGCCCCGATCTCCTCGGCCCCGACTGGGACGAGGCCACCGCCGCCGCGAACCTCCTCGCCACCCCCGCCCGCCCCCTCGGCGAGGCCCTCCTCGACCAGCGCAACCTGGCCGGCATCGGCAACATCTACAAGGCCGAGCTCTGCTTCCTCGCCCAGGTCACCCCCTGGACCCCGGTGGGCGATCTGCCCGCCGGCACCCTGCCCCGCCTCGCCGCGGCCGCGCACCGGCTCCTCGACGCGAACAAGGCCCGCCGCCGCAACACGACCGGCAGCCGCCGCCCCGGCCAGGACCTGTTCGTCTACGGCCGCGCCCACCGCCCCTGCCTGCGCTGTGGCACCCCCGTCCGCCAGGCCCCCCAGGACGACCGCCCCACCTACTGGTGCCCCCGGTGTCAATCCGGCCCGACGCCTTAGTTGACGCCTCGTCAGATCCGGTCGTACCGTCCCCGCATGCCCACACCCAGCGCGTACGAACTCACCGGCCGGACCGCCCTGATCACCGGCGCCGCCAGCGGCATCGGCCGGGCCACCGCCGCACTCCTCGCCGAAGCCGGAGCCGCCGTGCACTGCGCGGACCGCGACGCCCAAGGCCTCCAGGAGACGGTCGAACTGATCACCAAGGGCGGCGGCCGGGCCACCGCCCACCCCCTCGACGTGACCGACCGCGCCGCGATCAAGGCGGCGATCGCCCAGGCCGGTCCGCTCGACATCACCGCCGCGATCGCCGGGATCATGCACAGCAGCAGCGTCCTGGAGACGTCCGACGAGGACCTCGACCGGGTCCTGGACATCAACTTCAAGGGAGTGCTGCGCACCTGCCAGGAGGCGGCCCGAGCCATGATCGCGGCCGGCCGGCCCGGCTCGATCATCACGATGGCCTCCGGCGCCGTGGACGCCGCCCAGCCCGGCCTGCTCTGCTACAGCGCCGCCAAGGCCGCCGTCGTCCAGCTGACCAAGACCCTCGCCACCGAGGCGGGCCCGCACGGCATCCGCGTCAACGCCGTCGCGCCCGGCTGGATCCGCACCCCGATGACCGGTCGGCACAGCCCCGAGGTCCAGGAGCAGACCGAGGCGATGATGACGCGGATGTCCCCGCTGCGCCGCGTGGGCGAGCCCGAGGACATAGCCCAGGCAGTGCTCTACCTGGCCTCGGACGCTTCGTCGTTCATGACGGGCCAGATCCTTCGCCCGAACGGTGGAGTCGCCATGCCCTGGTAACCACCCACCCCGCCACGATCACCGGCACCGATCACCCGGCACCCGGCTCCCCTACGCCCCCGGCGTCACCGCCCCCGGCTCCCCGACCGCCACCGGCCGGGCGGCGGCAGCACGCTCCGCACCGCTCCCCGGGACGCCACCGGTGCCCGCGACGCCTCCGCCGCCACCCCCGACCCCGCCCCCGTTACCCCGCTCACCCGCCGCCCCACGGCGGCGGCGACCCACAGGACCCGGCACGCAGTGCACGGGCAGCAGCCCCAGCCCCCAGCCCCCGACCGCGACGGCGCCCTCCACCGGCCCGGCCTCCTCCGGCGCCAGCACGAGCCGCAGCACGGCCCACCACCACAGGACGCCCACCGACAGCGCGAGGGCCAGAAGGCCCACGGGTATACCCAGCAACCGCCGCACGGCCACCTCCAGGGGCCGGAGACCCGAACGGGCCCATCCTCCCGCACCCGGCCGGTACCCGCACCCCGCCCGCTCCGCGTGCACGCCGCACCGGACCGACAACCGCACCGCCACCCCCGCCCCCGGAACGGCAAGGAGCCCCGGCCGGTACCCAAGGGGCACCGGCCGGGGCTCCGGCCACACTCATACGCTCAGCACGCACGCCACACACTCACGCGCACAGGCAGACGCTCACGCACGCATCACGCGGCTACGACATTCACCGCTTCCACGGGCGCCTTGATGGTCACCCGTTCCGGGCCACCCGTGACCGAGGCCACGGATACCGAATTGAGCATCGGACGGACCGGTGCGGACACCGGTTCGCTCGCCGCGGCGGACTGGGCCAGCTCGGCGAGCGAAAGCTCGTCGCTGACTTCCCGCATCAGCTCTGACATCCGTACGTCAAGCGCGTCGCAGATCGCGGAGAGCAGCTCGGAAGATGCCTCCTTCTGCCCCCGCTCCACCTCGGAGAGATAGCCGAGCGAAACTCGGGCGGACGAGGAGACTTCGCGCAGAGTACGGCCCTGGCGCTGGCGCTGCCGACGCAGCACGTCACCCAGCAGGCGACGGAGCAGAATCATCGGTGGCTCCCTCCTCTGACCGTGTAGCCGTAACCTTCACGCCCCACCGTACCGCCTCGCGCGGCGGCCGTGCGGGGAGCGATGTCGTGTTCACTCAGGGCTGCAAACATCAAATCCCCCCGTCCTGTTCCGTATCCTGCCCCCGCAGATTCTCGCGGAGTTCGCTCGCGAGCAGCTCGAGCACTGTCCGTGCACTCTCCCTACGGATTTCCGCGCGGGAGCCTTTCAACCGCAGCCGGGCCGTTTTCCTGACCCCGGGACCCGCCACGGCGATGAAAACGGTGCCCACGGGCTGCCCGTTCTGCGGGTCGGGGCCGGCCACTCCTGTGGTCGCGATGCCCCAGGAAGCGCCGAGCACGCGCCGCACTCCGGCCGCCATCTCCTCGGCGACCTGCGGGTTCACCGCGCCTTCGGCCTCGAGCAGCCCGGCGTCCACGCCCAGCACCCGGTGCTTGAGCTCCGTCGCGTACGCCGTGACGGACCCGCGGAAGGACTTGGAGGCACCCGGGACGGCCGTCAGCTCCGCGGCCACCATCCCGCCGGTCAGCGACTCCGCCACAGCGACCGTACCGTCACTCTCCGCGAGGAGCCTCAGCACATCGGCCGCGACCGCCCCGCTGTCCCCGGCAGCCCCTGCGGCATTCCGCAGCGCTTCGGCAGCCACCGAAGATCCACCCGTCTCTTGCACCACCGCGTCGTCCCCCGGCAGGTTCACCGCGCGGCACGCTCCGCGGCGAGGCCCTTGCGCCGGAGCACGACGGCCTGCCTGACGTAGTCCAAACCGGTGACGACGGTCAGGACGACGGCGGCCGCCATCACCCAGAACCGCAGCGTCGCCAGCGGCCCGGTCAGCGCGAGCACGTACATGCCCACCGCCACGCCCTGGGTCAGGGTCTTGAGCTTCCCGCCCCGGCTCGCCGGAATCACTCCGTATCTGATGACCCAGAAACGCATGAGCGTGATCCCGAGTTCCCGGCCGAGGATCACCCCGGTGACCCACCAGGGAAGGTCGCCGAGCCACGACAGACACACCAATGCCGACCCCATGATCGCCTTGTCGGCGATGGGGTCGGCGATCTTCCCGAAGTCCGTGACCAGGTTGTACGTACGGGCCAGGTGCCCGTCGAAGATGTCGGTGATCATGGCGACGGCGAACGCCGCCCACGCCAGAGCCCGCCAGACGGGGTCATAGCCCCCGTCGGCGAGCAGCAGCATCACGAATCCCGGCACCAGGACCAGCCGGATCATCGTCAGGATGTTGGCGATGTTCCACAGGCTGGCCTGATTGACCGCCGCGGCGCCCAGCTTCGCGCCGGGCGCGGGCCGGCGGCCGGTCCCGCCCGCCGCAGATGCCGGGGCTCCGGTCATCCGGCCGCCTCCTCAAGATCCAAGCCCAGGGGCTCCGCCACCAGGTCCACACCCAGGGTGCCGACCACCTTCGCCGTGACGATACGCCCCGGGACCAGGCCCGCGCCGTCCGTGAAGACGACCTGGCCGTCGGTCTCGGGGGCCTGGTGTGCGGCGCGCCCGTAGGCTCCCTCGCCGTCCTCCGCCTCGTCGATCGGGACGACCGTTTCGACGAGCACCTCCAGCGTCTCTCCGATCCGCTCCTCCGCGCGCTGCGAGGTGAGCTCCTCGGCGAGGCGCTGCATGTGGGCGAGGCGCTCGGCGATGGTGTCGGCGTCCAGCTTGTTCTCGTACGTGACGGCCTCGGTGCCGTCCTCGTCGGAGTAGCCGAAGACGCCGATGGCGTCGAGGCGCGCACTGGTGAGGAAACGCTCCAGCTCGGCGAAGTCCGACTCCTTCTCGCCGGGGAAGCCGACGATGAAGTTGGACCGGACGCCGGCCGTCGGGGCCTTGGTGCGGATGGTGTCGAGCAGTTCCAGGAACCGGTCGGTGTCACCGAAGCGGCGCATGGCGCGCAGCACGTCGGGGGCCGAGTGCTGGAAGGAGAGGTCGAAGTACGGGACGACCTTGGGGGTCGAGGTGAGTACGTCGATCAGGCCGGGCCGCATCTCGGCGGGCTGGAGGTAGCTGACGCGGACGCGCTCGATGCCGTCCACCCCGGCCAGCTCGGGCAGCAGGGTCTCCAGCAGGCGGATGTCGCCCAGGTCCTTGCCGTACGAGGTGTTGTTCTCGGAGACCAGCATGATCTCCTTGACGCCCTGCTCCGCGAGCCAGCGCGTCTCGCCCAGCACGTCGCTGGGGCGGCGGGAGATGAAGGAGCCGCGGAAGGACGGGATGGCGCAGAAGGAGCAGCGCCGGTCGCAGCCGGAGGCGAGCTTGACCGAGGCGACGGGGCTCTTGTCCAGTCGGCGGCGCAGCGGCGCGCGCGGACCGGAGGCGGGGGCGACGCCCTCCGGGAGGTCCGCGGGGGCGGCTGCCGGCTCCTCGACGGGCGTCGACTGCGCGTGGCCCGGCAGGGCCACGTCGGTGTCCTGGCGCTCGGCCGGACTGATCGGCAGCAGCTTGCGCCGGTCGCGCGGGGTGTGGGAGGCGTGGACGCCGCCGTTGAGGATGGTCTGGAGGCGGTCGGAGATGTCGGCGTAGTCGTCGAAGCCGAGTACGCCGTCGGCCTCGGGGAGCGCTTCGGCAAGTTCCTTGCCGTAGCGCTCGGCCATACAGCCGACGGCTACGACGGCCTGCGTGCGGCCGTGATCCTTGAGATCATTGGCCTCCAGCAGGGCGTCTACGGAGTCCTTTTTGGCGGCTTCGACGAAGCCGCAGGTGTTGACGACGGCTACGTCCGCATCGGCGGCGTCCTCGACGAGCTCCCAGCCATCCGCCGCCAAGCGGCCTGCGAGCTCCTCCGAGTCCACCTCGTTACGGGCGCAGCCAAGAGTGACAAGGGCGACGGTACGGCGTTCGGGCATGGACTCAAGACTACTTCGTCCCGGCACCGGCCCCCGCCTCCCGTCCCCGACGACAAGATCCCCGGGGTGCGGCGCGGCACCCCGGGGATCCGGAACGTTTTATTCCCTGCTGGTCAGCCCGCCTGGGCCTGGCCCTCACGGGGGTCGTCCTTGGTGTATGTGAGACGTTCCACCTGTCCGGGCTGGAACGCGTCCTTGATCTCCTTGCCGTTCACGAAGAGCTTCACGACCCCGGCATCGCCGAGCACCAGGTCGATGGACTCCTTGTCCGTGAACGTCTTCGACTGACCCTGTTCGAGGGTGCCGTCGAAGAGGAGCCGGCCACTGTGGTCCTTGGCCGAGATCCAGCTCTCGCCGTCGTTGGCCGTCAGGACGACCGTGACGAGGTCCTTGGGTGCGGCGGCGATGGCGCTGTCGGACGGCTCCGGCTTGGGGGCCGTGGGCGCCGGCGGCGCCTGGACCGAGGGCTTGGAGGCGTTGGGGGTGGGTGCGGGCTTCGGCGCGGCGGAACCCTCCGCCACCGGCCGCTTGGCCTTCTCGTCGGCGCCGCCGAAGGCCGTGAAGCCGACGAAGCCGATCACGGCGACGATGGCGGCAACCATGGCGGCGGTCCAGTTGGGCCGCTGCCGTTCGGGGCGGATCCGCTCGGCTTCGAACATCGGCGCGGCGGGGGTGGGTGCCGGCCGGCCGCCGTGGGCCGCGTCGTAGCTGTCGATCAGGGGTTCCGGATCGAGTCGTACGGCACGGGCGAGCGTACGGATGTGGCCGCGGGCATAGACATCGCCGCCGCAGCGCGTGAAATCGTCGGATTCGATCGCGTGCACGATCGGAATGCGCACGCGGGTGGTGGAACTGACCTCGTCGACAGTCAGCCCGGCGGCGATCCGGGCCTTCTTGAGGGCCGTCCCGATGGACGGCTCTTCGACGGAACGTTCGACGAGGCGGTCCTCGGACCGGTCGTCGGTCGAAGGCCGCTCATCTTCGGGGGAGTTGGCGTTGCCGATGGACACGAGGGCGCCTTTCGAGCGTGTAGCCACCTGCTGGAAGTCCAGTCTAGGGGGGTGACGAAAGGGTGAGGCAACCGGAGGGGGGCATCCCTACGCCATACGAATGGCCAAAGAGCTCCCGCCCGGTGCGGCGACCCGGAACAGGCCGCCACCTCCCTCAACTAGACACGCGACCCGGGGAAACGGTTGCCCCCGATCCTTTGCGCGTTACTCGGGAGTCTCCCCCCGGATCACCGCGAGCACGCCGTCCAGCTCGTCGGCCTTCAGCAGCACGTCGCGCGCCTTGGACCCCTCGCTCGGACCGACGATCCCCCGCGACTCCATCAGGTCCATCAGCCGCCCGGCCTTCGCGAAGCCGACCCGCAGCTTGCGCTGGAGCATCGAGGTGGACCCGAACTGCGTCGAGACGACCAGCTCGGCCGCCTGGCACAGCAGGTCCAGGTCGTCGCCGATCTCCTCGTCGATCTCCTTCTTCTGCTTCTGCCCGACGGTGACGTCGTTGCGGAAGACCGGCGCCATCTGGTCCTTGCAGTGCTGCACGATCCCGGCGATCTCGTCCTCGGTGACGAAGGCGCCCTGGAGCCGCACGGGCTTGTTCGCGCCCATCGGCAGGAACAGCCCGTCGCCCTTGCCGATGAGCTTCTCCGCACCCGGCTGGTCGAGGATGACGCGGCTGTCGGCGAGCGAGGAGGTCGCGAAGGCCAGGCGGGAGGGCACGTTCGCCTTGATCAGACCGGTCACCACGTCCACCGAGGGCCGCTGCGTCGCGAGCACCAGGTGGATGCCGGCCGCACGGGCCAGCTGGGTGATGCGGACGATCGAGTCCTCCACGTCGCGCGGGGCCACCATCATCAGGTCGGCGAGCTCGTCGACGATCACCAGGAGGTACGGGTACGGGCTGAGCTCCCGCTCGCTGCCCGGCGGCAGCTTGATCTTGCCGTCGCGGATCGCCTTGTTGAAGTCGTCGATGTGCCGGTACCCGAAGGCCGCCAGGTCGTCGTAGCGCAGGTCCATCTCGCGCACGACCCACTGGAGGGCCTCGGCGGCCCGCTTGGGGTTGGTGATGATCGGCGTGATCAGGTGCGGGATGCCCTCGTACGCCGTCAGCTCCACCCGCTTGGGGTCCACGAGCACCATCCGGACGTCCTCCGGGGTGGCCCGCACCATCACCGAGGTGATCAGGCAGTTGATGCAGGAGGACTTTCCGGAACCGGTGGCTCCGGCGACCAGTACGTGCGGCATCTTCGCCAGGTTGGCCATGACGTAGCCGCCCTCGACGTCCTTGCCGAGCGCCACCAGCATCGGGTGGTCGTCCTCGGCGGCGTCCGCCAGCCGGAGCACGTCCCCCAGATTGACCATCTCGCGATCGGTGTTCGGGATCTCGATGCCGACCGCCGACTTGCCCGGGATCGGGCTGATGATGCGCACGTCGGGCGAGGCCACGGCGTAGGCGATGTTCTTCGCCAGCGCCGTGATCCGCTCGACCTTCACGGCCGGACCCAGCTCCACCTCGTAGCGGGTCACCGTCGGCCCCCGGGTGAAACCGGTGACCTTCGCGTCGACCTTGAACTCCATGAACACGTTCGTCAGCGAGGCCACGACCGCGTCGTTCGCGGCGCTGCGGGTCTTGCCCGGTCCGCCCTTCTCCAACAGGTCCAGCGAGGGCAGGGAGTACGTGATGTCCCCGCGCAGCTGGAGCTGCTCGGCGCGGGGCGGCAGGGCCTGGGTCTCGGGCGGGGCCTTGGTCAGGTCGGGAACGGACAGCGTCCCGGAGGCCGCCGCGGTGGTGTCGTGCGGCGGGGCCGCGGCGGCCGGCTTCTCCTCGTGAACGGGCTTCTCCTCGCGGGCCGACTGCTCCTCGCGGGCGGGCCCCTCCTCCCGCGCCGCCGGGACCGGTGCGGTGATCTCTGAACCTTCGCGACCTTCGCGACCTTCGCGCTCCACCGAGATGCCCTGCGTGAGGTCGGCGACCAGCGGGGACGGCGGCATCCCGCCGTACACCACCCCGTCCAGCGCGGCCGCTGCCGCCGCGGCCACGTCGACGGCGTCCATCCCGCGGTCCATGGACCGGCCCGCGGACCGCCGGGGGCGCCGCCGCCGGGCGAGCGCCTCCTCCTCGGCGGCCTCCACCGGGTCCCCGGGCCCGGCAGCGCCGGAGCGGGCCCGCCACTGCTCTGCATCGTGCCGGTCCGCGGCGGCCGAGGCCGCGCTCGCGGAGTCCCCGTGCCCGGCGTAGTCGGCGTACTCGGCGTCGTGTTCGTTCGGGGCGATGACCCCGAGGCGGATCCCCGCGCTGCGCAGCCGCTGCGGGATCGCGTTGACGGGGGTGGCGGTCACCACCAGCAGCCCGAAGACGGTCAGCAGCACCAGCATCGGCACGGCCAGCGGCGCGCCCATCGTGAAGATCAGCGGCTTCGAGGCGCCCCACCCGATCAGCCCGCCGGCGTTCTGCATGGCGGTGGTGCCCTCGTCGCGCCCGGGGGCTCCGCAGGCGATGTGCACGAGACCCAGGACTCCGATGACCAGCGCGGAGAGCCCGATGCCGATGCGGCCGTTGGCGTCGGCCTGTTCGGGATGGCGGATGAAACGTACCGCCATGACACCGAGCAGGACCGGCACGAGCAGGTCGAGCCGCCCGAAGGCGCCGGTGACCAGCATCGTCACCAGGTCCCCGACGGGCCCGCTCAGGTTCGACCAGGTTCCGGCGGCGACGATCAGCGCGAGCGCGAGGAGCAGCAGGGCGAGGCCGTCCTTGCGGTGGGCCGGGTCGAGGTTCTTCGCGCCCTGCCCGATGCCGCGGAAGATCGCGCCGACCGCGTGCGCGATGCCGAGCCAGAAGGCGCGCAGCAGCCGCAGCACTCCCCCCGTGGGGGACGGCGCGGGCTTGGCCGCGACCTTCCTGACGGGGGCGCGCTTGGCGGCGGGCGCCGCCTTCTTGGAAGGCGGTTTGCGGGCTGGGGCAGCCTTCTTCGCCGGCGCCGTCGTACGGCCGGTGCGGCCCTTCGCGGTGCCCGCCGTGCTCTGGGAACCCTTACCGGACGTACTTGAGGCCATGCGCCCGAGGTTACCGGTGCGCGCGCCGGTGGACACGCGTGCCCACCCCTTCACCCGTTCGTGTCGTTCCGGGTCCCGGACGGGAGACGCCCGCGCCCTCGGCCCGTACCGGCGGCCTCCCATGACGCCCCGCCAGACCTGACGGACCGCCAGGCGGGGCCGCACGACCGGCCAAGCCGGGCCACGAGGGCCCGCGCGGAGCTCAGCCCTGGGCGGGCAGGACGGGAGCCCCGCCGCCGGTTCCCGGCTCCAGCGCGTCGAGCGCCCGCCGCAGCCCGGTGAGCTTGCGCTCCAGATGCGCCGCGGTGGCCACCACCGAGGGGTCGGCCGCCTCTTCGCCGAGCTGCTTGGTCAGCGCCTCCGCCTGCTCCTCCACGGCGGCGAGCCGCGCGGAGAGCTCGGCCAGCAGGCCGGCCGTCTCCTTCGAGCCGTCCACCGCACCGTTGGAGCTGCCGCCCTCCAGCTGGAGCCTCAGCAGCGCCGCCTGCTCGCGCAGTTGGCAGTTCTTCGTATACAGCTCGACGAACACCGAGACCTTGGCCCGCAGCACCCACGGGTCGAAGGGCTTGGAGATGTAGTCCACCGCGCCCGCCGCGTACCCGCGGAAGGTGTGGTGCGGACCGTGGTTGATCGCCGTGAGGAAGATGATCGGGATGTCCCGGGTCCGCTCCCGCCGCTTGATGTGCGCGGCCGTCTCGAACCCGTCCATGCCCGGCATCTGCACGTCGAGCAGGATGACCGCGAAGTCGTCCGTCAGCAGCGCCTTGAGCGCTTCCTCCCCCGACGACGCCCGGACCAGTGTCTGATCGAGCGCGGAGAGGATGGCCTCCAGCGCCAGCAGATTCTCCGGCCGGTCGTCGACCAGGAGGATCTTGGCCTTCTGCACCATGCCCTGTCCTCCTCGCCCCGGCATGGGGCCTCCCCGGCTCCTGGCTCCGGCCTGTGCGCCGGGCCCCGCCCCAGAGGACGGCATCCTTGCGCCGTCCGTCCTTGTGCCGGTCATCGTAGCCCCAGTCCCGAGATCGCCACACCCTGTCACCAAGATGTCACAGCGCACGAAGCGGAAACGTGGTGGAAGGGCAGAAGGTTCCCACGGGAGTCGTCCTCCGCCCGCCCGGTCACGCCCCGGCCCCGCGCATGTGCCCTTCCATGACCGACAGTAGGTAGTCGGGCTCGACGGGCTTGGTCACGTAGTCCGACGCACCGGACTCGATCGCCTTCTCCCGGTCCCCCTTCATGGCCTTCGCCGTCAGCGCGATGATCGGCAGCCCCTCGAACTGGGGCATCCGCCGGATCGCCGAGGTCGTCGCGTACCCGTCCATCTCCGGCATCATGATGTCCATCAGCACGAGCGCCACGTCGTCGTGCTGCTCCAGGACCTCGATGCCCTCCCGGCCGTTCTCCGCGTACAGCACCGCCAGCCCGTGCTGTTCCAGCACACTGGTCAGCGCGAAGACGTTGCGCACGTCGTCGTCCACGATCAGCACCCGCTCGCCGTGGAAGTCGTAGCTCCGCGGCGCCTGGGGCAGCGGATCCTCGACGGCCCACGCGTCCGCGTCGCCCTGGCCGGGCACTTCCGCCCGCAGCGGCGGCTCGGCCATCGCCTTGCGGCGCCGCCGGAACAGCGCCGACGACCCCTGCCCGACCGGTTCCCCGGCCCGCGGCAGCGCCATCGGCCCGACGGGGGGTACGGGGCCCTGCGCGACCGGCGCCGCCGGCAGCTCGGGCCGCACCTCCTCGGCGGACGGGCGGCGGTACAGCTCCCCGCGCGCCCCGCCGGGCGTCGGCGGCGCGTACCCCTGCGGGGGCAGCTCGCTCGGGTGCAGCGGCAGGTACAGCGTGAAGGTCGACCCGCGGCCGGGCTCGCTCGCCGCGTGGATCTCCCCGCCCAGCAGCCGGGCGATCTCCCGGCTGATGGACAGTCCGAGGCCGGTGCCGCCGTACTTGCGGCTGGTGGTCCCGTCGGCCTGCTTGAACGCCTCGAAGATCACCAGCATCTTGCTCGCGGCGATCCCGATCCCGGTGTCGGTCACCGAGAAGGCGATCAGGTCGGCGTCGGCCTCCCGCAGCGAACCGGCCTCCAGGAGCTGTTCGCGGATCGCGATCGGCACATCGGCCCCGGCGGGCCGGATCACCAGCTCCACCGCCCCGGTGTCGGTGAACTTCACCGCGTTCGACAGCAGGTTGCGCAGCACCTGGAGCAGCCGCTGCTCGTCGGTGTGCAGGGTCGCCGGGAGCTCCGGGGAGACCCGTACCGAGAAGTCGAGTCCCTTCTCGGCGGTCAGCGGCCGGAAGGTGGCCTCCACGTAGTCGACGAGCTGGACCAGCGCGATCCGGGTCGGGGAAACGTCCATCTTCCCGGCCTCGACCTTCGACAGGTCGAGGATGTCGTTGATCAGCTGGAGCAGGTCGGAGCCGGCGCCGTGGATGGTCTCGGCGAACTCCACCTGCTTCGGCGAGAGGTTCCCGTCCGCGTTGTCGGCGAGCAGCTTGGCGAGGATCAGCAGGGAGTTGAGCGGGGTCCGCAGCTCGTGCGACATGTTCGCCAGGAACTCGCTCTTGTAGCGCATCGAGACCGCGAGCTGCTCGGCACGCTCCTCCAGGACCTGCCGGGCCTCCTCGATCTCGGTGTTCTTCACCTCGATGTCCCGGTTCTGCTGGGCCAGCAGCTCGGCCTTCTCCTCCAGCTCGGCGTTGGCGGCCTGGAGGGCCTTCTGCCGGTTCTCCAGCTCGTCGGAACGCTCGCGCAGCTGCTCGGTCATCTCCTGCGACTGCTTGAGCAGCATCTCCGTCTTGGAGTTGACGGAGATGGTGTTGACGCTCGTACCGATCATCTCGGCGATCTGGCTGAGGAAGTCCTTCTGGATCTGCGTGAAGGGCTGGAAGGAGGCCAGCTCGATGACGCCGAGCACCTTCCCCTCGAAGAGCACCGGCAGCACGATCACGTGCGCCGGCGGGGCCTCGCCGAGCCCGGAGGAGATCTTCAGGTAGCCGGGCGGGGTGTTCTCGATGAGCACCATCCGCTTCTCCTCGGCGACCATCCCGATCAGTCCCTCCCCCGGCCGGAAGGCGATGGGCATCTGCCCGCCGGCGTACGCGTAACTCCCGCGCATCCGCAGCTCGTACGAGCCGTCCGCGCCCCCGTCGGTCCCGATCTCGGTGGTGCCCCCGGTCGGCAGCGCCAGGAAGAACGCCCCGTGCTGCGCGGAGACCACCGGGGTCAGCTCGCTCATGATCAGCGAGGCCACGTCGTCCAGCTCGCGGCGGCCCTGCATCAGGGCGGAGATGCGGGCGAGGTTGCCCTTGAGCCAGTCCTGCTCCTTGTTGGCCAAGGTGGTGTCGCGCAGGTTGGCGATCATCGTGTTGATGTTGTCCTGGAGGACCTGGATCTCGCCGGCGGCGTCCACGTCGATCTTCAGGTTGAGATCGCCCCGCGTCACCGCGGTGGCCACGGCCGCGATGGCGCGCACCTGCCGGGTGAGGTTCCCGGCCATCTCGTTCACGGACTCGGTCAGATCCCGCCAGGTGCCGTCCACGTCCCGGACCCGGGCCTGGCCGCCGAGGATGCCCTCGGTGCCCACCTCGCGGGCGACGCGGGTCACCTGGTCGGCGAAGGAGGAGAGCTGGTCGACCATCGTGTTGATCGTGGTCTTGAGCTCCAGGATCTCACCGCGCGCGTCGATGTCGATCTTCTTGGTCATGTCGCCCTTGGCGATGGCGGTCGTGACCATGGCGATCTGCCGCACCTGGCCGGTGAGGTTGGAGGCCATGAAGTTCACCGAGTCGGTGAGGTCCTTCCACGTCCCGGAGACCCCGGGCACGTGCGCCTGGCCGCCCAGACGGCCCTCCGTACCCACCTCGCGGGCCACGCGCGTGACCTCGTCGGCGAATGAGGACAGGGTCTTGACCATGGTGTTGACGGTGTCGGCGAGCTGCGCGACCTCGCCGCGCGCCTCGACGGTGACCGTCTTGGTCAGGTCGCCGTTGGCCACCGCGGTCGAGACCTGCGCGATTCCGCGCACCTGGGCGGTCAGATTGCCGGCCATGGTGTTGACGTTGTCGCTGAGGTCCTTCCAGATGCCGGTGACCCCGCGCACCCGGGCCTGCCCGCCGAGGATGCCCTCGGTACCCACCTCGCGGGCCACCCGCGTCACCTGCTCGGCGAAGGACGACAGCTGGTCCACCATCGTGTTCACGGTGGTGACCAGCTCGAGGATCTCGCCCTTCGCGTCGACCGTGATCTTCTTGGAGAGGTCGCCCATGGCCACCGCCGTGGTCACCTCGGCGATGTTGCGGACCTGCGAGGTCAGGTTGTTCGCCATGAAGTTGACGGACTGGGTGAGGTCCTTCCAGGTGCCGGAGACGCCCTTCACCTCGGCCTGGCCGCCCAGGATCCCCTCGGTACCCACCTCGCGGGCCACCCGCGTCACCTGCTCGGCGAAGTTCGAGAGCTGGTCCACCATCGTGTTGAGGGTGTTCTTCAGCTCCAGGATCTCGCCCCGGGCATCGACCTCGATCTTCTGCGACAGGTCACCGCGCGCCACCGCGGTGGCGACCTGCGCGATGTTGCGCACCTGCGAGGTCAGGTTCCCGGCCATGCCGTTCACCGAGTCCGTCAGATCGCGCCAGACGCCGGCCACGCCGGGCACCTGCGCCTGACCGCCGAGCCGGCCCTCCGTACCCACGTCCCGGGCCACCCGGGTCACCTGCTCGGCGAAGGCCGAGAGCTGGTCGACCATGGTGTTGATGGTGTTCTTGAGTTCCAGGATCTCGCCGCGCGCGTCCACATCGATCTTCTGGGAGAGGTCGCCGCGGGCCACGGCCGTGGTCACCTGGGCGATCTGGCGCACCTGGGAGGTCAGGTTCCCGGCCATGAAGTTGACGGAGTCGGTGAGCTCCTTCCAGGTGCCGGACACCCCCTCGACCCGTGCCTGGCCGCCGAGCCGGCCCTCGGTGCCCACGTCCCGCGCCATCCGCGTGACCTGGTCGGCGAAGGAGGACAGCTGGTCCACCATCGTGTTCACGGTGTTCTTCAGCTGGAGCATCTCGCCGGAGACGTCGACCGTGACCTTCTGCGACAGGTCGCCGTTGGCCACCGCCGTCGTCACCTGGGCGATGTTGCGGACCTGTCCGGTGAGGTTGCGGAAGGCGGTGTTCACCGAGTCGGTGAGGTCCTTCCACGTCCCGGCCGCGCCCGGCACCTGCGCCTGCCCGCCCAGTTCGCCTTCGACGCCGACCTCACGGGCCACCCGCGTCACTTCGGCACCGAAGGACTGGAGCTGGTCCACCATCGTGTTGACGGTGTTCTTCAGCTCCAGCATCTCGCCGGCCACGTTCACGGTGACCTTCTGCGACAGGTCGCCGTTGGCCACCGCCGTCGTCACCTGGGCGATGTCGCGCACCTGCGTGGTGAGGTTGCGGAAGACCGTGTTCACCGAGTCGGTGAGGTCCTTCCACGTCCCGGCCGCGCCCGGCACCTGCGCCTGACCGCCGAGCAGGCCCTTGGCCCCGACCTCGCTGGCCACGCGCGTGACCTCGTCCGCGAAGGTCCGTAGCGTCTCGGTCATCTGGTTGATCGTTTCGGCCAGCTGCGCGACCTCGCCGCGCGCGCTGACCCGGACCTTCTGCGACAGGTCGCCGTTGGCCACGGCCGTGGTCACCTGCGCGATACCGCGCACCTGTGCCGTCAGGTTGCCCGCCATCGTGTTGACGGAGTCGGTCAGGTCCTTCCACACGCCCGCGACCCCGGGCACCTTCGCCTGGCCGCCGAGCTCACCCTCCGTACCCACCTCGCGGGCCACGCGGGTCACCTCGGAGGAGAACGAGGAGAGCTGGTCCACCATCGTGTTCACGGTGTTCTTCAGCTGCAGCATCTCGCCGGCCACGTGCACCGTGACCTTGCGCGACAGATCGCCCTTGGCCACCGCCGTCGTCACGAGAGCAATGTCACGCACCTGGGCGGTGAGCCGGTACGCCATCGTGTTGACGGAGTCGGTCAGATCCTTCCAGGATCCGGACATTCCGCGCACTTGCGCCTGGCCGCCGAGCTTGCCCTCGGTGCCCACCTCCAGCGCCACCCGCGTCACCTCGTCGGTGAACGCGGAGAGCTGGTCGACCAGGTTGTTGACCGTCCGCCCGACCTTCAGGAACTCCCCGCGCAGCGGGTGCCCGGCACCCTCCGCGGCCTGGGTGCGCAGGTCCATGCGCTGGTCGAGATCACCCTCGGCGACCGCCGACAGCACCCGGCCGACCTCGGACACCGGCCGGGCCAGATCGTCCACCAGCTGGTTCGAGGCGTCGATCGCGGCCGCCCAGGAGCCCTCGCAGGCACCCGTTTCCAGCCGTTCGCTGAGCTTGCCCTCGCGGCCCACCATCCGCCGCACCCGGGACAGCTCCCCGGTCAGGTGGAGGTTGCGGTCGGCCACCTCGTTGTAGACGGCGGCGATCTCCGCCATCACGCCGTCGCCGGACACCGTCAGGCGTTTGCGGAAGTTTCCGTCCCGCATCGACACCAGGGCCGTGAGCAGCCTGTTCAGGGCCGCGGTGTCGACTTCCGTCGTCACGCCCCTGCGGGAGCGTCCTCCCTTCGGGCGCGTTCCCGTACGCCGCACCGCCGCGCCAGCCTCCACCGTGTCCCTCCCGAAGGGGTCGACCACTGTTCCACCGGGCATCTTGTTCATCAGACTGCGTCCACCTACGCCGTGCCCGTTTCCTGCGTGACTCCAAGCCTGCCCAGTGTTTCACCCCGGCCGAACCTGGCCATAACACTCCGGCACCATCGCACACCGGCCACACCCTGCGGGTGGATTCCCAGACGACGGCACCATGGCGACCGCGAAGGTAAGTAACCTGGCATCCGTTGTCCACCGCGTCGAAGGAGACTTGTGATCACGGCACGGGCGGCTGCCAGTTTCGAACCACAGGGGCGTTCAGTCGCTGCTGCCCGCGCATTCGTCCGCGACACCCTCCAAGGCTGGGGTTTCGCCGACATCGTCGACGACGCGGTGGTCCTCACCAGCGAGCTCGTCACCAACGCCGTGGTCCACGCCGGCACCCGCGCCGAAGTCCTGTGCCTGCGCACCGAGGACGGCGTACGGGTCGAGGTCGCCGACCGTTACCCGGAGCGCGAGCTCCCGCTCCAGCACCCCGGCGACCGCCCGTACGCGGACCCGGACCGGGAGAACGGCCGCGGGCTCATGCTCTGCGCCGCCCTCGCCACCCGCTGGGGCGTCGAGTACACGGCCACGCACAAGCACGTGTGGTTCCGGCTCGACATGCCGGACCGTCCGGTCGGTACCCGCTCCGCGGGACCCGTGGTCCCCGACCAGCTCCTGCCCCTCGCCGACAGCCGGGTCCGCGTCGCCGTCCTCCAGATCGACTCCGCCGGCATCGTCTCCGCCTGGAACGAGGACGCCGAGATCATCTTCGGCCACCTCTCCTCGAAGGCGGTCGGCCGCCCGCTCGCCGAGCTCGCCGCCTGGCCGCAGACCCCCGGCACCGGCACCGGCATCGCCGAGGCCCTGCGCCTGTCCCGCTGGGAGGGGAGCTACGGCATCCGCGGCGCCGACGGCCGCGTCATCCCGATCTACGCCTCCCACCTGCGGGTCCGCGATGCCCACGGCGAGCCCTCCATCGTCTGTCTGCTCGTCCACGACGACGAGCGCGCCCTGCTGCAGAGCCCCGCACGGGTCCCCATGGACGGCGGCCACCTGACCGAGACCCGCCCCGCGGACCCCTTCGAGATCTTCATCGGCTCTCCCGCCCCCGACGACCTCGACGGCCTCCTCCAGCGCACCGTGGAACGCGCCCGCGACCTCCTCGACGCCGACTCCGCCTTCCTCCTCCTCGCCACCGACGACGAGACCGAGCTCGAAGTCCGCGCCACCACCGGTCTGCCCTCCACCCGCCAGCGGTTCGCCCGCGTCCCCGTCGAAGCCGGCACCAACCGGTACGGCAGCGCCCGCATGCCCGCCGTCCACGAGGACCTCATCGTCGTCCCCGGTGCGGTACCCCTCCTCGAAGCCACCGGCATGCGCTCCGCCATCACCGTCCCCCTCAAGGTGGAGGGCCGTCTCACCGGCTCGCTCGGCGTCGCCGCCGAGATCCCCGGCCGCTACTCCAACGACGACGCCCTGCGCCTGCAGTTCGCCGCGGACCGCATCGCCCTCGCCGTGGAATCGGCCCGCCTCGGCGAGCTCGAACGACTGCGCCGCGGCTCCCTCTCCTTCCTGGTCGAGGCCTCCGACCTGCTCGCCGGCACCCTGGACCGGGACCAGACCCTGGCCCTCATGGCCCAGATGACCGTCCCCACCCTCGCCACCTGGTGCGCCGTCTACACGATCGCCGACCAGTCCTCCGACCCGTTCCTCTCGTACGTCCTGCACGAGGACGAGGAACGCATCGACGGTCTCAAGGCCCTGCTCGCCCAGGTCAGCCCGCCCGAGCCGGTCCGCGAGTCCGGCGCCCGTCCCTGGCCCGAGACCTCCCTGGCGGTCGGCGGCGAGACCGTGGTCCTCCCGCTCCTCGCCCGCAACCGCGTCATCGGGATGCTGACCCTCGGCAAGCCCTCCGAGGAGCACTTCCGGCAGGAGATCCTCGAACTCGCCGAGGACCTCTCCCGCCGCGCCGCCCTCGCCCTGGACAACGCCCGCCTGTACTCCGAGCGCACCGCCATCAGCCGCTCGCTCCAGCGCAGCCTGCTGCCGCCCGGCTCCCCCACCATCCCCGGCATCGAGGTCGAGGTCATCTACCGCGCCGCCGGCGAGGGCAACGAGGTGGGCGGCGACTTCTACGACGTCTTCCCGATCCGCCCCGGTGTCTACGGCTTCGCCATCGGCGACGTCTGCGGTACGGGCCCGGAGGCGGCCGCCGTCACCGGTCTGGCCCGCCACGCCCTGCGCCTCCTGGCCCGCGAGGGCCTCGGCGGCCCGGCCGTACTGGAGCGCCTCAACGCGGCCATCCTCGACGAGGGCGACCGCAGCCGCTTCCTGACGCTCCTCTACGGCGAGCTGCACCCCCAGCCCGACGGCGGCGCCCACATGAAGGTCGTCTGCGCGGGCCACCCCCTGCCGCTGCGCCTGCGCCCGAACGGCGAGGTGACCTCCGCCGCCGACCCGCAACCGCTCCTCGGCGTCCTGGACGACCTGGACCTCTACGAGCAGACCCTCACCCTGGACCCGGGCGACGTCCTCCTCTGCGTCACCGACGGCGTCACCGAACGCCGCGAGGGCACCCGCATGCTCGGCGACGACGGCCTCGCCGAGGTCCTCACCACCTGTACGGGCCTCACGGCCGGCGCCGTCGCCTCCCGCGTCCTGCGCGCGGTGGAACGCTTCGCCGCCGAACCCGCCTCCGACGACATGGCCATCCTGGCCTTCCGCATCCCCCAGCAGCGCGACGGCGACTGAACGCCGTCGCGCCACACCCCTCAGCGACGGGGCCCGGCCACCAGGATCATGAAGGACGGGGCCGCCATTTCCGTGGTCCAGGGCGTACGGCTGCCCGTTTCGACGACCGAGTCGCGTCCGCTGACGGACCGGGAAGGCGACGGGGACGGGGAATGGGACGGAGACGGGGAGCCACCATGGGCAGTCACGGCCGTCCTGACCGTGTGGGCGATGTGTCGGATCCGTTCGGTACTCATGAGCGTTCCTCCCGTGGATCGAGGGGCTGGGAACTCCTGTTGATCCCATTGCGCCCCGAACCCCACCCGCGGTCACGGCCCGAAGATTCGGGGCTTGACGGGAAGTCCCGGACCCCCTCACGCACAAAAGGGCCCCCGCCACCAGGCAGAGGCCCTTCCACACCGTCCCTCAGACGCCATCCCGACGCGTCAGGGCGATCCCCAGCACGTCCCGAACGTACAGCTCGACGAACTCGGGCAGCCAAGCCTGACCGGCCATCCGGTCGAAGACCTTCGCCAGCCGGTCGTCCGGCTGATCGGTCAGCAGGACGATCCGCCAGGTGTTGAGCGGCTGCTCGTCCGTACCCGCGACCCCGTGCTGTACGTGGAACAGCGGCTGGCGGTCGTCCGCATGCAGGGGAGCTCCCTGCACGTCGGGGAAGGTCTCACGGCCCAGGAAGGTGACCACCTGCCGGTCGTGGTTGAGGTACGTCTCTTCGAGCACGAGTCCGTACTCGTCCGGCTCGAGCCACAGCCTCTGCCGCGACTGCCTGACGAACTCGGCCCCCAGCTCCGCACCCGCCCGGCCCGGCACCCAGGCGGAGGCTGAGCCCTCCTTGATGACGTTCGGAATGAAGGCACCCGGATTGCCGGCCTTCCGGACCTCCATGTCCCAGATCCCCGCCCGGTCCAGCGCCACCGGCTCTGCAGCGGTGTACCGCTCCCCCAGGATCCGGTTCACGTCCACGGCCGGCAGAACCACCCGTGTATGCCTCTCGTCGGCCCAGGCCTGCTCGAACTCGGCCTCGGCCGGAGTCTGATCCGACATCACGCATTCCTCCCCTTGGACAGCATCCTCAAGATCAACCCGAAGGATACGCAGGAAAGATTCGGGGAACGCAAAAAGGCCCCCGCCAATGGCGGGGGCCTTCTCGTTTTGGAGCCCTTTAACGGAATCGAACCGTTGACCTTCTCCTTACCATGGAGACGCTCTACCGACTGAGCTAAAAGGGCGGGTTGTTCGGCGGCGTCCTACTCTCCCACAGGGTCCCCCCTGCAGTACCATCGGCGCTGAAAGGCTTAGCTTCCGGGTTCGGAATGTAAACCGGGCG
>NZ_JBIAHN010000029.1:0-62158 GCF_042870555.1 Streptomyces sp. NPDC006487
CAGAGCGTCTACTACGAACCTTCGTAAAAGGACCAAAGTCCTGTGACCTGGGTCACAGCAAGAGCGGGTCGACTGGAGAAACAGCAGGTGAGAGGGCCGGCCGATCGGTGGAGGGAGGTACTCCCCCACCCGCTCCCCCGGTAAGAGGCCGTCCGTTCGGCCACCACCTCGTCGCAGACCGGAGCGTGGACCGGAAGAAGGCGGGGCGCTGCGGGGCGGGCGCGTATCCGTGGGGGCCAGGGCCGTAGGCGGTCACCTCGTAGGCGGTGGCCGGGCCCTTGTAGCGAAGATGGCCGGCTGCCGTGAGGCGGTGATCGGAAACATGGCCGTCGCTCCCGGGAGGGAGTGGGGACCGTCCCTGTTGTGGGGGCCTACCCGGAGGCGGCGAAGGCCGCGGCAGAGAAGGCGGCCCGGGAGAAGGCCGTACGGGAGGAGGCAGCCAAGGCCAAGGCGGGCAGGCCCAGCTCCACGGTCCCGACGCCGGGCCAGGGGGCCGCGGTGACCGTCGCGTTCGCCCGCGCCCAGGTCGGGGGTACCCACATCTCCGGCGGCACGTCCGCGCGGGCTCCTCCGGCCCGCACCGCCGGACGGACCGGATCCGCCGGTCGGATCCACCTCAAGGCGGTGCGTTCGACCGATCGTGCCGCACGCCCGGGGTTCCTAGCCTGAGAAGCCGTCAAAACCTGTACAGAGAGAAGAAGACCGCCGTGCGCGCTGCCATCGCAGAATCCTACGGGAACATCCAGGACGTCGTCAGGGTGTCCGCCGTCGACGAGCCGGCCATCGGGCCCACCGACTTGTACGTGGAGATGCGCGCCGCCAGCGTGAACCCCATCGACTGGTTGATCATCACCGGTCACGTACGGTTCCTGTCCGAGGCTGCCTTCCCCCTGCGGCTCGGCAGCGACGGCGCCGGTGTCGTGCGCGCCGTCGGCCCCGACGTCGCGGCATTCGCGGTCGGCGACGAGGTGTACTTCCGCGTAGCCCCTGACCGCCCGGGCACGTTCGCCGAGTTCGTGGCGGTCGACGCGGCACTGGCCGCGCACAAGCCCAGGTCCGCGACCTTCGTCGACGCCGCCGGGATCCCCCTCGTCGCGCTGACGGCGTGGCAGGGCCTGGTCGAGCAGGCCGAGGTCACGGCCGGCCAGCGGCTACTCGTCCTCGGCGGGGCCGGGGCCGTCGGCGCCGCCGTGGTCCAGCTGGCCAAGGGCTTCGGGCTGCACGTCACGGCGACGGCGTCCGCCCAGGACGCGGAATGGCTCCACGCCCTGGGCGCGGACCGGGTCGTCGACTACCGCACCCCGGCCTTCGACACCGCCCCGGACATGTACGACGTCGTGTTCGACACGGTGGGTGGGGACACCCAGAGGAGGTCCTATGCCGTCCTCGCGCGCGGGGGGACGCTGGTGTCGACCGTCGCCGCCCCGCACGCCGAGGCGCGCGAACACCTGTACGGCGTGCGGGTGAAGCCCTTCTTGATGCGTCCCGACGGCGACCAGCTGGCCCGGATCGCCGAACTCTCCGACGCCGGCGCCCTGCGGTCCCGGATCGACAGCGTCTTCTCGCTGGAGGACGTCCGCGACGCCCTGGGCCGCAGTGCCTCCGGCCACGCCAAGGGCAAGGTCATCATCGTCGCGACGTGACCAGCGCCCTGCCCGAGAACCCATGCCCCGTCCCGGTTCCCGAATTGCCGGACGGGTGCCCGAAGGCTTGCACGCCGAGCATCGCAATTCTTCCCCCGGCCAGCCACCATGAACTCATCACTGGATTTATCAGAGAGAAGCCCATGGAAACGATCACTGATCTCACGCTGGCCAAGAATGACCCGGAACTCGCTCCGTACTACGGCCTTCTGGAGCGGTTCGGCCTCACGAATGCCCAAGAGGACCTCCATCAGCTACAGTCCCTCCTTCCTCAAAACGGTTCAGTTTATCTGATCGCCGCCGCCGCCAATCACCCCGAAACCGTCAGGGAAGCCTTCCAAGGCATGGGGTGGGGGGCGGGCGTGACGTGGGATGACTGGGGCCTGCAACTTTTCCAGCACATGTTCGACGGCAAGCCGTGGACGGAGTATGCCCTGCGCTACCACTGCCCCGGGGTCGAAGACCCGTCCGACCCCTTCGGCTTCCTTACCCAAGTGTGGCGAACTTACGGCCGGGACACGATCAACCCCATAGTTCTGGCAGGCCACCTGCAGTGGTACCACACCGATGTGCTGGGCCTGCCCGGCCGACATGTCGTATTCACCACCTTTGAGCAGCTAATTTCTGATCCTGATATGACGCAGCAGCTGGCCGATTTCGCCGACAAGACAGTTAGGCCACGGGATTCAAAGAAATCGGATCGGGAGGCCGATTGGGATGAACTCTGCGAGATCCTCAAGACGGCGATCAAGGACTCCGCCACGCCGGACACCCTGTCCAACTATTTCAAGTCCCACACGAGCGAGCTAACAAAAACATTCCTGCAGGCCATCAAAAACGAGATCGGCGACGATAAATACCGGGGCAGCGGACCCCACGATTGGATCATCGAACTCGCAGAGTGGACCATCACCTTCGCCGATAAGAGTAAGCCTAAGCTCACGATCCCTCCGTGGCTCGTGGGTGCATTCGAGCGCAACATCGACCCCGGCAAGGTGCTGGAGATGGAGAGCAAAGGCATCCAGGTGGCAGCGGATTACCACAATTCCAATCACCCCCGGGACCACTTCGCCGGAAAGTCTCCCAAGAACAGCCTCGCCGCCCTAACCCGTCCGGAATACCGGGATCGACTCCCGGCATTCATCACCTGGCTGGAGAAGTACCAATACAATCCCGCCATGATCAAGATGGTCAACCTCCTCCTCAACGAAGGAACCAAGGCGTTCCAGGACGGGAAGCGATCGACATGGCGCGAGATCGAGGCCCTGTGGGTCGAGTTCAACACCCGAAAGGCACTAAAGCAGAACAAGGAAGCCCTGTCGAAGTCCGGCAATAGGTCACTCAGGCTCTCACACGGCAAGACGACCGTAATGGTCAGCGACGGCGCCAAATCGTTCCGCGAGAATGTCCACTCGTCGTACGTTGACGAGATCACAGTCGATTCCGAGTCCGCACAGAAGCTGCAGGCATCCGCGGTGGCGTTCAAGGCCATCGTGAAGGAAAGCGCCGCCAAGCTCGATGCGGAGATTCGCGACACCCTGGTGAAGCTCGTGGGCGAAGACGCCGACCTGAAGGGGCTGGAACACTCCCAGAAGCTACCAGAATCCGCCATCGACAAGATCGTCTCAGACTATAGAGACGGGCGCCCGGAAGACGTCCCGAAGGCCATCGAGGAAATTGGCCGACAGATCAAGGACTACGTGCGCTACACCGTGGTGGTCAAAGAACCCGAAAAGTACACCGAAGTCACACAGGGGATCATCAACGGTCTCAAAAAGGGGCAACAGAAGAACACCAGCTTCAAGAACTTCTGGGCGATCAAGCCGGGCCAGGGATTTGACAGCGGCTACCGGGGCGTCAATTCCCGATGGTCACACAAGGGGTTCGAATACGAGATCCAGTTCCACACTGAAGTGAGCCTCGACGCCAAGGAAGACAAGACTCACGAGATCAAGGCGAGAGAGCGGAAGTTCAAGAACGAGGCCAAGGCCCTGGCGCGGAAGGCCCACGAGAATATGAAGCAGGCCCAACGGTCAAACAACGACGGAGACAGGGACGCGGCGGAACTCTGGGCCATCGCGGCGAAGGAGGGGCGCGCGGCAGCCCAGGCCGAGTTGAAGAAGGCGAAGGAAGAGGAAGACAAGCAGAGGGAAATCTTCTATCGGATACTCGAGCAGCACGGGATGCCGCTGAATGCGGACAAAATCACGTCTTAACTGATTCGACACGGTCGCTGGTCCGTGAGCGGTGAAAGCGCAGTTGAGGGTGTTCTCGCGGTGGCCTGGGCTCCTCATCCAGGAGTCCATCACCGCGGGAGCGTTCGCCTACCCTCTCTCGATGTTCTCGCCGCTCCCGGACCAGGTGTAGCCAGCCGAGCCGACCTGGTCCGACGGCTGGGAAGCGTCCGTGCCCGTGTGGGAGAAGTTCCGGGTGATGGCCGTGCTGTCGCTGTAGGACTGCGCTCCCTTGATCTGGGCGGGGTCGGTCTTCAGGGCCGGGCACCCGGCGGAGCGGGGTCGGCCTGGGGGGCGGCTGCGCAGAGGTGGTGGTCAAGCGGCGCGCCCGGTAGGAGAGGCCACACGGTGCCCCCTTCTGGGGTGCATGTTCGCCGTTGATCGAGGTCCCTGAGGATCTGGTCATGGGGCGAGGCCGGCGTAGGAGGCGAGGTGGGCGGCGCTGGGAAGCCGGTGCCGTCACCGACGGTGGCCAGGAGAACGGCTGCGGTCCTGACGCCGACTCCGCCAATCGAGGTCTGGACCGGGTGAAGAGGGTGGGCCTCCAGCAGGGTGCTGATCTGGTCTCTCATCAGCGTCTCCGACGACGCCCCACCGCGCGCCCCCGGCGACCGCGCGCAACCGGTCTGCCCCGGTGTCTCCACCCGGGCAGACCGGGCCCGCCGACGGCGCATCGTGGTCTGTACCCGCCCGGGCAGAACCGCTCCCGCGGCACCAGGAACCGGCATGCCCCACCCGCCGTCCTCCAGGGCCGGGCCAGGTCTGGGAGCGGAAGGAGAAGGACGGCACCGGCCCCGACCTGCTGCTGATCCTCTCCTTCGACCAGTCCCAAGAGGGCCGCACGGCCTTGTGCGAGTACTCCGACGGCGAGCACGACGAACTGCTCCTCGACGAGCTCCGCCGGCACTACGCCCTCCGCTGCCGGCCCGCCGACGACAACACGGAGCCGTCCGGGCCCTGCCCCGGCCAGCACTGACACGGACGGCCCGCACACAACGGTGGGCACGCTTCTCCCCCGGCCGGTCCCACCACCGGGGGATCGGCCCACCCTGCCCGCCCGCCCAGACTTGAGGGACCGGCGTCACAGGTCGGTCCTACCCCGTGACCTGCCCCTTCGGGCAGAGCGCGAGGGGCCAGGCGTCACGATGCGGCCGTCGCCACCTTGGCCGGTCCGGGCGTCCACCTGTTGCGCGATCCCACCAGCCGGCTGATGGGGTCGGCGGCCTGACCCGCCGCCCCGCCCCCGCCCGCCCCCGCCCGCACCTCCCGGCTCCCGCGTCCCCGGAAAGGCCCCGCCCCATGACCCCCGACCTCCGGCTCGCCCGCGCAAGGAACGCCACGATGACCACCTTCGGCCTGGTGGGAGCCATCAGCGCGGTCTGGGTCGTACGGATCCCCGCCCTGCGGGACAAGTTCGGGCTCACCGAACTCCAAGTAGGGCTGGAAGTCCTCGCCTGGGGCCTGGGCGCACTCGTAGCCATGACGGCCGCCGGCCGACTGGTCACCCGTCACGGCAGCCACCGCGTGCTGCGCCTGTCCGTGCCCGCCGCGGTGGCCGGCCTCCTGATGCTCGCTTTCGCCCCCGGATTCCCCTGGCTACTCGCGGGCGGCCTCGTCTTCGGCGGCCTGTTCGGCCTGGTCGACGTCGCCGCCAACGCCCAGGCCTCCACCCTGGAACGGGTCGGCGGCAAACCCCTGATGGGCAGGATGCACGCGGGATGGAGCCTGGGCGCGGTGATCGGCGGCCTGCTCGGCGCCGGGCTCGCGGCCACCGGCCTGGGCTTCACCGCCTCGGTGGCCGCGGCCGCGCTCATCGCCCTCGCACCGGCCGGCTACACGATGTCCCGCTTCCTGCCCGACACCGCACCCGCTGCGTCCGCCGGCAGGACGGGGCGGCCCTTAAAACTGCCACGGGCCGTCCTGCTGCTGGGCGCCGTGATGTTCTGCGCCTTCCTCGCCGAGGGGGCCGTCGCCGACTGGAGCGGCCTCCACCTCCATGACGGGCTGGGCGCCTCGGAAGCGATCGCCGCCCTGGGCTATCCCGCGTTCGAACTGGCCATGCTCGCCGGCCGGCTGGTGTGCGACCGCATCACCCAGCGCTGCGGAGCCCGCCTCCTGCTCACCGGAGCGGGCCTGGCCGGCGCAGCCGGCTTCGCCGTCTTCGTCACCGCCTCCTCGGCGTTGCCGGCCATCACGGGGCTGGTGCTGGTCGGCGCGGCCGTGTGCGTCGTGGTCCCCCTGACCTTCTCACTGGCCGGCCTCGTCGGCGGGGACCGGTCAGTGGCCGCGATCGCCCGCGCCGGCACCTTCGGCTACTGCGGACTCCTCCTCGGGCCGGTGGCCATCGGCCTGATCGCGGAGCACTCCTCCCTACGGACCGGCTTCCTCTGCCTCATCCCGATCTCCCTGCTGATCTCCGCCGGAGCCTGGGCCCTTCCGGACCTGCGGGTCCCCGGCCATGCATCGGCCGTGCCTCCTCCAACCACGGCCGATGCACAACCCCCGACCGACAGTCCGCTCCCGATCGAAAGGTGACGGCGATGCCCGACCTGTACCTGGTGGCCCACGATTCACCCAGCTCCCCGGAGACAAAGGCCCTCGTCCCGCGGGACCGCAGCCTCGTGACGTACACGCCACCGGGCGACTCCCTGTCGACGACCGAGATCCAGTTGGTCGTCTCGGGCGCGGCGGACGCACCCGAGCCTCAGGTCCACACGGGTGATGTCGTACCGAACGCACAGCTGCTCCCGGTGGCCGGCGCCGAGCTGTCCACCGCCCAGGCCCAGTTCGACGCGGGGAACGGCGAACTCGCCACCGTGCCGGAGCCGATGTGGCTGTGCGCGAGCCCCACGCTGTGCACCGCCTCCCGGCACGTGTGCCGAGGAGTGCTCGGTCCCGCCTTCGAGGCCTACGACCGGATCCACGTCCTGGCCTGCCGGGGCGGGGCGAAGCCGCGCAACGCCGTCGCCGAATCCCTGGACCGGGAGACGGCCGCCTTCCTGGCGGGCAACTACCCGGCCACGCGCGCGCACTGGAGCCGCCTCGACCAGGTGCACCGGTCCCGCTACCTGGCTTTCGACGGGGTCGCCCTCTGGTACCAGGTCCACAGCTGCCACCTGCGCGCCGCGGGGGAACCGGGCGAGTTCCACCAGCTCCACGACTTCGAGACGGTGCTGCCCAGGGCGTCCCGCGCCGCGCTCCTCGCCTGCGGCGACGCGGACGACTGGCCGTGGGCCGCCGGGTTCATGGCGCAGGTCCGGGCCGAAGAGGAAGCCCTGACCGCTCTCGAACGGGACTTCTCCCCCGCCGCCTGGGTCAGCCTCAGCGAGGCGGGCCAGCTACGCGCCCTGGATGTCTACCGGGCGTGGGGGAGCCACTACTTGGACTCCGTCGAGGACTCCATCACCGCCGCCGGGCTCGTCGCGCCGGGTCGACTCACCCACCCTGCCGAATCACTCTTCTAGGAAAAGGCCATGGAAAACAATCTCTACACATACAAGAACTACGAGCTCCTCAACACAATGGATCCCCGATCAATTGCCGGGGTCGCCAGCCAAAGCTACACCAACCCGATCTCCTGGCCGCTCTTCCAGAACTGCCTGGAATGGTATCTAGGGAGGTACGACAACCTCCCCTCGGCGGAAAGGGATGAACTCGGGCTCATGCTCGACTACTCCCACTTCTGCACCCACTACGCAGCGAACATCGAGAAGCTGACGGGCTCCGCCCTCAACAATGACAGCAGCAGCTATGGCGAATTTCTCGCCAATTTCTATTACCAGAGCAATCTTGTCGAGAACATGGAAGCGCAACGAAAGCGCGAAAACGAACGCCGGAGAAAGAACGAGGAGGAGATAATAAAGGGAGTTAAGCTCTCCGCCAAAGAGGAAACCCGAAATAACCTGTCAGAACAACTGACGGCGGAGGACAAGCAGGGCAAGAAGCCGGGAAACACCCTGAGCGGCAAGGATCTGCTCGCGCACTGGACGAAATTGTTCGAAAAATCTGGAGCGTCAGGCGAGCAGCAGATAATCCTTGCCGAGGTGCTCAAGGACCGGAGGCGTGCCGTCGCCGTGGCCCACATCGACAAGAAGCGACCGAGTACCACCGGGTCGGACATCCTTGCCCTGGCTGGAACAGAGGACGAAAAACTCGCCGACTGGCAGCTCACGTGGAAGAGCCTGATCGGCACCACCCAGGAGGCCTACAGGGCGGTCGCCAGCGCGCTCGGCGATGGCGTGGTCCGGGATGTGATCCGTCACATGTCGACATCGGGATGCCTGATGCGGCTCCCTGAAACCTCCGCCGGAGCTCCGGCCGCACCGCCCCGATTCGAATCCTCCGAAGCGTCTCCCATGCGCCCCAAGGTGCGCGCCACGCTGCATTCCAGTGAGCGGTTCGACCTGTCGTCCTACCCGTTCCAGACCAGCTTCCCGTCCTTCTGGAAGGCCAAGCAGGAAGGGCAGGGCGACTTCTTGGCGAGCTTCCTCGACTACTGGCTGCGGGGAGCGCCCGGGATGTTCGGGGAGGCCGGCTTCAAGGGGGACGAACTCGGGGTCGCGGCGTACCAGGCAGCGCACGAGAAGCTCACCGGGATCAGCAGCCAGGGCAGTGCCGGCGAACGCATCGTGGGCATCCTGCACAAGGAGAACATCCCCCTCGACAAGCTCCCTGAGGGCCCGACCGTGCAGGAGTCCCTCGAGGGGACGTACGACACCTGGCGCGCCGTCCTCGTGGAGGAGAACCAGCGGAGGATCAAGGGCAAGGGGTACGGGCTCGGGAGCCACGCGGCCGAGGTGATCGCGAAGGGCCGCAACCGCCAATACACGATCTACCAGAAGGCCATGTGGGCGGCGATCGACAGCGGGCTGCCCCGCGTCGTCGCCGGGCTCAAGAGGAACTGGCCCAAGTTCACGGACATCCCGCTGAAGCCGTTCACCCCGGTGAAGGACTGCCCGGACGAGACGGCGGCCGGCCTGTTCAACGAGTTCGCCGTGAAGCACCAGCGGGAATACCTGGATGGGATGGAAAAGCACGCCGAGGACGCCCGGAACATCGTGCTGACTTCCAGGCCGAACAAGAAGGCTGAGCTCGACCGTGTGGCCGAGGAAACGCTCCGGGACAACATCGACACCCCCGGAAGGACGAAGTACGCCGTCAAGTCGGTCCCCTCCCTCCTGTCGAAGATGCTGGGGGACGCCAGCGAAGCCAAGTTCGCGAACCTGGAGGCCCCCTTCGGAAAGCTCGCGGGGAACGCCCGCGACTCGATGCGCTGCACCGTCACCGTCGAGACCCCGGTGATGCTCGCCACGACCGTGAACGCGTTGACCGACCACCTCATAGCCAACGGCTGGAAGTGCGTGCAGTTCAAGAACTGCATCGTGCAGCCTTTGAGCGGCGGGTACCGGGGCATCAATTCCCAGTGGTCCAAGGAGTTCACGGGAGAGGAGATCGACGCCCTGTTCAACCCCTCCGAGCTGACGGCGCTGGGCGGCCGGGAGGCCGCCCTCAACCGGAAGATCTACTTCGAGCTGCAGTTCCACACCCCCGACTCCTTCTTCTCCAAGGACGACGCGACCCACGCCGCCTACGGGAAGCACCGCGACCTGACCCGCGAGCTCGGGAACCTCAAGCGCGAGCTCGCGGAGCTCCAGCGCGAGCCCGGGGCTTCCGAGACCACCCGCATCGCGAACCTGGAGAAGCAGGTCGAGCAGTCGACCGCCGCGATCAAGGCGTTGAACATCTCCCTGATGGAGCTGACCCTCCCCAGGGCGGTCGGAGAGAAGATCCGCTCGATTCCCGCGGATGTGATCGACCCGTCCTTCTTCACCGGCATCAACCAGTAAGCCCCCCTCGACGTCCCCTCCCACAAGGAAAGCAGATCACCATGACCGAACGACCGACGTCCCCGGGCCTGCCGGCCACCACCGGAGACGACACCCCTGAGGCGTTCTACGCCATGGCGGCCGCCCTCCAGGGGCAGGACACCAAGGCCGCCGCCAAGCACGCCGCAGTCGGCGCCCTCCTCGCGATCGCAGCCGCACGGGACCCCGAGACCGGTGAGGTGCGGTCCGAGGACGCCCGGGCGGTGGAGGCCGTGTCCCAATTGGAGACCCATGCGGCCTGGCCGGTCTTCAACAAACTCTTGGAGAGGACCACCGCGCAGGCGGCCGAGCCGGGCGACAACGAGGCCTGGATCTCAGCGCTGGAGCAGGACCTCAGAGCGGGGGGTCCCGTCCAAGACGACTGAGGCGACGGCCTCCTGGCGGGGCCGTCCCGGCGCGGCGGCCGAGCGGTCCCGCCTCCTCCACGACCGGCAGGTCCGGCCAGGCGTCGAGCGGATCGGACCGGTAACCGGGAAGGCGCACGCAGCTCCTCCACGAAGGTGGTCTTGCCGGTGCGGTGCGTGCCGGACACCCCGATGCGTAGGACGTCACCTCACCGGTCGTCCGCGACCCGAAGCAGCGGGGCGGTCTACGGCGCGCAGACCGCGAGCGCCATGAAGGTCCCGGGGGTCGGGCTCGCCGCGACGGTGACCGTCCAGCCGTTCGCGTCGTCGCGCTCCGAGGACCGCACCGTTCCCGTTCCAGACACGAGCCGGTACCCCCCGCCGGTCACCGTGGTGCCCGGCGGGCAGGTGGCGGTGGAGGTGGAATCGCCCTCCGTGTTCGTCGGCGTCGCTCCGAGGAGGGGGCCGACTTCATGGGTGGACACCGGACCCGCCGGGCCGGGAACGCCCTGGGGGCCCTGCGGGCCGGCGGCCCCGGGCGCGCCCTGAGGACCCGCGACACCGGGCTGCCCCTGCTGGCCGGGAGGACCGGGCAGGCCCTGCGGGCCGGCTGGACCCGCCTGGCCGGCCGGTCCCGGAGGTCCGGGAGGCCCCGCCTTACCGCAGTGCTTGCCGCTCGGCTCCCCCGCCTGCCAGAGGTCGTCCCCGTCGCACCCGCCGCCCCCGGCCGTCACCGACGGCACCGGATCGCCCGTACGCGGCTGGGCCGCCGCGGGGCAGGCCGCCCCGAGCAGCAGCGCCGCCGAGGCCAGTGCCCCCGCCACTCCCCAGGGTGCCGGCCGCCTCCGTGCGGCTTTGACGAGTTCCCTTGAACCGGGCATGTACGCAGCCTCCATCAATCGATCCGAGCATGCAGCAGGATGCATCCGTTGCCCGCTGTGCGGCCCGCCTCACACAAAAGCCGGGTCCTCGCCCGGATGGACGGCACAGGTCACCCGCCCGGCAGTCCGTCAGCCCCGCTGCGGCCGCTCCCGCCATGACAGGGGTCAGGGGCGGGGCGCCGGACAGGTGTGTGCGGAGACCCTTGCGGCGGACGCCGTCCATCCCGAGGTCCGTGACCGCCGCCTTCGCCCGGTCCAGGGCCTGACCACGACCGGGACCGACCGGCAGGGGCTGCGCGTCCCGGATGGCGCCCGCCGGTGGTCTCTGCGCCCGCCGGCTTGGCCGCCCGTGCCGCGACGCGCAGGCGCACGGACGCCCCGTCCGCGCGGGCCGGGGTGCTGACCCCACGTGCCTCAGCGCTGCGCACCGCCGGCGTCGAGGGTGATCAGGTGCTCCAGGTACCTGTCCAAGGCCTGGTCGCGCCTGGAGGCGGCTTTCACCGCCGTGCGGAGCAAGGCGCGCTCCAGCCGTACCTGGACCCGCAACCTGTCCACGCCTTCGGGCGTGCCGAGCAGGACGCCCGAACGCCCGGCCGGCGTCGATGTCTCGCCGGCCTGCATGCGGCGCTGGTAGGCGGTCCCACAGGCGTGCGAGCAGACGATCCGCAGCAGCAGAGGATCGTCGTTGCGGATGACGGGCTGCGCGCACCGTACGCAGGGGGTGGGCGGCAGGCGCACGCCACGGCCACTGACCGCAACCCACGTGAGCGGCAGCCGTGCATGATCCAGATTGCCGTGCCCCGTCCGCACGCCGAAGCACGCGGCACAGATCAGCAGGCGGCGCGGCACCCACCGGTCACGCCAGATCGCCCCGGTGACCAGGTAGCCGGCCCTTCCGCGGAAGGGGTCTCCGCAGAGATCGCAAGATCGTGCAGTCATGATCGCAAGCTAGGCCGGGGCCCGGCGGCGGCGAATCCCCCCAATGGTCTCCGCTTGGGGCCAGACCGTGACGCCGTGCCGTGATGCGCCCGGTGGTCCGCCCGGTCAACCGCCGCGAGGGCCGATCGGCCGAAGCGGCACGTCGTCCCCGCGTCCAGGCTCGGATATGAGGTCACCCCCGAACAGTCGAAGCAGGGAGCGCACGATGCGTAAGAGGAACCGGATGCGGTCCGCCGCCACAGCGGTCACGACAGTGGCCGTGTGCACCTTGGGCCTGGCGGCCTGCAGCGCCGGCGCCTGGGCGGACACGGATCCGGCCAGGACCGGATCCACGGAGCCCGTCGCCGCACCGCAGGACGGCGCCGGGCAGGGCGCCCCGCAGGATCCGGCAACCTCCGGCACCTCCGCGGCCCCCGACACCGGCGCGGCGCCGGGCACGGTCCCCGAGAGCTTCGCCAAGACGTCCGAAGGCGGCCCGCACACGGTCGACATCACGATCGACGACGGTCCCAGCCCCGCGTGGACGCCGAAGGTCCTGGCCGTCCTGGCGCAGAACCACGTCCACGCCACCTTCTGCATGATCGGCAAGAACGCGGCCAAGTACCCGGCCCTGGTGAAACAGGTGGCCGCCGCGGGCAACCGACTGTGCGACCACTCCGTGGACCACGACATGACCATGGACAAGAAGCCCGCCGACTACCAGAAGTGGGAGATCCTCAAGGGCCAGAACATGATCGACCGAGCGGCCGGCGGACCCGCGGCCATGTACTACCGGGCGCCCGGCGGTGCGTTCACCCCCACCAGTCGTGGCATCGCCGCCAGGCACGGTCTGCGCCCGCTCGGCTGGGACGTCGACCCCAGGGACTGGAGCCGCCCGGGCACCGCGAACATCATCACCACGGTCAAGGAGGAGTTGAAGGACGGACCGATCATCCTCTTTCACGACGGGGGTGGGAACCGGTCCCAGACGGTCGCCGCCCTCAGGTACCTGCTGCCGTGGTTCAAGCAGCAGGGCTACGGCTTCTCCTTCCCCGCCCAGTCGACCTGACCGGCAGCCGCACCGGCCGGGCGAGGCCCGGGGACTACGCCCCCGGGCCTGCGGGCATCCGCCCTTTCGCGGACCATTCGGCTGCTCCGGCACACGGCCCGCGCACCCTACGGTGCGAACGTCGGCCGCTGCCCCTCGGCCGGCCGCCCACGGCCTGATCCGGACGGGGGCGTGACGGCCGGCGTAGCCATGCCCCGACCACGTCGGCCGGGCGGCCCGATGCCGGGAACGGCATCGGGCGCGGAGGCGCCGCCCCGACCACGGGCAGTGCCTCGGGCCCGAAGGACGGAGCAGGACACCGGCACGCTCCTGCCGGTGCGCCGCACCGGACCATCCGTGCCGGCCTCGGTCCCCGGGCCGGCCTGCCGCTCCGCCTCCACCGACCCGGACGAGACGGAGCGGCAGGCGAAGTCACTGGGCGGCCACCCCCTCCCTGTCCGCCGGCCGCCCCGCGGCTCTCCCCCCGTCGGCGGACCCCCGTACCAGCCCCCGCAGGGGCCGACCGGCCGACCTGCTCGGCCGCACGGCGCGGACAGGATGGGCAGCGCAGTGCATCCCGTTCCCGAGAAAAGCGCCGGAGTCCTCAGATGAAGAAGCGCTCAGCCATGACACTCGCCTGCGCGGCGGTGGGGGTGTGCGCCGCAGCGGCGGCGGTGCCCTTCTTCCTTCCCGACCCCACCGGCCACGGGGGCACGCCCCCTAGTGAGGCCTCGCAACCGTCCCCGGCACGGATATCCTTCAGCCTCCCCGACGGCAGTACCGGCGTACGCCCCTCGCAGACGCCCTCGGTGTCGGTGGGCAACGGACGTCTGGACTCCGTGACGATGGAGCCGCGGTCGGACGGCGGAACGGGCACCTTCTCCCCCGACCGCACCCGGTGGACCGCAGGGGGCGCCTTGGCCCTGGACACCACCTACACCCTGCACGCAGTCGCCCGGGGCACCGGCGGCGCCCCGGCAAGCCGGGACTCGACGTTCACCACCCTCCCGGCCTCGCAGGTCCTGCGCGCCACCGTCAGCCCCTCCGCCGGGGGCACCGTGGGGGTCGGCATGCCGGTGTCCGTCCGTTTCAACAAGCCCGTGCAGAACGAACAAACCGTCGGACGGGCGATCGCGGTGACCTCCACCTCCGGACAGCAGGTGGCCGGCCACTGGTTCGGGCCCCGCCGACTGGACTTCCGCCCCCAAACGTTCTGGAAACCCGGGACGACCGTCCAGGTCCGCCTCACCCTCGACGGCGTCACCGCCGCACCGGGCACCACGGGAATCCAGAACAGGACCCTCGACTTCACGGTGGGCCGCTCCCAAGTCTCCACCGTGGACGCCGCCACATCGACGATGACCGTCGACCGCGCCGGCAAGACCGTCAAGGAACTACCGGTGACCACCGGAGACGCCGAGCACGCCACCTACAACGGCACCATGGTGATCTCCGAGAAGAAGCTCGAAACCCGCATGAACGGAGCCACCGTCGACCTCCTCGACGCCGACGGGAAACCCGCCTACGACATCCCCGACGTCCCACACGCCATGCGCCTGACCACCTCCGGCACGTTCATCCACGGCAACTACTGGGCCGCCCCTTCAGTCTTCGGCACGACGAACACCAGCCACGGCTGCATCGGACTACAAGACGTCAAGGGCGGCGCAGACCCGAACACCCCCGCCGCCTGGTTCTACAAGAACTCCCTGATCGGCGACCCAGTGGTCGTCAAGAATTCCAAAGGCGGCGGAACGGTCAAAGCGGCCAACGGCCTGAGCGACTGGAACATGCCCTGGTCACAATGGAAGGACAGCCCAGCCCCAGCCTGACCGACCTCATCGGGGACACCGCCGAAAGCCGTCCGGCCCCGCCTCCGGGAGGAGGCGGGGCCGGCTCCCGCCCGGGGCGGGGCAGCATGCGGGGCAGGCGGTCAGCTGCGGCGGAGCCGGGCCGCGATCAGCAGGGCGGCGCCGATGCCGGCCGCACCGAGGGCGCCCGCTCCCCACCAGAGGGCGTTGCTGCCGGTGGCGGCCAGGGCCTGGTCCAGAACCGACTCCTCCTGCCCACCGTCGGCGAGCGTGTCGCCGTCCGTTCCGGCGCCCGCGCCCGCCTCGTCTCCGGAGGCCGGAGCCTCACCGGACTTGCTGAACTTGGCTGTGGCGCTCGCGCACACGTCCACGCACGCGTTGGGGTCCTCGGCCGCCGACGACAGCGCCAGGACCTGGAAGGAGCTCTCCTGCTCCTTGTCGGAGCTGAAGTTCAGGGTCAGGGACTTCTCCTCCCCGACGGCGAGATCCCCGACCCGCCAGGTACCGGTCTGCGCGTCGAAGGAGCCGGTCCCGTCGTCCGTGATCCCCGTGAGGTTGTCGGGCAGTGCCAGCTCCGTGGTGGCGGCACGGGCCACCGAGGGACCCGCGTTGGACACGGTCACCGTCACGGCGCCCGTCTCGCCCGGCTTGAGGCCGCTCGCACCCGGGGTCAGCGTCAAGTCCAGGTCTGCCTGCTGAATCACCTTCAGGGAGTTCACGGCCTTGTGCTGGGGAACCTGTCCGACGGCTCCGCGGGCGTCGGGGGCACCGGCCTTCGTGACCGAGGACGTGAAAGCGAGTGTGTCCCGGTCCGCGGGGACGGTGCCGGTGATCGTGAGCGTGGCGGTGTCACCCGGCTTGAGGTCTGCCGGCTTCCACACGTGCTCGGCTCCGTCGAGTGCGACGTCCTTGCCCTCCTGGTCCTTCGCGGAGGTCAGGGTGACCCCGTCGGGCAGCTGGTTGGCGATCTCCATGCCCCGGGCGATCGACGGTCCGCCGTTCGACGCCGTGACGGTCCAGGTGGCCTCGTCACCCGGCCGGGCCTCGGCCTTCGGCTTGGTACGTGCGACCGCGACGTTCATCTCCACCTGCTGGGTGACTTCGGTCGTCTGGGACACGCGGTGGGCTTCCAGCCCCCCGTACGCACCCCCCTCAGCCCGCAGGTCGGGAACGGACGCCTCCTCGATCTTCGCCTCGTACTTCAACGAGGGGTGGTCGGGCAGGACCCGCCCCTTGAGGGCCAGCTCCACGCTCTGGCCGCCGGGGATCGATTCCACGGTCCACTTGCGCTCGTTCCCGTCGTAGCGGATGCCGCGGGGCGGATACGTCGGATCCGGGCCAAATCCCGGGGGCAGTTCCTGGGACACGACCACGTTCCCGGCCGCCGAGGGGCCGTCGTTCGCGATCTTGACCTTGTACGTCAGGGAAGCCCCCGGTACCACGGGGTCACCGGGCTGGGCCCCGCCGCCCTCCACGGACACCGACGCGTTCAGCTGCGCGTTGCGGTTCACCTTGACCGTGGACTCGGACTCCTTCTCCTTGGACTTGTCGGTGCCTGCGAACCCGGTCACCTTGGCCCGGAACTGGAAGTCCGCGGTGTCCGCGGGGGCCTTGGCGGTGAACTCCAGTGTCTTCGCCCCGCCCGCCCCCGGCTCCAGGTTGCCCACCGGCCAGGTCTTGGGCAGCGGCTCCTCCGAGGTCAGCCCCTCGGGCAGCTCGAAGGAGACCTGCACGTCACCGGCCGCGTTGGGACCGGTGTTCTCCATGGTGGTCTTGAACGTCAGCTCCTCGCCGGGGTCGACCGTTTCCGCCTCTTCTCCCTTGGAGTTCAGGACCGTGGTCTTCACCTTCATCATGGAATACACGTCGATCGAACTTGAGTACGATCGACGCATGTCCACCTGCCTGCTGGTGGCGGTCAAGACCGCGTCCGCCTGCAGGGTTCCGCTGCCGACGACGTTCCCCTTGACGGTGAAGACCTTTGTTGTATTTTTCTGGAGCGCAGCGACGGAGCAGTCGACGGCCCCCGGGACCGTGGATTCGACGCAGTCGCCGTCGACTCCGGTGAACTTCTCGATCCCGTTGCCCTTCTCGGCCGAGACCCGGACCACGACGTTCCGGGCCTCGTCGGGTCCGGGGTTCGTCACGGGAATCCGGAGCACTGCCTCCTCGCCCCTGATGTACGGAGTCTTCTTCTCGAAACCGCCCCCCTCGTCGGCGAACTGCGCAGCCGACTTGGCAACCGTGAAGTCGGTCTTCTCCACGGTGATCTTCTGATCACGCTCGCCCGCCGCCTTCGGGGCCCACTGGTGGAACAGCGTGGGCTTCAGCTCGAACGTGTCACTCACTTCCTGTGCGACCGTCACCTTGTAGGTCACCGTGTACTTGCCGGGCGTCATGGTTCCGTCCGTGGTCGGTTTGACCTCCAGCAGCCGCCCTCCGTCCTTGAGCACGCTCTCCGCATGTGCCGTCGCCCCCTCGTTCACCACCTCGGCACTGCCCGGGACGTACGTCACTCCGGCCGGCAGGGGCACACTGAAGAGGGAGTTGTGCAGGGCGCCACCACCTGTGTGCTCGATGGTCGACGTGACCTCCACCGTCGATCCGAGCTGCACCGGTGCCGCCGTCTTCTCGGAACTCGTCGTCACCTGCGGCGCGTACTCAAGTTGGAAGTTGTCGACCAGCACCTCCTGATTGCCGGAATCGATCTTGTCAGGACCGATCTTGAACCGGGTGATTCCCCCCTGGCTCTCCGTGAAGACGCCGCCGATGGTGTTCCAACCGGTCTGCTGCGGACTGGCGGTGAACGTCTCGTACTGGTAGGCCCCGGTGCCGTTCGGCTTCGACGAGGTCACCCGGTACGCCACAGCCGGGTCGAGGGTCCGGTAGTCGAGCCGGAACCGGATGTGGCTGTTCTCCATGACGGCGATGTCCTGCTGGGCGATGGCACCTTCGAAGAGCCGCAGGAACTTGCTCCCGTCGGAAGCCGTCACCACCCCCCGGTAATTCGTCTCGACGGCGTACAACTTCCTGTCTTCGGAAAGCTTCTTGGAGATATCCCACCCCTTCAGGTCCGCCTCCTCGAAACTGCCGCTCTGGAGCTCGATGGCTTCCGTGGCGGCGTTCGCCTGCTGGAGCGCTGCCACGGAAATGACCGCCATCGCCGCGCCCATCCCCACGTACACGCGCTTCCGGGAGTTCCGGTGCTTCCTCTTGTGCATTGCGATCCTGGTTCCTCGATCGTTCACACCCGGACTGAACTCCGGCTGCGTCATCGGGAGTCAACCCGCCCGAGAGCGATCCACCAGGCGGCACAAGGGCAGCCCTTCGGGCAGAGCGCGGGACAGCCGGGCGTCGAGGGCACAGGCCGACGGTCCGGCAGGCACCGTGCCCACCGCGCGTCCGGGTGCGTCAGCAGGCCTCGGTCTCGTCCGCGAGGTGGCGCAGCAGGTCGGCGCCGGACTGGCGGCGTGCGAAGACGGCCCGCTGGCGGGCCGCCGGCGATCCTTCGCGGACCATGCCCATCAGCGTGCGGGTCACATGACCGTAGTCCCCGGCCGCCTCCAGCTCGGGTCCCAGCAGATCCACGAGCCGCCACACCAGCGTGGCCGCGGGCACCTCGGCACCCGTGAAGGGGTCGATCCCCTCGCCTTCGAACCCTCCACGGGCGGCACGCCAGCGCGCCAGCCTCAGCGCCCGACCCGAAACCACAGGGCTCATGAGCAGGCCGGGGTCCTCGGCGAGCACATGGGCCGCCAGTGCGCGGGCCAGGGCCGCCTGCAGCAGGGCATCGTCGAGCCGCGAAGACATGTCCGGTGCCCGGAGTTCGACAGTGGGCGGCCAAGGCCTCCGGTCCTCCACCGATCAGGGGGTCCGGCGGGGGGAGCCGGACTACACCGTGCGCCAGTGCGCGGTGGGCCAGACCACGGCGAAGGCCTCTCCGATCACGGAGTCCTCCGGTATCGACCCCCCGTAGCCGTTGCCGAGGTGGTAACGGGAGTCGGCGGAGTTCCCCCGGTTGTCGCCGAGCACGAACAGCCGGCCCTCGGGCACGGTGACGCGGAACGGGGCGCTCGGGCGCGCTGGTGGGGCCGGGGAGCCCTGCGCCTGGGCGAGCACACCGTTGACACGTACGTCCCCCGCCGCGTCCCCCTGCACGGTGTCGCCTCCCACCGCGACCACGCGTTTGATCATCGTCTTGCCGTCGTCCACCGGGAGCAGTCCCAACGAGGCGATCAGCCCCTCCCCCGGGAAACGCTGCTTCGATCCGGCGGTCGGCTGCTGCGGGGGCGTCCAGTCCTCGGGGGCGTGAAACACGACCACCGCGCCCGGAGCCGGGGTACTGCCGGACCAACGGGTGAACGTGTCCGCCAGCACCCGGTCGCCGACGCGCAGCGTCGGCTCCATCGAGCCGGAGGGGATCACGAAGGCCTGGACGACGAACGTCTTGACAAGCAAAGTCAGGAGGATGCCGCCGCACAGGACGGCCGCGATACGGCGGGGCGCCCGGCCCGCCCGGCGCCGTCTGGCGCGCCGGGCCAGCTGCCGGCGCTCGGCCCTGCCGCGCCGGGGCGGCGCGGCAGGCCGCTCCGGCGCGGGCCCCTGCGGGGCACGGCGCCGGCGGCCGGACGGTTCGGAAAGACGCATGCGCACGCCAACCTGCCGGGGTACCCGGCGTGCATCGGGGCGGGTGGACAGACGTCCACCGTGCACGACGCCGGGTTGGCGCAGGCCTATCCCCGCCTTGTCGGCCGCTGAGCGGACGCCGGGGTCCGATTGCCCGCCAGGGTCGCCCGCCCGCGCTTCCACCCGCAGCCGTGCGTCTCCCGCCGGCAGCAGGACGTACGCGACGAAGCACGCGGCGGTGATCGCGGCGGTGCGCCGCACCGGGATCTGGAAGATGCGGCCGGGTGTGGGGCCGGGGCTTGGTCCGCACCGTGCGGCCCCCGTAGGCGAACTCCTCTCCCGTCCACGCAGCGAGGAGGGTGTCCAACAGCTCGTCCTGCAAGGCCCCCCGCCGTTTCCGGTCCACACCTGGCCGATCGGCGGAGCCCACGACCGCCCGAGAGACCGTACGTTCGGCAGTGTCCCGTCCGCGCCCCCAAGGAGAGAGTTGAAGGTGTCGGCCACGCGGCCGACACCAGCCACCGCCATCAGCCGACCACCGCGACGAGGCATCCGTGACATCTTTCTCCCTCCGGCCGGAGGACTACGACGCCGCGCGTCTGGAACGGCACTGCGGCGGACCGGTGTGGGCCGTCGTACCCGCGCGGGCGGCGCTGCTCGTGCACGACCTCCAGCCGCACTACCTCCGCACGCTCTCCAGAGCGGGCCGCCGGCACCTGCTCGCCCGTGTGGTGGAGGTCGTGAACTGGGCCGACGGCCACGGTGTCCCCGTCCTCGCCAGCGGCCCCCGGCCTGCGGCCGACCTCGCCCAGCGCGGTCTGCTGGGCGCCTGCTGGGGGATGGGGCTCTCGCCGAAACAGGCCGCCCGCATCGCCCTTCCCCGCCTCGGCGCACCCGACGTCACCCGCATCGCCAAGCGCGCTTACAGCGCCTTCTACGCCACCGACCTGGAGGCCGAACTACGCAGGCGCGGCCGCGACCAGCTGGTCGTCGTCGGGATCTACGCCAGCCACGGCATCCTCGCCACGAGCGTCGACGCCATCAGCCGTGACATCCAGGTGTTCGTTCCCTTCGACGCCACCGCCGACTACACCGCGTACCGGCACGCCGCGGCCCTGGACCTGATGGGCACCATGAGCGCACGCGTCCTGGCCGTCGACGACCTCCCCGGGGACCCGGACGACACCTTGTAACCCCCGCGCCGCCCTCGGCGGTGCCTGCCCACACCGGGAGGTCCCCTCATGCGACGGCCGCCCCTCACGCGTTCGGGATCGCGGGGCGTCACTTGAGGGCGGCGGCGATCCGGTGACGACGGTCCTGCCTGACGTTCGCCTGGACCATGCGGACCAAGACGTCCAGGACGTCCTTGTACTTGGACCGCCGATTCATCACCGTGACGTAGACGCCCCTCACCTCCGCCTTCGCCTGGTGCTGAAGGGCCGGCGGAATGGGACGGGGGCGCCCCGCTTCGAGCCGGGGGCCGTAGTGACGCTCCTGGATGACCTCGCGGATCCCGCGATAGAGGTCGCCTTCATTGCGGAAGGCCCTCAGGACCTGCTGGTCGTGGACGCTGAACTGCCTGCAGATCACGGCCCATTCCTTGGAGCTTTGCGGTCCCTTTCGAAATACCCCTGGCCGCCGGCCGACGAAATGCTCTCCATCGTGCCTACCGTGCCGGGCCCGCCACGTCGGAGTCCTTCGGCCAGTGGGCGAGCGCGTAGCCGCTCCCGAGCTCCTCCAGAGGGACCTTCGCGATGATGCCGCACGGCTCGCGGCAGACCGCGAAGTGGCCGGACTCGCTGTTCTCGACTTCCATGACCAGCAGTTCCTCGGTCGCAGGACCGTCAACGCAGCCGGCACCTCCCTCGTCCTCGGCGGCGGGCCGCGTCCATGTCTGGCCCGGGGCGGCCAGGAGGTGCACGCACCCGGCGGCATAGGCGTAGCAGGCGACGTTGAGCGCTGCCTGCGGAGGCAGGAGGTCCAACCGCTCCAGACGCCCCCGGTAGGCGTTGACGAGCTCCGCAGCCCGCATTCCTCCCACGACCAGATCAATTCTCGAATTCATCTCAGACCCAACTCCACAGTGTGCGAAAGACATTTCGTCCCACGTCACCGGCACGGCACTAGCACCTCCGAATTCACCGGTCCGCGGGGGTTCGCACATCCTGCTGGGCGGGGCCCGCCGGGCCGCTTCCCTCGGGGCAGGCGTACGGGCAGTCCTTCCTCCGCCGCCCGCGGCCGAGCCCGGGCATCCGTCGACCCCCTGGCCCCACGGGTGCCCCAACGGGATTGTCCTCAGGCCTCCCCCCGGGATGGACTCTCCACAGGCGCAGCGCCGCCCGCCGGCGCACCGTCCTTCCCCACTCCCCTCACGTGAAGGCACACCCCATGCACGTCAGCACCCGGCGCCCCGTGCCGGTCCTCACGGCCGTCGACATCGGCGCCTTGGCCGAAGAGACCCTCCGCGTCCAGGCGGCGGCCCTCGGGCTGGCGCCCCGCGCGCTCGACGACCGGGTGCCGGAGCGCCGTGCCCGCGGCGCCTGCGGCCTGACCGCGATCGGCGCGTTCCATGACGGTCAGCTCGCCGGCTTCACCTACGGGGTACCGGCCCACGAGCCCTACCCCTGGCGGGAACCCGTCCTCCACCGGCTCCTGGCGGCCGGCCGGCGTTCCTGGACGGGGGACGCGTTCTATCTGTGCGAGCTGCACGTCCTTCCGGACTTCCAGCGCCAGGGGCTGGGCACCCGACTGCTGACCGCACTGTGCGCACGCGCCGGGGAGCACCGCGTGATCCTCACGACTCCGGCGCAGCCGACGCCGGCCCGCCGGCTGTACCACCGCCACGGCTACCGCGACCTGATCGACGTCCCTCCGTACGCCTCCGACGCGGCCCCGTACGCGATCATGGGCGCGGAGCTGCCGCTCCTGCCGGAGGCGTTCCGCGCCCGCGCGGCCTGAGGCCGCCGGCTCCCACGGCGGTTCCGCCGGCGCACCTGCCTTCCGAGCGGTCCGCCCCGCCCCCGCCACCCTGCCCCGATCAGCGGATCCCCTACGGGCAACCGGGGCGGGAGGCTGAAGCCTGCGACACGTCTGAAACCTGGGCCCTCGAGTCCCTCGCGACGATGACCCTCCCCTGCCCTCGACGCCGGCGCGCCCTGTGGGAAGCGGGCGTCCAGCGCCTCTTCTCCGCGGACGTGAACGGCCGGGTACGGGGGATGGAGATCGTCACCGGCCTCTGAGCCCGGCCGGCCCGCACCCGGCAGCCAGGGAAACCACAAGGCTCGGGAACCGAGCATGGGAGAACCCCCGGTGGCGTTCCGTCGCGCCGCCGATCCACACGAGAAGGGCCTCGCCCGACATGCTGGACGCCCCGTCGACAACACTCCCGCGGCCGGTCAGCGCGAGACGGTGATCCGCTGCGGGCCGGGCGGGAAGCCGGCGGCCCTCGCCGTGGCCACCGCGCTCGGCGTCATTGCTCCAAGTCGACTGCCGATTAGCCCCGCGCGGGGCGGGTGACGGCCCTGTCGGCCGCGAGCAGGGTAGAGAACGAGGCATCCCGCGACGGCCGTTTGGGCAGAGCTGCCGGCGAGAGGGGCGGCCGCATATGCGGCTGCGTCCTGCCGGATCAGGGCTCGGTGCGGCGTATCAGTCGTTCGCCTGGGACGGCTCGACCGGCGGCGGCATGTACCGGCCGCCCCGCAGCGGACTCGGGTACAAGTCCCGATTGACGGCGGTCGCCACCTGCTGGATCTTTGCGACCGCGGGCTTGAAGCCGTAGAAGGGGTTCTTCCTCCGGGAAACCCTGTTGTCCTCGGTCAGCACCACGAGGTTCGACTGGTACCGCCGGGGCCCGTGGCCGCCGGTGACCGCGCTCATGCTGTTGACCTTCCAGTCCAGGCGGTCGAAGTCGTTGTCGGGGCCGTTCTCCGAGCGCTGGAGCCATCCGTTCTTGACGGCCGTCAGCGCCGCCGCGGGCGCGCCGGCGGTGCTTCCCCACCGCTGGTCCGGCCGCACGGCGCGCATGAGACCGAGCTCGTACGCACGCTCCTGGGGGTTCAGGACCGTGCTGTCCTTCCCGGTCAGGACGTCCAGCAGCCTGAGCTGGTCGGCCGCGGTGGTCTGGGTGAGCCCCCAGGAGGTCCCGTCCTTGTCCGGCACCGTGCCGGACATCCCTGCCGTGGCGAGGAACGAGCTGAACTCGCTCGTGTTGGGCTTGGCCGGGTCCGTCATGTCGGACAGGTCCTTCCACAGCGCTCCGGCGGAGTCGTTGTCCGAGTCGATGATCATCTTGCTGGCAAGCGCCTTCTGCGCGCCGGTCAGCTTCCCCTGCTCGGCATGCATCAGCGCGGCCAGAATGGTCGGCTTGACCAGGCTCGCGGTGTCGTTCTGACTGTTCGCGCGGTAAGTGCAGCGCACCCCCCACGGCTGATCGTCGAGGGCGACCGAGATGTACTTCTTCGCCCCGACGGCCTTGGTGATGTCCTTCTCGAGCTTCTGGGCGAGCTTCACCGAAGACGCGTTCCTCGGTGAGGTGCACGCAACGCGCGCACCTCCCGGTGCCGTCGGCGGCTGAGCGGCGAAGGCGGGCCCGGCAACAGCTACCGAGGCCGTCACGGCGAGGGCGGCTGTCAGCGCCCGAGAGGTCGTCTTGTGCACAGGATTTCCCACAGTTCGCTAGTCGGTTACGCGGCTGGACGCAACAGGTCCAGAACCCGTCACCACGCTAGACAGCGGTCTCCGCGCGGTCGTCCGACCACCGGGCCGCATCACGTCCCGCTGCCCGTCCGCCGATCGGAGGACCGGCGCTCGACCGGCGCTCAACCGCGTCGGCGCACATTGCGCGCCCACGGCCCCAGCGGCCCGACGTGGACCTCGTAGTCGACCGCATCCCCCCCGGCCAGGGGCGCCGCCGAAGGATCGGACGCCATGTCGGAGCGGTGGACGAACAGGTCCGGCTCACCCTCCGCGTCCGGGACGATGAAGCCGAAGTCGCCGCACGAGGTGCGCCAGAGCACCGCCCCCGACGCGGCTCGCTTGGTATCCGGCATGCCCGGCTTCCCCTTTCCTCTCAGGTATGTCGTTGACGGGTACCAATCCATCACCGGCGAGAACCCGCGAGAAGGAAGGGAGGGACAAGTGTTCGTGCAGACGGCCGGCGCCGCGGGACTCCGGTGTCCGTCGGGAGCAAGGGACCGGTTCACGGCTCTCTCGACCCCCTCGATGGTGGCGACGCGACGCCTTAGGCGTAGCCCGCACGGCCGGGACGCCTCTGGGCGCCCGGTCGTGCTCGGTCAGGCCACCAGGTCGTCGTCGAGGTCACGGCTGCGGCCGCGCTGTTGATCTTCCAGTCGCCCCGGTCGTCCACCCCGTCGGCCTGCCGGCTTCGCTGCGGCCGGCCGTTCTCGACGTGCACCTCGGCACCTTCGGGGGCGCCGGCCGGTGCTCCCCGTCGCTGGTCGGCCCGTACGTCTGCCATCAACCCGAGCGCGTAGGCACGGGAAGCCCCGCCGGGCAGCCCGCTCCCGCTCCTCTCGGAAACCTTCCGGCCACAGCACCAGGCGCCCCGGACTGACGCCGTTCCACCGGTCGGCGGGCAGACACGGAGGGGATCGGGCCGCCGTGTGGAGTACGGCGGCCGACCGGACCGGGCGCATTCCTGCGGCTACCCCCGTCCGTTTGGTGGAGCCGCCGGGAGGAGCCGAGATCCGGCGCAGGGCCGCACCCGACGGGCGATGGCAACGCCGTCGGGCCCGCAGAGGATCGGACAAGGATCCTGAAAGGAACGGAACGTTGAAAATCAAGAGAACGGCCGCCACGCTGGCCGCCACCGCGGTCGTCACGATGGGGGCCACGTCCTTCGGCACGGGCGCCTTCGCCACCGGTGTTCCCGAGCAGAAGCCCACGGTCGTCCTGGTGCATGGCGCCTTCGCCGACGCCTCGGGGTGGAGCGACGTCGTCCAGCGGCTCCAAGCGCGCGGGTACAAGGTGGTGGCCGCGGCGAACCCGCTGCGTGGGCTCGCCTCCGACTCGGCCTACGTGGCCGACGTGCTCAAGGGCATCCCCGGCCCCGTGGTTCTGGCCGGACACTCCTACGGCGGCGAGGTCATCACCAACGCCGCTGTCGGAAACCCTCAGGTCAAAGCCCTCGTCTACATCGCCGCCATCGCCCCGGACAAGGGTGAGAGCGCCAACGACGTCCTCGGCAGCTTCCCCGGCAGCCGGCTGCCGGAGTCGCTGAACGCGGTGCCCTACACCCGTGCCGACGGATCCGCGGGCGCGGACCTCTCCATCAAGCCGGACAAGTTCCGCCAGGCATTCGCCGGAGACCTCCCGGCCTGGAAGGCGTCCGTCATGGCAGCCACCCAGCGCCCGATCGAAGCGTCGAGCCTGGGAGACCAGAGCGCCAACGCCGCCTGGAAGTCCATCCCCTCCTGGTTCCTCGTGGCAACGAAGGACCAGGCGATCCCGCCCGCCGCCCAGCGCTTCATGGCGGAGCGCGCCGGTGCGCACACCGTGGAGGTGGACGCCGCCCACGCGGCCGTCGTCTCGCGGCCCTCTGCCGTGAGCGACATCATCCTCGACGCCGCACGCAGCACGACGAAGTAGCAGGCGGCCGTGCCGGGACCGACCCGGCACGGCACGCGGCGGGCCGACGGCGCGGGAGCGGCCCGTACCGAGTCGAGGCAGATCCGCACGCCGTGGTCCCGCAGCGCTCCAACGCGGCTGCGAGGGCCGGCACGTCGGGCACCGACGCGCTCAACCCGCACCCGAGGGACAAGGTCCTCGACGTCCTCCGGAGCCATCGGCGATCCCGGCCACTCGACGGAGCCGCTCGTTGCCTGCTGGCTGGTGGTCGATCCGCCGGATACGTCGTGACCGGCGGAGAGCACCGTTCACTCTGCGCCGAGCGTCGCGAACTACCCGGTGAGGCAGGCCCGGACGATGCCGTGGACTCGGGCCGCGGTCACATCGTGGGTCCGACCATGGCCGAGCAGGGGAGAACCACAGCGGTGTTCCGCCGGGGGCAATCCTCCACTGAATGGTCCAGGGGGCCCGGGCCTACCTCGCCACCAAGCCCTCGCTGGTCGGCCCCCACGTCGTGCGCACCGCCACCCAGGCCCACGCGAACACCGAGGACCACACCGGCCGCTTCCTGACGGAGTGCTGCACCACCACCGCCGACGGCGGCCATTGGTCTCGAGGTTCGCGAACGTACTGTCGACCCACGATTCGACGATTTACCATGGGGCCCAGCATGACTATGGGCGAAGGACCGGGGACGCGGTCGACCGGTACGCATCTGCGAACGCTCCCAAGGGCATCGGGCACGGAATGCCGGCACGCGGCGGACACGAGAGGGGAGCAAAGCTCATGAGTTCGCTATTGAACGCGTGCGATCTCTTCCACGAGGACAAAGTCGTGTGGCTGGAAAGCCCGGAGTCGCTCGACTACGTCCGCCAGGCCCTCGACAAAACACCCCGGCGCCGGGGCAAGCCGCGCTACTTCCGCGACGGCCGCATGGTCGGCTTCGCCGAGTTGGACGACCGCGCCGAGGCGGACCCCGACACCGGACTACAGAAGCGGCGGGTGTTCTACCTGCTCCCCCACGACCGCGACGCACAACCGGACGGCCTCTACCAGGAGGGCGCACCCGGCGAGGCGGTCGACCCCCGCACCGTCGAACCCCGCAAAGTCGGCCTCAAGACCCCCCGCTCCCAACACAGCCTCACAACCCCCCGACCCCCCAGCGCCGTCTGACGACCATGTTCCGCCGGCCGACAGGAAGGCCACGGCGCGGTCGGCCGGGGCCACATCCTGCACCGCACTGGCCGACCCCCGCAACGGCAACGTCGTCTCGATCCCCACGGCCCGCTACAAGTTCCTGTCCGCCCTCATGACAATGGCCCCCAGCTGGTCGAGAGTGTACGGCTACGACCTCGGGCAGCAGCACACCTGAAATTCAGAGTCCCTTCGGTCCCTGTTTTCTCTGGCTCAGACCCTCTGAGCAGCACTTTCACCAAGTGGCTGAACTTCCTCAGGGACGGAACGCAGGGTTCAGGGACCGAAGAACCGGGACCAGGTCGGGACGCCGCCGGCCTTCGGCCCTCGACCGAAGGCCGACGGGGGTCAGCCCCTCGCCGCGGCGGTCCTGTGCAGTCCCTTGCGGTCGTAGAAGGTCGTGACCACCCACCCCAGGGCCAGGGCCGCCACCAGCCCCGCTCCCGTCATCACCCAGGCCCTCGTCAGACCCGCGTCCGCCTGCGCACCGAAGTAGAGGATGGACCGCACCCCGTCGGTGACCTGTCGCATCGGCTCGAACTCCGCGAGGAGGCGGTAGGCGTGGGGGACCGCCTGCACCGGGACGGTGCCCCCTGAGGACGGCAGGGCCAACGCGATGAAGACCAGCATGGCCACCGGCTGCCCCAGCGCCCCCAGGACGGAAGTCAGCGCCTGCGCCCCGATTCCCACGGCGGAGGTCACGCACACCGAGAACACCCACAGCAGCGGCAGGTGCGCGGCGTCCATGTCGAGGAACCCGACGGTGACGGCCATCAGGATCGACGAGGTCGCCAGGGAGAACGCCGCGGTGAACGCGCTGTTGGCGAGGAACGCCTGGCGGCGGCTGATGGCCACCAGCGGCCGATGGGTCCGCAGGGGGCCGAGGTCGCTGGCGGCGTACCCCAGGCCGATGTCGGTGCCGTTGCTGACGATGCCCGCGCAGAGGAAACCGATCAGCACCAGCAGGAGCGCGTAGTAGAAGGCGGACAGGCCCAGGCCACTGCGCGTTCCGATGGAGTGCCCCACGGAGACGGTGACTTCCACCGGGTCGTCCAGAAGCAGACGTGTCGAGGGCGCAGGCGCCCCGTGGCCGGTTTCCGCGTGCTCGGCGAGGAGGGCGGCACCGAGCCGGGCGGAGGCCTCGTGGGCCGCCTGCTGCATCGCGGTACTGGCCAGCGAGGATCCGAGGCTGCCTGCACCGGGGCTGGTGAGGACCTCGATCCGCGGACGCGCCGTCGCAGGACCTGTGAGCGCCCGTACCTGCGCGGTGAAGTCCGAGGGAATCACGAGGACGCCGTAGAGCTTGTCGGCCGCCAGCTGTCGACGTGCCTCGGTGAGGGTGAGGGGCTTCCAGTCGACGTGGCGGTCCGGGTCGGCCGTCCGGATGGCCGCCGCTATGCCCGTCCCCAGGGGTTCCGGCGCCCCGGGGGCGCCGCGGTCTTCCGTGACCAGGCCGATGGGGAGACTCTTCATGTTCCCGCGCGGATCGAGGATCCCTCCCATGTAGATCAGCGAGAGCAGCAGGGCAAGGACGGTCACCAGACCGGCCGGCACGGCCCAGAGAGAGGGGCTGGTGAGTTTTCTGAGCAGTGTGCGCTCTGTCCCTCGATGCGTGGACGTCATGGAACCTTCCCGAGAACTGTGGATCGGGGACGGCTCGCCGGGCCCGCTAGCCCGCCGAGCGGCCCCCGGCTCGGCCGGTGATCGCCCGGCCGACCAGGGCATGGTTGCCCAGGGGGCAGCGATCGGGATCCCCCCTTCGCACCTCAGGCAGGACTAGGACCGGGAAACTCCACCAGGACGCGCCGTTCCTCGGCCGGCAGCGCCGCCGCCGGTTGTCGGTAGGTCGCGCTCGCGCTCGTGCCGTCGACGGGGCACTCGGTGAGAGAGCCCTCCGCGACGCTGCTCGGCCGGCGTCCCGGCACTCCCCCGCAACCTTTCCTCAAGGTGTGCGGGCAGGGCGTGCCGCGCGTCGCCCAGGAGTCCTTCGAACCGTGCCGGAGCCGCGCGCGACGGGACCTCCTGAGCTTCCTCGGCAGCCCGAGCCGTCGCCCTGGGATCCCACCACGGCGACCAGGCCGGCGCTGTCCGCTGCGGCAGCGTGGAGCAGGGGAGGCGGCAGCACGAGCGGGACGAGCGCGGGGTCCGGTGCGTAGGCCGGTGATCCGGGCAGCGCGGCCACCTCCGGAACTGCCATGTCTGCTGTCCGAGCACGGTGCGACGGGAGTGACGGAAGGCCGAGCGTAACGGGCGCCCCGACGGGCCGGATCGCCCGTCAGGCAGGACTGTGGGTGGAGCCGGGCCGGACGAAGGGTCCGGGTTCGTCGTCCGGACCGGGACCGGCCGACGCACGACAGCACGATCGGCGCACGACGGCCCGGCCGGTCACGACGGACCGGCCGGGCCCAGCCACCGGGGTCAGTCCCGAGCGGTCGGCTCTTCGCCGGTCGACTCCTCAGCGGCTGCCGCCTCTGCGGCACGCTGGCGACGACGGCCGTAGTACACGGCACCCGCACCGCCTCCGAGGAGGACCGCCGCACCGCCGGCCAGAGCGAGGCCGTTACTGCCCGTCTCGGCGAGGAAGCCGCCGCCACCACCCTGTCCGGAACCACCCTTGTCTGAATCACCCGTCCCGGAGCCGCCCTCGCCGGTGTCGGGGGTCTTGGTGGGGACGGCGGAAGGGCGCGCAGTGGGCTTGACGCCCTCGCTGGGGTCGGGCTTCGGGTCGGTCCCCTCGCCCGGACTGCCGCCGTGCACCTCCTGCTCCGCGGCCCACTTGTTGTTCGTCTTGTCGGGGTCCGCGGTCTTCGACTGGGCAGTGACGGCGAAGGAGAGCTCCTTGCCGGCGGTGTCCTTCGCGAGCACCGACTTCACCTCGATCGTGGCGGAGCCGCCCTTGGCCAGGTCGCCGACCTCGCAACCCACTTTGCCGTCCTCGACAGAGCAGTCAGCGGTCTTGCCGTCGGGCAGCGTCACCTTGGCGGCGACCGTCCCGGCCTTGGCATCCTTGCCGAGGCCGGGCGAGGTCAGCCAGACCTCTTCGGCCGAGTGCGGACCGGCGTTGGTCACCTTGGCCTCGTACGCGACGTCCTTCCCGGCCATGAGTTTCTCCGTCAGGACCCGGCCCACCACTTTCAGGTCACTGCTGTTCGCAGGAGGCGTGTACGACGCCAGACGCACGATCGCCGGGTCCGACACGGTGGAGAGTTGCGGCGACGCCGGGTTTCCCGGAAGCAGCCAGTTCCTGTAGGTGACCTTCGGGCTGAGGGCCAGCTCCCCAGTCAGCTTGGACGTGACCTTGGCCTTGAAGGAGAGCGTGGACGATCCCTTGTCGTCACTCACACATCCGTAGTAGTGGTAGTCAGGCTGATTCGTCGAGAACCTGGCAATGAGCTGATGGTCGTTGGCTTCGTAACGTGCCCAGCCAGTCTCCGACTTGCCGTTGAGCCGCAGTGAGCCAGGCTGATATTCGAGCCCCTCCGGCACCACGTACCGCGTTTCGAGGTCACAGGTCTTACGGAAGGTGTTCGGATCCGGAGAGGACACCCTGATGGTGACCTCTACGTCATCCCCCGGCTCTACGACAGCTGCTTCGCTGCCGCCGTTGACGGTGGTGTTCACCCTCACGACGGGCGGCGGGTCTTCTGCAGGCTTGGCGAATGCCGCCGGGGCGAGGGCGAGACACGAGGCGGAGAGCGCGACGGCGGAGCCCACCCGTGCGGCGTACTTCAAGGAGGGCGAGGGGATACGGCGGAGCTGGGATGACATGGAAGGTGGCTACCTCGGGTGATGTGTGACGGGTGCAGTGCCCGCCACGGTGGATGGCGGCTGCCAGGTGAACGCCCGGCCGGCACTACGCCGTGCGGGGGACGGCGTCTGTGCAGATCGTTGCGTCTTCTCCCCCGTCCGCACACGTGGCGTTCAGGCAGTCGTGAGCGCATGCCCGCAGCGCCCGGCAGACTGGCCGAAAGGTCAGGACGCGCGCCCTCGGATCGCCGGGGGCACACACGAAACTCCCCGGCGGTCCGCAGCCGGGCGTCGACCGATCGTGCGGCGAGCGATTCAGGCCGCGACCGTGGCGGCGGGAGCCGACCCCTGATCCCCCGCGTGGCCGCTGCGGGGATCACCGCGTCGTCCTCCGAGGTCAGCAGAGGGACCAGCGTGCTGCCGTCCCTGAGCGCAGGGCCAGGATGTACGGCCCGTCCTCGAGGCCTTCCAGGCGCCTCCGGGACCCACAGCGGGCGGCCGGGAAGTCCTTCGGGCAAGGGCCGACCGCCGGGTCGGTGTCATCCGGTGTCTCGACCCAGGACGGGGAGTTCGGTCAGCGGGAGCGGGCCCCGGTCACGTCAGGTCAGGTCAGGTCAGGTCAGGTCAGGTCAGGTCAGGTCAGGTGCCATCGCGCGGATCAGGTCGCGGCGCAGTTGGCCGGTGGCGGGGGTGCGGGGAAGGGCGTCCACTATGTGGATGCGGCGGGGATGCTTGTGGGTGGCGAGCCGTCCGCGAAGGTGCCGGCGCAGTTCGTCCAGGGCGGGCGGGCTGCCACGGCGACTGGGCACGATCACACAGCAGACGAGCTCTCCCCAGGCCGGGTCCGGCAGTCCGACGACCGCTACGTCCGCGACCGCGGGATGGGTCGAGAGCGCCTGCTCCACTTCGCTCGGGGACACCGCCTCGCCTCCGGTCCTGATGTGTTCACCGGTGCGGCCTACGATCGCGAGCTGACCGGCCCGGTCGAGTTCACCCAGGTCGCCGGTGCGGTACCAGCCGTCGGCGAAGGCGGACGCCGTGGCGGTCGGATCCCCGAAGTAGCCGTCGAACAGCAGCGGCCCCCGGACCTGTATTTCACCTGCCGCGTCGACGCGCAGCCGTACCGAGGTGGCGGGCAATCCGACGCTGCCGGGGTGGGCGAGCAGCTCGTCACCGCCGAGGCAGGCGATGTTGCCGGCTTCCGTGGATCCGTAGAACACACGGAGGTACGCCTGTGGAGCGGCGGTGCGGATGGCGTGGAGCAGTTCTGCCGTGACTGCGGAGGTGCCCGTGTCGGCGAACCGGAGTCCGGACAGCGCGGCGTGGTCCCCGTCCAGGACGCGCTGCCAGACGGCGGGCACGCAGTAGAGACGTGTCGCCCGGTGGCGGGAGAGGGCGTGGCGAATCGCCGGGCCGTCCGCGCGGGCCAGGAAGACGACGGTGTCCCTGGCCTGCCACTGCTGGAGTGCGATGGTCCACGCCGCCATGTGGAACAGGGGGAAGGTGCAGACCGCGGTACCGCGCGGCTCTAGCTGTGATCCGGGGTGGGAACGCAGGAAGCTGACGCGGTGGGAGAGGACGATGCCCTTGGGCCGTCCGGTCGTTCCGGACGACGCGAAGATGACGTGGGGGTCGGTCTCGGATACCGCCCGGTCGGGATGGAAGCCGTGCGCGGCGCCGGACGCGCCGTCGAGGAGGGAGCGCAGGGTGACGACCGGGGCGCCGGCCGACAAGGGCAGGACGTCGATCGCGTGCCGCATCGGTTCCGTCGTGACCACGACGAGCGCGGGCCGGAACGCGGCGGCGAAGGCGGCGGCCTCGGCGGGGCCGAGGTTGCCCGGGACCGGTACGAAAGCCGCTCCGGTTCTGGCCAGGGCCGCGAAGAGCACCACGAGGCCCAGATCGGTTCCCGACCAGCACGCCACCCGGTCGCCGTGGCGCACACCGAGGTCGTGGAACGCGTGGGCGAGCAGGTCCGCGCGGCGGTCCAGCTCTCCGAAGGTGATCCTGCGGTCGCCCAGCACCGCGGCGGTGCGGCCCGCCGTCGCGCGGGCCGCATTGGCGAACACATCGCCGATCAGCAGGTGTTCCAAAGGGGGGTCCCTTCGCTCCGGTCCGTCGCACCTCGGGCGGACCGCCGTTCACGTCTTCAGTTCGACGATGACCTCGTGGTACGGGCATGCACCGGGGTTGACCGCCGTTTCGACGCCGCCGCGGCCGACGTAGACCGCCGCACCCGGCACCACGTCCGCTTCGAGGTGGTCGCGGTACGGTCCCTCGGTGTCGGGCTCCGGGTGTACGGCGATCCGGTCGCCGGCGATCTGGATGAGGACGTGGTCGAGTTCGTGCCGGTGCACGTCGCTCCGCTCTCCCGGTGCCAGGCGCAGTTCCCACACCCGTACCCGGTCGTTCTCGAAGAGGATTCGGCTGCCGATGCCGCCGAGGGCCCTGTCCTGTGTCACGGCGTCTCCTTACGTCGGTCCTTCGGTTGCGCCCCTAACCGCACGGCACGTTCAGTAGCCGCGCTCCGGGTCGACCTCGTTGATCAGCGGGCGGCCGCTCAGGAAGCGGGCGAGGTTGTCCCGCAGCAGCCCGTAGAGTCCTGCGAAGTGCGCGTCGGCGGCCGTCGCGGAATGCGGCGAGATCACCAGGCGGGGTACGTCCCACAGGGGGTCGTCCGTGGGCAGCGGCTCGCGGCGGGCGACGTCGATCGCGGCTCCGCCGAGGTGTCCCGACCGCAGGGCCGCCGCCATCGCCTGCTCGACGACGGCTGAGCCCCGACCGACGTTGCAGAAGAAGGCGCCCGGCCGCATGGCGGCGAAAGCATCGGCGTCCATCACCTCCGCGGTGGCCGCGGATTCCGGCAGCGCGGCGACCACCGCGTCGCACTCGGCAAGCATCGCGTGCGTCTCGTGCGGCCCGTACACCCGGTCGGCATGTGGGGACGGCCGGTCGACACGTCGGCGGACCGCAGTCACGGACATGCCGAACGCACGGGCCCGTAGGGCCACCTCGACTCCGATCGCGCCGAACCCCAGTACGCCCAGGGTCTTGCCCGCGAGCTGGGTGCCGTGACAGGGGCTCCACCGGTGTTCCGCCTGTAGCCGGCGCAGTTCGTCGAACCGCTTGAAGTGGGCGAGGACGCGTGCGAAGGCGAACTCCGCCACCGCCACCGCGTTGACCCCGGACGCAGAGGTCACACGGATGCCCGCGGCGGTGACGTCGCGGGAGACCAGACCGCCCACGCCTGCGCCCACGGACTGTACCCAGCGCAACCGGGGCGCGATCCGCAGGACGTCGGAGGGCAGACTGAGCGCGACCACCACGTCCAGGTCGCGGACGAGGGCGGCCGATCGTTCGTCCCCGGCGTCCAGCCGGCAGTGTGTGAGCACCACGCGCCGGTCGACCTCGGCGACGGAACGCACGTCCCTCGCGATCGTCCCGGCCGGGCGCCGGTCCCACTCGGGCGGGTAGGCGAGGCCGACGACGATGCGTTCGTCCCGGGTCATGGCCGCGCCTCCCCGGGCAGGTCCTTCAGTACGCCCAGGGTGTGCACCTGTGCGTGGTGGTCGGCCAGGTAGGCGGGGGCCCGGGTCGTTTCCACGAGCCAGCCGGTCGGGCACATCGTCAGGATCTCCACGAAGGAGAAGCCGTGCTGCTGCGCCCGGAGCGCCCGCAGGACCGTGCGCTTGGTCCGGCGCACGTGGGGGGCCGTATCGACCGCCCCGCGCGCCACGTAGACGGAGCCGTCCAGCGCGGCCACGAGTTCGGCGAGCCGGATCGGGTGGCCGTCGCGGGCGGCGTCGCGGCCGTCGGGGGTGTTCTTGGTGCGCTGCCCGAGGACGGTGGTGGCCGTCATGTGGCCTCCGGTCTCCCCGAACACGCCGTTGTTGAGCATGAAGCAGGTGATGCGCTCGCCTCGGGCCGCGGCGTGCAGCACTTCCTGCAGACCTTCGCTGGCCATGTCGCCGTCGCCCTGCACGGTCAGCACCGTCAGGTCCGGGCGCGTGCGTTTGACGCCCGTCGCGACGGACGGAGCGCGTCCGTGCAGGGCCTGGACGACTTCGACGTCGAGGTTGTCGGAGAAGGCGGTGGAGCAGCCGATGCCGAACACGGCCACGCTGGAATCGGTCGCGCCCAGCTCCGCGATCGCCTCGACGACCGCCCGCAGTGCGATCGGCTCCCCGCACCCGGGACACAACTGGTGGGTGCGCGAGCCGATCAGCTCGGGGGCGAAGTCGTGGACGAGCCGGGCACCGCAGGCCGGCGGACTGTCGGTCCCCACGATGGGAAGGAGGGGGCGGCGCGGGACGGTCATCGCGTCACCGCCAGGGCGAAGCGCTCGGTGATCCGCTCCCCCAGCAGCCGGACGTCCAGATCGGGGGCGATCCCGAAGCCGGAGGGGTCCGTCGACAGGCCTCCGATGAACTCGACGGGGATACGGCCGTTCACCGCGAGCCGTACGTCGTCGACGGCCTGGCCGGTGTTGTTCTCGTAGACCGCCACCGCACGTGCGGCCCGGGTGAGGCTCGCGATCTCCGTGTAGGGGAACGGGACCAGGGTGACGGGCCGGACGAAGCCGACGCGCAGGCCCCTCCGGCGCAGCTCCCGGACGGCGGCGCGTAGGTACACCGCCGGCGTGCCGTAGGCGACGACGACCACTTCGGCGTCCTCGACCGACTCGGCTTCCACGCGGGGTGTGATGCCGTGGAGCATCTGCTCGGTCCGCGCCGCGCACGCGCGGTAGTGGACCGACAGGTCGTAGCCGGTCTCGGTGCCGAGGCCGTCGCGCTGTTTCGCCGTGCCCAGCGGGGAGACGAGCGTGGCCTGCCCCGTACCGCCGGTGCGACCGCCGACCGCCCACGGGGGCCGGGCCGGGAACGCCGGTTCGGGTAGGGCCACCGAACGGTGCGTGTGGGCGAGGTAGTAGTCCCCGAGGACCAGGACGGGCGTGCGCCACTGCTCGGCCCATGCGAACGCCTGCGTCACGTGTGCGACGGCCTCGACCACGTCCAGCGGAGCCAGGACGGGCAGTCGGTAGTCGCCGTGACCGCCGCCCCGCGTGCTCTGGAAGTAATCACCCTGCCCGCGGGCCATGTTCAGGACGACCAGGGGCAGCCGGGCGAGGGTCATCTCGGCCAGGGACTCCTGCATCAGGGCGAGCCCCTGACCCGTCGAGCCGGTCGCGGCCGGGGTCCCGGTCGCGGCGGCCCCCCAGCACATGCCGATCGCCTCCAGCTCGCTCTCCGCGTTCACGCAGGTCCCCCCGGCAGGGGGCAGGCGCCGGGCCATCGCTTCGAGGACCTCGGTGAACGGGGTCATCGGATAGCCCGCGAAGAACCGGCAGCCGGCCGCCACCATCGTGGCGGCGATCGCCTCGGAACCGGCCATCAGCAGGGCGCGGCCGGCCATCACCGGCTCGCTTCCGGGGCTTCGTAACGGTAGACCTGGAAGACGAAGTCGGGGCAGATCGCCGTGCAGGCCTGACAGGCGATGCAGCCGGGCAGCAGCAAGGGGTAGCGGTGGCCCCGTGTGTTGACCTCGTCGGCGGTCATGACGAGCACGCCCGGCGGACAGGCCGCTATGCACAGTTCGCAGCCCTTGCACGCCTCGCGGTCGATGACCAGGGTTCCCCTGCTCATACGGGCACCTCCGCCCAGGCCGGCCGGCAGCGGACCGGTACCGCGCCGAACCCCGCCGCCAGCGCCTCGGCGTCGACGGGGAGTTGCTCGTGGCGGTACCGGGGCAGCGCCTCCGGCAGGGCCAGTAACAGGTCGGCGAGACCGACGATGTCCGTGGCCGCGACGTACGCGCCGAGCGCGACCATCGTCGCCGCGGCGACCGAGCCCAGCTCGGTGGCGAGACGGGTCGCGGGGACCGCGAGCGTACGGACCGCCGTGTCCGGCAGCAGGCCCCGGCCCGGGCCTCCCGGTGGTGGTGCGTCCGGTGGTTCCGCCGGCGCTTCGCCGTCGTGCCGCGGCGGACGGCAGACGGTGCTGTTGACCACGAGCAGGCCGCCGGGACGGATCCGGTCCTCGATGCCTCCCGCATAGGCGTCGTGCATCACGATGGCGGACCAGGCAGGTGAGACGGTGGGAGGGCTCTGGACCGCGCTCCGGCCGACGACCAGGGTCACTTCCGTGTTGCCGCCGCGCATCATTCCGCCATAGCTGCCGAAGAGTTGCACGTCGCGGCCCGCGGACGTCAGGGAAAGGGCCAGGAGCCGACCGGCCAGTTGGACTCCCTGGCCCCCGATGCCCGCGATCAACAGCTCTCGTTCCATCTCGCCACCGACTCCCGCGATCGTTTCTGACGGATCTTCAGAACGTTGTTCCGGCAGCATAGGGAACAACGTTCTCAAGGGCCAGGGTGCTGTGGCAACATCTCTTGGACGCCACGAGAGGGGAGGGCCCATGGGAGAGCCGGAGGTCCGGGCACAGCTGATCGAGGCGGCCTACGCGGTCGTCGAGCGGACCGGGGCGCTCGACCTCACGATGCGCGACCTGCTGTGCGAGGCGGGGCTGTCCAACCAGGCGTTCTACCGGCATTTCCGTTCCAAGGACGACCTGTTCATCGCCATGCTCGACGACGGGCGCCGCCGCATGGCCGGGCACCTGCGCCGCCGGATGTCCGGAGCGGCGACGCCGGCGGCCGCGGTGCGGTCCTGGGTGGAGGGCGTACTCGGCCAGGCTGGCGACCCCCTGGCCGCGGCACGCACCCGGCCGTTCCTGACGCACGTGGACCGGCTCGCCGCGCGTTTCCCCGAGGAGCAGCGCGCCTCCGAGCGGACGATGCTCGAACCGCTGGTCGCCGCCCTGCGCGGGGCGGACGACGGGGGCCCGCGGTCCGGGGCGGAGCAACGCGGCGACATCGAACGTGACGCGCGGACCGTCTACCTCCTCACGGTCGCCGCCCTGCACCAACACCTGCGCGACGGCACCCGTCCGGGCCGCGCGGACACCGACCACCTGACCGCGTTCGTCCTGAACGGACTGCGCGGCACCGGGGACCGGAGTCCGGACACGTCCCGCTGAACCGTCCCGGGCCCATCTGTCTCTTTCCTTGCTCCCCCCGATGCCGTCGGTCGCTCCGCGGGGACCGGCCGGGTAGGGCCGCGCGCGACCTTGCCGTAGCGCTGCCTTAAGCCGCGGCGCGGTTGTCTGGCACTGGACACTCCTCTACGCGGTAGGGGACCGCGACGGCATGGGTTGGAAACGGTGAGAAAGAGAAGCAGCGGAAGGGCGACGGTCCCTACCTGGAAGAATCTTCACGCACGGGTCTGCATGTGTGCGGCGGCCCTGGTCGCCGCCTTGTTGGCCTACGGCGGACCGTTCGGCATGAGGCCCTCGTCGGCCAACGCCGCGCCGGCCACCGTCCCGGCCGCCGTCGTGCCCGAGCGGTCGTACGAGGCGAGGATGTCCGAGCTGTACGGCATGGCACCGGACGCACACGGCGCCGGGACCTTCGCCGAAGCCCCGGTGCACCGGGACGCGGATCCCGGCAGGGGCAGAACGATCAGCTACCGGGTAGAGGTCGAGGACGGGCTCGGCCTCGACGCCGGCCTCTTCGCCGAGGCCGTCCAGCGCACCTTGGACGACGCCAGGAGCTGGGCAGGGAAGGGAAAATTCCACTTCCGCCAGACCGACTCCCGGAACGCCGAGTTCGTGATCACGCTCGCCAGCCCGGGCACGACCGCCGCATGGTGTGCCAAATCAGGCCTGGACACGACGGTCTCCAACGTGTCGTGCGACTCCGCATCCACGAAAAGAATCATGATCAATGCCTTCCGCTGGGCACAGGGCTCACCCACCTTCGGCCCTGAAAAGATCTTCGAATACCGGCAGATGCTCATCAACCACGAAGTGGGACATCGGATCGGCCACCGGCACCAGAACTGCGGGACACCGGGTACACCGGCGCCCGTAATGCAGCAGCAGACCAAGAGCCTCACACTGAACGGCATCAGCTGTCGACCGAACCCCTGGCCCTACCCCGACAACTGATCACACGATCGAGCCCCGCCTCCGCCGGTGGGAGGAGTCCGCTGGGTCCGGACCAGGTCCCGGCATGCCGCCCGCCGGACGGTTTCAGTCCCCCGGGCCGGGGCCGGAGCCTCATCTGCAAGGCGGTCTTCGGCCCCCTGGACAGTGCCGACTGGCGCACGAGCTGGGGATTCGACCCGTTCCACGTCTACGCCTCCGGAGACATGCGAACGGCCGTGGCGCCGTCCGTCGAACCCGTCACCGACCGGGATGCGCCGCACCGCAATGGGAACGCGGGCGACTGCACCGTGCGGCGAGTGGTGCGCCCGGCTGTCCGACGGTGCCGAACTGCTCAGCTGTGGGTGCCCGTCAGGAGGAGGAGTGCGTCGACCAGTTCATCGGTGGCGGCGCCGGTGGCCAGGCGGCGGAGTTGCAGACCGATGACCAGCGCGACGACGGGTCCGGCCATGCGTTCGGGGTCCGGCACGCCCAGGGCGCCCAGGATGGACGCCGCGAGTTGGTCGTAGGCTGCGAAGCACTCGGCTGCGGCGGCCCTCAGCTGGGGGTCACGGCCGGCTTGGATGTAGAGCTCGAAGGGTGCGATGTGCTCGCTGTCGAAGGCGGTGTCGGCAGCGACCTGGCCGACCAGCGCCGCGGCCTCCTGCGGGGTGGTGGGGCCCGTGCAGTGCAGTTGGGCGAGGTCGGTGAAGCGGCGGGTCTCCTGGACGACGAAGGCGTGCAGGCTCTCGCGCAACAGGTCGTTCTGGGTGGCGAAGTGGTAGGTGATCGAGCCGAGGGAGACCTCGGCTTCCTGGGCGACGCGGCGGTTGGTGACCGCGGCCACGCCGTCCTCACCGATGATCCGCAGTGTGGCCGCGACGATGCGTTCCTTGGTCTGGGAGGGGTTCGCCATGGAACCCATCATCCCATGGCCGACCCTCCGGAGCTGCGGTGTGTCCCGGCGTTGGCCCGCGGGCGGCAGGGGGACCCGCCGTCGAAGCGGTCGGGGTCGGGGCGGTGTTCGTACCAGCGCAGGTCTTCCTCGAGTTGGGCGGCGAGGGAGATGAGGCGGGGTTCGCTGTGTGCGGGGCCGAGGAGTTGCGCCCCCAGCGGGAGCCCGGAGGTGGTGAAGCCGGCCGGGATGCCGATGGCGGGCCAGCCGAGGACGTTCCAGGGCCAGGCGTAGGGGCAGGACGCGATCATCGCCTGGTTGGTACGGGAGTTGGACAGGCCCGTGGACGCGCCGATGCGCGGGGGCGGGGTGGCCGTGGTCGGGGTGAGGATCACGTCGACGTGCCGAAAGATCGCCCCGACCCGGTGTCGCAGGCGGTGTTCGGCGGCGCGGGCCGCGCGCAGGGCGGGTCCGGCGAGCATGCGTCCGAGGCGGGCGTTGCTGCGGGTCCGGGGGTCGAGGAGGACACGGTCCGGCGTGCGCTCGCTCCAGTCGCGGATGCCGGCCAAGCCCCGGGGCGCCTGGGTCAGCCCGATGAGGCCGTAGCGCGGCTCGGCCTCGATGACGTGGTGGCCGAGGGCCGACAGGGTCTCGGCCAGGTTCAGGGTCGCGCGGCGCGCCTCGGGTTCCAGCGGCGTCCGGGTGGCGGCGAAGGCGCTGCGCAGCGACAAGGCGATCCGCAGCCGGCCCGGGTCCCGGTGGGCGGCTGGCAGCATCTCGCCCGGCGGGGGCTGGTGGAGGTCGTGCCGGTGGTTTCCGGAGGCGGCGTCCAGGAGCAGGGCGGCGTCGGCCACGGTGCGGGCGAGCGGGCCGAACACCGTCAGTCCGTGGAAGGATTCGGGGTCGGGCCAGGTGGATATCCGTCCCCGTTGCGGCTTGATCCCGACCAGATGGGTCCAGGCGGCGGGGATCCGGATGGAGCCCGCGCCATCGGATCCCAGGGCGGCGGGGACCAGGCCGGCCGCCACGGCGGCGGCGGAGCCGCCGGACGAGCCTCCGGGGGTGTGGTCCGGATTCCAGGGGTTGCGGGTAACGCCGAACGCGGTTCCCTCGGTGAAGGGCCACTGCCCCAGTTCGGGCGTGTTGGTCTTGCCGACGATGACCGCCCCCGCGGCCTTCAGACGGCGGACCGCCTCGCCATCGGCCGCTTTGGGAGGGAAATCCCCGTCGCACCCGAAGGCGGTCGGCTCGCCGGCCACGTCCGTGTCGTCCTTGACGGCGATCGGGACGCCGAGCAGCGGCAGCCGCTCCCCGGCCGCCAGGCGCCGGTCGGCGGCATCGGCCTCGGCCAGGGCCGCATCGGCTCGTACCCGGCGGAAGGCGTTGAGGGTCGGCTGAGTGGCCTCGATGCGTGAGAGCGCCTCCTCGACCAGGGCTCGTGAGGAGACGTGTCCACCCGCGAGAGCGGCTGTCCGGCCGATCAGGCCGGCGTGACCGGAATCAGGCATCGTCTTTCCCTCCGAGCGCCACTACTGTTCATTGTTCGTTCGAACGAACAGTAGTGGAGGATGCTTTGACGAACATCAGCGGATCGACCGTTCTTCTCACCGGCGCCAGTGGCGGCATCGGCCATGCCCTGGCCCGGGCGCTGGTCGCCAGAGGCGCCGATCTGGTGGTCACCGGAAGGCGGGCCGACGCCCTCGGGCGACTCGAGAAGACCTTGGGCGCCCGCGCCGTGGTCGCGGACCTCGGCGACCGCGATGCGGTCGAGCTCCTGGTCGAGCAGGCCGGCCCCGTGGACATCCTGGTCGCCAACGCCGCGCTGCCGGCCAGCGGTGAACTGCTCGACTACACCACCGAGCAGATCGACCGGTCGCTGGACGTGAACCTGCGCGCACCGCTGATGCTCTCCCGCCTGCTGGCACCGCGGATGGTGGCGCAGGGCCGCGGTCACCTGGTGATGATCGGGTCCATCTCGGGCCGGACCGCGTCCCCGGCCACCTCGCTCTACAGCACCGCTAAGTTCGGGCTGCGCGGATTCGCCCTCGCACTGCGCCAGGACCTGCACGGCTCGGGTGTCGGCGTGTCCCTCGTACAGCCGGGCTTCGTACGAGAAGCGGGGATGTTCGCCGAAACCGGCGCCACACCGCCCGGCGGCATACGCACCGTCAGCCCCGAGCAGGTCGCGGCCGCCACCGTCAGGGCGATCGAACGCAACCGGACCGAGGTCAACGTCGCACCGGTCGAACTGCGCCTGGGCAGCGCCATCGGCGGCCTCTTCCCCGCCTTCGGCGCCGCTGTCCAGCGCAAGGCGGCGCCCGACGTGCTCCTGCGGCAAATCACCGAGGCGCAGCGCGACAAGCGCTGACCGGAGCCGTCGGCCTCAAGCCGGTACGGCTCACGTGCCGGTACGGCTCACGTGTGGTCGCCGCCGGCGGTGAGCATCACGCCGGCGGCTGCGGTGAGCCGTGCGCAGCGCCGGGCCATGGCCTCGGGCGTCTGGTCCGGATGCTCGATCCACCAGCGGACGAGAGCGGTGCACAGGCCGCGCCACGCGTACTTGAGGGCGTCGGCGTCGAGCGGATCGTGGGAGCCGGCCGTGCGCAGGAGTTCGGCGGTGCCGGTGGCGGCGAGGTCGTCGATGGTGTCGCGGTAGTACGCGGCGCTGCGGGCGGCCTCGCTGTCGGGCGGCAGCGAGGAGTCGTAGAGGACGAACCAGGCCTCGCGCTGTCCGTCGAGGGCGTCGAACAGGGCGTTCAGCACGCGCAGGGGCGTGGGTGGTGCGCCGCCGTCGTGCTCGGCCATGGCGCTGCGGATGGCACCCACCAGCCGGTCGCCGACCGGGTCTAGGCAGGCGAGGTAGAGGTCCTGCTTGCTGCCGAAGTACTGGTGCAGGAGCGGCTTGGTGACACCGACGCGGGCAGCGACGGCGGCCACCGTGGTGGCCTCGTAGCCGTGGCGGCCGAACTCCTCGGTGGCCGCGGCCAGGACCTGCCGTTCACGATCGGCTCTGGGCACGCCCTTGGTGCCGGCCCGGGAGGATGGCGTTGTCATGAGGTCAGATCTTACCCTAAGGTAATTTACCGTTGGGTAAATTACCTGGACCTCGCTGGAGCGCGCCATGCCTGCTACCACGTCCGACCCCCGAAGTACCCGTCTCCGCTCCTGGTGGGGCTGGGGCTACACCGACGCCCGCACCGACGACGCCGAGTGCGCCGCCATGGGCTCCCTGCTGCCGGGGACCCTTGCCGCACCGCTGCCGATACCCCGTGTTGCCGACCTGTCCATCGCCCCACCCGCGGTGACGCCCCCACCCTCCCTGGCACACATCGTCACCGCCGACCCGCGGGTGCGCGCCGCCCACTCCATGGGCAAGGCCTACCGCGACGTCATCCGCGCCCTGCGCGGCCGGCCGGGCCGGATCCCCGACCTCGTGGCCCACCCGACCGGGAGCCGGGAGGTGGCCGACCTGCTGGACTGGGCCGGCGGGCGCGGTGTGGCCGTCATCCCCTTCGGCGGCGGATCCTCCGTGGTCGGCGGCGTGGAGTACCGCGGTGACGCCCACCGCGCGGTGCTCTCGCTCGACCTGACCGCCATGGACCGGGTCCTGGAGATCGACACCGCCGGCCGCGCCGCCCGGATCCAGGCCGGCGCCCTCGGCCCCGTCCTGGAGGACCAGCTACGGCCCCACGGCCTGACTCTGCGCCACTTCCCGCAGAGCTTCGAGTTCTCCACTCTCGGCGGCTGGCTGGCCACCCGCGCCGGCGGCCACTACGCAACCGGCCGGACTCACATCGACGACTTCGTCCAGTCCCTGGAAGTGGTCACCCCAGCCGGAGTGAGCACGTCCTGGCGGCTGCCCGCATCCGGGGCTGGCCCCTCGCCCGACCGGCTGTTCCTCGGATCCGAGGGCGCGCTCGGCGTCATCACCGAGGCCTGGATGCGCCTGCAGGAGCGCCCCCGCCACAAAGCGTCCGCGTCCGTGGCCTTCGCCGACTTCCAGCGTGCGCTGGACGCGGTACGGGCCATCGCGCAGTCCGACCTCGCCCCCGCCAACTGCCGTCTGCTCGACCCCGGCGAAGCCCTGTTCTCCGGCGCCGCCCACGACGGCTCGACCGTCCTGGTCCTCGGTTTCGAGTCCGCCACCGGCCCCGTCGACGACCGCCTCGCCGGCGCCCTCGATCTGGCCCGCGCCCACGGCGGCCACGGCGGGGCGGCCACTGCGAACCGCGAAGGCCCGGCCGACGCGGCCGTGAGCGCCTGGCGTACGGCGTTCCTGCGCATGCCCTACCTGCGCGACGGCCTGGCACGCATGGGCGCCGTCGTCGAGACCTTCGAGACCGCCGCAACCTGGGACCGGATCCCCACGCTGATCGAGGCCGTCCGCACCGAGGTCGCGGCCGCGGCGCTGAAGGCCACCGGACACCGGGCGACCGTCAACTGCCGACTCACCCACGTCTATCCCGACGGGGCCGCCCCGTACTTCACCGTGGCGGTCGCCGGCCGCCCCGGCGAGGAAGTCCGGATCTGGGACGACATCAAGGCCGTCGCGAACGACGTGCTGCACCGCCACCGTGCCACGATCACCCACCACCACGCCGTCGGGCGCGACCACCGCGCCGCCTACGACCGCCAGCGCCCGGAACCCTTCGCGCTGGCCCTGCGCGCCGCCAAGGACGCCCTGGACCCGCACCGCATCCTCAACCCCGGCGTCCTGGTCGACTGACGGCACGGCGGGGGCCCGGGGGACGGCGTCGGCCCGTCGTCTCCTCGGGACCGGCTTGCGGCGAGGAGAAGCCGCCCGGGACCGCCGGCCTGGCCGCGGGCGCGGCCTCCTTGCCCGGCGATTCGGGTGTGGGAGCCGGGCCCGGTGCTCGCGCGAGGATGGACAGGTGCGGGATCCGCGAGGCGCAGGCCTGGCACACCTCGGCCACGGTCCAGACTTGCCCGACGGCCGGATTGTGCACCACGACGAGGAGCACCGGCCCTCCGCAACGGACGCCCGGCTCGTGGAAGAGACACTGCACGGCCCGGCAGGAGCAAGCTGCGTGGGGGCGGACCGTGGCGAGCCGGGCATGGGCCCGAGCGTGTTCGGCGGCGAAGCGCCGCAGACTCGCGGTGTCATTCGACCGTGCCGGCATGCGGCAGGACCGGGTGCTGCAGGTGACGGACACGGTGTGATCGGTATGGCCGGTGAGACGCACGGTCCAGGTCCGTCCGGGCATGCGCGATCCGGGCGTGAGGGTCAAGTCGGGGCTCCTGCATCGTCGTTGTTGGTGCGATGACTCCCGCGCGAGGCGGGACACGACCCGTGGCGGTGGGAAGCCGAGGCGCCCGCAGCGCTCTCAGCGGCATCCGGAGCCGACCGGCATGAACCCGCCCCGCCGTGCCCGGGCGCGGGAAGGCAAAGCACGGCGGAGCGGGTCGTCTTGGGCCGGGTCCCACCGCCTGTCGTGGGACCCGGCCGGGCCGCCTCGGGGCTCCTGACGACGGCCCGTCCGGCAGTGCTCGCCGTTGAGCTGCCGGAGTGTGCCGACCGGGGTCCAGCGGGTCCAGAGCACCCGCCCGGCCGACAGTCGGCACGCTATCCGGGTCGGCGCGGACACGGGAGGGCTGGGGACGGACTCCGGCCGCGGGGTCTACGTGCCGTGGCCGATCGGTGGAGGCTGGTGGTACTCGACCACGGCCGACGGGTTCTCCTGTTCGCCGATCGGGATTCCGTGCTCGATGGGGATTCCGTGCTCGATGGGGCGTACGCCCGCCCGCAGAGCGCGGTTGACGGCCGGCGCGGTGCAGGCGTGGGCCGCCACGTACCGGTTGGCTTCGTGGGCCTCGCCGGCCGGCGATCGCCCGCGGTTCGCCGTCAGAAGGCATGACCTAGATGTCGTGGGCGCCCTCGCGGAGTTCGTCGCGTCCGGCAGCCCGTCCGGCGCCGACGTCGTCGGCGATCCGGCCGATCCCCGCGCCCAAGGGGTCGTCGTGCCGGTGCGTGCCGCGGCCGCGGCAGTCACCGTGCCCGCCGGTCCGGCTCAACGCCTTCCCGCGGAACAGCAGTCGTGGACCGCGGATCAGTACCTCGGCCTGCGCGTCGGCCCGTCCGTGGTCGGCGCCGGAACCGTCCCGGACCGTGGTGAAGCCCCGGTCCGGCATCCGTCCCATGATCGGCATACTGTGCGGGGCCACGCAGGGCGGCGGCGCGGGCAGCTCGCCCAGCTCTGCGGTGAGCGCGGTCGCTCTCGCCGGAGGCGTTCCTCGCCCGCAGGAACGGAGCGCCCGGTCGGCCGATCGTCGCGTTGGTGCGTGCCGTCGCCTGGACGTTCCGGTAGGAGACGAGCTGCTGCATCTCGGGGTCCGGTGCGATGCCGGTCCCGGTGCCGGGGTGGTTGGTGGACACGGTACGCTCCCGCCCCCATGAGCCGGCCGTACCCACCGGCCTCCACGAAGGGCCGGGGCTCGCCGTTGGGGTCGGGCAGCACCAGGCCGAACCGGGTGTGCCAGTGGCCGGTGACGATGACGTCGATATCGCAAGGAGCGTCGGCCGGCCCGGGTTCAGACGGCAGCGCCTGCACTCTCGCGGGCCGGGACCGGGCGGGCCGGGTCCTGCGCCTGGTGGCCGAGGCCGCGCCGGCCGGTCTCCGGGAGGAAACAGAGGCAGGCCAGGGAGACGACGCCCGCCGCGCCCATGTAGAGCCCCACGGAGAAGGAGCCGAACGAGGCCTGCAGGTGGGTCGCGATCAGCGGGGCTGCCGCCGCCCCGAGCACACCGCCGAGGTTGTAGGCGAGGCTCGCCCCGGTGTACCTGACCCGTGCGCCGAAGAGTTCCGGCAGGTAGGCGCCGATGGGCCCGTAGGTCAGGCCCGTGCAGAAGTTCAGTGCGCCCAGCGCCAGCGCGATGAGGACGATCTGCCGGGTGTCCATCAGCGGGAACACCGCCAGGGCGCACGGCACGGACACGGCCGCTCCGATCAGCATCATCCGCTTGCGCCCGATGCGGTCGGATCCCGTCGCGGACAGCCAGATTCCCGCGGCGAAGGTCAGGCAGCCGATCAGGGAGATCGCGAGCATGTCGCCGCGCGCGATCTTCAACGCACCCGTGGCGTAGGAGAGGCAGAAGGCGGAGCCGGTGTAGAAGGTGCAGAAGACCACGACCATCGCTCCGGCGCCCAGCAGGAGCTCCCGCGGGTTCCTGCGCAGCACCTCCTTGACCGGGACCCGGCTGAGCACCTGCGCCTGTGACATCGCGCGGAAGACCGGCGTCTCGGCCACCTTCAGCCGCACCACGAGTCCGACGGCGGTGAAGGCGAAGGACAGCAGGAACGGAACGCGCCAGCCCCACGCGATGAACGCACCGCCGGGCAAGGCGCAGGACATGACCCAGAACACTGCGGTGGCGACCAACAGGCCTAGTGGGGCGCCTAGTTGTGCAGCCGAACCATACTTGCCGCGGTGCCCGCGAGGCGCGTGTTCGACCGCCAGCAGCGCGGCCCCGCCGAACTCGCCGCCAAGTCCGACGCCCTGGACGAACCGGAGGAGTACGAGGACGACGGGCGCGGCGATTCCCCACTGCGAGTAGCCGGGCAGAAGGCCGACGAACGCGGTCGACAGGCCCATCATCAGCAGGGACACGACCAGGACGGACTTGCGCCCGAAGCGGTCGCCGAAGTGGCCGAACAGCATCGATCCGAAGGGGCGGGCCACGAAGGCCACGCCGAACGTCGAGAACGAGGCGAGCAGGGCGCTCGTCGTCGAGAGGTCGGGGAAGAACACGTGGTTGAAAACGAGGGCGGCCGCCATGCCGTAGATGTAGAAGTCATAGAACTCGATGGCGGTGCCGAAGAGACTGGCGGCTGTGATCCGGCCCATGCGCCCGTGCCCTGCGCCGCCCTCGGGGACGGGACCTGTGGACAGCTCCTTCGCATATTCGGCCATGACCTACCCCTTACGGATATCTATCGATCCAAAACGGTCAAACCTCGCTGAGGTTATCGACGCGGGCAGGCACGGCCGATCCTCCGATCGGGGGGCAGGCAGGGCCACGGGAGAGTCGACCGCTCACGGACACGCGCGACAGCATGGCGACAATCGACTCCAGACCGGCATGGATGGTCGCCGATGAGGCGCGCTCATCGCCTGACACCAAGGATTCGACTTGTCATCCGCCCACACCCCGGGACCCCGCCCGGCAGAGGAGCCGCCCCCCGTCACTCCGCCCCGCGGGCTCGTGGCGATGCTGACCGCCGCCGCATTCCTGGTCTTCGCACAGGCGTTCATGATCGCGCCGATCCTGCCGCAGCTGGCCCGCGCTTTCCACTCCACGACCGGGACGGTGGGTCTGGCGGTACCGGCGTACCTGGTGCCCTGCGGGGTGATGACACTGCTGTGGGGGCCGCTGTCTCACCGGCTACCGGGCCTTGCTGCAATCCGTTCGGGGGCGGCGCACCTACGCGTACATCCTGTTCAACGCGGTGTTGCACTCCGGCGTCTACACCTGGCTGGGCCTCTACCTGCTCCGGCGGTTCGAGCTGGGCCCGGTCGGATCGGCCTGGCGCTCCTGGGATACGGGGTCCCCGGGCTCCTGCTCGGCCCGGTCATCGGGCGCCTCGCCGACCGCAACGGGCGTGCCCGCATCATTCCCGCCGGCGTAGCGCTGGCCTCCGTGTGCGTGCTGCTCCTGGCAACCGATCTCCCTCTGCTCGCCGTAGCCCTGGTCATCGCCGTGCTGTCGCTCGGCTACGACATGACGCAACCACTCCTGGGCGGCATCGTCACCGACCTGCCCGGCGACCATGGCCGGCGCGGCCAGGCCCTGGGCCTCAACGCGTTCTGCCTCTTCGCCGGATTCGGCCTGGGCAGCCTGGCGTTCCAGTCCCTGTTGCCCGCCGGCTTCACCGTGGCGTTCACCGTCTTCGGCGTCGCCGCCCTGCTCGCGGCCGTCGCCGCCGTCCCCGCGTTCCGCGACGAGCGCGCGCTCTGAGCCGGTCGCTCCCCAACGGCCCGCCGGCGCCGCCGACACGGGGATCGCCCCACGGCCCGTCCACCGGTCGGCTCGCTCCGGTCACCGCCCTCGCACGCTCATTAGCATGATCGGCCCCGGACGGCGCGGTTCGCGCGAGGTGCCGTGCGTGATGCGGCGTGCCGCGAGTCGGCCGAAGGGGATCCGGGCCGCCGGGTCCGGCGGCTGCCTTACCGCCCTTCCGGATTTCGGCGTCACCCCCCTGTGACCGGTCGGGCGGTCAGACCTGGTGACGCGACATCGGGTCGGGCGGGTGGTGCCTCCACCCGGACGACCTGGCGGAATTCGCCCCCGCCTCGCACTGCGGGCGTGCACCCCCTACCAGCCCGAGCCACGCTGGATGGGGTGGCGGAACCGGGACCGAGCAGGCTGCCGGCGACCTCGGGGGTGCTTCCTCCGTCCGGGTGGGAAGCACCCGGTGCTCACCGCCGTGGCGATCATGCGATGTCATGCTGTGCCGATGCCGCGGCCCTCCCGCGCCGCACCGCTTCGGAAGGAACCGCAATTGATCGTTCCGGTGGCTTGGACGCTGGCACCCGCGATGGCCCTCGCACTCGTGGGGGGAGCGGCGCCCCCGGCCGCTGCGGCCACGGCGTACGACGGGCAGTCGCTGCACGGCACGGCGCTGTTCAGCGTCAAGGCGACGAACAACGCGGCCGCCCAGGCCTTCACGACGGGCAGCAGCCGTGTCACCCGGGTGAGCGCGTACGTGGCCAGTGGCGCCGCCACCGGCTCGATCACGGCCCAGATCCGCAGGAACAGGACCGACGGCGCGTCCTCCATCGCGAGCAGGACCATCAGCCTGGCCTCCCTGGGCGGAGCCGGCGCCGGGTGGCTGGAGTTCCCGGTCAACGCGGCCGTGACGCCGGGCACGACGTACTACCTCCACCTCCAGGCGACCACGACGGAGAACAAGCCGATCGCCTGGTACGGAACCGTTTCCTCGGTGCCGGGCTCCCTGACCAGCTGGAACTACGACAGGGCCTACTGGGGCGGGTGGCACGCGTACGCCTCCCGGCTCGCCTTTTACGTCGAGCCCACCGGCAGCGAGCGGTGCGGCGAGACCGATCAGTGCTACGTCCCCACCACGGCCCTCGCGGCACGGACCTCGGGTCTGCTGGGCAACCTCGACGCCACCGAGGCCGTACTGCCCTCCTTCGCCGTCGGAGCGTCCTACGTCGGTAACAGCAACGTGCTGCGCCTGCCGTCCGGCCGCTGGCGGTACCTGCCCGCCGGGGCTCGGACCTCCGTCGTGGTCCCCGCGAACGCCCCGGGCGCACTCTCCCAGATCGCCGAGAGCGAGCGCTGGCTGGCTTCGGGCACGGTCCCCGGCACCACGGACATCCAAAGGGCCGCCGCGCGGCGCGCGCTGCTGTCGATGCGCGCCCTCCTCCAGCCCAACGGGGCCTCGGCCGCGGCCTGGTCCCCGCCGTGGGAATACTCCTGGCCCCGGGACGGCGCCTTCGTGGCGGCGGCCTTCGCGGCCACCGGCCACGACGAAGAGGCGTACCGCATCCTCCAGTACGACGCCCGCACGCAACGGGCCGACGGAACCTGGGAGGCCCGGACGAAACTGGACGGCAGCGGTCCGCCGGACGCGCGCCCCTGGCAGCTCGACGGCAGCGGCTGGGTGCCCTGGTCCGTCTGGCAGTGGTACCGGGCAGCACCCGCCGGTGACCGGACGGCGCGGCTGACCGCCCTCTACCCGATGGTGCGCAAGGCAGCGGACCGGGCCGCCGCCTCCCTCGGCTCGAACGGGCTCCCGCCGGCCTCCCCCGACTACTGGGAGCTGCCGACCGGCACCACCAACATCGGTACCGCCGCGCCGCTCCTCGCCGGTCTCAACGCGGCCGCCGACCTCGCGGGAAGCCTCGGGCAGGACGCCGACCGGGCGAAGTGGACCACCGCGGCCGGCAAGCTCTCGGCTGCCATCGCCCGCTACTTCGCGCCGCAGGGCTACCCGCGCACCCCCGACGGCGACCACGGCCGGGACAGCGCGGCGGCGTTCATGGCTCCGCCCTTCAACCGGGCACCGGCCGATCTGCCGGCCGCCCTGGTCTCCACCTACCGCGCCCTGCTCCTGCCGAACGGCGGCCTGCTCCCGGGCAACGACCCCGGCGCGCCCTGGGGCTCGTACGCCTGGACCGCCAGCACCGGCTTCTTCGCGCTGGCCTGGGCCCACCTGGGCGACACGGGCCGGTCGGACGCGGTGCTGAACTGGCTCCTCGCCAAGCGCAACGGGCTCGGCGAGTTTCCCGAGACGGTCAACGGAGCCGGGTACCCCTCGTCCGTCGCGCCGCTCGGCTGGACGGACGCCGTGGTGGTCATGGCGCTTCGCGCCCGGCAGGGAGACCCGCTGCCCACTCCTCCGCTGCGGTAGCGGCCGGTCACATCCGCGGTCCCGCCGAAGAACGGTCCGCCGTGGTGGCGGCCCGCGTTCCGTAGGTCTCCAGGATGTAGTCGTACGCGTCGCCCACGACCTGGGACCAGGAGGGCCGCGTGTCGTGGAGCGGGCAACCGGTACGCGGCGCAGCCGCCTGTGCGCTGGTGGTGCGAACTGCCGTGACCATGTCCATGGTGTCCTGCCTTCCTCTGGGCCCCCGCACTCAGGTTCCCTCGGAGCCGCCCCGCGGATCGCCCCCTGACCGGGGGAACGGGGGGCGGAGGGCCCGCAAGCCCGTCGGAGGAGGGGCCGCCGACGGCCGGGGCATGCGCTGCCGCTCCCCCGTCCGGTCGGCCGATCGGCGGATGCCCGGGTGCCGGCTGCCCGCCGAGGATGGTTCCAGATCCAGTTGCCCTGGTGTTTCGTCGAGTCTTCGGGAGTCCTGCCGTGCTGATCGAAGCGTGCGTGAACGTCATCGCCCGTGAAGGGCTTCCGTTCCCCGCTCCGGTTCTCCGCGCCGTCACGTGCGGCTGGGGCGGGCACCCGAAGGACACGACCGACATTGCAACGCCTGCTCCGTAACCCCTCTTCTTGCGGCCCGTCCGCGAGCCCCCAGGCGGCGCTGTACGCGCTGTGCGTCAGCTTCTTCATGATCTGCCTGGACGCCACCGTCGTGAACGTGGCCCTCCCCGACATCCGCACGTCCCTCGGGGCCTCGCTCAACGATGCCATCTGGGTCAACAGCGCCTACGCCCTCTGCTACGCCGTCCCCCTGATCCTCGCGGGCCGGCTCGGTGACCGCTACGGACCCAAGCGGCTCTTCCTGGCCGGCCTGGCCGGATTCACCCTGGCCTCACTGGCCTGCGCTCTCGCTCCGAACGCTCCGACGCTGATCGCCACCCGAGCCGTCCAGGGCCTGGCCGCGGCGCTCATCGCGCCACAGATCATGTCGCTCATCGTGTACCTGTTCCCTGCCGAGCGGCGGGGCCGGGCCCTCGGTGTGTTCGGTGCGGTCGGCGGTGCGGCCATGGCCGCAGGACCCGTGATCGGCGGACTGCTCGTGGCCTGGACCGGCTGGCGGGGCATCTTCCTGATCAACCTGCCCGTCGGTGTCGCCGGGTGGATCGCCGCGTACCGCCTGCTGCCCGACTGGCGACCGGCCAGGGAACACCGGCTCGACCTGTGGGGCATCATGCTCAGCGGCCTGGGACTGACCGCGCTGGTCTTCGGCGTACAGAGCGGGGAGGCCTACGACTGGGGCACCGTCGCCGGACCCGTCACGATCCCCTCGGTGCTGGCCTTCGGCGCCGTGTGCCTGGCGGTGTTCATGTGGTGGCAGCACCGCAACACGCGCGAGCCGCTCCTGCCGCTGCGGCTCTTCCGCAACCGGGCCTTCTCCGCGGCCGCCACGGCGGGCGGAGCCATGGGAGCCGCCATGATCGGCATGTTCCTGCCGCTGATGATCTACCTGCAGAGCGACCTCGGCTACGGCCCGCCGGCCGCGGGCGCCGTCACCGTGCCCATGTTCGCCCTGTCCTCGCTGTGCGCGCGCCTCGCCGGCAAGCGATCCGACACCACCAGCCCGCAGCTGCTCGCGGCCCTCGGCTTCGTGCTCCTGATCGCGGGGGTAGGTTCCCTGACCTGGCTGCTGCACCCGGGCATCGGCCCGTGGACGCTGACGCCCCCGCTGCTCGTCACCGGCATCGGGATCGGTCTGGTTTCCGCCCCGTTGGCCGGCATCGCCACCCGCGGCCTGGAGCCTGCCCTGGTCGGCGCGGCGTCGGGGGTCTTCAACACCACCCGACAGCTCGGCGGAGCCCTCGGCAGCGCGGTCACCGGCGTACTCCTCCAGGCTCAACTCGGAAACACTCCAACCAGTGCCACCCAGGCCGCGCTCGCCTTCCCGGTGGCGATGCTCCTCGTCGGCCTCGCGTGCTGCGCGGCCGCCCGGCCGGTGGTGGTCAGGACGTGAGGATGCGGGTGGCTCCGGCGAATCGGCCGCTCCACTCGGTGCCGGTGCCGAAGGATTCGCTCCGTACGTCGCCGATGCCGGCCACCCGGGTCCCCTTCGCCGACCCAGCCGGTGCCGTGCCCGTACCGATGTCCATTCGGCGGCCGGAGTCGCGGGGGATCGCGTAGCCCAGCCAGGAGGAGACCTGTCCCGTGAAGCCCGGGCGGTCGTAGGGCCGACGACCGGGAGGGCGGTGTCGAACGTGAACTCCGCCCACCGGCCGCTGCCGCGCTGCTCCTCGGCGCCTTCGACGCTGTCGTACACCCACGCGGTCCTCGCCGATACGCGGACGGTGCCGTCGTTTGCCGTCCTTCTCCGCCGAGTCAGCGGATGGGCGCCGCCCGGTTCAACGCTTCGACGAGCCTGGCGGCGAGGTCGAGGTAGGCGTCGAGGTCCTCGCGCCCGAAGTGTTCCAGCGCTGGCCGCAGCGCGGCGTCCGCCTTGGCGACCGTCTCGTCCGTCACCGTCTCGCCCCGGGCGGTGAGGCGGTTCTCCACGATCCGCCCCCGGCCTGCGGCCCGCTCCACGATGCCGTCGGCCTGGAGCTGCTTGAGGATCGCCCCGCAGGCCTGCGGGGTGTGACCCGCGGTCCGGGCGAGCTCGGACGCGGACGCTCCGGGCGTCCGCCTCAGCTCCCGCATCACCGTCCACTGACTGAGGGTGAAGCCCATCGGCTGGACGACGGCTTCGATGCGCACCGCGAAGGCGTGCTGCACGGTGCGTGACAGTGCGCCGGTGTCGACGGTGAGGGGGAGGTCGCCCTGGAAGTCCATGGATCCATCATATACACTCCTTTCCATATAGAAAATCTCTTCTATATGGAAGATGGATTCATCAGCCCGGAGGTGCCCGTGTCCACACTCCAGAACCAGGGGGCCAGCCCCGCCCCCACGACCGCCGCCCCCACCCCGCGCCGCACCATCAGTGGCCCGCCCGGCTGGCTGGTGATCCTCCTCGCGGCCTCCTGCGGCCTGACCGTCGCGAACCTCTACTACGCCCAGCCGCTGCTCGAGATGCTCCAGCACACCTTCCACCTGGGCGAAGGCACCATAGGCACCCTCGTCACCGTGACCCAGATCGGCTACGCCGCGGGCATGCTGCTGCTGGTACCGCTCGGCGACCGGCTGGAGAACCGCCGCCTCGTATCCGTCCTGCTGGTCATCGTCACCGTGGCCATGGCCGCCGCCGGGCTCGCGCCGAGCTTCCCGCTGCTCCTGGTCGCGGCCATGATCGCGGGAGCGACCTCCGTCGTCGCCCAGATCCTGGTTCCCTTCGCGGCGGACCTCGCGCCCGACCACACGCGCGGACAGGTCGTCGGACGCGTCATGAGCGGACTCCTGGCCGGCATCCTGCTGTCCCGCACCCTCGGCAGCATGCTCGCCGAGGTCGCCGGATGGCGCATGGTCTACCTGGTGTCGGCCGCACTGATGGGCATGCTCGCCCTGACCCTGCGCCTCACCCTGCCCCAGCGCACCCCCACGGCGAAGGGAAGCTACGGCGCTCTGCTGCGCTCCACCGCCTCCCTGGTCCGCACCCACTCCGTGCTGCGCCGCCGCGCCCTCTACCAGGCCGCCATGTTCGGTGCGTTCAGCGCCTTCTGGACGACCGTCTCCTACGTCCTCACCGACGCCCCGTTCCACTACTCCCAGCTCGGCATCGGCCTCTTCGCCCTGGTGGGCGCCGCGGGCGCGCTGGTGGCCCCGCTGGCCGGCCGCTGGGCCGACCGGGGGCACGGACGCACGGTGACCGCAGCCGGTTTCCTCCTGTGCATCTGCGCGATGGGCCTGGCCGTGATCGGGCGGCACAACATCGTCGTGCTGGTCGTCGCCGCCGTCCTGCTCGACCTGGCCGTACAGAGCACGCTCATCGTGGGCCAGCACGCCATCTACCAGCTCGACCGCACCGCGCGCGCCCGCCTGAACAGCATCTACATCGGGACGTTCTTCATCGGCGGGGCGGTGGGCTCCCAGGTCGGAGCCTTGGCCTTCCACTTCGGCGGGTGGACCGCCGTCGCCGGCTGCGCCGCGGTACTGCCGGCCCTCGCGCTGCTGCTGTGGCTAACCGATCGGACAGGCCGATCGGTGGATGTGCGCGCCGCCGACGGTTCGGATGATGGCTGCCCGGCGATCTGACCGCGCCCACCCCGGGCCCTCGAGAAAAGCGAGCCATGGAACTCAAGAACAAGAACGTCGTCGTCACCGGTGCCGCGAGCGGCATAGGTCTGGGCCTCGCCGCGCGCTTCGTCACCGAAGGCGCGCGGGTGGTCATGTCCGACCTGGCCACGAGCGCCGGCGCGGACAGGGCGAAGGATCTGGGTGCCCGGTTCGTCGCGGCCGACGTCTCACGCGAGAGCGACATCGCGGTGCTGGTCGACGACGTACTCACCCACGAGGGCCACATCGACCTGTTCTGCTCGAACGCCGGGATCGCGACGCGGATGGACGCGCTGGCGGACGACAGCACCTGGGAACGGATCATCGACGTGAACCTCAACGGCCAGATACGGGCCGCCCGCCACGTCCTGCCCCACATGCTCGAGCGGGGGGAGGGCTACCTCCTCAACACCGCGTCCGCGGCCGGCCTGCTGACCGAGCTGGAGAGCGTCGGCTACGCGACGACCAAGCACGCGTCGGTCGGGTTCTCGGAGTGGCTCGCCTTCACCTACCGCGACCGCGGCATCGGCGTATCGGTCCTGTGCCCCGAGGGAGTGCACACCCCCATGGCCGAGCAGGCGCCCTACCTGCTGCACAACGCCATCACGGTCGAAGACGTGGCCGACACCGTCGTCGAGGCACTGCGCGCGGAGCGCTTCATGATCACCACGCACGCCTCGACCCTGGAGCGCTTCCGTCTGAAGGCCGTCGACTACGAGGGCTACATCGACGCCCTGGTCGGACGCCGCTCTCAGGTCCTCGGCGCGAACGCGGGCTGAACGTAGGCCGACCCCGTCCCGGCCTCCCCCTTCTGCAAGGCCTGTTGGTGGGCGCGAACCCATCAGCGCGCCACCTACGCTGCCCGGAGTGTCGACCCGGCCCCCCGCGGTTGGCACACCTCGTCCGCGCTGCCGGGCGGTGGCGGTCGGCCTGTCATACGCGCCCTCGATCGTCAAGCGGCCCCAGGCAGTTGCGGCACGGGCGCGGCGGGGCGCTCGCTCCAGAAGGGAGAGCGCCCCCTCACCGGCACCCCTCCACACTCCCCCAGGAGAGGTGCCGGTGCGCTGTGCCGTGCCGGTGCGCTGTGCCGTGCCGGTGGCCCCATGCACAAGGAGGACGATCCGCAGGGGCGGCACGTGAACTGGAAGAGCAGTTGCGCATCCTTCGGGAGCTGGAAGGGCATCCCTCGGTCCGGGTCGGGGAGCACGCACACCTGCGGGAACTCATACGGCGCCTCGAAGATCCGAGCGTGCGCGATGCCGCTTCCGGCGACGAACACCTGACGGACAGCGTGAGGCTGGCGGTGGAGAGGTTCGAGATCAGCCATCCCGCCGTGGCCGCGACCCTGCAGAGCATCGGCCTGGCTCTCGCCAACATGGGCATCTGATCCAGGATCTGGCGGGTCAGGCGGGCTTCGCCCTGGCCGCGGTCAGAGGTGCGGCCCGGCGTCTTCGGCTCGCGCTCCACCGGCCCCGCCGGACGGACCGGGAGATGCTCAGCTCGGGGCGATGACGAGCACCTGGGAGGTCCCGTCGCGCATGCCGGCGATGCTGAGCTGTCCGCCGCGCAGGCGGTCGGCTCCTTGCGGACCGTTCAGCGGCCTGAACCCCTGCCAGGACGTCGGGAAGCGGATGTCGTGCCAGACGTTCCCGTCCGCGCCGACGGCGAGGACCTGTGCGGTTCCGTCAGGCATGCCCGCGATGGCGATGGCGCTGGCGGACATCGTCGGGGTCGTGACTCCCCGCGGGGTGGCGAACCCGTCGAAGCGTCCGTCCGGGTGCCGGACCTGGTGGTAGACCATGCCGTCCATGCCGATCGCCAGGAGCTGGGAACTGCCGTCCGGCAGCCCGGTGATGTCGAGGGCAGGTCCGGCGAAGGTCGCGGCGCCGCGGGCGCCGGGGACCGGATTCCAAGTGCCCCATGAGCCGTTGGGCTTGCGGATGTTGAGGTACATGTTGCCGTTGGAGCCGTAGCTCAGGACCTGGACGCTTCCGTCGGGCATGGCGGCGATGGCCGCCTTGACCGCCGTCCAGGTCTTGCCGCCTGCGGCGCCGGGAACCGGGGTGAACCCGGTCATGCGTCCGCCGACCTGCCGAACCTGGTGGTAGAGCGTGCCGTCGAGGGCGACGGCAACGATCTGGGCCGATCCGTCGGGCATGCCCGCGATGGCCGCGTCGCGGAAGGCCGCCCCTGCCTGGACGATGCCCGCGGCCGCTCCCGCCGGTCCGGCAGCCGTGATCCCTGCCGTCGCGCCGGAGGACACGATGCGCGCCGCCGGTGCGGATGCCCCTCGCGCGGCCCGCAGGGCCCGCCGGAACGCGGCTTCCGCGGCTTCGCCGAGGTCGAGCATCGGCCGGCCCTGAGCTCCGGGGCCGGCCAACTGCTGCCAGGACTGCCACTGGCCGTTGGTCTGGCGTTCGTTGATCCACAGGCCGTTGTCACCGCTGAGACCGACCGTCAGGGCTGACCCTGTGGGCAGACCGGTGATGGACGCTCTGGGGCCGTTGAACGTGGGCGCCCCGCCGATGCCGGGCATCGGAGCCACCGCGCTCCAGCTGTTCGGGTACCGGACGGTGCTCAGGAAGGTCTGTCCTCCTTGATAGACGGGTTTGGGGGTCGGTGCCGGACCGAACCACACGGGGTTGCTGAGGGCCACCATCTGGTCGAGCGTGCTGCTGCCGGGCTTCGGGCGGCGCACTTCGGCACGGGCGAAGACCGACCCCAGCCCCCAGCCGCGCCAGTTGAGGTGGCCGACGCCGTCGCCCCCGATCCAGGTCGCCAGCATCAGACCCCATTCGGTGTACAGGGTCAGGAAGGAATTCGGAGCGCCGTAGACGCTCACCGAGACGTCCACCGCGTCGAAGAACGACACCGGGAGCGAGTCGCCCGGCCCGGCGTAGCGGCCGTTGCAGCTCGCGCTCAGCGAGACGCTGACCTTCGAGGACTCCGCCAGATAGGAGTGGCCGCGGCGGACCCCGTCCAGTATCGCGTCACGGGACAGGGCCGTGGAGCGGACGACCGTCTGCGGGAGCCCGACGACGTCCGAGGGAGCGTGCGTGTCGCTGTTCGCGACGACGGGGACGCGCTGGCCGAAGAACAGCATGGCGGCCCACATGGCGACGGCCGCCTCGTCGTCGAGCGTCCACGGACCGTTCCACACCTCGATGGCGTCGACGTCGCCGAATCCGAACTCCCAGAAGGATCCCGGGGCCGGAGTGAGCGGGTGGGCCGCGACCACGAGTCCGCCCCGGTCGCGCAGGTGGTTGGCGTGCTGGGCCATGGCGCCCGGGTTCCCGGGACCGAAGTGCCAGTCCATCACCTCCCCCTGGGGCATGCCGAGGGCGAGCCAGTGGCCGTGGCGGGTGGTCACCTCCTCACCGTTGATGACGAGGAGGTCCGACGGAATGCTGCCGGCCCATGAAACGCCGGCCGCGCTGGTGTTGTGATCGGTGGAACCGAGGAAGTGGAGACCGTTGTCGCGAGCCGCGGCCACGAGCTCGCCCAAGGTCCGTCCCCCGTCGGAGTGGACGGTGTGGGTGTGCATGTCCCCCCGGTACCAGAACGGGAGCGGGACCGGGAACCCCGGGATCTGCCCGCGGCTCGGCGCGGACGTCGGCAGGACGGCGAAGGGCGTGCCGGCTAAGGGAGGGCCGTACTCGAGGGTGACCTCGACGCGCCAGTTCATCCCGGCCGGGTTGAACACGACGGGTCCCAGCGCCACCGACCACCGGCCCGGCTCGACGGGACCGGGTACGTAGCCCGGTGTGGCGTCCGCTCCCGAGACCGTGAAGGCGTCCCGGGCTCCGCCGGACCAGCCGCGGAACCCCGATGGACCGAAGAGACCGATGTCGAGGACGTCGGACATGATCCCCGGAAGGCCGTCGTAGTGGTCGAAGGTACGGGTGACCGATATCCGGTTCACCCCTGCCGGCACGGCGAACTCGACCGAGGACCACTGGTCGAACCCGAAGGGCGAGTGTCCGGGGTAGGCGGTCGTGACCTTGGCGCCGGGCCCCGGCTCGGCTGCGCCGGCCGAGGTCTGAGCCCTCGCCGTGTCCACCGGGACGAGCGCGGAGAGCCCGCCCGCCGCCATGAGGGCGCCGAGCCGCAATACGTCCCGCCTCCCCCGTCCGGCCGTGGAATGCTCCCGATCGGCTCCGCAGGTGCCGCCGGAGTCCTCATTCTCACCGTGATGACCACACACAGGTCCTTCTCCTTCCGGGGAAGAAACGCCTTAAGTCACATCGAGGAAACTTGCCCGTCCAGCCTGTTCGTTCGAACGAACGGTAGGGGATTCTCGCGTGCCGGAGAACCCGTTCGAGCATTCTTGTTGCGCACGGGGTTGCTGCGTACAGGAACATATGACGGTCCGTCAATCTGGTGCGCGGGGCGCATTCGGTGTGACGAAGCCGGGTCCAGTGGAGAGGGGTACCGGACCAGAGCCTCACTCGACCTCGAGTCACCAGGCATGGACGATGCGGACGTACCGCCGGCCACGAGCCCGCCGGTGGAGTACGTACACGCTTGCCGGAGCAGCGGTCTCCGTGGCGCTCGCCGCCACTGGGGCCGACGGGCGCGACCGGCGCCGCCGGCCCAGTGAACACGCCTCACGGACCTCGACCAGAGCACTCCGTTCGCATCCGCGCGTGACAGGTGGCCGCACGCGACATCGCCCCCTTGGGGGCGGGGCCTCACCCTCACCTCGTACGTGGTCTGCGCCGATACCACGCCGTAGCACCCGTGGCGGACCGGCCCCCGGAGGACCTGCACCATCTCCGCGACACCACCCCGCCAGCTGACGAAGAGCACCAGCTGGTGCCCACGGCGTGAGCGTTCTCAGATGGCAGGAGCGGTCAGGTCGAGTGGGTGGTCGGGTGCGGGTGAAGCCGGCGACCTTGAGAGCGGACCGGTTGCGGATGGATCGGCCGACCACCCGCCCGCCGCACGCACTTACCGGCCCTGAAGAGGCAAGCGACACCCCTCGCCGGAGCCCTGCTCCTGAAGCTTGGGCCCACTCCCGCACTGGGGGGCGGGGATCAGTTGCCTACTGCGTGCTCCAGGCCGGCGCCTTCCGGCACCTTCTGTTCGGTGGGCACGGGCTTGCAGATCGGGACCTTCTTCTCCTTCGGGTCCTTGAAGACCTTGGTGTAGATACCGCTGATCCAGCCCGGCACTTCGGCGCTTCCGTCGCTCCGTGAGGTGTCGATCTTGTACCAGGTCCGGGACGTTTCGCCGTCGCGTTCGATCAGCTTCCCGTCCTCGATCTTGCACTCGATCCCCACCCTGGTGTGGGAGGTCAGGGAGCCGACGCCCGTGGCAGTCTCCAGCGGCGTCGAGCGGACCGTCAGCGGAGCGGCGACGGTGTCGACGGTTCCGAAGTAGGGCGACGGCGCCGACGCCGCGGGAGCGGCCTGCGAGGTACCGGCGGCGATCAGCGCCGCGCCCATCGCCACCACGACCGTGCAGCCGGCCATCGCGGAGAACCGGACCCGTCGGGACATGTCTTTCAGCACAGGAAACCCTTCCATTCTTCCGCGCCTCGGAGGGCGGCACGGAACCTGTCCCCCAGCAGACGTCCCGGGACCGCCGGCCGGCATCCACCGATCAGTGGACCGGCCCGTGGAGGTCAGGTCCTGACCCAGGCGTTCTTATAACAGAGACAGGGCCATAAGAAACGATGAAAATGAGTCACTTGTCGTGATGGAAGTGCTGGCATCCACGCAGGTCAGGTGTGTCCTGTCGCATCCATTCCGGCGCTCAGCCGATCTGATCTCAGCAGCTCAGAGGGGTTCGTGAGGGGCCTGTCCGACTCTCCGGATCGGCCTGGCCGGATTCCGCAGACCGGCTTGGCGCACCCGGCGCGGCCCGCTGCACGATGATCACACCGAAGCCCGGCCCGATCGGCACAGGCGCTTCGGCGACCGACACACCGGAACACAATTCCCTTCGTCGCTGATTGAGGTACCACCGTGCGCACCACGTACAGAAGCCTGGCCACCATGGCGGCCGTAGTCGCCGCCACCGCAGTCCTCGGGCTTCAGACCGCCCAGGCCGCACCGTCCGCACCGTCCGCACCGTCCGCAGCGCCGTCCTGCGCCGTACAGACGAGGCAGACCATGACCACCCCCGACCACTACGCGCTCACCAACCTGCGCGCCGCCTACCGGTCGGACGGCCCCAAGACCAACGCCTTCGCCTCCTACACCCTGGTCGCCGAGCCCCAGGGCTGCACCGGCGGAGCGTTCTTCGCCCTCGACGTCTCCGCCGGCAGCCGCGTGACGATGTCGAACGGGTCGGCGTCCACGACGGACTGGCGCTCCGTCAACTTCCGGGTGCCGGCCGCCTCGACCCTCGTACAGGTCATGTACGGCGACCCCGCCGCCCCCTGGAACGGCACCTACGTCGCCTCGGCGGCCAGGCTCCTCTCCGCCGTAGGCGCGCAGCAGATCCAGACCTTCAGCGCGACCGCCGGCAGCCCCGACGCGGCCCTCGCCGGGGCCCGTCGGCAGATGACGGCCTCCGTGACCGACGGCCGCTTCAGCAGCTGCACCGAAGTCGACAGCTCAGCGAGCTGGGCGAAGGTTCCCGGCCGACCTGCGAACGGGACTGCCACCGTCCACGCGGACTGCCGGTAGCCCGGAGATTGCGCGGCCGGGACTGCTGCGCGGCAGCCCGGTGGGGGGGGGGGGGGGGGGGGGGGGGGGGGCCCCCCCGGGGGGGGGGGGGGGGGGGGGGGGGGGGGGGGGGGGGGGGCCGCGGGGGCGCGCCGCCCCCCCCGCTGCTCCTCGGGGTACTTGCGCCGGCCAGG
>NZ_JBIAHN010000030.1:0-56915 GCF_042870555.1 Streptomyces sp. NPDC006487
GGCCATGGACAGGACGTTCTCGAAGCCCAGGGACTCGGCGAACGCCTGACCCGGACCCCCCAGGTCCAGCTCCGCCGCGACCGAGGTCCGGCCGTGGGGGGGGGGGGGGGGGGGGGGGGCGCCCCCCCCCCCCCCCCCCCCCCCCCCCCCCCCCCCCCGCCCCGCCCCGGCCCCGCCCGCCCGGTCTCCGTGATCGGCACGATCTTGACAACCCTTCATGGGCATGACACCTGTGGGGTGCTGCACCACTCCCACTCCCGTCAGCGGCACCCACCCCGAAGGGGGCGATCAGCGCATGCCCATGCCTGAGAACGCGGAATACGACTACGACGTCGTCATCAGCGGAGCCAGTCTCGCCGGCAGCGCCGCGGCGATCCTGCTCGCTCGACGCGGGGTCCGCGTCGCCCTGCTGGAACGCCGCTCGGACCCCGAGGCGTACAAGGTGCTGTGCACCCACTCCATCACCGCCAACGCCCGTCCGGTGCTGGACGAACTCGGCCTCGCCCCTGCCCTGGAGGAGGCGGGAGCCCTCACCAACGCGGCCCGCTGGTACACCCGTTGGGGATGGATCACACCGAAGGCGGCGCCGGGCGGGCCCGCGTTGCCGTACGGGTACAACGTCCGGCGCAGCACCCTCGACCCCTTGATCAGGTCCCGCGCGGACCAGACCCCCGGCGTCGACCTGCTTCTCGGGCACCGCGTGACCGGGCTGCTCCGGGAAGCCGGACGGATCGCCGGGGTCCGCGCGTCGACCCCGCACGGCGAGCGCGAGATCCGGGCCCGCCTGGTCGTCGGCGCCGACGGAAAGGACTCGGCCGTGGCGGAGTTCGCCGGGCTCCGCACCTGGAAGTACGAGAACACGCGGTTCGGCTACCTCGCGCACTACCGCGGCCTTCCGCTGCCCGGCGGGGTCGGCCAGACCTGGTTCCTCGAACCCGACATGGCGTACGCGTTCCCGAACGACGACGGGGTGACGGTCATCGCGGTGCTCCCGGACAAGGAGAAGCTCCCGGCCTTCCGGGAAGACCTGGAGGGCAGCTTCTCCGCGTTCGTCCGCGCCCTGCCCGAAGCGCCGCCCATCGACTCCGCCGAGCGCGTTTCGAAGATCATCGGCGCGGTCGACTACCCCCTCCTCATGCGCAAGCCGACCGCACCGGGCCTGGCCCTCGTCGGCGACGCCGCCCTCACCGGCGACCCCCTGTGGGGCGTGGGATGCGGGTGGGCCCTGCAGAGCGCGCAGTGGCTGGCCGAGGCCGTCGCCCCGGCCCTGACCGGCCGGGGCAAGCTCGACAGATCGCTCGCACGGTACGCGCGCAGACACCAGTGGCGGCTTAGCGGCCACCAGCAACTGGCCGTCGACTTCGCCAAGGCCCGTCCGTTCAATCCCGTGGAGGAGCTGGTGTTCTCGGCGGCGGCCCGCGATGCGGCGATGGCGCGGCACATGCACCTGTTCGCCTCCCGCCTGATCGGCCCGGTGCGCTTCCTGAACCCCCTGACGCTGGCCAAGGCCGTGGTCGTCAACATCAGACATCGCGAGGCGCCCGTACCGCCGGACGCCCCGCGGGACGACTCACCGAACGGGTCACGGAACGGCCACGGCGCGCAGGACGCCCGGGAGACCGCCTGAGACGGCCCGGCCGATCAGCTCCCTTGTGCACCACGCCTGTTGCGGGCCGGCAGGAGGACGCGGACCGTCAGTCCCCCGCCCGGGCGGGGCGTGGCCGCGACCTCGCCGTGGTGCGTGGCGGTGATCGCCCGGACCACGGCGAGTCCGAGTCCGAACCCGCTGCCGCGCTCCCGGCCCTGGTGGAACGGCGCGAACAGGGCCGGAACCTCCTCCGGAGGCAGGACGGGGCCGGTGTTGGAGACCTCCAGGAACACCGTGCCGCCCGCGGCGCCGGTCGTGATCGCGGCGGTGCCGTCGCGGTGGTTGTGGCGTACCGCGTTGGCCAGCAGGTTGAGCGCGACCTGCCGGAGCAGTGCGGGATCCCCGTCCACCGGCGCGGTCCCCGCGTCGAGCGTGACCCGGACCCCGGCGCTGCGGGCCTCCTCGGCCAGCTCCCGCGTCGCGGCCCGGGCGGCGTCCGCCAGATCCGTCGACCGCAGCGCCAGCGCGGCGGTCTCGGCGCGCGCCAGGGTCAGCAGGGCTGCGATCAACCGCTCGATCCGCACGTTGGCGTCCAGCGCGCGGAGCACCGAGGGGCGCAGGTCGTCCGGGACCCGCCCCCGGGCCAAGGGGATCTCCAGCGCGGTGCGCAGTACGGTCAGCGGGGTGCGCAGCTCGTGCGAAGCGTGCGCGGTGAAGCTGCGCTGGGCCGTGAAGCTGCGGTCGAGCCGGTCGAGCATGGCGTCGAAGGTGTCGCCGAGTTCGCGGATCTCGTCGTACGGACCGTCCAGTGCGAGCCGCTCGTCCAGGCTGCTGCCGGTGCTGATCCGCCGTGCGGCCGCGGTCACCTGGTGGAGCCTGAGCAGGGAGCGGTGGCTCGCCCACCAGGCCAGCAGGGCGGCCAGCGCCGTGAAGACGGTGAGCAGCAGCACGGAGCGGGTCAGCAGGTCGCCCAGGATGGCGTTCTGGAAGTGGTCGAAGGCCCGTGCCGGGGTCGTGAGGACGGCCTCGGTGGATCCCGGGGGCAGGTCGGCGGGCGCCGGGTCGGGGAGCGGCGGTTCCGGAATCCCGACGGCCTGCGTGATGAGGTCGCGGTTGGCCTCGATGAGCTGGCGTGAGCTGAGCCAGTTCAGCGCCAGCACCCCGCAGCCGAGTACGGCGAAGACGGCCGTGGTCACCAGGGTCAGCCGGCCGCGCAGCGGCAGGCGGCCGGGGCCGAAGCGGCTCACAGCCGGTATCCGTAACCGGTGTCGTGCACGATCAGCGGCGGGTCGCCGATCTTTCGGCGCAGCGCGTGCACGGTGACGCGGACCGCCGTGGTGGCCGGGTCGAGTCCCGTGTCCCACAGCCGTTCCCGCAGCTCCTCGGTGGTGACCGGGGCGCCGTCCGCGGCCAGCAGCAGTTCCAGGACGCCCAGTTCCTTGGGCGTCAGGTGCAGCGGGCGGCCGTCGCGTTCGGCGACTCGGCGCACCGTGTCGAGGCTGATTCCGCGCCGGGTGAGCACGACCTCGGCCCGGCCGGGCGCGGAGCGGCGGCCGAGCGCACGCAGCCGGGCGACGAGCTCCAGGTAGGAGAAGGGCTTGGTCATGTAGTCGTCGGCTCCCTGGCCGAGGCCTTCGACCAGGTCGGACAGGGTGTCCGCGGCGGTGAGCATCAGGATCCGGGCGGGATGGCCCATCGCGGCGAGCGCGCGGCACACGGCGTCGCCGCCCAGTCCGGGCAGGTCCCGGTCCAGGATCACCACGTCGTAGTCGGCCTCGCCGGTCCGCCGGAGCGCCTCCAGGCCGTCGTGGGCGAGGTCGCAGAGCATCCCCTCGTCGCGGAGCCCTTCGGCGAGCATCACGGCCAGTTCCCGCTCGTCCTCGACAATCAGCACCCGCATCGCGTCCCGCTCCGTTCGCCCGTGCCGCCGCTGTTCCTTCCGGGCCGGCGCCGGAGACCAGCCTGCCCGCAGGCGGGTTAGCCGGTGGTTAGGCGCGCGATCACAGGTGGCTCACCGCGCGGCCCGTAGAACTTGGGCGTTCATCGGGAACGCCCAGGGAGTGTGGGACATGCGAAGCTCATCCGCCGCGATACGCGAACGGTCCGGACGAGGGCCACGAGGGCCACGAGGCGTGCGCGCGCTGCCCGCCGCGGCCGCCGCGGCGGTGGTGGTGCTGGCCCTGGCAGGCTGCTCGGCCTCCGCCCCGGTGCCCGAGGTCGCCGGAGGCGAGCGCGGGGGGCAGGTCAAGCCACAGGACGACAACGCGGTCCGCCGGGCCTGGGTGGACTGCATGCACCAGCAGGGGCAGACGAGCGTCGAGCAGGACAAGGACGGCAACATCGGCTTTCCGGCCGCGAGCACGGACTCGGGCATGCCGTCCGGGTACGACGCCGCCGCCCGGCTGTGCGACGAGAAGGTGCCCGGCATCCACCAGGTCCAGCAGGCCGACAACGCCAAGTTCCTGGAGATGGCCCGCAAGTGGGTCGAATGCGCGCGCAAGAACGGATACGCCGACATGCCGGACCCGGACCCCAAGGAGGGAACGGTCATCGTCCCGCGCGCCCTGTTCGACGCAGTCAAGTGGGATGCCGCCTCGCGCGCCTGCGAGGCAAAGTTCCCGCTGCCCGGCTACCGGATCGGTGAGTGAGCGTGACCCGCACGGTGGAGCCCCTTGAACCCCTCGAACCCCTTCGGACCGCGGCACCCGCGGAACCCGTAGCGCGCGGGAAGAAGCGCGGCAGGGTCCTCGTCCCGCTGCTGCTCGTCGCCGTGGTGGCCGGGGCCGGGGCTGTCGCCGTCGCCCGCCCGTGGGACCGCGGCACCGGGGGGACCGAGCGGGACGGCGTGGAGTACGGCCTCGCACCGGTGGAGCAGGGCTCGCTGTCCAGCAGCATCCAGCTCACCGGCTCGCTCGTGTACGACGCGCCCGCCCCCGTCCTCCCGGCCGCCAAGGGCACCCTCACGGGGCTCCCGGCCGTCGGCGCCCTCGTCAGGGCCGGACAGAAGCTCTACGAGGTGGACGGACAGCCGGTGGTCCTGATGGTCGGCGACCGCCCGATGTGGCGCGATCTGGGCCCCGGTGTTCCCGCCGGCTCCGACGTGGAGCAGCTCGAGCGCAACCTGCTCCGGCTGGGCCACGCCAAGGGACTCGGCCTGACCGCAGACCAGAAGTTCACCCCGGACACCGCCACCGCCGTGAAGCGGTGGCAGAAGTCCCTGGGTCTGAAGGAGACCGGCACGGTCCCCCTCGGCGGCATCACGATGCTGCCGCAGGAATCCGTACGCGTGCAGCAGGTCGGGGCGCAGCTCGGCGCGGCCCTGGGCGGTTCCTCGATCATGACCGTCACCCGCGAGGATCTCGTGGTCACCGCTCGGCCGGCCGAGAACCAGCTCTCCCGGTTCAAGCCGGACGGGCGGGTCCGGGTCAAACTGGCCGACGGCTCCGCCGTCGAGGGCCACATCCGTTCGCTGATCCGAGGCTCCGGCTCCGGCTCCGGCGGGGAGGACGGGTCCGGCGAGGGCCAGGGTCAGGGCGGAGCCAAGACCACCGTGACGATCGTGCTCGACGGCCAGGAACAGGCGCAGCGGGCGGGGCAGTCCGCGGTCACCGTCACCGTGGTGGGCGACACCGCCGAGCACGCGCTCATCGTTCCGGTCACCGCGTTGCTCGCCCTGGACGGCGGCGGCTACGGCGTACGGGTCTCCGACGGCCCCGCCCCCCGGCTGGTCAGAGTCCAGCTCGGCCTGATCGCCGACGCCAAGGCGCAGATCACCGGCGACGTCCGGCCCGGCGCGCAGGTGGTGATCCCGAAGTGACGGCTCCCCTCGCGGCGAACGCCGCCCCCGTCCTGGAGTTGTCCGCCATCGTCAAGGAGTACCCGGGCACGCCCCCACTGCGCGTCCTGCACGGCATCGACCTCACCGTCGAAGCCGGTGAACTCCTCGCCGTCGTCGGCCCGTCCGGCTCCGGGAAGTCCACCCTCCTCGCGCTGTTCGGCTCGCTCGACCGGGCCACCTCGGGCCGTCTCCGCTTCGAGGGCCGCGATCTGGCCGGTCTTTCCGACCGGGAGCTGGCCGCACTGCGGGCGCACCGGATCGGCTTCGTGTTCCAGCAGTTCTTCCTGCTGTCGGGGCTCACCACCGTCGAGAACGTCGCGACCGGGCTGCTGTACGCCGGGGCGCCGGTCTCCGAACGGCGCGCGCGGGCCGTCGAGGCGCTGCGCTCGGTGGGGCTCGGGCACCGGCTGGACCACCGCCCCGACCAGCTCTCCGGCGGCGAGAAGCAGCGCGTGGCGATCGCCCGCGCGCTGATCGGCCGTCCGGCACTGCTGCTCGCCGACGAGCCCACCGGGGCGCTGGACAGCGTTTCCGGCGCCGCCGTGGTCGAGCTGCTGCGCACCCTGAACGCGGACGGCACCACGGTGGTGGTCATCACCCACGACCGTGCGCTGGCCTCGTCGTTCCCCCGGCGGGTCGGCATCCATGACGGCCGCATCGAGTTCGACGAACGTGTCCCGGAGCCCGTCGGAGCCGGTCGGGAAAGGGCCGACCGATGAAGGGCCGAGCCGTGAAGGGCTCAGCGATGAAGGGCTCAGCGATGAAGACGCCTCGTACCCGGCTGCGCCCCACGGACCTGCTGCGCCTGGGCATGATCGGGCCGCGCACCCGCAAGGTGCGTACCGCCTTGTCCGCACTGGGCATCTCGCTGGGCATCGCCGCCGTGGTCGCCGTCACCGGCATCTCGAACTCCAACCAGCAGCACCTGCTGGCACGGCTGGACCAGCTCGGCTCCAACCTGATCACCGTGGCGCCCGGCAAGGGGCCCGACCAGCAGCCGGTGCCGCTCCCGCTCACCGCGGAGAAGATGCTCTCCGCCATCGCGCCCGTGCAGCGGACCACCGCCACCGGGGCCACCAAGGCCCAGGTGTACCGCAACGACCTGGTGCCGGCGCAGCAGACCGGCAGCCTCACCGTGCTGGCCGCGCGCCTGAACCTGCTGGAGGTGCTGCGCGCCGAACTGCACAGCGGACGTTGGCTGGACGCCGCGAGCGAGAACCTCCCGGTGACCGTGCTCGGCGGCCGGGCCGCCCAGCGCCTCGGCGTCACCGGGCCGGGCGAGCGGGTGTGGCTGGGCGGGCAGTGGTACCGGGTGCTCGGCCTCCTGGCCCCGAACGAACTCGCCCCCGAGCTGGGCACCGCGGCCCTGGTCGGCTGGCCCCAGGCGGTCGCCCACCTGGGGGCGGACGGGAGCGCCGCGACCGTCTACCTGCGGTCGCACTCCGAACGCGTGCCCCAGGTCCAGGCGGTGGCCGCGGCCAGTGCGAACCCCAGCACCCCGACCATGGTCGCGGTGAGCCGGCCCTCCGATCTCCTCCTGGCCCGCACCGAGACGGAGAACAGCCTCACCGCGCTCGTACTCGTCCTGGCGGGCGTGGCGTTGCTGGTGGGCGGCGTGGGGATCGCCAACACCATGGTCGTCGGCGTGATGGAACGCCGGGGCGAAATCGGGCTGCGCCGCGCCCTGGGCGCCCGGGGCGGCCAGATCTCGGCGCAATTCCTGCTGGAGGCCGTGCTGATGGGCTTCATCGGCGGAATGGGCGGGCTGCTCCTCGGCAGCCTGACCGTGTACGGCTACGCGCTGGTCCAGGGCTGGCCGGCGGCCATCCCGCCCTACACCCTGGTCGCCGGCCCCTCGGTCTCGGTGGGGGTGGCCGCGCTCGCCGGGCTCTACCCCGCACTGCGGGCCGCCCGGGCCTCTCCCACGGACGCCTTGCGCTCGGCGTGACGCATGCGGTTCGGCGCGTGCCCGGTGCCTTCACCTTGTGATTGCGCAGGTCCGGGGTAGGGTGCCGCCGACGGACGTACTCGGGTGGGCGGGACGGGACATGACACTGCGGGACGGGGATCCGCGCGCGATCGGCGGGTATGTCCTGATCGCCCGGCTGGGTTCCGGCGGGATGGGGACGGTGTACTCGGGGCGGGCCGCTTCGGGGCGGCTCGTCGCGGTGAAGCTGGTGCACCAGCAGTTCGCGGACGACCCGGAGTTCCGGACCCGGTTCCGGCAGGAAGTGGCCGCCGCCCGGCGGGTGAGCGGGGCCTTCACCGCCGCGGTGGTGGATGCCGACCCGGACGCGGAGCGGCCCTGGATGGCCACCCAGCTGGTGCCGGGGTGGACCCTGGGCGCGCGGGTGAAGGCGGACGGGCCGCTGCGCGGGAGCGAACTGCGCGTGCTCGCGCTGGGACTGGTGGAGGCGCTGCGCGAGCTGCACACCACCGGGGTGATCCACCGGGACCTGAAGCCCGACAACGTCATGCTGACGGACGACGGGCCGCGGGTCATCGACTTCGGGATCTCGCGGGCGGCCGGGCAGCAGACCCTGACCTCGACCGGGCAGATCCTGGGGACGCCGCCGTACATGTCGCCCGAGCAGTTGTCGGCTCCGGCCCGGGTGCGGGCCTCCTCGGACGTGTTCTCGCTGGGGTCGGTGCTGGTGTTCGCGGCGACCGGGCGGGGGCCCTTCGACGCGGAGTCGCACTACATGACGGCCTACCGCGTGGTGTCGGAGGCGCCGGACATCGCGGGGCTGGCCGATGCGCTACGGGCCGTGGTCGGGGCGTGCCTGGCCAAGGAGGCGGCAGACCGGCCGGGACCGGACGAGCTGTTGGCCGCGCTGGCACGGATCCCGGCGGCCGACTGGGAGAACCCGCACCGCGAGGACGGTGACCCGGACGGGGAGGACCGTAAACCCCGCGGAGCCGGTACCTGGACCGGCTCGCGGGCAGGCGCCGAAGCGGAGCCGGCGGCCGGTGCCGTCGCGCGAGCCGGCTCAAGGGCGGACGCGGACGGAACCAGGGGCCCCGCGGGCTCGACCGCCGCGCCCCCGGAGGGGGCCGAGGACCTCGAAGGGCTGCTCACCCGGCCGTCGGGGCCACCGACCGGCCCCGCCGCAGACCCGGCGGGCCTGCGGCTCCGGCGGGTGTCCGGGCCGCGCAGACGCGCCCTGCTCACCGGGCTGCTCGTGGCCTCGCTGCTGGTCGGCGGCGGCTACTTCCTGGGGTTCGCCCCGCGGGACGGCGGCACGCGGGACGACGCCAAGGCCCCCGCGTCGTCCACCGGGCCCTCCGTGTCCCCCGGCGCCTCCGGCCCCGCCACGCGTACGCCCTCCCGGCCGTCTGTCACCGGGACCCTGGCCCCCTACGTGGCCACCGACGGCGGCAGCCCGGCCGGCAGCCGGGCCTACGCGGACACGCCCGCCCGGCGCCCCGCCGGATGGCGGGCCTGGGACGGCGCGAAGGACGAGGGGGCCTGCGTGTACGCGGACTCCTCACTGGTGTGTACGCAGCCCCGTCCCGCCAAGGAGCTTCCGGGCGACGGACTCAGCCGGTTCAACGCGGCGACCGGCGAGCTCCTGTGGGGGCAGCTGCTGCAGGACTCCGTGGAAGGGCAGGCCCCCCTCGTGGCCCCCGGCGCGGTCACCGGCACCCACACGGTGATCGTGCCCGGCAGCAAGGCGTTCACCGCGCTGGACCTCGTCGACGGCACGCCCCGCTGGGAGTTCCCCACCAAGGAGAAGCTGAAGCGGGCGGTCCTGGACTCGGCCGGCAGCCGCGTGTTCGCCGTCTCCGCGTCCGGCACGGTCACCGCCCTGGAGACCCGGTACGGGAAGCTCCTGTGGCAGCAGGCTGTGTCCGGGTCCGAGGACGGTTACCCGGCGCTGCGCGTCGACGGGGACCGGGTGTACGTACAAGGGCGGACCCAGAAGCCCGACATGGGCTTCCAGACCTTCGTGACCGCCCTCGACGGGGCCACGGGCAAGAAGCTGCCGTTCGGGACGCCCCAGGACGGCACCCGCTTCGCGATGCCGGGGACGTGCGAGACCCGCGGACTGACGCTGGCAAGGGACTTGTACGAGGCCACCGTCTTCCTGTGCAGCAAGGAGAACGGAGCGGGCGTGCTGCGCGGTGAGCCGGCCCAGCGGCGGAGCGCCGACCTGCCGTACGCCGGAACGACCCTGTCCGGGCCCGCCGCGGCCGGGGACAAGGTGTACCTGATGGCGACCGCGGCGGGCGGCGAACCGGGCTTCATGGAGCTCAACCAGGAGTCCGGCGGCGCCGTGTGGCGGATTCCGCTGGCGAAGGAGTGCACCGACCCGGAGCGCCCGGAGGCCGCGAACGCGGTGGTGGTGACCGACGGGCTGGCGTACGTACGCTGCCGGACCGCGGGGGTGGTCATCGACCTGGCCTCCCGCAAGCAGACGGGCCGCTTCACCGTCCCGGGCGGCGTCCGCCCCGGGACGGACGGCCCGTCCGGCTTCCTGGTGGTGGGCGGAATCGTCTTCACTCCCACCGCCAAGGGGTGGTCCTCGGTCGAACCCTCCCCGGTCTAGGGTCGAACGGCAACGGGACGAGGCGATTCCCGGTGACCGGGCCTGGTCCCCGGTCCTCGGTCCCCGGTCCTCGGCCCTCGGTCCTCGGAGACTGCCTAGCCGATTCCGGGGATCCGGCGGTCCCTGAACGCCGTCCGGACTGCATCCGCGGCGCTCGTCCCGTACATGCTCCGCGCGGTGGCGATCGTGGCGAGCGCCGCGTCCCGGAAGCTGGTGTCGGGGGCGAAGTCGAACTGTGCGTTGACGATGATGCGGTCGGCCGTCCTGGCACCCAGGGCCCCGCGGATGTCGAGGAGGGCTCGGGACCAGATCTCGCCGTCCTCGTGCACCTCGCCGGTGCGGTCCGCGTAGACCTTGTCGCCGTCGATGCGGCGCAGGCAGTGCGGGGCCGCGCTGTAGCCGACCGAATCCCAGTCGGCCACGCACGCCGGGTCCGTCCCGCGCGGCCAGCCGCGGACGGCCGCGGCGTGGTCGCCGACCGAGACGGCCAGGTAGTCGCCGAAGGCCTCGCCTATCGCCCCGGCCTCCGGGGAAGTGCCGAAGCCGGGGACCTGCGCGTGGTGCACCGCGTGCCCGTACTCGTGGACGATGACCTCCGCGTCCTCGGCGTCGTCGACGCCGCCCTTGCCGAAGCGGATCTCGGCCTTCTTGTCGGTGAAGAAGGAGTTGTCGGCGCCCCACTGGTTGATGCGGACCGGCTGGGCGCGGTCGTTGGCCCCGGGCAGTTCGCTGCCGAAGCCGAGGCCTTGCAGGTACTCCTGCGCCTCGTTGACCCAGAAGTAGGCCATGACCTGCTCGAACCCGTCGTCGGCGCGGTTGTAGCGGCCCGCGTCCTGGGCGGCCGCGGGCGCTCCGGTCTCCGACCTGATGTACGCCCACCGGCCGGAGAGGGCCCCGCTGCCGTCCAGGTTGCGGAGCGCGGCCGAGGCGTAGGCGGAGTCGGGTACGGCGGCGGCCGAGTCCTTGGCGTCGACGAGCGTCTGATCACCGGTGGACTGGACGGGGTTCACCATGAAGACGCGCCCTTGGGGCAGACCCGACGCGGGCGCCGAGGCGTCGGCCGAGGCCGGTACGGCCAGACCGAGCAGGGTCAGGGACGCGATCACGGCAGCGGTACGGCCGCGGGAGGTACGGCGGGGCATGGACATCCTCCTGTGAGGGACGTGTGATGCCGGAAGAACGTGCGGGGTGAGGTGCGGACGCGATCCTTGCTCAACGTCCCCGCCTTTGACCAGCCCTGGAGCGAGCCAACTGATCCGCCGCGTCCCCCGGGCGACGGCGGCCGGGTTACGGCCGGGGCTACGGCGGGGCCGGAAGCGGGGCCGGAAGGCGGGCCGGAAGCCCGGCCGGAAGCGGGCCGTCGCGACCGGGATGAGACCCCGGCCCGTGTGGCGCATGATGTCCCGCGTGCACAGTGCGGAGGAGTTCGGCGGAGCCGACAGCGGAGCGGGCATACCGGGGACCCGGGGTGCCCCGGGAACCCAGGGCTCCCCGGGAGACATGACGAGCGCCGTCCTGGCGGCGCAGCAGGGGGACGAGGCGGCCTTCCAGGCCCTGTTCCGTGCGGTACAGCCCGTGCTCCTGCGCTACCTGACCGTCCTGGTCGGCGAGGACGCGGAGGACGTGGCGTCCGAGGCCTGGCTCCAGATCTCCCGGGATCTGGGCTCGTTCACCGGGGACTTCGACGGGTTCCGCGGCTGGGTGTCGACGATCGGCCGGAACCGGGCCATGGACCTGCTGCGGCGACGCCGCCGCAGGCCGGCCGTGAGCGTACCGGTCGAGTACCTGCACGACCGGGCGGCCACGGAGGACACCGAGGGGGCGGCGCTGACCACGATGGGGACCGGTGCGGCACTCGCCCTGATCTCCCTCCTGCCCCGCGACCAGGCGGAGGCCGTGCTGCTGCGGGTGGTCATGGACCTGGACGCGGCCGGCGCCGCGCGGGTGCTGGGGAAACGGGCCGGGGCGGTACGGATGGCATCGCACCGCGGACTGCGCAAGCTCGCCAAACTCCTCGAACAGCAGGCCACGGACGCTGCGGAGGCCGCGGGAAGCGGGGGCATACCGGGCGAACCGGGTGGTCCGGGGCGGTCCGAAGAAACTTCCGCCCCAGGAGTGACACCGACGACGGCTCCGACGCTGAAGGGCACGACATGAGCACCCACCGATCCCGCCGGATCGACCGCGCCACGGCCGAGCAGTTGCTCGCCGAAGCCCGGTCGCAGGCCTCGGGCACGCCGGGTGCGTCCGATATCTCCGAGTCGGCGGATTCGCGCGGCACCTCGGACCGTCACGAAGCCCTCGCGGGGCTGCTCGCCGCAGCCGCCGCTCCGGCGGGGAAGAACGAGCTGTCCGGTGAGCCGGAAGCACTCGCCATGTTCCGGACCGCTCGCCTCGCCGCCTCGGCCGTACCCGCATCCGTGCCCGCGTCCGGACCCGTACCGGCCTCCCCGAGGCGGTCGTTTCTGACCCCGGTGACGCTCCTCGGCGCGAAGGTCGCAGCCGCCGTACTGGCCGCCGCCCTCGGCGGTGTGGCCGTCGCGGCGGGCACGGGCAACCTCCCCACCCTCCTCGGCGGCGCCCCCGAGCACGGTCTCCCGGCCGCCTCCCCCACGCCCCACACCCTGGTCGCGGACGCGCCGCCCCCCGGAGAGTCCCCCGCACCGTCCCCCGGGGCGTCCGGCCGCTCGTCCGCGGCGGTGCCCGCGGACTTGGCCGAGCTGTGCCGGGCCTTCACCAGCGCCCCGGGGCCGCGCCCCGAGGAGGTCCTGGCCGAGAGGCGGTTCACCGCGCTGGTCGCGGCGGCGGGCGGCCGGTCCGGTGTCAGGGACTACTGCGCTCCCGTCCAGAGCGGCGAGCCGGAACCGGGTGCCTCCGCACCGGCGCGCAACCCGCGGGCCGCCACCCCCAAGCACCCCGGCAAACCCGATCCGAGCCGGCGTCCCGTCACTCCGGGGCCGAGCGCCGGACAGCACGGTCCGCGCACCCGCCCGCCGGGCCCCCCGAACACCGCCCCGTCCCCGCCCCGCCGGAACACCCCGACCGGGGACCCGACTGGGTCCTGAGCGCAAAGTCCTGGCTGCTGCGGGCGGCGGGCGCCATCAGCGTGCCGCGCGCCCCGGCCGTCTTCACCGTCGCCCGCCGGCACGTACGCGAGCGCCGGGTGCCGTAGAGCGGGAAAGCTCGGCCGCCGCGGCCTGCCGTACCTCCCGCTCCCCGTCGCCCCGCCGGCGCCCCGCGACCCCGTCCGCCAGGGCGCCGACTGGTCGGGGTGAGCGCGTCCGGTCACCGTTGACGTATGACGGCACCCTCCCGGACCGGTTCCTCACTCCCCGCCCTGACCGGATCCCGGGGCTCGCGCGTGCGACAGCTCGGCCCGAATTGGTACGCGAGCGTGATGGGCACGGCCATCGTGGCCAACGCCGGCGTGGCCCTGCCCTGGCACGTCCCGGGGCTGCGTACGGCGTGCACGATGGTCTGGGCCCTGTCCGCGGTGATGCTGGCGGTGCTCCTCGTCACCCGGACGGTCCATTGGGCCCGCCACGGCGACCAGGCGCGTGCCCATCTGCTCGATCCGACGGTGGCACCGTTCTACGGCTGCCTCTCCATGGCCCTGCTGGCGGTGGGGGCGGGCACGCTGCTGATCGGCAAGGACTGGATCGGGCTGGGCGCTGCCGTCGCCGTGGACGCGGTCCTCTACACGGCCGGCACGGCCGTCGGGCTGCTGGTGGCCGCCGCCATCCCCTATCTGATGGCGCTGCGGCACGAGCTGAAGCCCGGCAGCGCCTCACCGGTGTGGATCCTGCCCGTGGTCGCGCCCATGGTCGCCGCCGCGCTCGGACCGCTCCTGATCCCGCACCTGCCCGCCGGCCAGTGGCAGCAGGCCCTCCTGCTCGGCTGCTACGCGATGTTCGGGATGAGCCTGCTGGCGACGCTGTGCCTGCTGCCCATCGTCTTCGCCCGGCTGCTGGCGGGCCCGCGGCTGCCGCTCGCCCTCACGCCCACGCTCTTCCTGGTGCTCGGCCCGCTGGGGCAGTCCACGACGGCGGCGAACAATTTCGCCGATGCCGCGCCGCAGGTGCTCCCGGCCCCCTACGCCGAGGGCTTCAGGATGCTCGCGGTGCTTTACGGGGTGCCGACGATGGGCTTCGCCCTGCTGTGGTTCGCGCTGGCGGGCGCGGTGGTCCTGCGGGCCCGGCGCCAGGGCATGGGGTTCTCGATGACCTGGTGGGCCCTCACCTTCCCCGTCGGCACCTGCGTCACCGGCGCGGAGGGACTCGCGCGGCACACCGGGCTGGCCGCCTGCGCCTGGCTCGCGGGCGGGCTGTACGTGTTCCTCGTGGTGGCCTGGCTCACGGCCGGGATCCGGACGCTGCGCGGACTGTTCGCCGGGACCCTCGCCCCGGCCACGTAGCGGATCCGGGTCTGCGGGGTCCGGTCCTGCGGGGTCCGGGCCTGCCGATGCCCCGTGCCGGGGCGGATGGCCGGCCGGGGAATCGGCATGTGCAGGGGGGATCAGAAGAGGTCGGTGAAGAACTGGTAGCCGGTGGGGTCTCCGGGCATCTGCCAGTGGAATCCCTGCAGGAAGAAGCAGGCCACGAAGTTGCTGACGGCGAAGAACGCCAGGACAGCCGGGGTGAGGGTGGCGGCGCGGCGAAGGGCGGGCGAGCCGGCCGCGGCGTCCAGGGGTCCGGCCTGATCGGCCAGGACGAGGTTGACGCCGGCGGCGAGGGCGGCCAGGAAGAAGGTGATGGCGGCCCAGGTGTACAGGTGCAGGCCGAAGAGCGCGCCTGCGTACCCCGGGTCCCCGGGGGCGATGTGCATCAGTACCTGTGCGCCGGAGACGGTCCCGCCGACGAGGGCCGAGACGATGGCGACGCCCCAGCCGGAGGCGAACTCCCCGGTGGTCACCGGCCCCCTGCGGGAGCGGGCGATGATCATGGCGGGCCCGATGGCGCTGAGCAGCATGAACATCCGCTGCAGGAGGCACATGGGGCAGGGGTATTCCCACAGCCCGAACTGGAAGACGTAGGCGCCGCCGATGGTGGCGCACATGCCGAGGACGTAGGCGTGGGCGAACCAGAGGCCCAAGCGCCGGGTGAGCCCGTCGGTACGGGCCCCTGCGGGGGTGGCGGTGGTTTCGATGGGTGCGGTGGGTGCGGTGGGTGCGGCGATGGACATTCCTGCTCCTCCTCAGAAGCTCAGGCTCAGAAGCTCAGGTCGAAGGCGCGGTCGAGGTGGGGGAGGAAGGCGAGGAACGTGACGCTCAGTGTTCCCGCCCACAGCAGGAGACGTGTCCTGCCCGGCCCGTCACGGACCACCGCCAGAACGCATACGGAGATCAGGAGGAAGAGGATGGTGTACATGGTTTCCCTGCTTCATCGGAGGCTTACGCCTTCATCCTCCGGCGGGCAGTTCCGGCCCGGTAGCGGCAACGGATCGATGGATCCATAGAGCAGATCTATGACCTTCCGCCGCCTGTGCACCCGCGGCGAGCTGCCTGCGGGCCAGGGCGTACAGGTCCCGGGCCGGCCCGGTCGGACGCCGGCCGGTGGGCCAGACGGCGCGCAGCGAGCGGCCGAGTTCGAGACCGGTGACGGCCGGGGAGCGCAGGGTGCCGGCGGCCAGCTCGTCGGCGACGGCGAGCGAGCTGAGCACGGCGGGGCCGCCGCCTCCGGCCACGGCGGTCTTGATGGCGGTGGTGGAGGCCAGTTCCAGCAGGGCGGAGGGCTTCCAGTCGGGCAGGTGGGCCGTGATCGCGCGCTCGAAGGCGGTGCGCGTACCCGATCCCGGCTCCCGCTGGATCAGCGGGGCGGCGGCCAGTTCGTCGCGGGTGATGGCGGTGCGCCGTGCCCAGGGGTGCGTCGGCGCCACCACGACGAGGAGCCGGTCCCTGGCCACGGCATGGCTCTCCAGCCCCTTCGGCGCGCGGGGGCTCTCGATGAAGCCCAGCTCGGCGCGGCCGTCCAGGACGGCGCGGGCCACGTCGGCGGAGTTGCCCGATTCGAGGGCGACGCTGGTGGCGGGGTGCTGCGCCCGCAGCCCGATGAGCCACTTGGGGACCAGGTACTCGGCCACCGTCTGACTGGCCGCGACCTTCAGGTGGGAGCTGCGCCGTTCGCGCAGGGCGCCGATGCCGGCGTCCAGCTCGTGCGCCGCGTCGATCACGGTCCGGGCCCACTCGGCGATCAGTGCCCCGGCCGGGGTGGGCTTGGAGCCGAGCGAGGAGCGTTCCAGTACGGGCAGGCCGACGAGCTTCTCCAGGTAGCGGATGCGGGAGCTGGCCGAGGGCTGGCTGATGCCGTGCGCCTCGGCGGCCCGCCCCAGACTGCCGAGCTCGATGACGCTGAGCAGCAGGTCAAGGGCGGGCAGGTCGGGGACGCGCGGAGAGAGGGGCATAGAGCCATTCTATGGATGCACCGATCCGGCTCCGGTGCCGCCGCCGCCCGGCGGTCCGGGAACAGGTGCTCGGTTTGGCGGGTGCGGGGAATCTCAATACGATCCGGCGATGATCACTAGAAGATGGGTGAGGGCCAGTGCGTGCGGCCTGTTCGTCACCCTCGCTGTCGGGTTGTTCCCGTCAGGTGCCGCCGCCGGTGAGCCGGTGGCGAAGGAAGCGCCCAAGGTCGAGTTGGTGCTGGACGTCAGCGGCTCGATGCGGGCGCGGGACATCGACGGACAGACCCGGATGTCCGCCGCGAAACAGGCGTTCAACGAGGTGCTGGACGCCGTACCCGACGAGGTGCAGCTCGGCATACGGACCCTGGGCGCCAACTACCCCGGCCCTGACAAGAACCTCGGCTGCAAGGACACCAAGCAGCTCTATCCGGTGGGCCCCTTGGACCGGACCGAGGCCAAGACGGCGGTGGCCACGCTGGCCCCCACCGGGTGGACGCCCATCGGACCGGCGCTGCTCGGGGCCGCCGAGGACCTGAAGGGCGGCGACGCCACCCGGCGGATCGTGCTCATCACCGACGGCGAGGACACCTGCGCCCCGCTCGACCCCTGCGAAGTGGCACGGGACATCGCGGCCAAGGGCATCCACCTGGTCATCGACACGCTCGGGCTGGTTCCCGACGCCAAGACCCGCGACCAGCTGATCTGCATCGCCGAGGCCACCGGCGGTACTTACACCTCCGTGCAGCACACGGCCGAACTCTCGGGCAGGGTGAAGCAGTTGGTGGGCCGGGCGGCCACGCCGGTGGTCAATCCGGTGGCCACCGAGGGCGCCGAGCAGTGCGCGGGAGCACCGGAGTTGAAGCCCGGTCTCTACACGGACCGCGAGAGCTTCGGTGAGCACCGCTGGTACCGGGTCTCCGTGGCACCGGGCCGGGAACTGCGGGCCTCGGTCAGCATCGGGTCCGACCGCGCCGTGAACAACGACTACGGCGTGCTGCTGCGCGCCACGACGCTGAGCGGCCGGGAGATCGTACGCGGCCAGGAGGCCGGTGACGGGCGGACCGACCTGATCTCGTCCGGGCTGCGCTATCCCAAGGCCGGGAGCGCCGACGACGAGGAGCCGGCCGAGACCGTGTGTCTCCAGGTCAGCAACTCCTTCTCGGCGCCCGCCTCGGTGAAGACCACCCCGGGCATGCCGCTCGAGCTGACCATCGACGTGGTGGACGGCCCGGACGCGGCCTCCGACGTGGCCTCCTTCGGCCTCGGGCGCGGCTGGTGGCTGCTCGGCGCACTGGCGCTCACCGGCCTCCTCGCCGGACTGGTGTGGGGCTGGGTCTCCCGCTGGCGTATCGCGGTCTGGAGGACCAACTGATGAGTGCCCTGAGACATGACCGAAGCGTGCGACGCGCGCTGACCGCCGTTCTGCTCGTGGGCGGCGGCCTGCTCGGGGTGGCGGCCTCGCCGTCGCCGAGCCCGAGCGGCACCGGGAACGGTCCGACCGAGGCCGGAACGGCCTTCCGTACCGCCACCCCGCTCCAGTTGGGGCAGGAGGCCACGGCCGACGCCTCCACGGGCGACTACCTCTACTGGGTGCTCCCCCTGGACTCGGGCCAGCGCGCCACCGTGCGGGCCTCGGTCACCCTGCCCGCCGCGACGGGCCGGCACTCCGCCTCCACGTGGCAGCTCGACGTGTACGACGGCCTGCGCCGCCGCCAGCCCTGCATGTACGGCACGCAGACCGGTACGGCCGCCAAGGACGCCGCCGCCGTCGACCTGTCGTGCACCCTGCGCCCGGTCCGTTCGGGCGCCGATCAGTGGGCCAACGACCCGCTTCCGGGGGCCTATTACGTCCGGCTCACGGTCACCGACCTCGCGCAGGAGGACCTCGGCCAGCCGGTACGGGCACGCGTGCGGGCCGAGGCCAAGGACGTCGGCGGCGCCTACGCCGCCGACAACACCCTGGCCGTGCCGCTCGTCCCCGGCGCCGGCACGGCGTCCGGCGTCGCCCCGGCCGACGGCTGGTCGGGCACCTGGTGGTCGGACCGCTGGCTGTGGACGGCGGCCGGCGGACTGCTCGCCGCCCTCGCGGGCATCGGCGGCTACCGCCTGACGCGCGGCGCGGGCCGCCCGGGACGGGTACCGCCCAGCGCCTGATCCCGCCCGGGTGCGGGGCCCACTGGCCCCGCACCCGGGAAATCCGCGCAGCATCCACACGCCGGAGCCGTTGCCTCCCCCGGGATCCGCCGAGATGATGCGCCACACACGCACATGCGGGGGGCGGCACATGGACGACATGGACAGCGGTCAAGCACGGGGCGATCAGTACGACGACGAGTCGGAGGACTACGTCGCCTACTGGGAGGGGCGCGACTACGAACACGCGGCGGAGATAGCCGCGGTCAAACGACTGATCCGCGGCCGCCGTTACGGACTCGTCTGCGAAGTGGGCGGCGGGTTCGGCCGGTTGAGCCCGGTGCTCAAGGAGTACGCGGACCGGGTCATGATGTTCGACCCGAGCGCCAAGCACGTGGCCATCGCCGGCCGGCTGCTCGCCGACCAGCCCGGGATCACGGCGCACCACATGCGCCCCGGCCACCTTCCGCTGGACGACGGCTCGGCCGATCTCATCTCCATGATCCGCGTCATGCACCACCTGCCCGACCCCGGCCCCACGCTGCGCGAGATGGCGCGCGTGCTGAAGCCCGGCGGACGCGCCCTGATCGAGGTGGCCAACTCCGCGCACATGCTGAACAAGCTGCGCTACGCGAAGCGGCTGCGCGGGGTCCCGCGCGGGCCCGTGGACATCCGCTCCGCCGAGAAGGTGGCCGAGGGCAGCATCCCCTTCGTCAACCACCATCCCGACACCGTCGTAGGGCAGTTCACTGACGCCGGGCTGCGGGTCGAGGACAAGCTGTCCGTGTCCAACATGCGCAGCGGCCGGCTCAAACGGAGCGTGGGCGAGGACCGCCTGCTGGCGGTCGAGCAGCGCATCCAGAGCCCGTTGGCCGCCCTCAACTTCGGGCCCAGCCTCTTCTTCCTGCTCCGGCGGAGCGGGTAGCCGGCCGGCGGCTCAGGCGTCCGCTCCTCCATCAGCCGCGCCGCCCAGGGTGAACGTCGCGGCGCCCGACGGCGGCAGGAGCGTCCGCCACGCCTCGGGCAGCCCCGTGCGATCGGCGAAGGTCGCGTTCATGAACTCCCCGTGGTCCGCGAAGTCGGCCGCGTCGAAGGTCACCCGGTCCGCGAAGAACGTGCCTTTGAAGAAGGTCGGTCCGGCGAAGGTGGCGTGGTCGAAGGAGGCCCGGCCCTCGAAGCGGACCTGGTCGAACACCGCGCCGGAGCCCCAGACGGTGGACGCGAAGGTGGCGGGCCCCAGGAAGGTGGTCCGCCGCCAGTCGGTGTGGCCGTGGAAGACCGTGTGCACGAGGTCGGCGGCGCCTCCCACCCGCATCCGGCCCAGCCGCGCCCTGTCCCACACCTCGGCCCCGGTCATGTCCAGGTCTTGGGCGAACACGGCCTCCGCGAATCCGGCGTTGCCGTTGAAGTCCGCTCTGACGAAGCGCGCTTCACGGTCGAACACGGCCGCGTCGAAGGTCGCGCCGCGCCGGAAGTCGGTCCGGCCGAAGGAGGCACTTCCCCTGAAGTGAGCCGCTTCGAACGCCGCTTGGCCCTCGAAGACGGACCGGTCGAAGGAGACCCGCCCCCCGAACTCGCCCCCGGGCGTGGACCAGTCACCGGTGAAACGCGCCCGGTCGAAGAGGGCCCTGCCCATCCTCACCTGCCGCACCCCGGGCTCGCGCAGGGCGAGCAGCAGCTGGTCGAGCAGGTCGTCGCCGAAGGTGGTGCCCCGCAGGTCCACCTCCGAGCCCGGCCGCAGCCCGTGGAGGTACTCGGCCCGCTCCACCGCCGACACATGGGTGAGACAGCGCAGGCGGCCGGGCAGTCGGATGCCGATGCAGCCGCCCGGATCCGTCCGCGTGCCGCCGTACCCGCAGCGCGGCCAGCCGACGCCCGGGTCCTCGGTCCTCAGATCGGCATCGATCAGCGCCCGCCCCACCTCGGCGGCGGGGGCGGACCAGATCCACCCGCGCGGCTGCGTCCCCGTGTCCGCCAGCTCCTCGGCCGCGAGGGATTCCAGCCCGCCCACACCGAGCAGCGATTCGCCCTTCACGATGACGACCGCCGCCGGGTCCCGGGGGCCGGAAAGCGGCCCGGCGGTCTCCGGGCGGCCGACCAGCGCCCGGGACTCGTCCACGGCGGGCCCCCGCAGATCGGGCGTGAACCGTCCTCTGGACAGGGCCACCACCAGGGAGATCTCCCATTCGCCGGAGCCCGCGCGCAGCCGCTCCAGGGCCGCGGGGAGTGCGGTGAGGGTCCTCCCGGCCTGTGCGAGCGAGCCCGGATCCACCAGGGGAACGAACAACACCCCGTCGTCTCCCTGGGATCGGACCAGGCCGCCCTGGTCCACGTCCGCCTGCGCCCGCAGGAGGGCCTCGGTGACTTCCTCCCTCGCCGAGCGGCCGACCGGCCCCCGGTGCACGTGGATCCGTACCGCCAGGCAGACACCCGAGCGTTCGTCCCCGGTGCCCGTGTGCGCCGCCACGGCCGCCCGGAATGCGGGCTGCTCCAGCAGGGCCTGCCCCGTCAGGAACACCATCCGCTCCGGCAGCACCGTGTGCACGATGCCCGCCAACAGGCCGTTCCGGGAGACCGGGGCGCCCGCGTAGAGGGTCCAGGCCTCCGGTTCGGCGGAGAGCCGGACCAGCTCCCCGTTGCGCTCTCCCTCGTACGGGAGGACCTCGGCCGCCAGCGCCACCGCCTCGCCCTGATCGGTCGAGCCGTCCACGACGAGACGCTCCCCCGGGGCCGCGAACCCCTGCGCCCAGGCCGGCTCCGTCCAGTGCGCCGGGTCCACGAGGTCGACCTCGGAAACGAGCAGGACCACTTGGGGCGACGCCCCGTCCCCCCAGGCCTGGCGGCAGAGGAACTCCTGGTCCTCGACCCTGACCCAGGCGAAGTCGATCGGCCGCGGGGTCTGCACTGCCTCACCGACCGTCAGGACCAGCCGTGGCGACAACAGCACGCCCACCCCCATCGGCTCCCGCTGCGACTCGAGGCGGACCCGCACCACCCGGTCGGCCAGTCCCGACACCGGCCCGGCGGCCAGGGCGAACGGCAGAGCCCCCGGCGTCAGTTCCCGGCGCCCCCCGCCCCGGGGCCCGCGGCGGATCGCCGTGAAGTCCCGGCCGGTGCCGCGCGTGTGGGACATGTACTCCCACACGCGCCGACGCACCAACTCCCTTACGGCGGCGACGTCCCCGCGCAGCTGCGACCCGAGCAGGGCTTCCCGCACGCCCGGCAGGAACTCGAACTGGGCGGTGTCGGGCTCCTGTTCGCCGTCCCAGGGGGCTAGCAGGCCGCCCAGGGCGACTTCCGCGAGGTGTCCGTGCTCGGAGTCCCGCAGCAGGGAGCGGCGTACGAGGGTCATCACGGGCAGGGTGAGCGGTACGGCGGCCAGGTGGTCGGCGAGGCGCTGGGCCGTCGGCGAGGCACTCGCACGGAAGCGCTCCACCGCCTCCAGGGGGTCCGGGACGAACTTCGGGGACCCCGGTGTCCCGTACGGGCCCCCGCGCGCGGGTTCCGCGTCGAGGCGCAGGCACGCGAGCCGCCGCCAGCGGCCGTCGCCCGACACCACCCGCACCAGCCGGGCCAGGCTCCCGGAGGCGATGCCGACGACCGGGATCACCGCCCCGCCGCCGCGGGCCCGCCGGGCGATCGGGACCCGCTGCCAGGAGCGGGTGGCCGCCGCGGGCCGGTCCGCGCGCACGGCGAAGGGGACCGGCTGGACCGCCCCGCGCGTCCAGAGCCGCTCGGGCAGGACGTTCAGTACGGCCACTGCGTTGTGCGCCGACCACTGCCGGAGCACACCGCGCAGGGGGGCTTCGCGCCAGCCGTCGGCGACCGTGTCGGAGAGCACCAGGATCAGCCGCCGGCCCGCCGGGTCGACCAGCTCCAGGGGGTTGCGGGGCGGGCTGTCGCGATGGTGCGCGACCATGGGGGCGCCGCCGGGGCCGGTGCCCGTGAGCCGCCAGGTCCGCACGTCGCGGAAGACCCCGCTGCGGGTGAGGACTCCGCGCACCTCCTCCACCAGGTCGGACCAGAGCAGCATCGAGTGGTGGGAGTCGACGACCAGGGCCACGTCCAGCCAGCGGCTCTCGGCGGGGCGCAGGACCGGGGTGAGCACCATCCGCTCGATGCTGCGCTCGACGGTGAGCTGTTCGTCCAGCTCCTCCCCCGGGCCGCCGATGCTGCGGCGGCCGATCGGGCGCAGGGCGCGCATCAGGGCGAGCGGGTCGTCGAGGGTGGCGGCGCGCGGCAGCCGCACCGCCGTGCCCCGGCGCGCGGCCGGCGCGGGCGCGCCGCCCCGGGCGCCTCCCGCGGCCCGGCCGGCGGCGGGTTCCGCGGGGGCGTCGGGGGTGGGTGCGGGGGCGTCGGCCGCGGCGAAGTACTCGACGCCCGGTTCGACGGCGCCACCGCGCGTCGTGACGGGTGATTCGGTTCCCTCGGGCGCGGGTCGGGGTCCGCCCGCCGGAGGTGTCCCGGGGGGATCCGGGCGGGAGCCGGCCGCGTCCACCCGGGTCGCGAGCCACAGGATGTCGGCGATCTCCTCCGCTCCGACCCCGGGGCGGGGGCCGTCCTCGGCGCCCTCGGCCAGGGCGGCGAGGAGTTTCTCGATCACGCGGAGGGTCCGGTGAGGTGGTGCATGACGGTGGCGAGGAAGCGTTCGCGGTCGCCGGGGGCGGACCAGGCTCCGGCCAGCCGGAGCTGGATGGCGTTGAGGAGCTGGTCGGTGGCGAGGTCGCCGTCCTCGGCGCGTTCCAGGAAGCTCTGGACCAGATCGCGGTACTCGTCGCTGTTCTCGATGTCGACGCCGAGCCGGCCGCGCACGATGCGGGCCAGTTTGTCGGGTCCCGGCGGGTCCAGGTGGAGCCGGACGCAGCGGCGCAGGAAGGCGGGCGGGAAATCGCGTTCGCCGTTGCTGGTGAGGACGACGATGGGGAAGTACCGGCACTGGACGCGGCCTTGGGAGATCCGGACGACCTGCTCGGTGTCGTCGTCGGTGCCGATGGCGACGGTGGGGGCCTCCTTGACGAGGCGGGCGAGCTCGGGGATGACGAACCCGCCGTCCTCGAAGGCGGTGAGGAGGTCTCCGGGGAGGTCGATGTCGCTCTTGTCGATCTCGTCCACGAGCAGGACGCGGGGGCGGTCCTGGGGCAGGAGGGCCGTGCCGAGGGGGCCGAGGCGCAGGTAGCGGGCGATGGACGGTCCGCCGTCGGCCGGGGCGGGAAGGTGCCCGTGGGCCGCGGACGGTTCGGCGCCGGGCGTGCGCAGCTGCTCCAGCCCGGCCTCCTGGAGCCGGCCGATCGCGTCGTACAGGTACAGGCCGTCGCGCAGGACGGTGCGGCTGGTGACCGGCCAGTGCAGTACCGGCCCCAGGCCGAGGTCGGCGGCGATGCTGGAGGCGAGCGTGGACTTGCCGACACCCGGCTTGCCGGTGATCAGCAGCGGCCGGCGCAGGTGCAGGGCCGTGTTGACCACGTCCTTCTCCAGCTCGTCGGGTACGTAGCCCTCGCCGCGCCGCCAGGTGCGCTCCCAGGCCGGTCCCTCGCAGCCGGGAGCCGTGTACCCCGGGTCGGGGACGCCCTTGAAGTCGCGCCAGGGCGGTGGCGGTCCGGCTTCCAGCCTGGCCCGGCGCTCGGCGGCCTCACCGGTCCCTTGGTACAGCCACCAGTCCTTCACCACAGCCTCTGCCTCCATCGTCGGTGTCGCGGGCCGTCGCCGCGAGCGGTCATCGGGATCGGTGCGGATGCGAAGTCGGGAGCGGGAGCGGGTTCAAGCCAGGTTCCGCAGGGTGAGGGTGTCGTCGGGATCGTCCCACAGGAGGACCAACCGGTCTCCCCCCGGCGGCTGTCGGCGATCGCCGCCGGGGGCGCCCGCGCCCGCGACGGCGGCCGCCCGGCGCACCGCGCGCACGCGGGCGGGCAGCGCGAGCACGTCGAGTGCGCCGGGGTCGGGCGGCCGCCCGTCCTCGCCGGCCGGCACCAGCAGGGCGAGCAGGTCGTCCGCGGACCAGCCCGGAGCGGGGCCGCCCGGAGAGGGGCCCCGGTGCCATAGGGCCACCGGGACGCCGCCCTCCAGGACCGCCTCCACCACCGCCGCCGTCCGCGCCCCGGCCCTGGTGTGCGCCACCACGCACGCGGGCGCCGGTCCCGCGCCCAGCTCCATGCCGAGCCCGTCGGACGCGTCCGCGTCGGCCACCACGCGGACCGCCTCCGGGTGCCGGCCGCCCTGGGCCCACAGCCAGCGCCATTTGCCGCGCCATTCGGCGCCGCTGTACTCGCGCTCCTGCGGGCAGCGCACCACCACCTGGTAGAGCACCCCCAGGGGCCGGGTCCTCCTGCCCGGGCCGCGCGGGACCGGCCACTGGTCGAAGTCCAGGTCCAGCAGCTCGTACGGCACGTGGAACTCGATCCGCTCCACCGCACCGGCCGGCCGCCCTGCCTCCGCGTCGGCTCCCAGGGCCCTGTTCGCCGCCATGAGTTGCCCTACGAGTGCGTCCCGTACCGCGTCCAGCCGGACCGGCTCCCCCTCCGATTCCCAGATGTGCTCGGTCGCCTCCCGCCGCAGCCACATCCGGGCGAGGAATCCGTCCTCCCCGCCCGGCGGCGTCTCCAGCCGCACGTGCAGGGCCATCCTGCGCGGCGGCGGGGGCGGGGGCGGCAGCGCGGGCAGGCCCAGGCGTTCGCGGGTGACGCGCACCCAGTCGCGCAGCCCGGCCGCCCACCGCTCGTCTCCCGCCGCGCCCTGCTCTCCGAGGAACCGCACGAAGGGCACCGGGAGCGGCATCCCGGCCGGCCCGCCGTGGCGTTCGTCGAGGTCCTGGGCCACCTCCAGCAGGGTGTCGCCGGGCAGTCCGCCCCGGGCGGGGGCCGCGCAGCCGGCCGCCTTGAACGCCCACAGGTAGGCCTCGTAGGCGCAGCGGGGCAGGTCGCGGTCCGCGAAGAGCTCGCCGAGTCCGTCCCAGGCGGCCTGGTCGAGGCGGCCGGCGCGCGGTGGCGGCATGCCGGGGAGGTCGTCCTCGAGGAAGGAGCAGGCGTCCCAGTCACGGTCCACGACGAACTGCGGGAGCTGCCAGCCTTCGCCGCGTTCGCGCAGGCCGAGGAAGGTGCGGTGGATGGAGCGGGCGGTGTCGGCGAGCCCGGAGACGGCCTCGCGCACCGGGCGTTCGCCGAGTTCGGCGAGGAGTTCCTCGGTGAAGCGGCCCGCGCCGCGCTCGGCGTCGTTCTTCGCGGCCTCGCCCTCGCGGGAGGCGTACAGCCGGAACTGGCGCCGCCCCGGGACGGTGGCGCCGCCGCCGTAGTCGCTGGTGCCGAAGTTCCACCGGGCGTCGCGGGGTGCGTCGACCCGGCAGGCGTCCACCAGGGCGGCCTGGTACCGGAAGAGCTCGCGCTTGACCAGATTGGTGCGCCACCAGCGCAGCGCGGAGTCGAGGTTGAGGTGGCGGATCTGGCCGGGCCGGGCGTCCGCGGAAGGCAGCATCAGTTCACCGCGGCGCGGTTCCGTGTAGCCGTGTCCGGCCCAGAAGATGACGAGCAGATCGCCTTCGCACGCGGGGAGTTCGTCGAACAGCACCGATTTCACGTTCGCCTCCGTGGCCGGACGGTGCGTGGTGCGCAGGGAGCGCAGGGCGGCGGAGGCCGACCAGTCGAGCGAGTCCGGGTCGTCGAGCGGGGACAGCAACAGCCTTACGTGGCCCGGCGGCACCTCCCCCGGTCCGGTGAGCCAGCGGGCGAACCGCAGGGCGTCGCGGGCCGGACCGCGCAGGTTCCAGTGGCGGCTCACGTCGTAGCTCTCGACCCCGGCGACGAGCGCGAAGGTGCGCGGCCCCAGGTCGGCGGGCAGGAGGTCGAGGGGATTCACCCGATCTCCGCTTCGGCCACCGCCTGTTCGATGCGTGCGTAGAGGGCGTCCTGTTTCCAGTAGGCGCTGTGGCAGGCCGGGAAGGGCTGGCGGCTGGCGATCTCCTGGTCACTGACGCGCGGGTCGCCGGGGAAGACGGGCTCGGCGAGGTAGGACAGCACGTCCTGGCGGTCGTAGACGTTGAGCCAGCGCGGGAAGGCGTACGGGAGCCTGGTGCCCGGCACGATCCCGGCCAGTGCACCGAGTTCGTGGAGGAAGGGTGCCTGCGAGCCGACGGTGACGAGCAGTTCGACTCCGGGTACCGGCTCGCCGCGGGCGGCCGCCAGGGCGAGGAGGTCCACGAGGGCGATGCCGCCGAGGCTGTGCCCGATGAGCACGGTCGGCCCCGGCTCGGCGGTGATCCGCTCGTGCAGGAACGCGCGGAGGTCGGCGCCCCGGGCCTGGTAGCGCAGGATGTCGCCGAGGGCGGGGGTGGCCCCGACGGTGAGGGAGCCGCGCCAGGCGTTGAGCAGCGGCTGGGTGGTGACGCGCAGGGCGAGCCGGCCGAGGACGGCGGCGGCCCGGGCGCCGGGGACCCGGGCGTCGCCGCCGAGGCGGGTGGTGATCAGCTCGACGAGGCGGTCGCGTTCGGCTCCGGTGCAGTCGGCCTCGGCTCCGGCCGAGGCGAGGGCGGCGGCGGTCACCGCGCGGGCCAGCGCCTTGGCCAGCTCCCGGGCCTGCGGCTGGCCGGTGGCGCGGGCCCCGGCGCGGGCGGCCTCGGCGGAACGGAAGACGGTCTTCAGGGCGGCGGGGAATCCGGCGGCGAGGCCGGTGCCGAGCAGTAACGCGGCCTGTTCGCCGCCGTCGGGGACCCCGGAGACCTCGGCGAGCAGGTCCAGTACGTGCTCGCCCGCGGACTGGACGCCGGGCATGGCGAAGCCGTCGTCATCGGGCGCGCCGTCGGGCCGTCCGTCCGGGTGGCCGTCGGCTCCGGTGTCCCAGCCCGCTTCCGCCAGCACCCGCAGCTCGCAGAGCGGGTCGGCGATCAGCAGCCCCCACTCGGCGATCTCCTCGTCGTCCGGGCCGGGGGCCGCGCCGGGCGCGCTCAGTCCGGGTACGGAACGGCCGTGAGCGCTCAGGGCGGCCCCGTACCGTTCCCCCCAGAAGCAGGAGTCGACGGCCGCCCCCGGGAACCGGGCGGTCAGCCGGTCCCGGACCAGGGCGAAGAGCAGGTCGTGCCGCTCGCGCCGCACCCCCGTGCCGTGCACAAACAGAAAACGCATCGCGGCTCCGCCCCCTCGCACAGTCGTCCCCGCTCGGCACGATAGCGCCGTGCGGCGAACGGGGCCCTCGGAACGTCGAGTTCGGGGGCCGGAGCGGACGCCGGACCGCACCGGGCATCAGCCCTGGCCGCACGCGGCCGTCCGCCCCACTCCCCCGCCTCGCCGCGCCCGGCCCTCGCCCGGTCCTCGCTCGACCCTCGCCCGGCCTCCGGCCGCACCGGGCGTCCACCCCTCCCACACCTATCAATCACCTGTCACATGTGAAATATTACTCCCGCTTCGGCCGACCCGGCCGACCGGAACCTCCAGAAAGGTCAGCTACCTTGCGCAGACTCGCTGCGGTGGGAGCGGCGATATCCATCGCCCTCCTCGCCGCCCCCGCGCTCGCCGCCACCGCACCCCCGACCCCGGCCCCGACCCCCGCCGGGCAGCAGCAACAGGCCGATCAGCAGCAGGCCCGGCAGGCCGCCGCCCCGCCGCCCGCACCCCTGGAGCTCCAGCGCCAGGCCCTGCGCCGCCAGGCCCTCGAAGAGGTGGCCGCCGGCCGTCCGGGGGGCCTGCGCGCCGAGGCCGACGGCAGGTTGCCGCGCCTCGCCAAGATCGGCAAGCGGTACGTCGAACTGGCCCGGGAGCGCAAGGACAAGGTCTTCGTGATCCTCGCCGAGTTCGGCGACCAGGTGGACAACACCACCGAGTTCGAGGGCAAGCCGCGCTTCGGCGGCACCCCGGGCCCGGCGCACAACACGATCGGCAAGCCTGCCGCGGACGACAACCACACCCTGTGGCGCAGGGACTTCGACCGGTCCTTCTACCAGAAGCAGTTCTTCTCCACCGATCCACAGTCCGCGTCCCTGCGCGCCTACTACCGGCTCCAGTCCTCCGGCCGGTACGACATGGACGGCATGGTGACCGACTGGGTCAAGCTGCCCTGGAACGAGGCCCGTTACGGCACGGACAACTGCTCGGAGTCGGGCCAGTGCCGGAGCAACTGGGACATGATCCGGGACGCCACGGACTCCTGGTACAAGTCCGAGCGCGCAAAGGGCCGTACGCCCGAGCAGATCAAGGCCCAGCTCGCCGAGTACGACGTGTGGGACCGCTACGACGCCGACCACGACGGCAACTTCGACGAGCCGGACGGCTACCTCGACCACCTCGTCGTCGTCCACGCGGGCAAGGACCAGACCTGGGGCGGCGGTACGCAGGGCAAGGACGCCGTGTGGGCCCACCGCTGGTTCGCCTACTGGAACCAGGCCGGCAGCGCGGGCCCGGAGGGCAACAAGGCGGGCGGCGCCCCGGTCGGCGACACCGGCATCTGGGCCGGGGACTACCTGACCGGCGGGGAGAACAGCGGCGCGGGCCTCTTCGCGCACGAGTTCGGGCACGACCTGGGCCTGCCCGACCTGTACAGCTCGGACGGGGACAACAGCGTCAACTTCTGGTCCTTGATGTCCTCGGCGTCCTACCTGGGCAAGGGCCGCAATTCCACCGGAGAGTTCCCGGGCGACCTCGACCCCTGGAGCAAGCTGCAGCTCGGCTGGCTCCGGTACACGGAGGCCGACGCGGGCCGCACGACGCGGGCGACGCTCGGGGTGTCCGGCTACAACACCGAGGATCCGCAGGCCATGCTGGTGCACCTGCCGCCGTCTTCGACCACGACCGAGCTGGTCGATCCGTACGCGGGCGCCAGCCAGTGGTGGAGCGGCACGGGCGACTTCATGGACAACACGCTGTCCCGCACGGTCGACCTTTCGGGGATCGCGGCCGGGACGGCGGCCCGCCTGGACGCCCGCGTCTGGTACGACATCGAGCAGGACTTCGACTACCTGACCGTGGAGGCCTCCACCGACGGCGGGACCGCCTGGACGGCACTGCCGGGCACGGTGGACGCCACGCCGATCGGGGCGAAGGGGATCTCCGGCACCTCGGCGGGCTGGACGCAGCTCTCGATCCCGCTGACCCGATTCAGCGGCACATCGGTCCAGTTGAGGCTGCGCGTCACCTCGGACAGCAACACCCACGGCAAGGGCGTCACCTTCGACGACATCCGCGTCACGGCGGGCGACGGCGACGCCCGGGAGCTGCTGCGCGACGGGGCGGAGCAGGGCGCGAACGGCTGGACGGCGGTCAAGTGGTCGCGTACGGAGGGTCGCACGGGCAGCGAGCAGCACCCGCGTGCGTACTTCGTGGAGAACCGCCGCTACACCGGCTACGGCAGCCTGCTGCGGACCGGTCCGTACAACTTCGGCTTCACGGGCGACAAGGTGGAGTTCTACCCCTACCAGCAGGGCGTGCTGGTCTGGCTCTGGGACACCGCGTACAGCGACAACACCACCAAGGCGCACCCCGGCGGCGGCATGCTGCTGCCCGTCGACTCCCGCCCGGAGCCGCTGACCCACCCGGACGGCACGCTCCTCAACGCGCGTGCGCAGACCTTCGACGCACCCTTCTCCCTCGGGAAGAGCGACCGGATCGTCCTGCACAAGGCGGGCGCACCGACCGTGATCCCGGCCCGGAGCGGCGTACCCGTCTTCGACGACCGTTACGGGTCGTACTGGAACGCGGGGCTGCCACAGCTCGGGGTCAAGGTGCCGGACACCGGGACCCGGCTCACCGTGGTCAAGGAGGCCGCGGGCGGGGCTCTGACGACGGTGCAGCTCAGCCCGTCGAAGTGACCGTCCCGGACTGAAGACGGGGCCGGCGGGGGCCGCGGGTCAGTGGCGCACCAGACAGAAGGGGTGCCCGGCCGGATCGGCGTAGACCCGCCAGCCCTGGCCGGCCCGGTCCCCGTCCAGCAGGGTGGCCCCGCAGGACAGAACCTCCGCATGGGCCGCGTCCAGGTCCGCGACGGCGAAGTCCAGGTGGAGCTGCTGGGGCCGGGCCGGGTCCGGCCAGCGGGGCGGCCGGTGGTCCTCGGCGTACTGGAAGGCGAGGACCTGGCCGGCCGGGAGGTGCAGGGTCGCCCAGGTCGCATCGGTCGCCCAGCGCCGGTCGGGACGGTTGACCTCACCGCCGGCCAGGCACCGGTAGAACGCGGCCAGCGCCGCCGGATCGGGACAGTCCAGCACCACGCACTGCAGCTCGGCGATCATGGGCCGATCCTAGGGGGTGTCCTTCGGATCGGGCCAGGCAAGATCCGAAAGAGACGACCTAGGCGTTCCGGCGCTCGCGCAGCTCCGCCGGCGGGCCGTGGTGGGCCGGGTAGGCCGTGGTCTCCGGGGTGGCCGGGAGGTGCCGCTTGGACAGGACGCGGAACATCGTGACGGGGTCGAGCAGGGTGCCCGGCGGGCTGGTCAGCGACAGCACGCCGAAGAAGCGGGAGGCTATCGCCTGATCGGTGTTGGCTCCCGCCATCACCCGGGACATGTAGCGCTGCAGGATCCGCGTGGCCCGGTCCGGCGGCGGCCCCTCCGTCACCGGGTACCGCATGTCCTCGCTGGTGGCGATCTGCCAGGGCACGGCGGCCGCCGCGAGGGTCCGGCGCTGGATCCGCCGGGAGGCCGCGGCGATCTGCCCCGGGTCCAGGGCGCGGATCTCCTTGGCCAGGGCCTCCGCGGCGAGCGCGGCGACCGTCATCCCGTGCCCGTACACGGGGTTGACCCGGCAGGCCGCGTCGCCGAGGACCACGAACCCGTCCGGCCAGCGCTCCAGGCGCTCGTAGTGCCGCCATTCGTTCATGTTGTTCCGGAAGGCGGTGGGCGAGGACAGCGGGACCGCGTCCCGGATGGCGTCGTACAGGGCCGGACTGCGCAGGCTCCGGGCGAACGGAAGGAATTCCTCCTCCCGCGTGGGCGGGGCGTGTTCGCCGTTGCCGACCAGGGTTACCAGCCAGCGGTCCCCGTCCAGCGGCATCAGCACACCGCCGCGCGGGAGTTCGGGCCGGCCCTGGACGTACATGCCCTGCCAGCGCCGGCCCGGATCCTCAGGGATCTTGAAATAGCGGCTGGAGTACCCGAGATGGGAGTCGTATCGGGTGACCGCCGGAGCCGGGTGGCCGAGTGCCGTGAGCCAGGCCGGGGCCTTGGAGGAACGGCCGGTCGCGTCGACGACCAGACGAGCGGCCAGCCGCTCGCCGCCTCGCAGTTCCACGCCGGTGACCGTACGGCCGTCCGGCCCGGCCACGAGCCCGGTGGCGGCCGTACCGGCCCGGACCCGGACACGGGCGTTGCGGAGCACTTCCCCGCGCACCGTCGAGTCGAGCAGCTCCCTGCTCGCCAGCAGGACTCTGGCCCCGTTCACCGGCCCGAACCAGTCGGCCGGGCTGAGCCAGAGGAAGTCGCGCGGCGAGTCGAAGAGGCCCGCCCCCGCCGCCACCAGCTTGTCGGTGATGCCCGGCAGCATCAGCTCGATCAGCTCCGCACCCCGCGACCACAGGATGTGCGCGTGCCGGGACTGGGGTATCCCGGGGCGCAACACCGGCTCACCCTGCGGCAGTTCGTCCCGCTCTATCAGGGTGACCCGGGAGAACCGCATCGCGAGCACCCGCGCGGCCAGCAGCCCGGCCATGCCCGCACCGAGGACCACCGCATGGTCCTCGGCACGGTGCTCGGCGCGGTGCTCGACGCTTCGCTCGGCGTGCGGATCGGCCTGCGCATCGGTGTGCGGGCCGGTGGTACGTAGGTGGTTGTCCGTCGTGTCGTCGTCCATGCCGCCGAGTGTGGCGGGGACGGGCCGCCCTGGTCAGGGCCCGGACGGGGCGCCCGGAGGCTCGACGGGGGCGGACGGGCTCATACCGGGGCGCGCCCCCTCGGGGCCTCGGTCCTCACCTCGGTCCTCACCTCGGTCCTCACCTCGGTCCAGACCTCGGTCCAGACCTCGGTCCAGACCTCGGCCCGACCTCGGTCAGCCCTCGGCCGGGACCTCCGCCGGATCAGGGGCAGAGGACCGTCCAGGTGACCTTCACGTGCCCTCCGTCGTCCCCGCGGAACTCGCTGGTACGGGTCCCCGGCTGATCGGTGTAGGGATCCCAGGCCACCGTGCCCCGGGCGACCAGGTCGTCGGCCGAGGAGGCGTCGTAGTCCCAGAGGAAGACGCCGATCTCGAACGGGCCCGGCCCGTACGTGGTCCCCGACCCGACGCTCTGGTGGAAGTACGGGTCCGGGTTGGTGCGGTTGCCCTGGTTGGGGAAGGTCGACGGGGCCGAGCCCGAGCGCGACCACACGGCGGTGCGCGCACCTTCACCGGTCCGGACCGTGATGTCCCCGTAGAGGGCGGGGCGGGTCGTGCCGTCGTCGAAGTAGGTCAGTTCCGCCTGGTCCACGCGGACCCGGCAGGCGGGGACGCCCTGCACCGGGGTCACGGTGTAGGTGACGGAGGCCTCGCCGCCGTCCACTCCGTTCGTCTTCGCGGTGAACCGGCCGAAGCCGAGCGCCGGGTCCCAGTGGACGCGGCCGGCGGCCATCACGTCGTCGTTGTTCCCGGCGCTGTAGTCGGCGTCGACGAGGTAGGCGGTGACGGTCGCCCGGCCGGTGAAGACCTGACTGCGGGTCGAGTCGTCGAGTCCGAACCAGGGGTCGTGATCGGGAAAGGCGGTGGCGCCGGACCGGTCGCGACGCCAGAGGGAGCGGGCGGTCCCGTCGGTGGTCAGGGTGAGCCCGTCGTAGAGCTCGGGCCCGCTCTCACCACTGGAGGTGAACCGCGCCGAGTCGACGGTGATCCGGAACGGACCGGTCTTCAGGTCGACCTGGCTCACCGGATCCTTGGAGAACTCGGCGACGATCTGCCGCCGGACCCAGTCGTTGCCGAGCAGCCCGTAGTGCGAGGGACAGCCGCTGTCGCCCACGGGCAGGACGTGGTTGACGGCTCCGGCCAGTTCGGTGGAGCGCGGGGCGCGGCTGTCGCCGGGCGGGATCTGCTGGTCGCAGGTGGAGCTGAAGGTGGTGTAGCGGGTGGCGCCCGGGGTTTCGTCTCCCGCGTTGAGGGCGTTCAGGAAGGGGCTGCCGGGGGTCATGTCGGCGAGCGAGGCCGCGTGGATGTCGCAGAAGGTGGCGAAGGGCCCGCACGGGGCGGCGTCCCCCGCCCCGTGGTTGGGTCCGCCGAGCGAGACCCAGGCGCGGACCCGGGAACTCCCGCCGTCCTTGAGGTACTTGCGCGTCAGCAGCGAGCCCATGCTGTGTGCGACCACGTCGACGGGGCGGCTGCCGAACCGTTCGGCGAGGAAGGCGCCGAAGCGGGCGGCGTTCGAGTCGTTGGTGGCGGCCCAGTCGTAGCCGAATTCGGCGAGGTCACTGGAGAGCCACCCCTGGGCGTGCAGGTAGTCCTCCAACCCGTCGAGGGAGGCCGCGGTGTCCCCGAAGCCGTGGACGAGGACGACCGGCGTACGGCGCTCCGCGCGGTCGACGCCTTCGGCGGCCCGCGCCGTCGGGGCGATGAGCAGAGCGGCCACCAGCGCCGCGGCGAGGGCCGCGGCCAGGGCGACGAGCATCGGGAACAACAGGGGCACGGGCAGGGCGGATCTGCGCATGGCTCTCCCAGGGGATCCGGCGTGACACGACTCGGACTCGACAGCCTGAAGTGACTGGCGAGTAGCAAGTTAGCCCCCGGGGATTCAGCGCGATAGAGACGTGTACGAGACTCCGGTGAGCTTTTCGGAGGCACCCCAGAGCCGTTCGCCGGACTTGTCGTCCAGGGTCCATTTCGCCCGCCGGGAGCGGACGGGCGCACCGCGCAGGCCGAGCCGCGGCCCGATGAACTCGTCGGGCCGGACCCCGGGCGCGGTGGCCGCGTACAGGGTGGGCAGCGCGCCGGAGGCGGCGGACTGCGCGATGACGGTGTTGCCGATCGCGTTCCCGAGAGCGGTGGCGGCCGCGGTGAACCGCGAGCCGAGGGTCGTCCCCGCCTGCGGGGTCGCCCCCACGTGGAGGTTGGTGGCGGCGTAGCCGGGGTGGGCGGCGGCCGCGACGACCTCGGATCCGGCGGCCGCCAGGCGGCGGGCGAGCTCGTGGGTGAAGAGCAGGTTCGCACTCTTGGAGCGGCCGTAGGCGATCCAACGCCGGTAATCGCGCTGGCTGTTCAGGTCATCGTGTGCCACGTCCCCGAGGGCGTGGAAGCTGCTGGAGAGGTTGACGATCCGGGCCCCGGGCGGGGCGGCGAGGAGCCGGGGCAGCAGAAGCCCGGTGAGGGCGAAGTGGCCGAGGTGGTTGACCCCGAACTGCGTCTCGAAGCCGTCGGCGGTCCGGCCGTACGGCAGCGCCATCACGCCGGCGTTGTTGACGAGCAGATCAAGGCTGCCGTTCCGGCGCCGCCCGTACGCGGCCGCGAACTCCCTCACGGAGGCCAGATCGGCCAGGTCCAGCGCCATGAACTCCACGTCGGCGCCGGACACTTCACTCCGCAGGGCGACCTCGGCCGCCCGCCCCCTGGCCGCGCTCCGGCAGGCCAGCACCACCGCGGCGCCGCGGCGGGCGAGTTCCCTGGCGGCGGCGTAGCCGATCCCGCTGTTGCCTCCGGTGACTATGGCCGCGCGCCCGCTCTGATCCGGCATCCGGCTTGCCTTCCAGCCCGCCATGGCGGCTCCTCCCGTCCCGGCGGCCCCCACGGCCCACCGGCCCCCGCACCCTACTCCCGGCGCCCTGCCCGGAACACGGCCCCGCCGTCGGCCGCACGCCACCGCTGCGCGGGCCGAAGTCCCCTACCCGACCTTCCCCCGTTCCCCGGGCTCCGCCCGGACCCCCACGCCTCAAACGCCCGCGGGGCTGGAAGCCGCGATCCTCCAGCCCCTCCGGCGTTTGAGGAGCGGGGGTCCGGGGGCCGGCCCCCGGCAACGGCGCCGCACGCGGCAACGGGTCCGGGGCGCAGCCCCGGGGAACGGGCGAAGGGCGGGTAGGGGACCCCGCCCCGCAGGGCCCGCACACGCAGGCCTGCCCCGGCCACCGGCGCACCCGGGGTCCGGGGGCACCGGCGGCCGGGGGTCCGGGGGCCCGGAGCCCGGGGGTCCGGGGCGGGGGGCCCGGGGGTCCGGGGGCCCGGAGCCCGGGGGTCCGGGGCGGGGGGCCCGGGGCGGGGGCCCGGAGCCCCGGGCCCGCCCGCCAGGGCGAAAGGGTGGGCCCAGTAGGCTGCGGGTCCACCCGCTTCCAGTACCCCGAGGTCCACCCCGTGAGCTCCGCACCGCCCCCCGTACCCGTGTCGGTCGTCGGCCTCGGCGCCGACGGCTGGGACGGACTGACCGCCCCCGCCCGGGCCGCTCTGGTCGGGGCCGAGGTGCTGATCGGCGGGCCCCGGCAGCTGGACCTGCTCCCCCTCGGGGAATGCGGTGGTGCCCGGGTCGCGTGGCCCAGCCCGCTGCGCCCGGCCGTGCCGAAGCTGATGGCCGAGCACGCGGGCCGCCGCATCGCGGTGCTGGCCAGTGGTGACCCGATGTTCTACGGGATCGGCCGCGCCCTGTCCGAGGAGCTCGGCCCCGACGCCCTGCACGTCCTGCCGCACCCCTCCTCCGTCTCGTACGCCTGCGCCCGCCTCGGCTGGCCGGTGGAGGACACCGAGGTGGTCACCGTGGTCGGCCGCCCGGTGGCCCGGCTCGCGGCCGCGCTGTACGAGGGCCGCCGGGTCCTGGTGCTGAGCGCCGGAGCACCGACCGCGAACGAGATCGCCGCTCTGCTTCGAGAGCGGGGCTTCGGACCCAGCCGGATGCGCGTCCTGGAACAGCTCGGATCCGAGCACGAGGACGCGTACGAGGGCCTCGCCCGGAGCTGGGAACACCCGCCCGGCGACCCCCTCAACGTGATCGCCGTCGACTGCCGCCGCGACCCCCGCGCCGGGACCCCCCGGCTCGGCGCGACCCCCGGCCTGCCCGACGCCGCCTACGAGCACGACGGCCAGCTCACCAAGCGCCACGTCCGCGCCGCGACCCTCTGCGCCCTCGCCCCGGCCCCCGGGGAACTGCTGTGGGACATCGGCGGCGGCTCCGGCTCCATCGGCATCGAGTGGATGCGTACGCACCCCTCCTGCCGGGCGGTGACCGTGGAGCGGGTGAAGGAGCGGGCCGCGCGCATCACCCGTAACGCGGCCGCCCTCGGCGTGCCCGGCCTGCGCGTGGTCACCGGCTCCGCGCCCGACGCGCTCGCCGGGCTGCCCGCCCCCGACGCGGTGTTCATCGGCGGCGGCCTGACCGCGCCGGGCCTGCTCGACGCGGCCTGGGAGGCACTGGCCCCCGGGGGCCGGCTCGTGGTCAACACGGTCACCCTGGAGTCGGAGGCGGTCCTCACCGACCGCTACCGGCGCCACGGCGGCGAGCTGGTGAAACTGGCCGTCGCGCACGCCGTGCCCGTCGGCGGTTTCACGGGCTGGCGCCAGGCGATGCCCGTCACCCAGTGGACGGTCACCAAGCCGTACCCGTCCCACCCGGCCCACCCGCACTCCCAGCCCAACCCCGAAATGGTGGATCAGACGATATGACCGTGTACTTCATCGGTGCGGGCCCCGGCGCCGCCGACCTGATCACGGTGCGCGGCGCCCGGACGCTGGCCGCCGCCCCCGTCTGCCTGTACGCCGGCAGCCTGGTCCCGCGCGAACTGCTCGCCGAATGCCCTCCGGATGCCCGCCTGATCGACACGGCGCAGCTGAACCTGGACGAGATCATCGCCGAGTGCGTACGGGCCCACGCGGCCGGCCAGGACGTGGCCCGGCTCCACTCCGGCGACCCCTCCGTCTTCAGCGCCGTCGCGGAACAGATGCGGCGCCTCGACGCGGCCGGCATCCCCTACGAGGTCGTCCCGGGCGTCCCCGCCTTCGCCGCGGCGGCCGCCGCGCTGAAGCGGGAGCTGACCGTCCCCACCGTCGGCCAGACCGTGATCCTGACCCGGATCTCCCAGCAGGCCACCCCGATGCCGCCCGGCGAGGACCTCGCCACCCTGGGCCGCAGCGGAGCGCTCCTCGTCCTCCACCTGGCCACCCGCTATGTCGACCGGGTCGTGGACGAACTCCTGCCGCACTACGGGGCCGAGTGCCCGGCGGCGGTGGTCGCGATGGCCAGCCGCCCCGACGAGCTGATCCTGCGCGGGACGCTGGCCGACATCGCCGCCCAGGTGAAGGAGGCCGGGCTGGTCCGCACGGCCGTCATCCTGGTGGGCCGCACCCTGGGCGCGGAACAGTTCCGCGACAGCCACCTGTACTCCGCCGAGCGCGACCGGCATGCGTGTTGATCCGGCCGCCCCGGAGCCGCACGTCCTGATCCTCGGCGGCACCACGGAGGCCCGCCGCCTCGCGGAGGCGCTGGCCGCCGCCCACGGCTCCCCCCGGGTGACCACCTCCCTGGCCGGCCGGGTCGCCGCCCCGGTGCTCCCGCCCGGCGAGACCCGGATCGGCGGCTTCGGCGGTCCGGACGGGCTGGCGGCCTGGATCGGCGCCCACGGGGTCACGCACCTGGTCGACGCCACGCACCCCTTCGCGGAGCGGATGAGCTTCAACGCGGCCGCGGCGGCCGCCCTTTCGGGCGTGCCGCTGCTCGCGCTGCGCCGCCCCGGCTGGACCCCGGGCTCCGGGGACGACTGGCACTTCGCGGACTCCCTCACCGAGGCGGCGGCGCTGCTCCCGGAGCTCGGCTCCCGCGCTTTCCTGACCACCGGCCGGATGGGCCTGCACAGCTTCGCGCACCTCACCGAGCCCTGGTTCCTGGTGCGTTCGGTGGATCCCCCGGCCGCGCCCGCGCCGCCGCGCCTCGAAGTCCTGCTCGCGCGCGGCCCGTTCACCCTGGCCGACGAACGGGACCTCCTGGCCCGCCACCGCATCGACCTCCTGGTCACCAAGGACAGCGGCGGCTCGGCCACCGCCCCCAAGCTCACGGCCGCCCGCGAGGCGGGCATCCCGGTCCTCGTCGTCCGCCGCCCACCGGTGCCGGAGGGCGTCCCGCAGACCGGCTCCGTGGACGAGGTGCGGACCTGGCTGTCCGGCTGAGGGGTGAGGGCTGAGCGGGTCCGTGGCGCGGACCGGCATCCCGCCACGCCGAGGGATCACGGAGGATCGATTCGCCGCTCGGAGCCCTCCTAGGGTCGTGCCCGCACTGACCGACCCGCCCCCACGGAAAGGGATCCACTCCCTCATGAAGCTCCGCACCACCGCTGCAGCCGCCATGGCGGCCTTCGCCCTGATCCTGTCGCTGCCCGGCTCGGCCTCCGCCGCCGAAGGCTACTTCCACTACAAGTACGTCGACGGATACGCGCAGGAGCAGCACGTGACCCTGCACGACCCGCACAGCGGCAAGTGCGTCAACCTCTACGCCGTCGGCGACGACGAGGTGCAGCCCGGCTACGGCCCGCACAACGACACGGACTCCGCCGTGGTCGTCTACACCGGGGCCAACTGCCAGGGCCCCGAGTGGAAGCTGCGCGCGCACGGCAACCCGGCGCGCGACGACCTCCTGGTCCGGTCCGTACGCTTCGCGGTCACCCCCGGCTAGCGGCCGGAACCCCCTGCAGCCGACCGGCCCCGCCGGGCTTCTGCCCGGCGGGGCCGGTCGGGCAACCGGACGTCGGCGAAGCCCCTCCGCCCGTGGACGGGAAGTGGTCGTGCACGGCCTCAGTCGTCCCGGATCACCCGTAGCGGCGCGGGGTCCACGTCACCCGCGACCCGTCGGGCCGCTCCGTGACCTGGGTCTGCGAGGAACCGATCAGCAGGATCGTCCGCATGTCCACCTCGGACGGCTCCAGTTCGGCCAGCGTGACGATGCGGACGGACTGCTCCGACCCGCCCACGTCGCGCGCCACGACCACCGGGGTCTGCGGTGCGCGCAGCTCCAGGAGCAGTTCGCGGGCCTGCGCCACCTGCCAAGTGCGGCTGCGCGAGCCCGGGTTGTACAGGGCCAGTACGAGATCGGCCGCGGCGGCCGCACGCAGTCGTTCCGCGATGACCTCCCAGGGCTTGAGCCGGTCCGAGAGGGAGATGGTGGCGTAATCGTGGCCGAGCGGGGCTCCGGCCGCGGCGGCCGCCGCGTTGGCGGCCGTCACCCCGGGCAGTACCCGTACGGGCACGTCCTTGTACTCGGGCTGCCCCGCGACCTCCAGGACCGCGGTGGCCATGGCGAAGACCCCGGGGTCGCCGCCGGAGACCACGGCCACCCGCTTGCCGCGCCGGGCGAGGTCGAGGGCGAACTCGGCGCGCTCCGACTCGACCTTGTTGTCCGAGCCGTGCCGGATCTGGCCCGGCTTGACCGGGACGCGGTCCAGGTAGGTCGTGTATCCGACCAGCACCTCGGCGTCGGCCAGCACCCGCCGGGTCTCGGCGGTCAGCCAGAGCGGTCCGGCCGGGCCGGTGCCGACGACGGCGACCTCGCCGGGTCCGGACGGCACGCTGCCGGGGTTCCCGATCCGGCTGGGCACCACGGCGACGGCGAAGTAGGGGACGGAGTCGGGGTCGGTGTCCGCCAGGACGCCGGTCCGCTCGCCCGCCATCGTGGCGCGCTCCACGTAGCGCGCCTCGGCGAGCCGGCCGCTGTTCTCCATGGCCCGCCGGATCGCGGGGAAGGTGCGGCCGAGCTTCATCACGACCGCCGAGTCGGTGGCGGCCAGGCGGGCCGTGAGCTCCTCCTCGGAGAGGGTGCCGGGCAGGATCGTCAGCACCTCCTCGCCCTCCACGAGCGGGGTGCCGAGCCGCGCGGCGGCGGCGCTCACCGAGGTCACCCCGGGGATCACCTCGGTCTCGTAGCGGTCGGAGAGCCGCTTGTGCATGTGCATGTACGAGCTGTAGAAGAGCGGGTCGCCCTCCGCGAGCACGGCGACGGTGCGGCCGGCGTCCAGGTGGACGGCGAGCCGGGCGGCGGAGGCCTCGTAGAACTCCTCCATCGCACCCTGGTAGCCGCCGGGGTGGTCGGTGGTCTCGGTGGTGACCGGGTAGACCAGCGGCTCCTCGATGTGGTCGGCGCGCAGGTGCTTCGCGGCGATGGAGCGGGCGATCGAGCGGCCGTGGCGGGCGGAGTGGTACGCGACCACGTCCGCCTCCGCGATCACCTCGACGGCTCGCAGCGTCATCAGCGAGGGGTCGCCGGGCCCGAGCCCCACTCCGTAGAGTCGTCCGGTGCTCATTCGGCCACGCTCGCGATGGCGTTGACGGCGGCGGCGGCCATGGCGCTGCCGCCGCGCCGGCCCCGGACGATCAAGTGGTCGAGCGCGGAGGGGTGTTCGGCGAGGGCGTCCTTGGACTCGGCGGCGCCGATGAACCCGACGGGGACCCCGATGACCGCGGCGGGGCGCGGTGCGCCCTCCTCGATCATCTCCAGCAGCCGGAAGAGCGCGGTCGGCGCGTTCCCGACGGCGATCACCGAGCCCTCCAACAGGCCCCGGTCCCGCCAGACTTCGAGGGCGGCGGCGCTGCGCGTCGTGCCCATCTTCGCGGCGAGCTCCGGCACGGCCGGGTCGGAGAGGGTGCAGATCACCTGGTTGTCCGCGGGCAGCCGCTTGCGGGTGACCCCGCTGGCGACCATCTGCACGTCGCACAGGATCGGGGCCCCGGCCTCGAGGGCGGCGCGCGCCCGCAGGACGACCTCGGGCGAGTAGCCCAGGTCCCGGGTCAGGTCGGTCATCCCGCAGGCGTGAATCATGCGCACCGCGACCTGGGCGACCGAGGCGGGCAGCCCGGAAAGGTCCGCCTCGGCGCGGATCGTGGCAAAGGACTGGCGGTAGATCTCGGCGCCGTCCTTCTCGTACTCGAACACGGTGTACTCGCTCATTTCTTCACTGCGTCTTCGGACACTCGGGGTTGGCTGCGCGCGTCGGCGACGGCCTGGGCAAGTTCGTGGGACGGCACCGGGCGGCCGTCGAGCCGGTACCCGTCGGGGGTGGCTACGAGGTCGACCCAGGCGGTGCCGCGCGGATGGCCGCACCGGCGCTCGCACCCGGACCAGTGGACGGGGTGCACGGGGTGCACGAGGTGGACGGGGTGCACAGCGGCTCCGGCAGCCCCGTCCGGCGCCGCACCACCCGCGTCCACGACGGCCCGCGCGTCGGCGCGCACGTCGGACAGCGCCTTGGCGCAGCCCGGCCGTCCGGTACAAGCGGTGACGGATTCCCAGGGGCCGTCGGGCGCGACGGACAGTCCGGCGGCCACCAGCCGTGCGTAGCCGTCGACGGGCCGCCGGGTGCTCGCGCGGGGCAGCACGATGCTCCGCCACGGGGTGATCCGCAGTTCGCCGTCGTCTCCGCCGCTTCCAGCGGCGACACGGACCAGCACCCGCCACTGGTCGGCGGTGAGCCGGCCGAGCGGGGGCAGGACGCACAGCGGGGTCCGGTCACCGGTGCCGGGCCCCCAGGGCCTGGGTGGCGGAGCGTAGGGCCAGGTGACCTCGGGAGCGACGGCCGCCGCGATGCCGGCCGCCCCGAGCCGTACAGCGAACTCCCCTGCGTCCAGGGCGTGTTCGGCGGGCAGTTCGGACACCCGCCAGGCCCGGGTGCCGGCGGCGTCGGCGGAGTCGAGGAAGTACTCGGCCGCGAGCAGCGCAGCCCGGGGCGCGTCCGTGGCGTCCACCTCCACGGCGTCGGGGGCCGCGCCGAGCCGGACCAGTGCCCGGCCCCGTGGCGCGCCGAGCAGGGTGACATCGGGGTCGAGCGCGGCAACGTCCCCGCGCCCGTCGTCGAGGGCGAACAGGAACCGCCCGGACAGGTCCGCGGCGCGGGTGCTCGCGCACAGCAGCCGGTCCAATTCCCCGACCCAGGGGGTCACATGGGGCCGCTCGGGGCTGAGGATCCCCGACATCGGGGTCGCCACGATGTTCCGTACCCGCTCGTGGCCGGGGGCGGGCAGCAGCCCTGCCCCGTGCAGCAGGTCCGCCAGCCCCGCGCCGCAGCCTTCGGCGAGCCCGCGCAGCTGCACGTTCCCGCGCGAGGTGAGTTCCAGGTGCCCGTCCCCGAACCGGTCGGCGGCGAGCGCCAGCACCGAGGCCTGCCGGCCGGTCAGCAGACCCCCCGGGATCCGGACCCGCGCCAGGTACCCGTCGTCGGCGGCATGCAGGCGCAGCGCGCCGGGGCAGGCGTCGCCGCGATCCCGTATGACGGGTTCGTCCCGCGCTGTGGCGGAGGGGGGCGTGGGCATGGCGGCGAGCATACCCACGATTCTGCGCCCGCCCCCTGTGTCGATCACCACCCCGAACCAGCCACCCCCGACCGAACCCGATCCCACCCGACCCACCCCACCGACGCCCGCCGGATCCAGCCCCGCCGGCGTTTGAGGCGCGGGGCCCGGGGCAGAGCCCCGGCAGCGGCGCCGCACCCGACCGCACCCCCGACCCAGGACCCGGACCCCGGACCCGACCGCACCCCCGACCGCACCCCCGGCCCCAGACCCGGCCCCGGCCACCGCCCCAGACCGGGCCCCGGCCACCGCCCCGGACCCGGCCCGAGACCCCCGCTCACCAGCCCCCTAAGATGTCCCCAAGGCGGCCAACAGGCCCGCCATCGCCGAGGACGGCGACATGGGAGGAAGCCCGGTGCGAATCCGGCGCGGTCCCGCCACTGTGAATCCGCGCGGCCCCGGCCGCACCGGATGAGTCAGGAACTCCCGCCGTCCTCACTGCCCGGGGCGCGGAAACCCCGAGGAAGGCCTGCCGCCGCATGATCCTGCTGCTGTCGACGTCCGACACCGATCTGCTCAGCGCCCGCGCAGCGAACGCCGGGGACGCTCCCGTCCCGTACCGGTTCGCGAACCCCTCCCGCCTTCCCCTCGACGACCTCCCCGGTCTCCTCGACGGCGTCACCCTGGTCGTCGTACGCCTCCTCGGCGGCCTGCGCGCCTGGCAGGACGGCCTCGACCTGCTCCTGGCCCCCGGCCAGAACCGCCCGGTGGTCGTCCTGACCGGCGAACAGGCCCCCGACGCGCAGCTGATGGAAGCCTCGACCGTCCCGATCGGCATCGCCGCCGAGGCGCACGGCTACCTCGCCCACGGCGGCCCGGCCAACCTGGAGCAGCTCGCCCGCTTCCTCTCCGACACCGTGCTGCTCACCGGCCACGGTTTCGACCCCCCGGCGGCCTCCCCCACGTGGGGCCCGCTGGAGCGCACCCCTCAGCGGACCGAGGGTCCCCGGATCGCGGTGCTCTACTACCGCGCGCACCAGATGAGCGGCAACACCGCCTTCGTGCACACCCTCTCCGAGGCGATCGAGGCCCACGGCGCGCAGGCGCTCCCCCTCTACGTCTCCTCCCTCCGCTCCCCGGAGCCGGAGCTGATCGAGCAGCTCGCGTCCGCCGACGCGATCGTCACCACCGTCCTCGCCGCCGGTGGCACCAAGCCCGCCACCGCTTCCGCCGGCGGTGACGACGAGTCCTGGGACGCCGGCGCCCTGGCCGCCCTCGGCGTGCCGATCCTGCAGGCCCTGTGCCTGACCGGCTCCCGGTCCGCCTGGGAGGAGAACGACGAGGGCCTGTCCCCCCTCGACGCCGCCACCCAGGTCGCCGTACCGGAGTTCGACGGCCGCCTGATCACCGTCCCGTTCTCCTTCAAGGAGCTGGACGAGGACGGGCTGCCCGCCTACGTCGCCGACCCCGAGCGGGCCGCCCGCGTCGCCGGCATCGCGGTGCGCCACGCGCGCCTGCGCCACATCGACCGCCGCGACAAGAAGATCGCCCTGGTCCTCTCCGCGTACCCGACCAAGCACTCCCGCATCGGCAACGCGGTCGGCCTGGACACGCCGGCCAGCGCCGTGGAGCTGCTGCGCACGCTCATCGCGGGCGGCTACGACTTCGGCCCCGTCGAGGACGTCCCGGGCCTGGTCTCCGGCGACGGCGACGAGCTGATCCGCGCCCTGATCGAGGCCGGCGGCCACGACCAGGACTGGCTCACCGAGGAGCAGCTGGCCCGCAACCCGGTCCGCATCCCGGCGGCCGACTACAAGCGCTGGTTCGCGGAGCTCCCGGCCGATCTGCGCGAAAGCGTCGAGCGGCACTGGGGCGAGGCCCCGGGCAACATGTTCGTGGACCGCTCGGCCAATCCCGAGGGCGACATCGTGCTGGCCGCCCTGCGCCGCGCCAACCTGCTGATCCTCATCCAGCCGCCGCGCGGCTTCGGCGAGAACCCGATCGCGATCTACCACGACCCGGACCTGCCGCCCTCGCACCACTACCTGGCCGCGTACCGCTGGATCCAGGCCCGCGCCGAGGACGGCGGTTTCGGCGCCGACGCGATGATCCACCTGGGCAAGCACGGCAACCTGGAATGGCTGCCGGGCAAGAACGCCGGCCTGTCGGCGTCCTGCGCCCCCGACGCCGCGCTCGGCGACCTGCCCCTCATCTACCCGTTCCTGGTCAACGACCCGGGCGAGGGCACCCAGGCGAAGCGTCGGGTGCACGCCACCCTGGTCGACCACCTGGTGCCGCCGATGGCGCGCGCGGAGTCCTACGGCGACATCGCCCGCCTGGAGCAGCACCTCGACGAGTACGCCCAGATCTCCGCGATGGACCCGGCGAAGCTGCCCGCCATCCGCGCCCAGATCTGGACCCTGATCCAGGCCGCGAAGCTGGACCACGACCTGGGTCTGGAGCAGCGTCCCGACGACGACGGCTTCGACGACTTCCTCCTGCACGTCGACGGCTGGCTGTGCGAGATCAAGGACGCCCAGATCCGCGACGGCCTGCACGTCCTGGGCGGCGCCCCGACCGGCGACGCCCGCGTCAACCTGGTCCTGGCCATCCTGCGCGCCCGCCAGATCTGGGGCGGTACGACGGCCCTGCCGGGTCTGCGCGAAGCGCTCGGCCTCGACGAGTCCGCGGCCACCCGCACCACCGCCGACGAGGCGGAGGAGACGGCCCGCGCGCTGGTCCAGGCGATGGAGGACGCGAACTGGGCCCCGGAGGCGGTGACTTCCGCGGCCGCCGGCTTCTCGGCGGACGTGGCGGCCGTACTGGACTTCGCGGCCCGCGAGGTCGTCCCGCGCCTGGCCGGCACCACCGACGAGATCACCCACGTGGTCAGCGCCCTGGACGGCGCGTTCGTCCCGGCGGGCCCCTCCGGCTCCCCGCTGCGCGGTCTGGTCAACGTGCTGCCGACCGGCCGCAACTTCTACTCGGTGGACCCGAAGGCCGTCCCCTCCCGCCTCGCGTGGGAGACCGGCCAGGCCCTCGCCGATTCCCTCCTGACCCGTTACCGCACGGACAACGGCGAATGGCCCGCGTCCGTCGGCCTGTCCCTGTGGGGCACGAGCGCGATGCGCACCTCGGGCGACGACGTGGCCGAGGCCATGGCGCTGCTCGGTGTCCGCCCGGTCTGGGACGAGGCCTCGCGCCGCGTCACCGGCCTGGAGCCGATCCCGCTCGCCGAGCTCGGCCGGCCGCGCATCGACGTGACCCTGCGCATCTCGGGCTTCTTCCGCGACGCGTTCCCGCACGTCATCGGCCTGCTGGACGATGCCGTACGGCTGGCCGCCTCGCTGGATGAGCCCGCGGCGGACAACTTCGTACGGGCCCACGCGCAGGCCGACCTGGCCGTGCACGGGGACGAGCGGCGGGCCACCACCCGCATCTTCGGCTCGCGCCCGGGCACGTACGGCGCGGGCATCCTGCAGCTGATCGACTCCCGCGACTGGCGCACCGACGCCGACCTCGCGGAGGTCTACACGGTGTGGGGCGGGTACGCGTACGGCCGCGGTCTCGAAGGGCGGGCGGCGCGCGAGGAGATGGAGACCGCCTACAAGCGGATCACGGTCGCGGCGAAGAACACCGACACCCGTGAGCACGACATCGCCGACTCCGACGACTACTTCCAGTACCACGGCGGCATGGTGGCCACCGTCCGCGCCCTGCGCGGCACGGCCCCCGAGGCGTACATCGGGGACTCGACCCGGCCCGAGACGGTCAAGACGCGCACGCTGGTCGAGGAGACCTCCCGCGTCTTCCGCGCCCGCGTCGTGAACCCGAAGTGGATCGAGGCGATGCGCCGCCACGGTTACAAGGGAGCCTTCGAGCTCGCGGCCACGGTCGACTACCTCTTCGGCTACGACGCCACGACCGGCGTGGTGGCCGACTGGATGTACGACAAGCTCACCGAGACGTACGTCCTGGACCCGGAGAACCGCGCCTTCCTGGAGGAGGCCAACCCCTGGGCCCTGCACGGGATCGCGGAGCGGCTGCTGGAGGCCGAGTCCCGCGGCATGTGGGAGAAGCCGGACCCGCAGGTCCTGGAGGCGCTGCGCCAGGTGTACCTGGACACGGAGGGCAACCTGGAAGGCGAAAGCGACTAACCGGGCACCGGCTGGATCAGACTGAGCCGCATGTGCCATTACTGCGGCTGCCGCGAGATCCCCCTGATCAAGGAGTTCATCGCCGAGCACGAGGCGGTGACGAACGCGGCCGGCGACGCCCTGCGCGCCCTGGACGCGGGGGACCTCCCGAGGGCGCGCACCCTGGTCACGGAGATGACGGCCGTCCTGCTCGCCCACTGGAGGGGCGAGGAGGACGGCCTGTTCGCCGTCATGGAGCAGGACCCCGAGTACGCCCCGTACATCGCGGCGCTGGTCGGGGAACACCGCGAGCTGGCGGCGTTCCTGGCCGGCGCCGACGTTGCGGACCCGGCGGACGCCGAGGCCCTGCGCCGGGCGGTGGAGGAGCTCCACCACCACATCGCGAAAGAGGAGGACGGCCTCTTTCCCGCTTCCCTCACCGCCCTGACGGGCGACGACTGGGACCTGTCCATCAAGGCCTGGCGCACGGCCCACCCCGGCGGTGACCTGAGGCCCGCCGGGTAGCCGGGGCGCCCCGGCGGCCCCCCGCCCGTTTCTACTTCGTGGTCTGGTTCAGCGCCACCAGGGCCTGCGCCCAGCGCGCGTACTTCAGCTGGCCGAAGTCGGCGACGGTCTTCACGCCGAAGGCTTCGAGCAGCAGCTCGCCGTCCTTGTCGGTGACGCCCTTGAGCGCGGCCACCGGCGCCGCGAGCACCTCCGCGAGCGGCTTGTCGGCCCACGCCTTGTCCAGCACCTTGTCGAGGTCGATCGCCATGAGTCTCTCTCCCGGAACTCGAAAGTATGAACTGATGGCACAAATCTAGAACAATCGGACAAACAACTCGGGGTGCGACACCCCCTCGGCCGGCCGGGCCGGACACCCGCCCCACCGGGGGCGGCCCGAGGGGCGGGCAGCCCCGCTCACCCCGGGCGATTCCACGTATAATCCGCCCCGTTCCCCCTGCACTTCGCGTCGGATATCGGAATCGAAAAGGCTGTGACCAAGAAATGAATTCACTGCGGGCGCTTCTCGACGGCGGGATTCCGCTGGTGGCCGTCAGCTTCGACGACAGCGAAACCGAGCCGCGCGCCCACGCCGCGAAGAGCGCCGGCGTCGACGTGGCCGAGCTGCGCGTCGACCGGTACGCGGCGACCGGAACGGACCATGTCCTGGCCCAGGTGGACGAGTTCAAGACGCTGCCGGTCCTGGCCACGATCCGGTCCGCCCGCGAAGGCGGCGAGTGGAAGGGCACCGAGGCGCAGCGGCTCGAACTGTTCCGCGCGCTCGCCCCTCAGGTCGACGCCGTGGACATCGAGCTTTCCTCCGGGGAAATCCTGTCCGAGGTGATCGAGGCCGCCCACCGTCACGACACGGTGGCGCTCGTCTCCTATCACAATTTCGAATTCACTCCGGCCACCGAGGAACTCCAGGCCGTCATCGACGACGCGAAGAGCGCCGGCGCCGACGTGGTCAAGGTGTCCACGATGGTGCGTTCCGAGGACGACGTACGACGGCTGGCCTCGCTCCTGCTGCGCGCCGGAGCCGAGGACACCCGGCTGATCGTCATCGCCATGGGCGAGGCCGGGGCGGTCTCCCGCGTCTTCTTCCCCGCCCTCGGGTCCCGGATCACGTACTCCTTCTTCGGCGCCAGCTCCGCCCCGGGCCAGCTCGACTTCCCCGAGACCTTCGGCCTGTTGCGCAAGTTCTACCCGGCGTTCGACGAGCGGAAGGCCGCCGGGGCCTGAGCCCCCGCGCCGGGGAGGGCCACCACCTCCCCGGCCGCCCCCCGCCGCACCTCCCCCATCCCTTTACCGGTCACCAGCCCCATCCGTCGCAGAACGCCCCACACGCCACCTGATGAAGTGAACTCCCCCTTATCCCACCGGCAACACGGGTAGTGCCCTGCTGATCTCGTGAGGAATCAACGAGACAGTCAGACGAAAGGCCCACCCTGCCGTGACGCAGCCGTTTCAACTGCCGGATTTCTATGTGCCTTATCCGGCGCGACTGAACCCCCACCTGGAGGACGCCAGGGTCCACACCAAGAAGTGGGCCCGCGACTTCGGGATGCTGGAAGGTTCCGGCGTCTGGGAGGAGAGCGACCTCGACTCGCACGACTACGCCCTGCTCTGCTCGTACACCCACCCCGACTGCGGCAGCGAGGCGCTGTCCCTGGTCACCGACTGGTACGTGTGGGTGTTCTTCTTCGACGACCACTTCCTGGAGATGTACAAGCGCTCCCAGGACCGCGCGGGCGCCAAGGCCTACCTCGACCGGCTCGGCGCCTTCATGCCGATGGACCTGGCCGACGGTTTCCCCGAGGCCACCAACCCGGTCGAGGCCGGCCTCGCCGACCTGTGGGCCCGTACCGTCCCGGCCATGTCGATGGACTGGCGGGAACGGTTCTCCCTGTCCACCAAGAACCTGCTCGACGAGTCGATGTGGGAGCTCGCCAACATCAACATCGGGCGGGTCTCCAACCCCCTCGAATACATCGAGATGCGCCGCAAGGTCGGCGGTGCGCCCTGGTCGGCCGGCCTCATCGAGTACGTCTCCGCGGAGGTTCCGGCCCGCGTCGCGCACTCCCGTCCCCTCGGCGTGCTGCGCGATGCCTTCTCCGACGCCGTGCACATCAGGAACGACATCTTCTCCTACCAGCGCGAGGTCTCCGAGGAGGGCGAACTCTCCAACGCCATCCTGGTGCTGGAGACCTTCCTGGGCTGCAGCACCCAGGAGGCCGCGGAGGCCTCCAACGACCTCCTCACCTCCCGGCTCCAGCAGTTCGAGCAGACCGCACTCGCCGAACTCCCCCAGCTCTTCGCCGACCACGCCATGAACCCGGCGGAGATCGCCGCCGTCCTCGCCTACGCCAAGGGGCTCCAGGACTGGCAGTCCGGCGGCCACGAGTGGCACATGGTCTCGAGCCGATACATGAACAAGGAGGCCCGGGCGACCGCTCCGCTCACCCTGCCGTTCATGCCCTCGGGGCTGGGCACCACCGCGCTCGACCTCCGCTCGATCCTCGCCCCCCGCGCCCTGGAACTGCGCAAACGCTCCTTCACCCACGTCCCCTTCGAACCCACCGGCCCGTCGATCGTCCCCGACATCTACATGCCGTTCCCGCTGGCCCTCAGTCCCCACCACGCCCGCGCCCGCGAGGAGTCCGTCGCCTGGGCCAGGGAGATGGGCCTGATCGATCCGCAGCCCGGCGACCCCGGCTCGGCGATCTGGAACGAGGAGAAGCTGCGCGGCTACGACTTCGCGCTCTGCTCCGCGGGCATCGACCCCGACGCCACCCCCGAGGCCCTGGCCCTCAACGCCTGCTGGCTGACCTGGGGCACGTACGGGGACGACTACTACCCGGTGGTCTTCGCCCAGTCCAAGAACCTCTCCGCCGCCAAGGCCACCACCGCGCGGCTCGTCGCCATGATCCCGGTGGACCACGCGGAGCAGCCGGTGGGGCTGACCGCGATGGAGCGGTCCATCGGCGACCTGTGGGTGCGCACCAGCAAGGACATGACCCCCGAGGTCCGGGCCGAGTTCCGGGCCACCCTCGTGAGCATGCTGCAGAGCTGGCTGTGGGAGATGGAGAACCAGATCCAGAACCGCATCCCCGATCCGGTGGACTACGCGGAGATGCGCCGGCACACCTTCGGCTCGCACCTCACGATGTACCTGTGCCGGCTGGGCCAGGCGGGCCGGGGCATCCCCGACGACATCTACGCCTCGGGCACCATCCGCTCCCTGGAGAACGCGGCCGCCGACTCCGCGTGCCTGATGAACGACATCTTCTCGTACCAGAAGGAGGTGGAGGTCGAGGGCGAGGTGCACAACTACGTGCTCGTCACCCGCAACTTCTTCGACATCGGGTATGAGGAGGCGCTGCACATCTGCCACTCGCTGATGACCCAGCGCACCGAGGAGTTCGAGCACATTGTGGCCAACCAGCTGCCGCTGCTCTACGAGGACTGGAAGCTGGACGCCGGGGCCCGGGCCGGACTCGACGCGTACGTCGGCGAGTTGAAGGACTGGCTGGCCGGAATTCTCAACTGGCACGAGAAGACGGTCCGTTACCGCGAGGAGGACCTGCACCGCCTGGGTGACGGGATCTCCACCGGCGTCCTGAGCTCCGGCTTCGGCATGTCGGCGGCCCGGATCTCCCTGCCCACCCGCTGAGCCGGGGCCGTGGCGGGGGCCGTCCTCCCCCGCCACGGCCCCTTCAGAACTCGTCCGCCGTATGCGGCAGCAGCGTGGTGCGCAGCCCCGCGTCCAGGGCCGCCGCCGCGCCGGGCGTGTGCTCCACCACCAGTGCGGCCGCCACCAGTTCGACGGCCCGGGTCCCGCCGAGGTAGCAGGCCGCGAGCTCCCGTACGTCCAGGGTCAGGTCCGGGTCCCGGTCCGCGGCGGGCTCGTACGCCGCCCCGTCCGGCCCGGCCTTCAGGAGGAACCGCCCCGCGTTCGCGGGCAGCCGTACGTCGGTCAGTTCGAGTACGAGTTCCACGCGCGCGGCCCACGAGCGCCCGGTCAGTGCCGCCGCCACGTCGACCAGCCGCAGCCAGAGCGCCGGGAACACGGCGGTGACCCGGACCTGGTCCCGGTCGGCGGCGAAGTGCAGCAGCGGGTCGTCGGCCGGCCGGCCCCACGCGGTGACCCGGCCGGTGAGGTCGAGGGAGGCCACGCACTCCCACAGGGCGGCGGCCACCTGCGGGGTGTCGGCCTCCAGTTCGTCGACCCGGACCAGGCCCGGGGTCCGCGCGGCCCCGGTGTTCTCCGTGCTCGAATCGGGTTTCGTGCGGTAGAGGACGTACCCCGCGATCGGCTCGCCCGGCTCCCCCAGGACGATGATCCGGGGCGGGCTGAGCTCCTCGTCCTCCTCGTCCTGCTCGGTGAGCCACTCCTCGGTCCAGCGCCGGTCGCTGCGGGTGGGCCGCCCGGCCCGGACGGCGCGGGCCGCCTCGTGGTACGGGCCGACGACGGCGAGCACGTCCTTGAGGTCCGCGGGGTCCGCGGGGTCCGCGGGGGCGACCAGCCGCAGCGGCCGCCGGTCCGCCTCGATGCGCAGGGCCAGCGGCCGGGTGGAGTCGATCTCGATGGTGGCGCCCTGGGTGGCGCTGCCGTAGCCGAAGCGCCCGTAGATGGCGGCCTCGGAAGCCCACAGGGCGGCCACGGGGCTGCCGGCCTCCCCGGCCCTGCGCAGCATCTCGCCCATCAGGGCGGTCAGTACGCCGCGCCGCCGGTGGGTGGGGGCGACCGAGACGAAGGTGAGCCCGGGGCAGGGCAGGTCCGCCCCGGGCACCGAAAGCCGGAAGGCGTGCGCGGCCATGAAGCCGACCATCGCGTCGCCGTCGTAGGCCCCGATCCGCGTGCAGTGGCTGAGCAGCTCGTGGTGCCGCTCGCGCCCCTCCTTCTCGGGACGGTCGTGGAAGACCAGGTACGCGAGCTCCAGAGCGCGGTCGATGTCTGCCTCGGGCACCTCGCGGATCTCCACCATGATCAGGAGATTAATCGGTCATGGCGGACCAGTCACTTCATAAGGGGCGGATTCCCGCCAGGCTTGTCCGGGTCAGCGCGCCGCGGGCCCCGTCCAGTCCGCCGGAACGTGCCCGATCCGGACCCGCTGCGGGTGGTCGCCGACGGGTACGGACACCCGCTTGGTGCCGGTCGCGAAGTCGATGGCCGTGACCTGGTCGGCGCCGCTCTCGGAGATCACGCAGCCGGAGCCGTCGCCGTCGACGGTGGCCCAGTACGGCTTGGCGGCGGGTACGAGCGGCCCTTGCTGCAGGGTGGCCCGGTCCACGACGGTCACGTAGTCGTCCATGGTCCCCGCGATGCACAGCTTGGCACCGTCCGGGCTCATGGACATGCCGTGGTGGCGGGAGTCGTTGACCCAGGTGGTGCGGTCGGTGCTGGTGGCGGGGTTCTCGGGGAGGGTCTTGATCCGGGTGATGCGGTCGGCGGCCACGTCGTACTCGACGAAGCCGTTGAAGAACGACACCTGGAAGTAGAGCTTCGACTCGTCCGGGGCGAAGGACATGGGCCGCACCGCGTCGGACAGGTCGGAGCGGCCGAAGGCGTCCAGGCGGGCCCTCATGTCGATCACCCGGACCGGGCGGAGGGTCTGCGCGTCGGCGACCGTGATCCGGCGGTCGCCCTTCGTCCAGTCCAGCCAGGGCGCGTCGAGGGCGGAGGTCACGTCACCGATGGAGCTGTTCCACAGGAAACGGCCGTCCCGGGTGAAGGTGTTCTCGTGCGGCTTGTCGCCGGTGGCGAAGGATCCGACCTGGCGGCCGTCGGCGATGTCGAGGACGTGCACGGTGTTCGCGGTGGAGGCCGAGACCGCCACGCGAGTGCCGTCCGGGGAGACCGCCATGTGGTCGGCCCGGTAACCGGCCACGGGGAAGCGCCAGTTGATCCGGCCGGTGCGGACGTCGATGGAGACGACGTCGGCGAAGCTGGGGCGGGAGGCGACGACGGCGGAGCCGTCCGGGGTGGTGTACATGTCGTCCACGAACTGGTCGTGGCCCTCGCCCGCGGTGGCCCGGACGCCCAGGAAGTAGGCGAGTTTCACCGGGTTGAGGTAGATCTCCCGGAGCCGCTCCTCCTTGTCCGGGACCATGTTGATCCGGCCCACCTTGGCCAGGTTTCCGGTGGAGGCGAGGACGTCGGCGGTGCCCTCCCAGTTGTTGCCCACGAACAGGACCTCGCGCGGGGCCGGGCCGGTGGCCCCCGCACCCGTAGGCAACCCGGCGCCCGCCGCGGGCGCGGGACCCGCCGCGAGGGCGGCCAGCGCCAGCGCAGCCACGGCCGCCAGGGCCGGCAAGGTCGTCAAGACACCGCGGTTACTCGTTCGACTGGCAGGCATCCGGTCAACTCCGTTAGAGGGAGACGCTGTTACCGGCCGGTAAGATAGGCGGAACAACGAAAGGGCGCAACCCCCACGGGGTTGCGCCCTTTCCACACCGTGCTACAGCCCGTCACCTCTTCAAGCGACGGAACCGATCCTGCTGATCACCGTGTTCGCGACGTCCGGGTGGATCGGGATGTGCGCGCCGGTCAGGGCCGCGCCCGTGCCGCCGCGCCGGTTGGCGACGATCTCGGCGGCGATGGACAGCGCGGTCTCCTCCGGCGAGCGGGCCCCCAGGTCCAGACCGATCGGGGAGCGCAGCCGGGCCAGCTCGAGCTCGGTCACGCCGACCTCGCGGAGCCGCTTGTTGCGGTCCTCGTGGGTGCGGCGGGAGCCCATGGCGCCGACGTAGGCGACGGGAAGTTTGAGTGCCAGTTCGAGGAGCGGGACATCGAACTTGGCGTCGTGCGTGAGGACGCACAGGACCGTCCGGCCGTCGACCGTACCGGCGGAGGACTGCTCCTCCAGGTAGCGGTGCGGCCAGTCGACCACGATCTCGTCCGCTTCGGGGAACCGGTTCTTCGTGGCGAACACGGGCCGGGCGTCGCACAGCGTCACCCGGTAGCCGAGGAACTTGCCGATCCGCACGAGGGCGGAGGCGAAGTCGATGGCCCCGAAGACGATCATCCGGGGCGGCGGGACGCTGGACTCGACCAGCACCTTGAGCGGCTCTCCGCAGAGGCGGCCGTCGGCGCCGATCTCCAGCACGCCGGTCTTGCCGGCGTCGAGCATGGCCCGCGCCTCGTCGGCGATGGCGCGGTCCAGCTCGGGGTGGCCGCCGAACCCGCCCTCGTAGGAGCCTTCGCCCCGGACGAGTACGGCGCGGCCCATGAGCTCGGCCGGGCCCTCGGCGATCCGGGCGACCGCCGCCGCCTCCCCCCGGGCGGCGGCGGCCAGCGAAGCCGCGAACACCTCCCGGGCGGGAGAGCCCACGGAAACCGGGGTCACCAGGATGTCGATGATTCCGCCGCAGGTCAGGCCGACGGCGAAGGCATCGTCATCGCTGTACCCGAAGCGCTCCTGGACGGTCTCGCCGTCCTCGAGCGCCTGCTGGCACAGCTCGTACACCGCACCCTCCACGCATCCGCCGGAGACCGAGCCGATGGCCGTGCCGTCACTGTCGACGGCGAGGGCCGCTCCGGGCTGCCTGGGTGCGCTCCCGCCGACCGCCACGACCGTGGCGACGGCGAAGTCACGTCCCTGCTCGACCCACCGGTTCAGTTCTTCGGCGATGTCCAGCATTGCGGCCTCCTCGGAGGGGTTCGGTTTCCAGTATCGGATACGTGGAGGGTGCGGTCGTGCGCTGCGGATCAGGCCCGTCGGACCTGGTCAGGTCGGCTCAGCCGACGCCGAGCCAGCTCTCGATCGGGTGGAGGGCGAAGAAGACCAGGAAGATTCCGGTCAGCGCCCACATGAAGCCGCCGATCTCACGGGCCTTGCCCTGAGCGACCTTGATGGCGACGTAGGAGATGACACCCGCGGCGACACCGGCGGTGATCGAGTACGTGAAGGGCATGACCACGACGGTCAGGAAGACCGGGATCGAGGTCGAGCTGTCGGCCCAGTCCACGTGGCGGGCGTTCTGCATCATCATCGCGCCGATGACGACCAGGGCCGCGGAGGCGACCTCACCCGGGACGATCTGCGTGATCGGGGTGAAGAAGAGGCAAGCGGCGAAGAAGAGGCCGGTGACCACGGAGGCGAGGCCGGTACGGGCACCCTCACCGACGCCGGTGGCGGACTCCACGAAGACGGTCTGGCCGGAGCCACCCGCGATGCCGCCGATGGCGCCACCGGCACCGTCGATGAACAGCGCCTTGGACAGGCCCGGCATGCGGCCCTGCTCGTCGGCGAGCTTGGCCTCGGTGCCGACGCCGATGATGGTGGCCATCGCGTCGAAGAAGCCGGCGAGCACCAGGGTGAAGACGATCATGCCGACCGTCATGTAGCCGACGTCGCCCCAGCCGCCGAAGGAGACGTCACCGAAGAGCGAGAAGTCGGGCGCCGAGACCGCGGAGCCGCTGAGCTCCGGCGGGCCGTTCTTCCAGGCCTTCGGGTCGATGTCCACGATGGCGTTGAGGATCGCGGCGAGGACGGTGCCACCGACGATGCCGATCAGGATCGCGCCGGGCACCTTGCGGGCCTGGAGCATGAAGATGGCGATCAGGGTGATGGCGAAGAGCAGGACGGGCCAGCCGGAGAGCTCACCGGTCGCGCCGAGCTGGACGGGGGGCATGAACTCCCCGCCGTTGCCGACGAAGCCCGCCTTCACGAAGCCGATCAGGGCGACGAAGAGGCCGATGCCCATGGTGATGGCGTGCTTGAGCGCGAGGGGTATCGCGTTCATGATCATCTCTCGGAGGCCGGTGACGACCAGGAGACAGATCACGACGCCGTAGACCACGCACATGCCCATGGCCTGCGGCCAGGTCATCTGGGGGGCCACCTGCGAGGCCAGCACGCCGGACACGGAGAGACCGGCGGCGAGCGCGAGCGGGACCTTGCCGACGAAGCCCATGAGGAGCGTCGTGACGGCCGCGGCGAACGCCGTGGCGGTGATGATCGCCGAGGCGGCCATCTTGTTGCCGTCGACGTCCGCGCCCGAGAGGAGCAGGGGGTTCAGCAGGAGGATGTAAGCCATGGCCATGAAGGTCGTGATACCGCCACGAACTTCGTTGCCGACCTTGGATCCGCGCTTGCTGATGTGGAAGTACCGGTCGAGCCAGGACTGACCGGCGGGGGTCGGAGAGCCTTCTCCGGCCTCCTCCGCACTGGTCTTGGGCTCTACAGAGGACTGGGTCATGGTGCCTAACTCCCAAGGTTCAAAGGGGCACCCGCATAAAGATTGGAGACACGGGATTTGGGAAAACGCGTTTGGCTGCACGACCCGGGGTGACGGCCCGAGGCGACGCAAAAGGTGCACTGCGTGTACTGCGGGTACTGCGAGGGTTCTGCGGTACGGCTGGTACTCCTGGTGTCACCTGGGGTAGGCGGTGCACCGGGGGGTACTACGGGGGGTTACTGCCGGTGAAACTTGACCGCGAGCGGTGCGGTACTGATGACTCCGGACTTCGTGCTCCGGGCGGTGCGACTGGAAGTGTGACGTTCCCGTGTCGCACCACCCGGAAATCTGGGGGGGTGCGGGGGGGGCGGCGCCCCCCCCCCCCCCCCCCGCGCGCCGGCCCCCGGCCGCGGGGGGGGGGGGGGGGGGGGGGTTTTTATAAAAAACCGGGGCCCCCCCGCGGGCCCCCCGGAAGGCCCGGGG
>NZ_JBIAHN010000031.1:0-53124 GCF_042870555.1 Streptomyces sp. NPDC006487
AGCGCCCTTGAGGGACCGGCCCACGCCGAAAGAACACTGGACTACCGGGACGCCCCCCGAACCCCTGTCAAAGCCACCACCCCACCCGCAGCACAAGCCGGCCCACCCCCACACCCCCAGCCCCTCCCTACGCCGCCAACTCGGTCCCCTACGTGCCAGCCGGCCGTACGGGCCATACCGGCGATACGGGCGATCCAGGCGATACGGGCGATAAGAGTGAGTCAAGTATGACCGAGGGGATATGTTCACTCTAGGAACCAAGGCGGGTCCACAGGTAGGGCGAACGCCTTCACGCCCCGGGGCCGACGGGGCAAGATCTCAGCCATGGCAGCAACAACAGGATCCGCCCACCGCGTCGCCCCTCCCCTCGCTGGAGGCGAGCGCGAGACGCTCCGCGCGTACCTCGACTTCCACCGGGCCACCCTCGCCTGGAAGTGCGAGGGCCTCACCGACGAGGAGTTGCGCCGCCAGGCGTCCCCGCCTTCCACGCTGTCCCTGCTCGGACTGGTACGGCACATGGCCGAGGTGGAGCGGCACTGGTTCCGGCGTACCTTCGGCGGGGCGGAGGTCCCCCATCTATGGTCGGACACCCACGACTTCCAGGCCGCCTACGACGCCTCCGGCTCGACCCGCGCCGAGGCATTCGCGGCCTGGCGTGCGGAGGTCGAGCACGCCCGCACGGTGGAGGCGGCCGCCGAGTCCCTCGACGTGACGGTGCGCGTCGAGAAGTGGGAGGAGGACGCCTCGCTGCGCCTTCTCATGCTGCACATGATCCACGAGTACGCCCGCCACAACGGCCACGCGGACTTCCTCCGCGAGGCCGTCGACGGCGCCACCGGCGCCTGAAGCGGACCCGACCCCCCAACCACCCAACCCCGCCCCCTCACCCCCGGCCCGCCTCCGCCTCCGCCTCCGCCTCCACATCCGCCAGGAATCCGGTGATCAGCTCCGCCCACTCCCCCGGGCGTTCGACGAACGGCAGGTGCCCGGTGGCCAGTTCCGCCCACCGGGCGCCCGGCAGCAGGTCCGCCAGCTCCCGCTGACCCTCCAGCGATGCGAGCAGGTCCGCGGTGGTCGCGATGACCAGCGCGGGTACGTCGATCCGGGCGAGGTCATCGCGCAGATCGGCTCCCTTCACCAGTGCGGCATGGTCCCCGCCGCCGGGCGGGAAGGAAGCGGCGGTGGCGCGTACGACCTCCTCCACCTGCTCACCGGTCATTCCCTCCAGCGCCTGCGGGCTGAGGGTGAGCGGGACGAGGAGCCGGGCCAGCAGCTCGCCCTCCCCGCGGCGGGCCAGTTCGGCCCAGAGGCCGGCGATCAGGCCGAGCCGGTGATCGGCGCGGGCGAAGCTCGCCGTGAGCACCAGGGCGGTGACCCGCCGCGGGTACCGGGCGGCGATGCGCACGGCGACGTTCCCGCCGAGGGAGTAGCCGAGCACGGCGAACCTCTCCAGCCCCTCGGCGTCGGCGGCGGCCACCAACTGGTCGGCGAGGTCGTCCAGTTCCAGCGGTCGTGTGGCGCGCGGGGTGGCCCCCGTTCCCGGGTAGTCGATGCCGACGACGCTGTGGCCGGCGGCCAGGGCGTCGAGCACCGGTCCGAAGTTCGACTCCACCGAACCGCCTCCACCGTGGGCGAGGAGGAGTCCGGGCCCACCGCTCTCCTTGCGGACGGTGCGGGCGTAGGCGCCGGCCTGAGTGGCGCGTGTGGCGTGCGTGGCATGCATGAGAGGTTCCCCTGACTTCAGTAACGATCACTACAGAAAGAACCGTACCCGATTAAACTAACGATCGCTACAGAACATCTGCCCATGGCCACAACTTGACCGGCGCCCTCCCGCGCCGAGAAGCTGACTCCCACTCAAACAACCAGCGCTGGGGGGAAATTGACCAGCCGGAATCTGCACATCGGGCCGGACGCGGCGGCGGACCGCTACCGCTTGCTCCGGTCCATCGGGCGCGGCGGGGAGGCCGTGCTCTACCTCGCGGAGATCGAGCTCGCGGGAGGATCCGAGCCCGTCGTCGTGAAGGTGCTCGACTCCAAGAGCACGATCACCCCGGACGTCTTCGACCGGATCAGCCAGAAGTGGAACGAGCAGGCGGAACTGCTGCGCTTCGTGCACCGGCCCGGCGTCGTGGGCGTACGGGAGCACTTCGAGGGGCCGCCGATCCACCGGCCCGGGGAGTCCTCGACGCTGACCGGACGGGCCCTGGTCCTGGTCATGAACCACGTCGACGGGCTCGACCTGCGCGACTGGCGGGCCGAGCGGACCCTCGCCACGGCCGCCGAGCGGCGCGAAGTGATGCGCACGCTGGAGCAGTTGGCCGAGGTGCTGGACTGGCTGCACTCGGGGAAGGCCACCCCCTCCGGGCGTCAGGTGATCCACGGCGACCTGTCCCCCGGCAATGTCATGGTGGACGCGCACGGGCAGGCCACCCTGGTGGACTTCGGCCTCAGCAAGCTGACCGCCGACCACCAGACGGCGGAGGTGTGGTTCACCCAGGGCTACGCCGCGCCGGAGGTCTTCGAGGGGAAGCGGACCCCGGGCGCGGACCGGTACGCCTTCGGGGCCCTCGCGTACTTCCTGCTGAGCGGGGAGTCCCCGCCCGCGACGCCCGAGCTGCTGGCCCAGGCCCTCGTACGGCTGCCGCAGTTCGCCGTACTGGATGCGGAGCAGCGGGCGCGGATCGCCTCCATCTACGCCGCCGACCCGCTGAAGCGCCCGGTGAACCTGGCGGGCTGGATGAAGGACGTCCGCCGCGTGGTGGTGTCCACCACGACGTCCACCTCCCAGCGGGTGGTCCGGGACTCGGTGCCGCTCCCCCCGGCGAGTCCCCCGGCCGTGCCCCCCGCCCCGGCCGCGGCCCCGCCGAAACCGGCGGCCCCTCCCCAACAACCCCAGCAGCCCCAGCAGTCCTCGCAGTCACCGGCGGCTCCGGTGGCGGCCCCGGCCGTCCCGGCGAGCGCCCCGGCCGGTCCCCCGGCCCAGCCGGTGCACGCCCCGCCGCCCGCGCAGCCCGCGCAGCCCGGGTACGCCCCGCCGCCCACCGAACCGGCGTACGCCCCACCCCCCGTCCAGCCTGCGTACACCCCGCCCCCCGTCCGGGCGAGCGTGCCGCAGGGGTACGGCCCCGCGCCCGTGGCCGGGTCCCCCACGGAAGCGGCGCCTCCGCCGTCCCCGCGCAAGAAGCGGCGGACCGGGCTGGTGCTCGCGGCGGTACTGGCCGTCCTGGTGGTGGCGGGCGGCGCCGCGGTCGGCGTGAAGCTGCTCGGGGACAAGAAGGACGCGGACGGCGCGAACACGGCGTCCGGCGGGGACAAGGCGGCCTCCTCCTCGGCCCCCGAAAGCCCGTCCCCACCCCCTGCAACCGCTCCCACCCCGACGCCGAGCTCGTCCGCATCCGCATCCGGCGGCCCGACGGCTCAGCCCACGGCGACCGGTTCCCAGCCCCCTTCGGGGGTCGCGCCCGGAGTCAACGCCGCCGATCTGACGGTCATGAGCCCGGTAAAGGACCTGGGCGGCTTCGAGGTGCGGCCCGCCAAGATCGACACCAAGCAGTACGGGGCGGCGTTCGTCGCGGAGCGCCGCTGCTACACCGACACGTACACGGAGTTCGACCTCAACCGCGAGTGGAAGAAGCTGGACTTCATCGTGGGGATCGACGACGGCTCGACCAACGAGAAGGGCCGGGTCAGCTTCTCCCTCGACGGCCAGCCCGCCGCCTTCTCCGAGCTCGTGGAACTGGGCAAGCCGATCACCCACACCGTGGACGTGAGCGGCGCCCTGAGGCTGCGCATCAAGGTGGACAAGGGCTGCGACAACGGCACGGTGGTCATCGCCACCCCTCAGTTGTCACGCTGACCCGCCGGGCGAAGGCCACGAAGGCGGCCCCGCACCGGAGTACCGGTGCGGGGCCGCCTTCGTACGTACGCGAGTGACTGCGTCGACTACTCCGAGACGCCCAGGCGCTCCAGGATGAGCTCCTTGACGCGCGCCGCGTCGGCCTGGCCGCGGGTGGTCTTCATGACCGCTCCGACCAGTGCGCCGACTGCGGCGATCTTGCCGCCGCGGATCTTGTCGGCGATGCCCGCGTTGCCCGCGATGGCCTCGTCCACGGCCGCGCCGAGCGCGCCCTCGTCCGAGACGACCTTCAGGCCGCGCTTCTCGACGACCTCGTCCGGGGTGCCCTCGCCGGCGAGTACGCCTTCGAGGACCTGACGGGCCAGCTTGTCGTTGAGCTCGCCGGCCGCCACCAGGGCCGCGACGCGCGCGACCTGGACGGGGGTGATGGGCAGCTCGTCGACGACGACGCCCTGCTCGTTGGCGTTGCGCGCGAGCTCGCCCATCCACCACTTGCGGGCGGCCGTGGAGTCGGCACCGGCCTCGATGGTGGCGACGATGGAGTCCACCGCGCCCGCGTTGAGGATCGACTGCATGTCGTGCTCGGTGACGCCCCACTCCTGGAGGAGGCGGTTGCGGCGCACGCGCGGCATCTCGGGCAGGCCGGAGCGCAGCTCCTCGACCCAGGTGCGGGCCGGGGCGATGGGGACCAGGTCGGGCTCCGGGAAGTACCGGTAGTCCTCGGCGTTGTCCTTGATGCGGCCGGCCGTGGTGGAGCCGTCCTCCTCGTGGAAGTGCCGGGTCTCCTGCACGATCGAGCCGCCGGAGGAGAGCACCGCCGCGTGGCGCTGGATCTCGAAGCGGGCCGCGCGCTCGACGGAGCGCAGCGAGTTGACGTTCTTCGTCTCGCTGCGGGTGCCGAACTCGGACTCGGGGGTGGGGCGCAGCGACAGGTTGACGTCGCAGCGCATCTGGCCCTTGTCCATGCGGGCCTCGGAGACGCCGAGCGCCTTGATGACCTCGCGCAGCTCGGCGACGTACGCCTTGGCCACCTCGGGGGCGCGCTCGCCGGCGCCCTCGATCGGCTTGGTGACGATCTCGATGAGGGGGATGCCGGCACGGTTGTAGTCCAGCAGCGAGTGGGACGCGCCGTGGATGCGGCCGGTGGCGCCGCCGACGTGCAGCGACTTGCCGGTGTCCTCCTCCATGTGGGCGCGCTCGATCTCCACGCGGAAGATCTCGCCGTCCTCCAGCTGCACGTCGAGGAAGCCGTTGAAGGCGATCGGCTCGTCGTACTGGGAGGTCTGGAAGTTCTTCGGCATGTCCGGGTAGAAGTAGTTCTTCCGGGCGAAGCGGCACCACTCGGCGATCTCGCAGTTCAGCGCGAGACCGATCTTGATGGCGGACTCGATGCCGATCTCGTTGACGACCGGCAGCGCGCCGGGCAGGCCGAGGCAGACCGGGCAGGTCTGCGAGTTGGGCTCGGCGCCCAGCTCGGTCGAGCAGCCGCAGAACATCTTGGTCTTCGTGCCGAGCTCGACATGGACCTCGAGGCCCATGACGGGGTCGTACGACGCGAGGGCGTCCTCGTACGACAGCAGTTCAATGGCAGTCACAGTGGAAATTCCCTCTCAGCCCAGCAGGACGTCGTCGTCGCCGAGACGCTTCAGTTCGCGGTACAGGATCGCGAGGCCGGTGACGATGGCGGCGGCGGACACGACGGCGTCGATCAGCTTCAGCGTGTCGTGCTCGGTGCGGGCCTTCTTGGCCTGCTTGACGACGCTGAGGGCACCGAAAGCGGTGGTGCCGATCGACAGGTACGTACCGGACTTGGACTTCCTGAAGCCCTTGGCCTTGGACAGCGCACTCGTGTTGGAACTCACAGCGACGGAGCCTCCTCAAGCAGCGGGTGACCCCAGCGCTCGACGAAGGCGGCCTCGACTGCGGCACCCACCTTGTACAGGCGGTCGTCCTTCATCGCCGGGGCGATGATCTGGAGCCCGACCGGGAGACCGTCCTCCGGGGCCAGGCCGCAGGGCAGCGACATGGCGGAGTTGCCGGCCAGGTTGGTCGGGATGGTGCACAGGTCCGCGAGGTACATCGCGAGCGGGTCGTCCGAGCGCTCGCCGATGGGGAAGGCGGTGGTGGGCGTGGTCGGGGAGACGATCACGTCGACCTGCTCGAAGGCCTTCTCGAAGTCCCGCGTGATGAGCGTGCGGACCTTCTGGGCCGAGCCGTAGTACGCGTCGTAGTAGCCGGAGCTAAGCGCGTACGTACCGAGGATGACGCGGCGCTTGACCTCGTCGCCGAAACCGGCTTCGCGGGTCAGGGCGGTGACGTCCTCGGCGGACTTGGTGCCGTCGTCGCCGACGCGCAGGCCGTAGCGCATGGCGTCGAAGCGAGCCAGGTTCGAGGAGCACTCGGACGGCGCGATCAGGTAGTACGCGGCCATCGCGAGGTCGAAGGACGGGCAGTCCAGCTCGACGATCTCGGCGCCGAGCTCCTTGAGGAGGGCGACGGACTCGTTGAACCGCTGGACGACGCCTGCCTGGTAGCCCTCACCGGCGAACTGCTTGACGACACCGACGCGCATGCCGGCGACGGAGCCGTTGCGGGCCGCCTCGACGACCGGCGGGACCGGGGCGTCGATGGAGGTCGAGTCCATCGGGTCGTGCCCGGCGATGACCTCGTGGAGGAGGGCCGCGTCCAGGACCGTACGGGCGCAGGGGCCGCCCTGGTCGAGGGAGGAGGAGAAGGCCACCATGCCGTAGCGGGAGACGCCGCCGTAGGTGGGCTTCACGCCGACGGTGGCGGTCAGGGCGGCGGGCTGGCGGATGGAACCGCCGGTGTCCGTGCCGATGGCCAGCGGTGCCTGGAAGGCGGCCAGCGCGGCCGCGGAGCCGCCGCCGGAGCCGCCGGGGACCCGGGTGAGGTCCCAGGGGTTGCCGGTGGGCCCGTAGGCGCTGTTCTCGGTGGAGGACCCCATGGCGAACTCGTCCATGTTGGTCTTGCCGAGGATGACGACGTCGGCTTCCTTCAGCTTGCGCGTCAGGGTGGCGTCGTACGGCGGGATCCAGCCTTCGAGGATCTTCGAACCGACGGTGGTGGGGATCCCCACGGTGGTGAAGATGTCCTTGAGGGCGAGCGGTACGCCGGCCAGCGGGCCGAGCTCCTCGCCGCGCTCGCGCTTGGCGTCGACGGCGGCCGCCTGGGCCAGCGCGCCCTCGCGGTCGACGTGCAGGAAGGCGTGGACCTTCTCGTCGGTCGCCTCGATACGGGCCAGGTGGGCCTCGGTGACCTCGACGGCCGTGAGCTCGCCGGAGGCGATCTTCTCGGCGGTCTGTGCGGCCGTGAGCCGGATGATGTCGATGCTGCTGTTGATGTCAGCCATGGTGATTAGTCCTCCCCCAGGATCTGCGGCACCTTGAAACGCTGCTGCTCCTGGGCGGGAGCGCCGGAAAGCGCCTGCTCGGGGGTGAGCGACGGACGGACCTCGTCCGCGCGCATGACGTTCGTCAGCGGCAGCGGGTGGGAGGTCGGCGGGACGTCTTGGTCGGCGACCTCGGAAACGCGGGCGACCGCGCCGATGATGTCGTCGAGCTGTCCAGCGAAGTGGTCGAGCTCTTCGCTCTTCAGCTCCAGACGTGCCAGCCGAGCGAGGTGGGCGACCTCCTCGCGCGTGATGCCAGGCATGCAGCGATCCTCTGGGGGTTCGGGTGTGTAGGTTTCGGCCCCAATCCTATGGGGCCCGGCCCATGCCCAGCGCCCCGGTTTCCCCCGGGGGCGGTACGGGGCCTTCGCGCGGCCCCGTTTCCTCCCGCCGCGGGGGCTCCTGAGGCGGCTTCCGCGGAGCCCGTGCCGGGCCCCTGCCGTCGCGTGCCGCAGCCGGCCTTGCGGGGTCACCCCGGCCCCGGCCGCGGGTGTGCCGCTGCGCGGGGGGGGAAGTCCCCTACCCGCCCTTCCACCGTTCCCCGGGGCTGCGCCCCGGACCCCCTGGGGCTGGTCCCCGGCAGCGGCGCCGCACGCGGCAACGGGTCCGGGCGGAGCCCGGGGAACGGGGGAAGGGCGGGTAGGGGACCTCGCCCCGCAGGGCCGCGGAGGGGGTCAGGTCGGGGTGGTCAGGTGGGTGCGGGCCGCGGCCAGCGTTTCGGGCAGGGTCGCGTGGACCCTGAGGTCCGGCCTGGCGAGGGACAGCTGCGTGACCACGTCCGCCCGCCGGGGATAGCCGGGGTCGGCCCCGACCACCAGGCGGCGTCCGGGGGTCGCGGCGGCCGCGCCGAGCTCGTACAGGGTGATCGGCTGGACCGTGAGCAACGCATCGCACGCCGGGAACCAGAACAGCGTCAGATCGGCCAGCTGCAGATGCCGGTACTCCCACGCGATCTGGACGTCCGTCTGGGACGGATCGGACACGTCGAAATCCGTCCGCCGTGGGTTGAGCACGACGAACTCGGCCAGCGCGGCCGCCGCCCGTGACTGCCACGGCGGGCAGTGCGTGATCCCGCCCGCGAGGAAGACCGACGGCGGATCCCCGGGCGCGGGCCGGTGCACCGCCGGTGCTTCCACGTACCTCACTGGGACTGCGCCGCCGCGGCCGCGGTCTGCGCCGCCGCCTCCGCCGCCAGCTCCGCCGTGATGTCCGCCGGCCGCCGCCAGCCGCGCTCGCCGCGGGCCAGCAGCCAGGCCGTCGCCTCCTGCGGAGGCATCGCGGCGGCGACCAGCCAGCCCTGGACGGCGTCGCAGCCCAGGTCGCGCAGCCGCTCCCACGTCTCGTCGTCCTCGACGCCCTCCGCGACGACCAGCAGGCCCAGCGAGTGGGCGAGGTCCACGGTGCAGCGGACGATCTCCGCGTCCTGGGCGTCCACCGCGAGCCGCGCCACGAAGGACCGGTCGATCTTCAGTTCGCTGACCGGCAGCCGCCGCAGGTGGACGAGGGAGGAGTAGCCCGTGCCGAAGTCGTCGAGGGACATCTTCACGCCGTGGCCGGTCAGTCCGGCCATGGTGTCGGCGGCCCGCTGCGGGTCCTCGAGCAGGACGTGTTCGGTTATTTCCAGCTGGAGCCCGCTCGCGGGAACCCCGTGCCGGGCGAGGCGCGCGGCCACGGCGCCGGCGAAGCCGGGGGTGTGGACGTCGCGCGGCGACACGTTGACGGCGACGGGGACCTTCAGGCCCTGGGCCCGCCACCGGGCGACTTGCGCGAGCGCGGTCTCCAGTACGTACTCGGTCAGGTGGGGCATCAGGCCGGAGGTCTCGGCGATCGCGATGAACTCGTCCGGCGAGACCCGCCCGCGTTCCGGGTGCACCCAGCGCACGAGTGCTTCCAGCCCGGCGACCTTGCCGTCGAACCGGACCTTCGGCTGGTAGTGCAGTTCCACCTCGCCCGCGTCCAGTGCCCGGCGCAGGTCGCCCAGCAGGCCGAGGCGGTCGGGGGTGTTGCTGTCGCGCTTGGACTCGTAGACCTCGACTCCGGTCCGGTCCCGCTTCGCCTGGTACATGGCGACGTCGGCGCGGCGCAGCAGGCCCTCCGCGTCCAGCGCGTGGTCGGGGAAGACGGCAAGGCCGGCGCTGGCTTCCAGGACCAGGGTCAGGCCGTCCAGGTCGAGGGGGGAGCTGAGTTCGGCGACGAGGTTGCGGGCGATCCGCTGGGCGCTGGTGGTGGAGTCGGCGACGGGGAGGAGGACGGCGAACTCGTCGCCGCCGAGCCGGGCCGCCTCGGCGTCCGGGGGCAGGGCCTGGCGCAGCCGGTCCGCGATCTGCAGGAGCAGCCGGTCGCCGGCGAGGTGGCCGAGGGTGTCGTTGACCGCGCGGAAGCGGTCCAGGTCGATCAGCACCAGCGCCGCGCGGGTGCCCGACCGTTCGGCCTGGTCGAGGGCGCTCCAGGCGCGCTCCAGCAGCCACTGGCGGTTGGGCAGTCCGGTGAGCGGGTCGCGCAACTGCTCCTCGGCGCGGGCGCGGGCGATCCACAGCGTGGAGTCCAGGGCGATCAGCGGTACGGCGAACAGCGGCAGCAGTACCGGCTGCGATTCGGCGACCACGCAGATCAGCGGGGCGATGCCGAGGAGGGCGACGGCGACCAGGGCCTGGCGCAGCAGCGCCGTACGGGCGACCGTTGGCAGTCCTCCGCCGCTCGGGGCGAGGGCGATCCACAGCAGGACGCGGGTGACGAGCAGGTAGGCGAGGGCGACCAGGATGACCTCGGGGATCGCGTCGACCCCCCAGCCGGTGGGCAGCCACGGGGCTTCGACGGAGGGCGACTCGCCGAACGCGGCGAGGACGAGGGCGCCCGCGCCGATGCCGAGGATGTCGGTGGCCCCGTGGAGCAGGCCCTGGCGCCAGCGGTGCCTGCGGGCGGCGCCGACGAGGGAGACCACGGCGAGGGAGACCAGCCCGGCGGGGACCCATCCGTAGAGGATGAGGACGCCGAGGGTGAGGGCCGCGCCGGATCCGGTGCCGCCCCACCAGCGGTCGCGGCCGAGGGCGACGAGGTGGCCGACGATGATGCCGGTGAGCAGGGCGAGCGCCCAGCCGACCGGGCCGCCGGGGAACAGGGCGTGACGGCTGGTCAGGGCGGTGATGACGCCGATGCCGAGGACGACGGCGGCGAGACCCACGATGAGGGAGGGCAGCGCGGCCCCGCGGCCCGCGGGGCCCGTGCCCGCTCCGGTGTCGAGCGGTCGCGCTAGCGGCGTCCTGGAACCCAGGACACCGAGCCGGCCCGTCCGCATGGACGGGAAATCCCCGCCGAAATCTGGTGACGGGTCGGCGCTTTCGGTGGGTTTCATGCCCGTCCCTCTCACAGCCGGCGATGCCGATGCCACGCGATGGCCCCGATGTCATGCCATCACGGCTGGAATCGCGTCAAGCAGCCGTGCACGACAGGCGCACCCCTCAACAGTAGGACGCGGGAGGCGCCCAGGGGCAGCGGTCGGCGGCGGTTGCCCGAATACGACCCAGCCATCCTCATCAGTACGGTATCCGCCGAACGGGTGAGTTTGGACCAGGACCCTCCGACCGCCCGTCCGATGATCCGACAGGTCACGGGCCTGTCACCAGCCTTGTACCGGCCTCACGGGGGCCCGGTACCGGCCGCGCCCCCCGCGGGTGCCACCGCCGGCCGCGCCCGGCGCGCGCCCGCTCGTACGGCCGCACGCCACGCATCCGTTCGCCTTCGCTACTCCGCCGCGGCGTCGCCGTCCACCGGGAGCGCGGCCTCTCGCGCCGCGTCCGGGCCCTCTTCGAGCAGGACGGCGAAGCCGGCGTCGTCGAGGATCGACAGCTTCAACTGCACGGCCTTGTCGTACTTGGAGCCGGGGTTGTCACCGACCACGACGAAGGAGGTCTTCTTCGAGACGGACCCGGTCACCTTGGCGCCGCGGCTCTGCAGGGCCTCCTTCGCGCCGTCCCGCGTGTGGCTCTGCAAAGTGCCGGTGACGACGACGGTCAGCCCCTCCAGCGGGCGGGGCCCCTCGTCCTCGCCGGAACCTTCCTCCTCCATCCGGACGCCGGCGGCCCGCCACTTGCGCAGGATCTCCTCGTGCCACGGCTCGGCGAACCACTCCTTGAGGGAGGTGGCGATGATGGCGCCGACGCCCTCGGCCGAGGTCAGTTCCTCTTCGGTGGCGCTGCGGATCGCGTCGATCGACCGGAACTGGCGGGCGAGGGCCTCCGCCGCGACCGGACCGACGTGACGGATCGACAGGCCGTTGATGATGCGGGCGAGCGGGCGGTCCTTGGCGGCGGCGATGTTCTCCAGCATCGCCAGGGCGTTCTTCTTCGGCTCGCCCTTCTGGTTGGCGAAGACCGTGACGATCTTCTCCTCGCCCGTCTTCGGGTCCCGCTTGGGCAGCCCGCTGTCCGGGTCGAGGACGTACGCCTTGATCGGCAGCAGCTGCTCGATGGTCAGGTCGAAGAGGTCGCCCTCGTCGAGGAGCGGCGGGTCGGCCGGCTCCAGCGGGCCGGTCAGCGCCGCCGCCGCGACCATGCCGAAGTTCTCGATGTCCAGGCTGTCGCGTCCGGCCAGGTAGCCGACGCGCTCGCGCAACTGGGCCGGGCAGGACTGCGCGTTGGGGCACCGGACGTCGATGTCCCCTTCCTTCATGGGCCGCAGCGGCGTCGCGCACTCGGGGCACTCGGCGGGCATGACGAACTCCCGCTCGCTGCCGTCCCGCAGGTCGACCACCGGCCCGAGGATCTCGGGGATGACGTCGCCGGCCTTGCGCAGGACGACGGTGTCCCCGATGAGCACGCCCTTGGCCTTGACGACCTCCTGGTTGTGCAGGGTCGCGAACTCGACCTCCGAGCCCGCCACCGTCACCGGCTCCACCTGGGCGTACGGGGTCACGCGCCCGGTGCGGCCCACGCCGACCTTGATGTCGATCAGCTTGGTGTTGACCTCTTCGGGGGCGTACTTCCAGGCGATGGCCCAGCGCGGGGCGCGCGCGGTGGAGCCTAGGCGGCCCTGGAGGGCGATCTCGTCGAGCTTGACGACGACGCCGTCGATCTCGTGCTCCACGGAGTGCCGGTTCTCGCCGAAGTTCGCGATGAACTCCCGGACCTCGGCGAGAGTGGAGACCACCTTGTTGTGCTGTGCGGTGGGCATGCCCCACTCGTGCAGCAGCTCGTACGCCTGCGACTGGCGCTCGATCTCGAAGCCCTCGCGGGCGCCGATGCCGTGCACGACCATGTGCAGCGGGCGGCTCGCGGTGACCTTGGGGTCCTTCTGGCGCAGCGAACCGGCCGCCGCGTTGCGCGGGTTGGCGAAGGGCTTGCCCTCGGCCTCGACGAGCCGGGCGTTGAGCTCCTCGAACTTCTCCATCGGGAAGTAGACCTCGCCGCGGATCTCGACCAGGGCGGGGATCCGGTCGCCCTTCAGCCGGTCGGGGATGTCGGCGATGGTGCGGACGTTGGGCGTGATGTCCTCGCCCGTGCGGCCGTCGCCGCGGGTGGCGGCCCGGGTCAGGCGGCCGTTCTCGTAGGTGAGGTTGACGGCGAGGCCGTCCACCTTCAGCTCGCACAGGTAGTGGTAGTCGGAGGTGTTGGCGTCCCGGGCCACGCGCTCGGCCCAGGCCGCCAGTTCCTCGTCGTCGAAGGCGTTGTCGAGGGAGAGCATCCGCTCGCGGTGCACCACGGAGGCGAAGTCCGTCTCGTACGCCCCGGCCACCTTCTGGGTGGGCGAATCGGGCGTGCGCAGCTCCGGGTACTGCCCCTCCAGGGCTTCCAGCGAGCGCAGCAGCTTGTCGAACTCGGCGTCGCTGACGACCGGCTGGTCGTTCACGTAGTACCGGAAGCGGTGCTCCTCGACCTGCTCGGCGATCAGCGCGTGCTGCTCGCGCAGTTCCGCCGGTACGGCCGATTCGCTGCCCTGCTTCTGTTCGGCTGCCATGCCGTGTCCTCCCGTGACCCGTCTCGATCCATCACTCAGGGTTGTCGGCGAGCGACCTCGCCGCCCTGACGCAGTGCGCCTGAACCGCCCGTGCGTAGGCGGGCGAAGCGCCCGCCAGACCGCACGTCGGGGTGACCACGACGGACTCCGCCAGAGTCCCCGGGGCCAGCCCCAGCCTGCGCCAAAGCTTCCTGACACCCATGACGCTACCGCCCGGGTCCGACAACGGGCCGTCGGTCCCGGGCACCACTCCGGCGAAGAGTTTCGTACCGGCTTCGACCGCTTCCCCGATGGCGTCATCCTCGCGCTCGGTGAGCAAGGAGAAATCGAACGACACGCCCGAGACCCCGGCGCGCCGCAGCAGTCCGAAGGGCACCTCGGGGGCGCAGGAGTGGACGATGACCTCCCCGTCGTGGACGGCGAACAGCTCGCGCAGGGTCCCCTCGACGACCTGCCGGTCGACGGAACGGTAGGTGCGGTAGCCGCTGGCGGAGCGCACCCGGCCGAGCAGGACGGCGGTGAGCGAGGGCTCGTCGTACTGGAGGACGATCTCGGCGCCGGGGATCCGCTTGCGCACGTCGGCCAGGTGCTCGCGCAGGCCCTCCGCGAGCGACCCGGCCAGGTCCCGGCAGGCGCCCGGGTCCTGGAGGACGGCCTCGCCGCCGTGCAGCTCCAGGGCGGAGGCCAGCGTCCACGGCCCGACGGCCTGGACCTTGAGCCTGCCCTGGTAGCCCTGGGTGAACTCCTCCAGGGCGTCCAGGTCCTCGCCCAGCCAGGAGCGGGCCCGCTTGCTGTCGCGGCCGGGGCGGTCGCTGATGCGCCAGCCGCTGGGCTCGACGTGCGCGTACATGTCCACGAGCAGCCCGAGGGACCGGCCGATCATGTCCGAGCCGGGGCCGCGGGCGGGCAGCTCGGCGAGGTACGGGAACTCCTCGAAGGAGCCGGTGACGGTCTTGGCGGCCTCGCGGGCGTCGCCGCCGGGCAGCGAGCCGACTCCGGTGGCTCCGCCGGTGCGGCTCGTGCTCATCGACCGGGCCTGACGGTGAGGTCGCTGACCACGGCGTCGCGGGGCAGGTCGACGGCCATCACGATGGTGGTCGCGACGGACTCGGCGTCGATCCAGTCGGCGGCGTCGTAGGCCTCGCCCTCCTGGGAGCGGACCTTCATCTGCATGGGGGTGGCGGTGCGGCCGGGGTAGACGGAGGTGACGCGGATGCCGTTCTCCTTCTCCTCCGCCCGGAGGGAGTCGGCGAGGGCCTTCAGGCCGTGCTTGGAGGCGGCGTACGCGCTCCAGTCGGCGTGGGCGGCGAGACCCGCGCCGGAGTTCACGAAGACGACGGTGGCGTGGGAGGCGCGCAGGGTCGGCAGCAGGAGCCGGGTGACCTCGGCGGGGGCGATGAGGTTGACGTTGAGCTGCTGGTGCCAGGTCTTGGGGCGCAGCTCCCCCACCGGGCCGAGGTCCACGATGCCGGCGATGTGCAGGAGGGAGTCGATCCGCTCCGGAATGGCCTGCTTGGAGAAGGCCCACGACAGCCGGTCGGGGTCGGCGAGGTCCCCGACGAGCGCGCCGGCGCCGGGGTACCGGTCGGTGAGCTGCCGGGCGCGGGCGGCGTCGCGGGCGAGCAGGACGAGGTCGTCGCCGCGGGCGTGCAGGCGGTCCGCGACGGCTTTGCCGATGCCGGAGCCGGCGCCGGTGATCAGGTGAGTGGCCATGCCTCCCATGCTCGCAGGTGCCCCGCCCCGGCCACGCCGCGCCCGGGGCCGCGTCAGAGGCCGGCGGTCTCGCGGAGGGCTGCCGCCGTCTTCGAGGCGTCGTAGTCCGCGGGGACGCCGTCGACCAGGATGACGTCCCCCGCGATGTGATCCGCGCGGAGCGGGATCAGCGCCTGGTAGGCCTCCGACGCGTACCACCCCCGCGCACGCTCGAGGTCGGGGAAGCCGATCATCACGACCGTGCCGGGCCAGCTGCCCTCCATGACCTCGACCTGCCGGCCGTGGACGAGGAAGCGGCCCTCGAAGGGGTCCATGGTGGCCTGGATCTCCTCGATGTAGCGGAGGATGTCCTCGTTCATGGTCTCGGGGCGTATGTGGGCGATGGCGTAGGCGGTCATCTCGGGCCTCTTCTTCCCTGCGGGATCGGCTTGTTGGTCCGATCCTGCCCGCCGGTGGCCCCGGAGGCGATTACCTCCGGGGTCATCGTTGGGCGGGCGGGCGAGCGGGAGGGTGGGCGAGCGGGCGAGCGGGGCCTCAGCCCGCCAGGTAGGCGCGCAGGACCGTCACCTGCGACGTGTTGCCCGAGCGGTCCGTGACGGTGCCGCGCAGGGAGACCGTGCCGCCCTTCGCGGGGGTGTGGACGCCGATCCGGCCGCCCCGGACGTGGAGCGGGCGCCAGGTGCGGCCCTCGTCGTAGGAGACCTCCGCCCGGAGGGAGGCCGGGGCTGTGGCCGCCGGGCCCTGGACGGTCACCGGGAAGTTCGCCGTGCGGCCCGCCGGCAGGGTGCCGTCCAGGGCCGGGCGGGCGTCGAAGCGGACCACCGAGACCGGGAGCGGGGCCGGTCCGGCCGTCTCCCGCGAGCGGAACCACCAGGTGGCCGTGGTCTCGGAGGAGGTGGCCGAGAGCTCCGGGCTCAGCCGGGCCGTCGTAGTGAGCTCGTACGCGGCCTCGCCCGGCGGGACCGGGAAGGGGTCGCTCGACTCCAGCGGGCTCTCGCTGCGGCCCACCTCGACGCCGTCACGGCGCAGGACGGTGCTGCCGGTAGCCTCGTGGAACCCGCCCAGGTGGTTCGCGCCGTCCGCCAGCAGGGGGACGGAGCCGCCGATCGAGCCGCCGTCGCGGAACACCCCGTGCTCGGCGTCCAGCCGGGGTCCGAATACCGCCGCGTTGAAGCGCTCGTGGTAGGTGCGGCCGCCCGTGAAGCTGCGCCCGCTCTGCGCCTCGTACGCCGTCTCCTCCCGCGGGAAGCCGTTCTCGTCGTGTCCGGAGCTCTGGGTGTAGAAGAGGTCCCAGGTCACCTTGTCGAGGGTGGACACGTAGAGCGTGGCCGTGGTCGGCAGGGGCCGCCGGAGGGACATCGAGCTGCCGGAACGGCTGTCCGGGAGGCTGCCCATCGCGACGGGAGAGCCCTCTTTGCCGGGGGCGGAGGCGCCCTGGCCGATCACGAGGGCCGCCAGGTCGCGGGACTTCAGGTGCCGGGTGTAGCCGGTGGCGAGGCTCCGTACGGGGCCGCCCAGCACCGCGTGGTACTCCGTCGAGGGGCCGTCCTGCCAATGCACGTCCCACTGCTGGCTGAGCGTTCCTGCGGCGGGCGACGGGCCTGCCTGGCGGGTGCGGAAGCCGGTGAGCGAGTCGAGCCAGAAGCCGAAGCCGTAGCGTGCGCCGCCCTCGGTCAGGGTGTACGAGGGCATCACGAACTGGGCCTGCGCCGACTTCGAAGGGACCGTGATCTCCACCGGCCGGGTGGTGCGCGCGTCGAGGGTGACCGTGGTGTCGGCGGTGATGTCGAGCTGCGGCCGGACGATCCAGTCGGCGCCCTTGGTGAGGTCGAGCGGGTCGACGACGAGGGCGGCGTCGAGCAGGTAGCCGCCCTTGGGGACGCGCAGGGTGACGGTGCCGGAGGGGTCGTGGGCCTCGAAGCGGCGGGCCGCCGCGCCGCCCCTGACGCCCTGGACGGTGGTGGCGTGGTCCGTGGCCGGTTTCCCGTCGCGTCCGAGGTGGCGGAGCGTCAGATCGTAGGACTCGGCCTCGCGTTCGGCGACGGCGGCCGTACGCACGCGCTGGCCGCCGCCGGTCGCCGTCGCGGTGGTGTACGCGCTGTAGGTGCCGTCCGCCGTTCCGCCGAGGCGGGTGTCCACGGTCAGCGCGGTCTCGGCGGTGCCGCCGGCCGGGACGGTGAGACGGCGGTCGGCGAGGGTGAAGAAGCCCTCGGGCGCGGGCGCGCCGCCGGGGCCGCTGCCCTCGACGGTGAGGTCGAGGGTGACGGGCGCGGCGCCGAGGTTGCGGTAGGTGATCTTCCGGGTCTGCGGGACGTCGTCCGCGTGCGGCCAGCGCTGCATGTCGAAGGCCAGCGCCGCCTCCTGGGCGATCACGCTCTGGCCGAGCGCGCCGTCGACGGCGATCCGGCCGGCGCCCTGCTGGTACGGGGTGTACGCGGCCCCCTTGGCGGAGCCGGTCAGCGCGCCCTTGAGCTCGGCGCCCTTCCAGTCCGGGTGCTGCTGCTTGAGCAGGGCGGCGGCCCCGGCGACGTGCGGGGTGGCCATGGAGGTACCGGAGATGGTCAGGTAGCCGGCCGGGTCCTGTCCGCTCTCGCGGTCGATGACGCTTCCGGGGGCGGCGGCCGCGGTGATGTCGACGCCGGGCGCCGTGACGTCCGGCTTGACCGCGCCGTCGCCGAGGCGCGGGCCCGTGCTGGAGAAGGGGGCGAGCACGTCCGCGTCGTCGACCGCGCCGACGGTGAGTGCCGCGCTCGCGCTGCCCGGGGACTGGACGGTGCCGGGGCCGCGGCGGCCGCTGTTGCCGGCGGCGACGGCGAAGAGCACGCCCTTCTCGGCGCTGAGCCGGTCCACGGCCGCTTCGACGGGGTCGAGCTGCGGGGTGTCGGGCGCGCCGAGGCTGAGGTTGACGATGTCGGCGCCCTGGGCGACGGCCCATTCCATGCCGGCGAGGATCCCGGAGTCGCTGCCGGAGCCGCGGTCGTCCAGGACCTTGCCGTTGAGCAGTTTCGCGCCGGGCGCGACGCCCTTGAAGGCGCCGGCCGAGCGGGCGCCCGTGCCGGCGGCGATGGAGGCGACGTGCGTGCCGTGGCCGAAGCGGTCCGCGGCGTCCTCGGAGCGGGAGAAGTTCTGCTCGGCGACGACCTGGCCGGCGAGGTCGGCGTGGGTGGCGTCGATGCCGGTGTCGAGCACGGCGATCTTGACACCGGCGCCGTCGTATCCGGCGGCCCAGGCCCGGTCGGCGCCGATCTGCCGGGTGCTCTTGTCCAGGGTGGCGGTGCGCTCGGCGTCGAGCCAGACCCTGGCGATGCCGGGGGCCGCGGCGCGGCCTCCGGCGTCCTGCCGGGGGTCGGTGAGCGCTTCCCAGAGGGCGGCGGCGGCTCCGGGGGCCGCGCTGACGGCCTCGGCGTCGAGGGTGGGGTAGCTCCGGGTGACCTGCGCGCCGCCGGCGGCCCGCAGGGCGGACCGGGCGGCGGTGGCGGGGCCCTCGTAGCCGACGATCAGCTGGAGCCGGCCGGAGGGGCGGGCCAGGTACTCGGGGCGGCTCAGCTCGGTGATGTCGAACAGGCGCGGGTCGAGCTTTCCGGCACGGATCAGCGGCCTGGCGTCGTACGGCACGACGCTGGTGCGGCCGTTCTCGGTGTGCACCGAGAACGGTATGTGCGCGCGGCCCTCGGCGCGTTCGAGGGAGACGGGCCCGCCGTCGGCGGCGAGGACGACGCGGTCGCCGGTGACGAGGGTGATGCGGGTGGTCGGGGCCCGTCCGGCGGCGGCTGGCGCCCCGTTCCCGGTGCCCGCGGACCCGGGGCCCCTCGGGGCGGTCGCGGAGCGTGTGCCCGATAAGCCGGTCCCGGGTGCCGCGGCGGCCGGGGTGGTCAGCCCCGCCGCGAGCGCGAGGGCGGCGGCCGCCGCGATCGAGGCCGCCGCCCCCGTCCTGGTGTGGTGGTTGCGCACGTGGTTCCCCCTGAGAAGAAGAGTGCAGGGCCACGCAGTATGCCGATGTCCTGACGGTCCATCAATGGTGCGCAGGAGCATAGGAGTTGGGCTGGAAGGTGCGCCGGTAGGCAATCGGGGAGATACCGAGTGCGGAACGCATGTGCTGGCGCAGCGAGTTCGCCGAGCCGAAGCCGGAGCGGTGGGCCACCAGGTCGACGGGGAGGTCGCTGGTCTCCAGCAACTGGCGGGCCATTTCGAGGCGCTGGCCGGTGAGCCACTGCACCGGGGTCATGCCGACCTCGTCGCGGAAGCGTCGGGTGAAGGTGCGCAGGCTCATCCGGGCGTGGGCGGCCAGCTCGGCCAGGGCGATCGGCTCCCCGAGGCGTTCCAGGGCCCAGGCCCGGGTGGCGGTGGTGGTGGCCACGGTGGGTTCGGGGACGGGCCGCACGATGTACTGGGCCTGCCCGCCGTCGCGCCACGGCGGGACCACGCACAGCCGCGCGGTGAGGTTGGCGACGGCGCTGCCGTGGTCGGCGCGGACGAGGTAGAGCAGGAGGTCGATGCCGGCGGCCACCCCGGCCGAGGTGAGGACGTCGCCGTCGTCGACGAAGAGGACGTCCTCGTCGAGCTGGACCCGCGGGAAGGCGCGCCGGAATTCGGGCGCGTGGACCCAGTGGGTGGTGGCGGGCCGTCCGTCGAGCAGCCCCGCGGCGGCGAGCACCTCGGAACCGGTGCAGATCGACACGATGCGGGTGCCGGGACGGATCCGGGCGAGGGCGTCGGCGAGGGGCTGCGACAGCGGCTCTCCGCGCAGCAGCCCGGGCAGGGAGTGGGTGGGCGGGACGATCACGGTGTCGGCCGCCGCGAGGGCCTCGGGCCCGGCGCTGACGCCGATGGTGAATCCCGCGTCGGTCGCCACGGGCCGGCCGTCCGCCGTGCAGACGGTGACCTCGTAGAGGGGTCCCCCGTCCGGGGCGTGGGCGTTCCCGAAGACCCGCGAGGGCATGCCGAGCTCGAAGGGGGCGACGCCCTCGAGGGCGAGTACGGCTACGCGGTGCATGGCCAGATTCTGTCACATGGTGGCCATCCGGTCACCACCATGCGGGCCGGCCCCGGGCCAAGCTGGTGCCATCGGCCGGGGAAACCGGCAGGTGACAGCAGACCGAGCACGATCAGGGAGACATTCATGCGCGCCATCGTCGTCAGCCAGTGGGGCGGACCCGAGGTACTGACCGAGACCGAGACCGAGCGGCCGGAGCCGGGCCTCGGGGAGGTCCTGGTACGGGTCCACGCGGCCGGGGTGAACCCGGTCGACTGGAAGACCCGCGCCACCGGCGGCCTGATCGCGTGGGGCCCGGTCCCCGCCGTCGGCTGGGACGTATCCGGCACCGTCGAGGCGGTCGGCCCGGGGGTGACCCTGTTCCAGCCGGGCGACGAGGTCTTCGGCATGCCGCGCTTCCCGCACCAGGCGGGCGCGTACGCCGAGTACGTCACGGCCCCGGCCCGCCACCTCACCCGCAAGCCCGCCGCGATCGACCACGTCCAGGCGGCCGCGCTCCCCCTGGCCTCGCTCACCGCCTGGCAGGCGCTGACCGACACCGCGGGCCTCAAGGCCGGGCAGCGGGTCCTGGTGCACGCGGCGGCCGGCGGTGTCGGGCACTTCGCCGTCCAGATCGCCAAGGCGCTCGGCGCGTACGTGATCGGCACCGCGAGCGCCGCAAAGCACGAGCTCGTACGTTCCCTCGGGGCCGACGAGGTGATCGACTACCGGACCACCGCCTTCGAGGACGTGGTCTCGGACGTCGACGTCGTGATCGACGGCATCGGCGGCGACTACGGGGTGCGTTCCCTGAAGGTGCTGCGCCCCGGCGGGCACCTGATCACCCTGACCAGCCCCGACCAGGTCCCGGCGGACGCCGAGGGCTTCCGCACCGGCTGGACCCTGGTCGAGCCCGACCACGCGGGCCTCAGGGCCGTCGCGGCCCTGGTGGAGGAGGGGAAGCTGCGGCCGGTCGTCGACACGGTGCTTCCCCTGGCCGAGGCCGCGAAGGCCCACGAGATCGGCGAGCGGGGCCGGACCACCGGCAAGATCGTCCTGACGGTGTCCCAGGCCGGCTAGAGCCTGTCTCTTTGACTTCACGCTGATAGGGCCACGTGCAAGGGTGGTGGCCATGCCACGGCTTGGTCACCGCCTCCGGTCCTTCAGATTCGCGTTCGGGCTCGCTCCAACGAGCTTCACGGCATGCCTGGAGACAGGTGGCACGGCCCTGGAACACGCTCTGGCGGGCGAGGCGACGCTCTGCGGCATTCCTCGACGCCAGGTGACGGTCTACCGGCATCTGTTCGTCGCGAAGAGGTCCGGGACGTGCTCGGACTGCCGGGTGAGGGCAGTCGATGCCTCGTCCGGGGCCTGAGCTAAGGCTTTCCTGGCGAGTCGGCGTCCTCAGCCCTGGGCAGGCGCGTCCAGATCAAGATGGCAGCGAGGTGGAGTGCGCCCTCGTAGGCGATGGCGAGTTTGTCTGTTCGCATGGCCAGGCCGCGCCACTGCTTGAGACGGTTGATGCACCGCTCGACGGTGTTGCGCTGTTTGTATGCCTCCGCGTCGAACCCGGGCGGACGACCGCCAGCCCGGCCTCGCCGGAGGCGGTGCCCGACCTGGTCGGAGGGCTGCGGGATGACAGCCCGAATGCCTCGGCGGCGAAGGTGCCGACGGATTGCCCGGGACGAGTAGGCCCGGTCCGCAAGGACGAAATCGGGGCGGGTTCGTGGCCTGCCCAGGCCGGTGCGCGGGACTCGGATGCGAGCCATGACCGCCTCGAAAGCAGGCGCGTCGCCAGCCTGACCAGGGGTGATATGGAGGGCGAGGGGCCGTGCCTGGCCGTCACTGGCAAGGTGAATTTTTGTGCTCAGGCCGCCTCGGGAGCGTCCGAGTGCGTGATCGGCAGGTTCAGCTTTGCCTACTTCCTTTCCTGGCCCTGGCCCCGGCCGCGTGCTGGTGGGCTCGGCAAACAGTGGAATCCACGGATACTGCCCACTCCACCTCGTCCGCCGCGTCCGCTTGGGCGAGTACGGCTGCGAAGATCCGATGCCAGGTACCGTCCACGGCCCACCTGATCAGGCGCTTGTGCGCGGTCTGGAACGAGCCGAGCTCGTCCGGCAGGTCACGCCAGGGTGAGCACGTGCGGTACTTCCACGCGATGGCTTCCAGGGTTCGGCGATGGTCGGCCCAACGCCGACCGCGGACTGGATCGGCCGGCATCAGCGGCTCGATCCGGTCCCACATCGCATCAGTGATCACTAATCGGACGGGCATATCCGATCAACTGACCAACCGATCAAAGAGACACGCTCTAGGCCCGGGTCTGCCGGGGCCCCGTCTGCTGGGCTCCGGTCTGCTGGGCCCCCGTCTGTTGGGCCCCGGTCTGTTGGGTCCCTGTCGCCGGGCCCCTGTCCGCCGGGGCCCCGGTCCGCCCAGGGCCCAAGCCTGCCGGGGCCCAGGCCTGCCTAGGCCGAGGCGGCCGCGCCCGCGCTCGCCCGGGTCGTCGTGGAGATCGTGGCGGAGCCGACCACCCGGGTGCCGTCGTAGAGGACGATCGCCTGGCCGGGGGCCACGCCGCGGACGGGCTCGGTGAAGCGGACGCGCAGTTCGCCCTCCACCAGCTCGGCGAAGACCTCGGTCTCGCCGCCGTGGGCGCGCAGCTGCGCGGTGTAGGTGCCCGGGGCGGCGGCCGTGGAGCCGCACCAGCGGGGGCGGATCGCGGTGAGGGCGGTGACGTCGAGGGCCTCGACGGGGCCGACGGTGACGGTGTTGTTCACCGGGGAGATGTCGAGGACGTAGCGCGGCTTGCCGTCGGGGGCCGGGTGGCCGATCCGCAGGCCCTTGCGCTGGCCGATGGTGAACCCGAAGGCGCCCTCGTGGGTGCCGACCTTCTCGCCGGTGACCTCGTCGACGATGTCGCCCTCGGCCTTGCCGAGACGGTTCGCCAGGAAGCCCTGGGTGTCGCCGTCGGCGATGAAGCAGATGTCGTGGCTGTCGGGCTTCTTCGCGACGGCCAGCCCCCGCTCCTCGGCCTCGGCGCGGATCTCTTCCTTGGTGGTGAGGGTGTCGCCGAGCGGGAAGAGCGCGTGGGCGAGCTGCTTCTCGTCGAGCACGCCGAGGACGTAGGACTGGTCCTTGGCCATGTCGGAGGCGCGGTGCAGCTCGCGCGTGCCGTCCTCGTTCAGGACGACGGTGGCGTAGTGGCCCGTGCAGACGGCGTCGAAGCCGAGGGCGAGGGCCTTGTCGAGCAGCGCGGCGAACTTGATCTTCTCGTTGCAGCGCAGGCAGGGGTTCGGGGTGCGCCCGGCCTCGTACTCGGAGATGAAGTCCTCGACGACGTCCTCGCGGAAGCGCTCGGCGAGGTCCCACACGTAGAACGGGATGCCGATGACGTCGGCGGCGCGGCGGGCGTCGCGGGAGTCCTCGATCGTGCAGCAGCCGCGGGCTCCGGTCCTGAAGGACTGCGGGTTCGCGGACAGGGCGAGGTGGACGCCGGTCACGTCGTGCCCGGCTTCGACCGCGCGGGCGGCGGCGACGGCGGAGTCCACACCGCCGGACATGGCGGCCAGGACGCGGAGGGGGCGGGGGACGCTCGGCAGGTTCTCAGTCATAGCACCGTCCAGGGTACGGGGGAACCGCGCGGGGTCACAGCGCGTTCTCGGTGGCAGGGGGTGGATCACCATGGGGAGCAAGAGCGACAAGGGCGGTACGGGGGGCAAACGGCCCGGGCGGACCCGCAGGGCGGTGCTGTTCGGCGGGCTCGGGGTGCTGACGGCCGCGGCGGTCGCCGGGCGCGATGAGATCGGGCGGGCCTGGTGGCTGGTGCCCGGGGTGTCCAAGCCCCGGAAGGAGGGCGAGCTGGACCACGCGGGGGCGTCCTGGACGGCGGCCTCTCCGGCGAACTGGCGGCTGGCGGACCGGCCCGCCGACTACCGGGTGGACCGGATCGTGGTCCATGTCACGCAGGGCGGCTTCAAGTCCTCGGTGGACGCCTTCAAGAATCCGTTCCACCGGGCGTCGGCGCACTACATCGTCGGCCAGGACGGCCACATCGAGCAGATGGTGCGCGAGCTCGACGTCGCCTTCCACTCGGGCAGCCGCTCCATGAACGAGCGCAGCATCGGCATCGAGCACGTCGGGTTCGTGGACCGGCCGAAGGACTTTACGGACGCGATGTACGAAGCTTCGGCGCGGCTCGCCGCCGACGTCTGCAAGCGGTACGGGATACCCGCCGACCGCAAGCACTTCCTCGGCCACTCCGAGGTGCCGGGCGCCGACCACACGGACCCCGGCCGCCACTGGGACTGGGACCGCTACCTCCGCATGGTCAACGAGGCCGGCGCCGCGGGTGCCAAGGCCGCCTGAGGGGTGTCGTGCCGATCAGGCCGGGACACCCGGCCTGGTGCGGTCACACCCCTAGCTCAGCCCCGCCGTGCGGGCGCGGGCCACGGCCGGGCCGATGGCGGCGGCGACCGCGTCCACGTCGGCCTGCGTGGAGGTGTGGCCGAGGGAGAAGCGCAGGGTCCCCCGGGCCAGGCGCGGGTCGGTGCCGGTGGCCAGCAGCACGTGGCTGGGCTGGGCCACTCCGGCCGTGCAGGCGGAGCCGGTGGAGCACTCGATGCCCTGGGCGTCGAGCAGGAGCAGCAGGGAGTCCCCCTCGCAGCCGGGGAAGCTGAAGTGGGCGTTGGCGGGGAGCCGGCCGTCCGGGTCTCCGCCGAGGACGGCGTCGGGGACCTCGCGGAGCACGGCGGCGACGAGCCGGTCTCGCAGGGCTCCGATCTCGGCGGCGAAGCGTTCGCGCCGCTCGGCGGCGAGGACGGCGGCCACCGCGAAGGCGGCGATGGCCGGGACGTCGAGGGTGCCGGAGCGCACGTGCCGCTCCTGGCCCCCGCCGTGCAGGACGGGTACGGGGCTCTGGTCGCGGCCGAGCAGCAGCGCGCCGATCCCGTACGGTCCGCCGACCTTGTGGCCGCTCACGGTCATGGCGGCGAGCCCGCTGTCGCCGAAACGGACGTCGAGCTGGCCGAAGGCCTGGACGGCGTCGGAATGCAGCGGGATGCCGGACTCGCGGGCGACGGCGGCCAGTTCGGCGATCGGCATGACGGTGCCGATCTCGTTGTTGGCCCACATGACGGTGGCGAGGGCGATGTCGTCGGGGTTCCGCTCGACCGCCTCGCGGAAGGCCTCCGGGTGCACGCGCCCGTAGCGGTCGACCGGCAGGTACTCGACCTGCGCGCCCTCGTGCTCGGCGAGCCAGTGCACGGCGTCGAGGACGGCGTGGTGCTCCACGGGACTGGCGAGGACACGGGTCCGGGCGGGATCGGCGTCGCGGCGGGCCCAGTAGAGCCCCTTGACGGCGAGGTTGTCGGCCTCCGTGCCACCGGCGGTGAAGACCACCTCGCTCGGACGGGCCCCGAGCGCGTCGGCGAGGGCCTCACGGGCCTCCTCGACGGTGCGGCGGGCGCGGCGGCCGGCGGCGTGCAGGGAGGACGCGTTGCCCGTGACGGCGAACTGCGCGGTCATCGCCGCAGCGGCCTCCGGCAGCATCGGGGTGGTGGCGGCGTGGTCGAGGTAGGCCATGATCCCCCGATTCTACGAGTCCCCCGCACCCCCGATCCCCCGCCGGGGCCAGGGAACCGCCCGCCGGGGCCGGCGGGCGCTCCGCAGGGTGCCTCAGGAGGCCTTCGGCGCCACGCGCGGAGCGCTCGCCAGCTGGCGGGACTGGGCCACCAGCCGGTCCGCCGAGTCCCAGACCTCCGCGTCCTCTTCCAGGAAGCCGCCCGCCAGGTTCCGCGTGGTGATCGACACCCGGAGCGGACCGGGCGCGGGGCGGTGGCGGATGTGGGTGGTGAGTTCGACCGTGGGGGTCCAGCCGAGCAGGCCGAGGTCGAAGGAGGTCGGCGGGAGCGCGTCCACCGCGAGGAGCAGGGAGAAGGGGTCCGCGTCGCGGCCGTCCGCGAGCTCGAACCAGGCGCGCATCTCGCCCTTGCCCGAGGGCCGGCCGATGGCCCAGCCGGCGGTCGCCGGGTCCAGGCGCAGCCGGAGCCGGTCCACGATCGCCGAGCTGCCGGGGATCGGGGCCGGTCCGGCCTCGGGGCCGAGGCAGTCCTCGTAGGCGGGGATCACGGGCGGGAGGGCGGTGGTGTGGACGGAGTCCGGGAGCGCGGCGAGGTCCCCGTAGGAGGCCAGGACGCGGATCCGCTCGATCTCGGCGCCGCTCTCGTCGAACTGGAACAGGGAGGCCTGCCCGGTGGAGAGGGTGCGGCCGACCCGTACGACCTCGGTGCGGATCACGGCGGGGCCGGGAACCGACGAGGTCAGGTAGTGCGCGGAGACCGTGAAGGGGTCCGGGTGCGGCAGGGCCGACGACAGGGCGCGGCCGACGAGGGCCAGGAGGTAACCGCCGTTGACGGCGGTGATGATCGTCCACCCGGCGGAGAGGTTCGCGTCGTACACCCCGGGCTCGCCCGCACGGGCGGTGATGGTGGTGTCGCGGTCGAACTCGCTGTCGCCGATGGACGCCTTGGCAGCTGCGTGTGACATGGAACGACCGTACACCCGACCCCTACTAAGCGGTAGCTTTCCTTGGTGTGGCCCTGCGCGCCTACGGCTCCTCCGCCACCGACGAGCGGCGGTTCCACGCGAGGGGCGCCCGCCAGTGGTAGCGGATGGCCAGCAGCCGCAGCACGAAGGTGGTGACGATCGCCAGGCCCGTCGTGATGGCGTTCAGGTGGTCGAAGCTGATGAAGAGCGCCACCATCGAGGCGCCGATGACGGCCGGCACGGCGTACATCTCGCGGTCGCGCAGCAGCGAGGGCACCTCGTTGACGAGGACGTCGCGCAGCACGCCCCCGCCGACGGCGGTCGCCAGGCCGAGCGCGGCTGACGCGGTGAGGCCCAGGCCGTACTCGTACGCCTTGGTCGTGCCCGTCACGCAGAACAGCCCGAGGCCGGCCGCGTCGAAGACGTTGATGGCGCGGTTGATGCGCTGGACCTCGGGGTGCAGGAAGAAGACGATCGCCGCGGCGACCAGCGGTGTGACGAAGAACCCGAGGTCGCTGAAGGCGGCGGCGGGGGTGGCACCGATGACGATGTCGCGGAACAGGCCGCCGCCGAGGGCGGTGACGAGCGCGAGGACGACGATGCCGAAGACGTCGAAGTTCTTGCGTACGGCGAGCAGGGAGCCGGCCGTGGCGAAGACGAAGATGCCCATGAGGTCCAGGGTGTGCTGGACTCCGGGCGGGAAGAGATCGTGGATCACGGGAACATTCTGCCGGTCGCCCGGCGGCGCGCTCGGACGGGTGCGGCGCGGCCCCGGGGGCCGCGGGGCGGCGGGCCCGCACCTCGAACGCCGGCGGGGCCGATCCCGCCCCGCCGGCGCCGGGTCGCGTCCGTCAGACCGTCGGCCCGGTCACGGCGTCCGCCGCGCCCGGCAGGGCCGGGTCGCCCGGGGCCTGGTCGGGGGCGTTCTCCGGGTGGTGGCAGGCCACCTGGTGCCCGGTCTTCAGCGCGATGAGCGGGGGCTCCTGCGTGGTGCAGACCTGGGTCGCCTTCCAGCACCGGGTGTGGAAGCGGCAGCCGCTCGGCGGGGAGATCGGCGAGGGCACGTCCCCCTTGAGCAGGATGCGGCCGCTCTTGACTCCGCGCCGGCGCGGGTCCGGCACCGGGACGGCCGACATCAGGGCCGTCGTGTACGGATGCATGGGCGCCGTGTACAGGGACTTGTTGTCCGCGAGCTCGACGATCTTGCCGAGGTACATGACCGCGATGCGGTCCGAGACGTGCCGGATGACCGACAGATCGTGCGCGATGATCACGTACGTGAGGCCGAGCTCCTCCTGGAGGTCGTCCAGCAGGTTGACCACCTGGGCCTGGATGGAGACGTCCAGGGCCGAGACCGGCTCGTCCGCCACGACCAGCTTCGGCTTCAGGGCCAGTGCACGGGCGATGCCGATGCGCTGGCGCTGGCCGCCGGAGAACTCGTGCGGGTAGCGGTTGTAGTGCTCCGGGTTGAGGCCCACCAGGGAGAGGAGGCGCTGGACCTCCGCCTTGAGGCCGCCCTCGGGCTCGACGCCCTGGAGCTTGAACGGGGCGCTGACGATGGTGCCCACCGTGTGCCGCGGGTTCAGCGAGCCATAGGGGTCCTGGAAGATCATCTGCACGTCGCGGCGCATCGGGCGCATGCCGGACACGCTCAGGTGCGTGATGTCCTTGCCCTCGAACTCGACCTTGCCGCCGGTCGGTTCGAGCAGCCGGGTGATCAGCCGGCCCATGGTCGACTTGCCACAGCCGGACTCGCCGACGATGCCGAGGGTCTCACCGGGGTAGACCTCGAAGTCGATGCCGTCGACGGCCTTCACGGCCCCGACCTGGCGGCGCAGCAGCCCCTTGGAGATGGGGAAGTGCTTGACCAGTCCGGTCACCCTGAGCAGCGGCTCCGGGGAGTCCACCGCCTGGGCCGGAACGACGGCCGTCTCGCTCTTGCTGTTGTGGGGCGCAGTCATGTCGGTCACAGCTTCGGCGCAATCTCTTCGGTCCAGATCCGGTCCCGCTGCTCCGGGGAGAGGTGACAGGCGGCCCAGTGCCGGCCGGCGCCCTCCGCGGCGGTGTCGACCAGGGCCAGCTCGGGCCGTACGGTCCGCGTGACGTCGTCCTTGGGCAGGTCGGCGTACGGGCACCGGGGGTTGAAGGCGCAGCCGCTCGGGATGTTGATCAGGCTGGGCGGCGAGCCCTTGACCGGGATGAGGCGCTCGGTCTGCTCGCGGTCGATGCGCGGCATCGAGCCGAGGAGGCCCCAGGTGTACGGGTGCCGGGGTTCGTAGAACACCTTCTCCGCGCTGCCCCGCTCCACGCACCGGCCGCCGTACATCACGAGGAGGTCGTCGGCCATCTCGGCGACCACGCCGAGGTCGTGCGTGATCATGATGACCGCGGAACCGAACTCCTTCTGCAGGTCCCGGATCAGGTCGAGGATCTGCGCCTGGACGGTGACGTCCAGGGCCGTGGTGGGCTCGTCCGCGATGAGCAGTTCGGGGTTGTTGACCAGCGCCATCGCGATCATCGCGCGCTGGCGCATGCCGCCGGAGAACTCGTGCGGGTAGCTGTCCACCCGCTTGTGGGGCTCGGGGATGCCGACGCGGTCCAGGAGGTCGACGGCCCGCTTGCGGGCGGTCTTCTTGTCGACCTTGTTGTGGACCCGGTACGCCTCGGCGATCTGCTTGCCGACCGTGAAGTACGGGTGCATCGCCGACAGCGGGTCCTGGAAGATCATCGCGATCTCCCGGCCGCGCAGCTTGCGCACCTCTTCCTCGGGGCTGGAGAGCAGTTCCTTGCCGTCGAGCCAGATCTCACCGGAGATCCGGGCCCGCTGGCGGCCGTACTGGCCGACGCGGTGCAGGCCCATGATGCCCAGTGAGGTCACCGACTTGCCGGAGCCGGACTCGCCGACGATGCCGAGGGTCTTGCCCTTCTCCAGCGTGAAGGAGAGTCCGTCCACGGACTTGACCAGGCCGTCTTCCGTGGGGAAGTGCACCTTCAGGTCGCGTACGTCGAGGAACGCGGTGCCGGGTGCGCCGGGGGCGACGGGCTCGTTCAGTGCGCCCGTCACGGCGGGCGCCGTCGAATCGGTCATGACAGCCTCACTCGGGGGTCGATCACCGCGTACAAGAGGTCGACGACGAGGTTGGCCGCGACGACGAAGAAGGCGGAGATCAAGGTGATGCCGAGAATGACCGGCAGGTCGTGCTCGCTGATGGCGCGGACGGCGCTGTAGCCGAGGCCGTGCAGCGAGAAGGTGTACTCGGTGAGGACCGCGCCGCCCATCAGCGCGCCCAGGTCGAGACCCAGGACGGTCAGGATCGGCGTCATGGTCGAGCGCATCGCATGCTTGCCGATGACGACGGGTTCCGTCAGCCCCTTGGCGCGCGCGGTGCGGATGTAGTCCTCGTTGAGCACTTCGAGCATGGTCGCGCGGGTGAGCCGCGCGTACATCGCCGCGTAGAGGAAGGCGAGCGAGACCCACGGCAGGACCATGCCGTTGAACCAGGCTCCCGGATCCTCGGCGAAGGTCTTCTCCGGCCGCCCGAACCAGCCGAGCTGGTCGGAGAAGAGGGCGATGGCGAGCATGCCCGTGAAGTAGATCGGGAGGGAGACGCCGGCGAGGGCGAGGCCCATCGCCGAACGGTCCAGGACCGTACCGCGCTTGAGGGCGGAGATGACGCCTGCGGCGACACCGCCGATCACCCAGAGCACGACGGCACCGGCGGCGAGCGAGAGGGTGACGGGCAGCCAGTCGGTCAGCAGGGGCCACACCTCCTGCTCGCTCTTGAAGGAGTACCCGAAGCAGGGCGCGGCGCAGTGCGTGACGTCGTTGCCGTTGGCGTACGTACGACCCGCCACCAGCCCGACGACGAACTTGCCGAACTGGACGAGGATCGGGTCGGCGAGACCCATCTTCTGCCGGATGCCCTCGATGGCGGCGGGGTCGGACTGCTTCCCGACGAAGTACAGGGCCGGGTCCGTCCCGATCATCTTCGGGAAGAGGAAGAAGATTCCGAAGGTCACCAGCGAGATGACCAACAGCATGACGATGACGGCGAAGATCCGCCGGATGAGATATGCAAGCACTGCGCTCGGCCTGGCCGCGGCCCGGGGACGCCCTCTTCTGGAGAGCGCCCCCGAGCCGCCGCCGCGGCCATCACCTGCCCTTCGTGCCTAGCGGGTGTGGCACTGGAACTGAATCGGACGGTTTGTCTACTGGACGCCGAGCGAGGCGTAGTCGTACCGGCCGTTGTACGCGTCGGAGGTGTAGACGTTGGTCAGGCGGCTGCTGCGCCAGGAGATCGTCTTGTCGTAGACGAAGGGCAGGTAGACCGCGGCCTCGGAGACCTTCTGGTTCATCTGCTTGTAGATGTCGCCGGCCTTGACCGGGTCCGTCTCCGCGATGGCGTCGTCGAACAGCTTGTTGATCGCCGGGTCGTTGAGCTCGGAGAAGTTGTTGTTACCGCTCTGCAGGATGAAGCGGCCGTCGACCAGCGGCTGGGAGAAGCCCTGACCGGTCGGGAAGTCGGCGCCCCAGCCCATGATGATGATGCCGTAGCCCTTCTCCTTGACCACCTTCGGCGAACCGATGATGCCGGAGGTCTGGGCGCCGTCGAACTGGTCGACGTCGGCCTCGATGCCGACCTGCTTCAGGGCGTTCTGCAGGGAGACGGCCGTGGCGACCTCGACCGGCTTGTTGTTGCGGACCGCGATCGTGGTCTTGAAGCCGGTCTCCTTGCCACAGGCCTTCAGAGCGGCCTTGGCCTTGGTGACGTCCGGCTTGCCGTCGTTCGTCAGGACACCGTACGGGTCGTACTTGCCATCGGCGCCCTTGATGCCCAGCGGCAGCATGTTGGGGGCGATGTCACCACCGGCCTGCGGGCCGCCGCGGGCGGTCTGCAGGGACTTGTGGTCGGCCGCGTAGATGACGGCCTTGCGGCACTCGATGTTGTCGAACGGCGCGACGGTCTGCGGCATGACGGCGTACCGGATGAAGCCGGTCTGGCCGTTGTCCAGGTTGTCCTTGTGGTCCTTCAGCGCGGTGGCGCGGGCCGCCTGGCCGATGCCGGTCGCGTTGATGTCCAGGTCGAACTCGCCGTTCATCAGGCGCTTGTCCATGTCGTCCGCGTTCGCCATGAACGTGACGGAGATGGAGTCCGGGAGCGCCTTGCGGATGGTGTCCGACTCGGCCTTCCAGTTCGTGTTGCGCGAGAGCTTCATGCTCTTGTTGGGCTCGTACGAGTCGATCTTGTACGGGCCGTTGGAGAAGGGCTTGAGGCCGTACTTGGCCGCGGTGTCCTTGTCCTGCTTGACCGGGCTGGCGGCCGGCATGGCCAGCATCTGCTCGAAGTCGCCGTTGGGCGCGGGGAGCTTGAAGATGATGGTCTTCGCGTCCGGGGTCTCGATCGCCTTGAGGCCGAGCTTGTCCGGGCTGGTGTCCTTGTACGGACCCTTGTACTCGGTCTTCGGGTCGAGGACCTGCATCAGGTAGACCGGGCCGCCGGAGATGACGTCCTGGGCCCAGGTGCGCTCGATGCCGTACTTGACGTCCTGGGCGGTGACGGGGGTGCCGTCCTCCCAGGTCACGTTGTCCTTGAGGGTGTACTTGTAGGTCTTGCCGCCGTCGCTGATCTCCGCGTTCGCGGTGGCCAGGTCGGGGACGAGCTCGGTGCTCTTGGTGCCCGGCTCCGCCTTGAAGCTGACGAGCTGGCGGGCGTAGTAGCGGGAGAAGTCCCACATGAAGCCGTAGTAACCGCGCTGCGGGTCCCACGAGTCCGCTTCCTGGGTACCGACGAACTTCAGCTCGCCGCCCTTCTTGGTGGAAGCGTTGGCGACCTTGCCGATGGCGGCGTTGAAGCCGCCCGCGGCGGCCGGCTTCCCCTCGTCCTTCGTCTTGCCGTCGTCGCCGCCACAGGCGGTCGCGGCCAGCATCGTCGCGAGCACGACGGCCGTGCCGGCGACGAGCCTGCGCTTGGACATGCGATGGGTAGTCACGATGCTCGCAACCCTCCGTTGTGATTCCGGTACGAAGCCGGGTTCCGGTGTGCCCTGCGGTTCTGACCTACGGGTGCCCTGCGGGATGACCTGCGGGGACGGCTAACGGGAGCCCTTCGGGTCGAGGGCGTCGCGGACGCCGTCGCCGAAGAGGTTGAAGGCCAGCACGGTGATGAAGATCGCCACGCCGGGGAAGATCATGAAGAGCGGATCGTCCTCATAGGTCCGCACGGCCGTCGAGAGGGTCTCGCCCCAGGACGGCGTGGGCGGCTTGACGCCGACGCCCAGGAAGCTGAGCGCGGCCTCGGTCAGCACGTTGGTGGGGATCATCAGCGTCGCGTAGACGGTGATCGGGGCCACCAGGTTCGGGAGCAGCTCGCGGAAGAGGATGTACATCCGGCCCGCGCCCAGGCTCCGCGCCGCTTCGACGTACTCCCGTTCGCGCAGCGACAGGGTCTGTCCGCGGACGATGCGGCCGATGTAGGGCCAGCCGAAGAACCCGATCACCAGGACCAGGACGGCGATCCGCAGGCCCGATCCCTCGAAGCCCCAGAGCTTGCCGGGGACGACCGAGATCAGCGCGATGATGAAGAGCAGCTGCGGGAAGGCGAGCAGCAGGTCCATGACCCGGCTGATGGCCGCGTCGACCCAGCCGCCGAAGTAGCCGGCGACGATGCCGAAGAAGGTGCCCATCGAGACCGCCACGAAGGCGGACAGGAAGGCGACCAGCAGCGAGATGCGGGCGCCGTAGACGATCCGGCTGAACACGTCGCGGCCGTTGACCGGCTCGATGCCGAGCAGGAAGTCGCCGCTCATGCCGCCGTAGTCGCCGGCCGGCAGGCCCAGCAGCGGGTCCAGCAGGTCTTCGTGCAGCTCCTCGGGAGGGTGGCCGAACGCGCTGACGATCAGCGGCGCGAAGAGTGCGACGAGGATCAGCAGGAGCACGACGAAACCGCCGGCCAGCGCGACCTTGTCGCGCTTGAGCCGCATCCAGGCGATGCGGCCGGGCGAACGGCCTTCGATGGCCTTGGCGGGGACGTCGGCTACGGACACGGGTGCGGGTGTCTCCGCGCTCATGTCGTGCAGTGGTGCCGTCATCGTGGTGGGGACCCCTCTCGGCCGACGGGTGGGCCGGCCCATGCCCGCCGCTGTGGCGGCGTTGGTGCGGAGTGGCGCTCGGAGTGCGAGGTACGGGTGCGCGGATTTCCTGCGGCGGAACAGCCCTTGGAGGACTGACCCGCTCTTGGGTGGGGAGTCTTCATCGGGCGCTCGATCAGCCGCCAGACCCGCAGGTGAATGGATGCGCAACCGTGATCTGAGGGTCGAGTTCCCGTTATCCGGACTTCACTGTCATCTCAGCGGACCAAGACATCCCGTTCGGTACGGAATCGGACATGGCGCCCAACTCGGCCTACGAGCATGCCTATTGGGCGTACATCAACGTCGAAATCAGGACAACGCAAAGGCCGCACGGAACGACTGTTCCGTGCGGCCTGGTGTGGCTTGGTCCCCATGTCTCAACGAGCGGGACGACTCGGCGAGCGGGACCTGTCAGTAGGCGGGCGCCTGTCCCTCGCGGTCGTAGAAGGGGCGGGTCTGCGCCCGCAGCCACATCGCCACGGGGTCGTGTTCGTCCGCCAGCGCGACCGTGCAGACGGGTACTCCCTCGGGGACCGCGCCGACCGACTGGCGCATCATTTCCCGTACGGATTCCAGCGCGTGCGCGGAGGCGTCGTACAGGTCGAGCCCGACGGCGAGGTACGGGGACCCCAGCGCGGGCTGCACCCAGGCGCGGCGCAGCGAGCGGACGGCGGGCGTGCGGTGCGCGTGCCGCGTGAGCAGCCCGTAGAACTGCGGCAGCTCGATGGCGGGCTCGGACAGCCGCAGCGGACCGGCCGGCATCCGGTCCAGCCCGGTGGCGATCCGCCGCAGGTCGGCCCAGGGAATGCCGACGCCGCCGCCCTGGGCGTGCGGATTGAGCCACAGCCCCCAGCGGTCGGGGTAGAGGGCGCGGGCGATGTCCCGGCCGGTGACCACCTCGTACCCGCGGTTCCAGCCGCTGGCGGCCAGCTCCTGCGGCGAGGTCACGCAGGGCGCGTACCCGAGGCCCTCGACCTCCATGCCGCCGTACTGGGCCTCCGGGGAGCCGGGCTGCCCCTGCCAGAGGAGCATCCACAGCCGTCCCTCGGCCAGGGCGTGCAGGAGGGACTCGTAGCTCTCGTAGCGCCCGGGAGTCACCTGGCGCAGCATGTGCTCGACCTGCCCGACCGCGGCCGTGCCTGACGCACTCACCCGGTACCCCTCTTCGTCTGTTCGTCCGCCCGTCGTCCACGCGTGTCGGCCACCAGCTTAAGCGTCACTACGGCAGGTAGAAGGGGCGTACGCGCGTGGTGATGAAGTCGACCACCGGGTCTTCCGCGGCATCGAGCAGGATCAACTGCACAGGCCAGGGCGGCGGTACGCGGGTCAGGGCGCGGCCCAGCGCGTCCATCGGGGCGTTTCGCATGTCGGGCTCCCATCCCACCAGGTGGACTCCGATGTAGAGCTCCGGCGAGCCGCCCTCGACGCTGGCGAGGCAGCGGTGCGCGGAGGCGACGACTCCGGTGGCCCGGAACTCCTCCGCGGCGGCGGCCAGGAACTCCACCGGGTCCTCCTGCCAGTCGGGCTCGAAGAGCCGGACCCGGCCGCCGGTGGCGGGGCCGTCGAGCGGGCCTCGGCCGGTGCGGCAGAGCTCCGCGACGGCCGGCGGGGGCAGGGGCACGCCGACGGAGCCCTCGGGGTTGACCGCGAGGCCGAGCTGCGGGGGCAGGCCCCGGGCGAAGTCCACGGCGGGGGCGACGGCGAAGTCCATGGCGGGTCCGGCGCAGGCGCGGAACTGCTCCTCGGAGCTGTAGACGGGCACGTACGCGGCGCCGTCGATGTCCATGGTGGGCAGGCTGAGGCTGTTCACCCCGCCGGGCAGCGGGATCCACAGGTGGCTCCGTCCGAGGACCTCGAGGATCCGCCCTCCGGCGTCCGCCTGTCCGAGCGCCGCCCCGAGCACCTGCTCCAGCTCGTTACCCGGCCACATGTACGTCTCCGCTCGCTTGCCCTGGATATCGACCCGAGATTAACGGGCGCCCGCGACACACCGACCGGGGGCCGCCCGCGCCCGGGGCCACCCGCGTCGGGGGCCACCCGCGTCGGGGGCCGGCGCCGCTAGTGGAAGCCGATCGACGTCAGCCGGGACGCCGCCGGGCGGTCCAGCAGGGTCACCGACGCGCAGCCGGCGGGCGGGCGGCCCGCCTCGGCCTCGCGCAGCAGCCGGGCCACCGCGCCCCGGTGCCGGGCGAAGGCGTACGCCGACACGCCCCGGCCCCGCGCCGCCTGCCCGGCCCTGGCCTCCTCCGGGGTGGTGTCCAGCAGCACCAGGTGCAGCGCGCGGCCGCGCCGGCGGGCCGCCGAGGCCAGCAGCGCCCGTACCCAGCTCTGCGTACCGCAGTCGTGGACGACGGCCGGGGCCCCGGAGCGGAGCACCCGCCACAGGCCCCAGTAGTGCGCGATCCGGACCGCGGGCCGGTACACCGCGTAGGGCAGGGCGGCCGGCATCCGGCGCTCCCAGCGCTCGCGGGCGTCCTGGGAGTCGATGCCGCCGCCCTCGGCGGCCCGCTTGATCAGGGTGCTCTTGCCGCCGCCGGGGAGGCCGGATACCACCACGACGTCCCCCTCGGCGAAGCGCAGCCGCCGCGGGCCCTCGGCTCCGCGCAGGTCCCGTACCGCTGCGGGCTCCCCCGCCGCTCCGGCCGCCGCGGGGTCCCGCACGGCGCCGCGCTGCGACGGCACTCCTGCCACCGCGCTCTCGACGGTGCCGGTGTTCGTCGCCGCCAGTACTCCGAATCTCCGCACAGTGCTCGCCTCCCCCGCGACGGGTCGCCTGGACCCGGTCCCCCTGAGTGTAAAGAGACGGTAATCCGGTGCCACCGGTTCCGCTCCGGGTCCGCTCCGGTTTCCGCTCGGAGTCCGCTCCGCTTGCGACCCCCTCCCCCATTCGGCCGCACGCCGTGCAATGATGTGCGCCATCTGGACACCTAACTGCATACCGGCCGCTTGAATCCGCGCGGGAGAGTCCCGGCACGCCGCAAGGCGGTGCCCGGGCGCCGAAGGAGCAAGTACCTCCCTTGAATCTCTCAGGCCCCGTACCGCGTGGATGAGGCAGATCTGAAAAGCGAGCCGCGCCACCGCCCGTAAGGGCCACGGCGACGGTTCCACCCAAGGTGCAAGTCGATGGCCTTCCCCTGGAAGCGGGGAACTCTCGGCGAACCTCTCAGGTTCCGATGACAGATGGGGAGGAACTCCTCCTCGTCATGTCATGCCCTGGGACCCGGGAGCCACACCCATGAGCACTGCCCCCCGCCTGACCGCCCTCGATGCGCTGCACCGTTCTCTCGGTGCGACCATGACCGATTTCGCGGGCTGGGACATGCCCCTGCGGTACGCCAGCGAGCGCGACGAGCACAACGCCGTCCGCACCAAGGCCGGTCTCTTCGACCTCTCCCACATGGGCGAGATCACCCTGACCGGCCCGGAGGCCGTCAAGGTCCTGGACTACGCCCTGGTCGGCAACATCTCCACCGTCGGCGTCGGCCGCGCCCGCTACACGCACATCTGCCAGGAGGACGGCGGGATCCTCGACGACCTGATCGTCTACCGCCTGGGCGAGACCGAGTACATGGTCGTCGCGAACGCCTCCAACGCCCAGGTCGTCCTGGACGCGATCACCGAGCGCGCCGCCGGCTTCGACGCCGAGGTCCGCGACGACCGCGACGCGTACGCGCTGCTCGCGGTGCAGGGTCCGGAGTCCCCCGGCATCCTCGCCTCGCTCACCGACGCCGACCTGGACGGGCTGAAGTACTACGCCGGCCTGCCCGGCACGGTCGCCGGGGTGCCCGCGCTGATCGCGCGCACCGGCTACACCGGCGAGGACGGCTTCGAGCTGTTCGTCGCCCCCGAGCACGCCGTGGAGCTGTGGCAGGCGCTGACCAAGGCGGGCGAGGGCGTCGGCCTGGTCCCGGCCGGTCTGTCCTGCCGCGACACCCTGCGCCTGGAAGCGGGCATGCCGCTGTACGGGCACGAGCTGACCACCTCCCTCACCCCGTTCGACGCGGGGCTGGGCCGGGTCGTGAAGTTCGAGAAGGAGGGCGACTTCGTCGGCCGCGCCGCCCTGGAGGCCGCCGCCGAGCGCGCCGCCTCCAACCCGCCGCGCAAGCTGGTCGGCCTGATCGCCGAGGGCCGCCGCGTTCCGCGCGCCGGCTTCTCCGTGACCTTCGACGGCCAGGTCGTCGGCGAGGTCACCTCGGGCGCCCCGTCCCCGACGCTGGGCAAGCCGATCGCGATGGCCTATGTCGACGCGGCGCACGCCGCGCCCGGCACCTCCGGTGTCGGCGTGGACATTCGCGGTACGCATGAGGCGTACGAGGTCGTGGCCCTGCCGTTCTACAAGCGGCAGAAGTAGCCCCGTACCGCACCACGCCGCGTCGCACCGCTGGACGGCGCTTCGCGCCGGTCCGCACGACCACCGTTCGTATCCACTCCCCCGCATCCAGGAGAATCAGGTCATGAGCAACCCCCAGCAGCTGCGTTTCAGCAAGGAGCACGAGTGGCTGTCGGACGCCGTCGACGGCGTCTCGACGGTCGGCATCACGGAGTTCGCGGCCAACGCGCTCGGTGACGTCGTCTACGCCCAGCTTCCCGAGGTGGGCGACACGGTGACCGCGGGCGAGACCTGCGGCGAGCTGGAGTCGACCAAGTCGGTCAGCGACCTGTACTCCCCCGTCACCGGCGAGATCGTCGAGTCCAACCAGGACGTCATCGACGACCCGGCCCTGGTGAACTCGGCCCCGTTCGAGGGCGGCTGGCTCTTCAAGGTGCGCGTCACGGAGGAGCCGGCCGACCTGCTCTCCGTCGACGAGTACGCCAAGCTCACCTCCGGCAACTGACCCAGGGAACCCTGATGTCTGTACTGAACACTCCCCTCCACGAGCTCGACCCGGACGTCGCCGCCGCCGTCGACGCCGAACTCGTGCGCCAGCAGTCCACCCTGGAAATGATCGCGTCGGAGAACTTCGCTCCGGTCGCCGTCATGGAGGCCCAGGGCTCGGTCCTGACCAACAAGTACGCCGAGGGCTACCCCGGCCGCCGCTACTACGGCGGCTGTGAGCACGTCGACGTGGTCGAGCAGATCGCGATCGACCGCATCAAGGCGCTCTTCGGCGCCGAGGCCGCGAACGTGCAGCCCCACTCGGGTGCGCAGGCCAACGCGGCCGCGATGTTCGCGCTGATCAAGCCGGGCGACACGATCATGGGCCTGAACCTGGCCCACGGCGGGCACCTGACCCACGGCATGAAGATCAACTTCTCCGGCAAGCTCTACAACGTGGTCCCGTACCACGTCGACGAGACCGGCGAGGTCGACATGGCCGAGGTCGAGCGCCTCGCCAAGGAGTCCAAGCCGCAGCTGATCGTCGCGGGCTGGTCCGCCTACCCGCGCCAGCTCGACTTCGCCGCCTTCCGCCGCATCGCGGACGAGGTCGGCGCGTACCTGATGGTCGACATGGCGCACTTCGCCGGCCTGGTCGCCGCGGGTCTGCACCCGAACCCGGTGCCGCACGCCCACGTCGTGACCACCACCACGCACAAGACCCTCGGCGGTCCGCGCGGCGGTGTCATCCTGTCGACGCAGGAGCTGGCCAAGAAGATCAACTCCGCGGTCTTCCCGGGTCAGCAGGGCGGCCCGCTGGAGCACGTGATCGCGGCCAAGGCGGTCTCCTTCCTCGTGGCGGCCTCGCCCGAGTTCAAGGAGCGCCAGGAGCGCACCCTCGAGGGTGCGAAGATCCTCGCCGCCCGTCTGGTCCAGGACGACGTCAAGGCCGTGGGCGTGGACGTCCTCACCGGCGGCACCGACGTGCACCTGGTCCTGGTCGACCTGCGCAACTCCGAGCTGGACGGCCAGCAGGCCGAGGACCGCCTCCACGAGGTCGGCATCACGGTCAACCGCAACGCCATCCCGAACGACCCGCGGCCGCCGATGGTCACCTCGGGTCTGCGGATCGGTACGCCGGCGCTGGCCACCCGCGGTTTCGACGCCGAGGCCTTCACCGAGGTCGCCGAGATCATCGCGCAGGCGCTGAAGCCCGCCTACGACGCGGACGACCTCAAGGCGCGCGTCTCTGCGCTCGCCGCGAAGTTCCCGCTGTACCCGACGCTCTAGGCGCCGGCCTGAGAGGGCCCGGTCTTGTTGTGCACAGGGCCGGGCCCCTTTCATGACCAAAGCCCCAGGCGGATGCGGCCCATTGCCACTGAATCATCCAAAAAATGGCAAATAGGCTCCGGATAAAGGAACGACCGCACCCCCCTGGCAGGACGGACAGCACACCCCATGGACATGAGCGCAGCGAACAAGAAGGGACTCAGTCTCTTCGCCCTGATCATGATCGGCCTCGGCTCGATCTTCGGATCGGGGTGGCTCTTCGGGGCCGGCCAGGCCGCCGCGGTCGCGGGGCCCGCGGCGATCATCGCCTGGGTCATCGGCGCCGTCTTCATCGGCATGATCGCCATGTCCTACGCGGAGGTGGGCGCCGCCTACCCGCTGCCCGGCTCGATGGCCCGCTTCGGCACCATCTCGCACGGGCCGGTGCTGGGCTTCATCACCGGCTGGGCGGTCTGGATCGCCATCGCCGCACTGATCCCGATCGAGTCCATCGCCGGTACGCAGTACATGTCCTCCTGGAACTTCGGCTGGGCCAAGGGCCTCGTCGAGAACGGCGGCCTGACCACCTCCGGCATGGCGATGGCGCTGTTCCTGACGGTCGCGCTGTGGCTGGCCTGCTACTGGTCGGTCGCGCTGCTCGCCAAGGCGAACAACCTCCTCACCCTGGTCAAGTTCGCCATCCCGGTACTCGCCGTGATCGCCCTGATCGCCTCCGGCTTCCACGCCGGCAACTTCACCGACCACGGCGGCTTCGCGCCCAACGGCTGGTCCGCGGTCATGACCGCCGTCACCACCTCCGGCGTGGTCTTCGCCTTCAACGGCTTCCAGGCCGTCGTCAACCTCGGCGGCGCCGCCAAGAACCCCGGCCGCGCCATTCCGCTGGCGCTGGTCGGCGCGCTCTCCCTCGGCCTGGTCATCTACCTGGCCCTGCAGATCGCCTTCATCGGCGGTGTCCCGCCGGAGAAACTGGCCGAGGCCGGCGGCTGGAGCGGCATCAACTTCTCCTCGCCGTTCGCCGACCTGGCCAAGATGCTGATGCTGCACTGGGTCGTCACGATGCTCCAGTTCGGTGCCTTCATCTCCCCGTCCGGCGCCAACATCGGCAACGTCGCATCGGCCTCCTACATGGCGCAGAACCTCGCGGACACCGGCTTCTTCCCGAAGAAGATCCGCGAGGTCCACCCGAAGTACGGCACCGCGCGCCCCGCGATGTGGCTGAACCTCGGCTTCTCGATCCTGCTGCTGGTCACCGTCGGCCACAGCTGGGAGGCCCTGGCCAGCGTGGTCTCCGCCGCGATGGTGGTCTCGTACCTGATCGGCCCGATCGCGGTCGGCGTCTTCCGCAAGACGAAGCCCGAGCTGCCGCGCCCCTTCCGCCTGCCCGCGGCCAAGATCCTTTGCCCGGTCACCTTCGCCTTCGCCGCCTGCGCCCTGTACTGGTCCAAGTGGCCGGACACCGGCAAGGTGGTGCTCCTCACCCTGGTCGCCGCCCCGATCGCGGCCGTGGTGCTCAAGCGCAAGGGCGAGAAGAACCTGGCCAAGCAGTTCGCCCCGGCCTGGTGGATGATCGCCTTCCTGCTGTGGCTGGGCACGCTGTCGGCACTCGGCAGCAGCGAGTTCGGCGGCAGCGGGCTCATCCCCGGCGGCGTGGACATCGCCCTCGTGGCCGTCTCCGCCCTGGGCTTCTACTTCTGGGCCGTACGGTCCGGGGTCAAGGCCCACTACGCGGGCCTGCCGGGCCCGGACCCGGTCCTGAACGCCCCCACCGGGGAGGCCGACGCGGCCGCCGCACCGGAGCGCGAACTGAGCCACGCCTGAGCACCCCCTCCCCGACCCGTCCGGCGGCCGAGCTGTTCACCTCACCGCGTTAAGCTCGGCTGCCGGACAAAATCCGCAGATCGCCCCCGATCAACCCGATCTTCCCGATCCGCCTCTCCTGCCCACGCTTCCCACCCACGAGCAGACATAGGAGTCCGCAACCGTGGCCATCTCCGTCTTCGATCTCTTCTCGATCGGCATCGGTCCCTCTTCCTCCCACACCGTCGGACCGATGCGCGCCGCGCGCATGTTCGTGACCCGGCTCAAGAAGGACGGCGTCCTCGCCCAGACCGCCTCGGTCCGCGCCGAGCTCTTCGGCTCGCTCGGCGCCACCGGGCACGGCCACGGCACCCCCAAGGCGGTCCTGCTGGGTCTGGAGGGCCACTCCCCCCGCACCGTGAACGTGGAGACCGCCGACGCCGAAGTCGAGCGCATCCGCCGGACGGGCCGCCTGCGCCTGCTCGGCACCGAAATAGGTGACGGCCACGAGATCGCCTTCGACGAGCCGAACCAGCTGATCCTGCACCGCCGGCGCTCGCTCCCGTACCACGCGAACGGCATGACGCTCTTCGCGTACGACGAGGCGGGCACCCCGCTGCTGGAGAAGACCTACTACTCGGTCGGCGGCGGGTTCGTCGTGGACGAGGACGCGGTCGGCGAGGACCGGATCAAGCTCGACGACACCCCGCTGAAGTACCCCTTCCGCAGTGGTGACGAGATGCTCCGCCTCGCGAACGAGACCGGCCTGTCGATCTCCTCGATGATGCTGGAGAACGAGAAGGCCTGGCGCACCGAGGACGAGATCCGCGAGGGCCTCCTGGAGATCTGGCGCGTCATGCAGGCCTGCGTCTCGCGCGGCATGTCCCGCGAGGGCATCCTCCCCGGCGGCCTGCGGGTCAAGCGCCGGGCCGCCTCCACGGCGCGCCAGCTGCGCACCGAGGGCGACCCGATGATGCACCGCAGCGAGTGGGCCACCATCTACGCGATGGCGGTCAACGAGGAGAACGCGGCCGGCGGCCGGGTCGTCACCGCTCCGACGAACGGCGCAGCGGGGGTCCTGCCCGCCGTCCTGCACTACTACATGAACTTCGTGCCGGGCGCGGACGAGGACGGCGTGGTCCGCTTCCTCCTGGCCGCGGGCGCGATCGGCATGCTCTTCAAGGAGAACGCCTCGATCTCCGGCGCCGAGGTCGGCTGCCAGGGCGAGGTCGGCTCGGCCTGCTCGATGGCGGCCGGCGCGCTGGCCGAGGTCCTGGGCGGCACCCCGGAGCAGGTCGAGAACGCGGCCGAGATCGGCATGGAGCACAACCTCGGCCTGACCTGCGACCCGGTCGGCGGCCTCGTCCAGATCCCCTGCATCGAGCGCAACGGCATGGCGGCGGTCAAGGCCGTCACCGCGGCCAAGATGGCGATGCGCGGCGACGGCACCCACAAGGTCTCCCTCGACAAGGTCATCAAGACCATGAAGGAGACGGGCGCCGACATGAAGGTCAAGTACAAGGAAACCGCCCGCGGCGGCCTGGCGGTCAACGTCATCGAATGCTGATCCGGCATTCCGGGTAACCCTGCTCAACGCCGATGGGGCGTGACTCTTCGAGTCACGCCCCATCGGGTTTCTACGGACGAGCGTCAGCCACTACCACTGCGGGCAGGGAAGACCTGCGGCCTCTCTCGGAGCGAGGAACTCTTGCCGAAAGATCTCAAGAGAAGCCCTGAGCAGAGGGATCTCGACCTCCGGACCGATGGTGCTCAGGCGAGCCGAATTGGAATCCAGCCTGAACTCCAGTAGGAGCTCACCTCGCAAACCGCCGTCGAAAATCTCGGCAACTTCCATTGCGTCGAATTCGTTGTGGTCACTCAGGACGATCAGAGCGACGAATTTTCGATCTTGAACGGAGAAGAATCTCATATCCATCCTTCGAATTGGACTATGCCACCGCGAAGGCTCCAGCGGGCGCCCCGTTTCGTTACGCTATCCGTGATCTCGTAGTGCAATCCACCGTAATGGGCCGCTGCGGGCAGAAGCTGTCTGACGGCGTTCGGGCTGTTCACGATTTCGCCCACGAGTTCCTCTCCCCCTCTATTCAGAGCGGCATAAGCATTTTGCCGGTTGGCGCCATGCAGGAAGGGTGCATACTTCTTGATGTGGTCGGGCGTCCGACTAATCGGGTCGGTGTGCTTCTGCAGAGACCTTCCGGCCTCGGTCATGTGGAATTCGTTCTGCCACGGCTTCCCCTTCTTCGGCGGAATCTGCTTGAGCGCCGCCGCTATGAGATCGGCGTCCGTCGCATCGTAAAGCGGGCAGTTGTGGACGAGGGCCGGGGTGGCGCCTGCGAGCACATAGTAGGTGTGGAAGTCGCTGACGGTGAGGTTGTGGGTGGTGACGGCGTGGGGGTAGTTACGCGTCGCCGTGACGGTGAGGGTGGTGCCGCCCGGCTGACGGAGCCGTTCACCGGTGGTGAGTTCGCCGGCGTCGACCCACTGGTTGCGGGTTTCGCTCCAGTAGGGGTGGTGGTAGGTGGAGGTGATCTTCGCGGGCGGGCCGCGGGGGCTTGCCTCGTCGGTGAGGGTGAGGTCGGTGAATTCCTTGTCGTCGGGGGTGGTGATGGTGGTGGTGACGGTCTTGGGAAGGGTTTCGCCGGTCTGCGGGTCGGTGGCCATGACCACGTCGCCGTCCTTGACGTCCTCGATGGACTTGGCCGTACCGTCGGCCATCAGGACCTGCACACCGGTGGGGAAACTGTTGCACTTGCCCGAAGCCGTCGGGGCGTCGCCTCCGCCGGTGTTCTTCGCGGCGTCGGCTTCGTCGGCCACTGATTTCGCCTGGGTTCCCGCGCTGTCACTCGCGGATTCCTTGGCGGCCTTCTCCGATGCGGCTTGGGCTGCCTTGGCCTCGGCGTCGCGTGCTTCCTTGAATGCCTTCTTCGCGGTGCTGTAGGCCTCGGCTGCCTTTGAGGCTCCGCGTTCGGCCTCGTGGATGGCGTCGTAGGCCTTGTTCATCTCCTTGTAGATCTTGAAGGCCTTGATGCCGACCTTGACGGCCTTGACGAGCTTGCCCCAGGGGACGAAGTTCAGGGCCGTGTTGATGCAGGCCATCACGTCGCCCTTGGTGAAGCAGTCCCGGGCGTCGTTGTATCCGATCAGGTCACCGACCACGTCGATGACTTCGTCGATCAGCTTGTCGCGCTTCTTCTTGGCCTCGTTGACCTTCTTCGTGGCCGTCTTGAGCTCTGTGTCGGAGGGTCCTTCTTCATCCTGTCCAGGGTGCTTTTCGTACCAGTCCGGGTCGTATGTGGAGCCGAGGTCAGATCCGTTGCTGCCCGAGCAGTAGCCGGCTCCGAAACAGCTCTCCAGGCCCGTCGGGTCGGACTTGTTGACAGGATCGTTCTCGGAGTACGCGTACGCGTTCCACTGCTGGGGATTACCCGCGTTGATGATCGGGTCGGGACTGATGAAGCGGCCGGTGGTGGGGTCGTATTCGCGGGCGCCGAGGAGGGTGAATCCGGTGGACTTCTCCTTGGTGCCGCCGACGAATCCCTTGTCTCCGGCCCAGGCGCCGGGTGCGGGCTGGGTGCCGCGTTCGTTGCCGAACGGGTCGGAGGCGCGGCGGACGTGGGTGAGGTCGGAGGCCTTGAGCTGGACTCCGCCGGTGCCGTGGTGGTCCGAGCTCTGGTAGGTGAGTGCGGAGCCGCTGGTGGTGCTGGTGGTGCGGGTGACCGTCAGGCCGCCGGGCGTGCCGTAAGAGCGGACGTTGGATACCTTGCCGCTGGCCGTGTCCAAGGTGATCTGGTCGGAGCCGAGGTTCAGCGTGGTGCTGGTGGGATCGCGGCGGATGAGCTGATTGCCCGCGGTGTCGTAGAGGTACCTGGTGCCGGCGCTCTCACCGGTACCGACGATCCTGTCGAGCTTGCCCTGGCCGTTCCAGGTCAGGGTCTTGGTGCCGGCGGTGTTGGTGATGCCGGCGGTGTTGCCGGACTGGTCGTAGGTGTAGGAGGTGACCTTGGTTCCGGACGGGCCGGTCTCGGTCGAGGACATCAGCGCGTGCGGGCCGCCCGTGCCTCCGCCCGTCTTCGGGTCGGAGGACGGAGTGTTGGGCCCGGTGCCGAACGTCTGGGTAGTGGTGACGTCCTTGGCCGCGTTGCCGGTGACGTCCTTCTTCACCAGCTTCTTGCGGTTGCCCATCGCGTCGTACTCGTACTGCTGCCAGTACGGAGCAGGACCGCCGACACTGGGCTTGCCCGTGCCGTCGACCGCCGGGCCGGAGCTGTTGGTGCAGCCGCCGATACCGCGGACGCTGGGTGCGGGGGCCGTGGTCTGGGTGCCGGTGTCGGTCCAGGCCTGGGTCAGCCGTCCCAGGTAGTCGTGGCTGAAGCACTGGAGGTCGCGGCCGGTGCCGTCCTGGGTGTCACCGATCGAGGTCAGCTGGCCGACCTTGTTGTAGGTGTAGTCCAGGACGTCCACGCTCGCGGTCGCGGCCGTCTGCTTGTCCAGGGTCGAGCGGACCGGACGGGCACTGCCCGCGTCGTAGTCCATCGTGGAAACGACCTGCATGCCGGTGTCACCGACCGTGGAACGGATGGCCCGCCCGTAGGGGTCGTAGCGCACGTCCACGAGGTACGGGGTCCTGGTGAGCCCGATCTTGCCGCCGAGCGAGGTCAGGTTGCCCGCGACATCGGTACCGTACGTCAGCGTCTCGACGCCGAGGCCGGCCTTGGAGATACCCGGCAGGGCGGTGGTCTTCAGCTGCCCGTAGGCGTCGTAGGTGTTGGTCGTTTCGTAGGTGCCGGCGAGTTCCTTCTCCGCCACGGGGATGGTGACCTTGGTGCCGAGGGTGCGGTAGCCGCCGTCGTAGCCGGTGACCTCGGTGACGTAGGCGCTGCCCGTCTTGCCGCCCACGTAGCGGGTGGTGGTGTGGGGCTTGCCGAGCTTCTTGGCGTCGTAGGTGAATTCGCCGACCTGCTTGGCCGGGTCGACGGCCGTGCCCTCGTACGTCGCCACCGGGCGACCGAGGAGGTCGCTGACCGTGGTGGCGCTCTTGAGTCGGGCGTCGGTCGTGGTGACGAGGCTCTTGCTGTCGTCGTAGACGGTGGTGCTGGTGCCCGAGTCGGGGTCGGTGGTCTTCACCACGCGGCCCAGGAGGTCGTAGGCGAAGGTCCACTCGTTGCCGGCGGAGTCCTTCCGCGACAGCTCCTTGCCCTGGCTGTTGGACACGTACGTCGTGTCGTCGTACGCACCACTCGGAGTGCTGGCCTTGTACTGGCGCAGGATCGAGGTGGTGCCGTTGGTGATCGTCGCCGTGGCGAAACCGCCGGCCGGCGGGATCTGACGGGTCTCGTCCGCGCCCGGGTACTCGGTCTTGGTGCGGGACTGCTCCACGCCGAACGACTGGGAGATGGATGCGGTGACCCGGCCGAGGCCGTCGAAGACCTGGACACTCTGGAACGGGATCTTGCTGTCGGGCTGGACCCCGCCGTTGGGCAGGAACACGGCTGCGGACGGCGCGCCCTGGTCGGTGTAGTAGGCCGAGCTGGTCTTGGTCTGCCAGCCGTGGGAGTCGAACAGCGCGTCCGTGATCATCCGGCCGGCGACACCGGAAGGTGCGGTGGCCTGGGTCTGGCGGACCCGGCCGAGGCCGTCGTAGATCGAGTATGTGGAGGTGTAGCTGTTGTCGTTCATGAGCGCCTGGCTCAGAACGGCCGACGGCGCGTTGGTGCCGTTCATCGTGTACGAGTACTTGCGCACCGGGAGTGCGTTGTTGGCGCGTTCCTGGCCCGGCTGCCAGATCGAGACGACCCGCCCGAGCGCGTCATATGCGCGTTCTGCGACGTGGTTGTTCTCGTCGGTGCTCTTCAGCGGCTGCGAGCGGCCGATGTCGAGGGTGGTGGTGGACTTCCAGCCCAGCGGGTTGGTGTGCGTGACGCTGTTGGGAAGCACCCCGGTGGCCGGGGAGTACTCGGTCGTGGTGACCGCGCCGCCGGGGTGGGTGGCGTCGGTGCGGACCTTGTTGGTGTTGCTGGTGACGCGGCCGTAGGCGTCGTAGGTGGAGGTGGAGTTGCGACGGTAGACCGGCTTGCCGGCCGTGTCGTACTTCTCCAGGACCTCCGTGCCCGTGCCGTCCGCGGTCGCGCCGACCTGGCCGTAGGGCAGCCCGTCGAAGTACGAGCGGGTGTCACCGACCGTGTTGGCCGCGGTCGGCGTCTGACCACAGACGCCCGAGACGACCAGGGTGCGGGAAGCCACCTCGGTGACCGCACCGCCCGGGCCGGTCGGGTACTCGAAGGTGGTGCACAGACGCTGATCGGTGCGCGATGTGTCGCTGTTGTCGTCGATTTCGGTCGGGCGCGTCACCGACGTCCCGTCGTACTTCGACGTCCGCTCGCTGGTGCGCCAGTTACCACCGGCGAGCTTTGCACGCGAGGTGACCTTGGCGGTGTTCACTGCCTGAGCGGTGATCGGCGGCATGCCGGCGGACTGGTTGCGGGTCGCGGTGACCGGGCCGATCCACGGAGTGGTGACCTCGTCGGAGACTACGACGCCGCCGTCGCGGTCGTAGGTCTGGGTCTGGCGGACGAAGCCGGACAGGACTTCTTCGTCCTTGATCGTCCCGCCCTGCGCGTCAGGGATGCTGATGCTGCGCTTGGTGCCGTTGGCGAGGACGTCGCCGTCCATGCCGCGCAGATACGTCGCCACGCTCTTGGTGCGCGGGGCTTCGCTCGCGTTGCCGTTACCGGTGCGGGTGGTGACGGTGGCGTAGCCGCGGAACTGGTCCCAGGTGCGGGTCTTGGGGTCGGTGAACTCGGAGTCGTTGCGGTGCCAGGCGATGCCGCCGCCGTACTCGTAGTCGGTGACGGTGGAGACCTGGCCGCCGACCTTGTCCTGCTGGGTCACGGACTGGACGATGACCTTGTTGAACCAGTCGTTGACCGGGTCCGCGAAGGACTGGCCGGGCAGGTACCACTTGACCGGCATGCAGGCCATCGTGTTGCCGTCCTCGGAGGACGGCATCGTGCCGTTGAGGCGCGAGCACTCCGGGGCCTTGTACGCGACGTTGATCTGGCCACCGGTCTCGGTGGTGATCGTCTGGATCCGCGGGCGACGGTAGCTCGGAGCCGAGGCGTCCGTACCGTCCGGGCGGCGGACCACACCGTCGACACGGTTGGGGAACTGCGTCGCCTGGAACGACACCGCGGGAAGCTTGATCGCGGTCTTGCCGTTCGAACCGGTCCGCTCGATCTTGTCGATCCACAGCGTCGGCGACGTGCCGTCACCCGGGTCCTGGAAGGACTGCGTCAGGTCGTAGGTGTCGACCGTGCGCCACGCCGTGCCCGTCCACACCTCGGTGTAGATCTGCGGGTGCTTCTTCGTCGTGAAGTACGTCGGGGACAGGTTCAGGCACTGACCGGTGGCCGCGCACTCCTGGTCGATCGGAGTGTCCGGCCACGACTTCGCGTTCGCCTTGACGCGCTGGGCGGTGTCCGTGCAGGTGACGGCCCCGATCACGACGCAGCGTTCAGCGTTCTTGATGGTGATCTGGGCAGCCGGCTTCGCGGCGCCCTTCGCCGCGATCTGCTCGGGCAGGCGCTGGCCGTAGCCGATCCAGGTCGGGTAGCTACCGCGCTGGTACTTCGTGTTGGTGCCGGTGCCGCCGTTCTGGCCACCGCCACGCCCGTAGTAGTTGTCCTCCTGCTCGTAGCGGTAGGAGACCAGGTTCTGGTGCGGGTCCACGACGTAGTCGAGGTTCCACTGCCAGCCCAGCTGCTGCCACGTACCGTTCGCGGGAGTCGTCGCGCCCAGGCACTTGTCCTGACCACTGTTGAAGTAGACGGGGACCGTGGAGACGGATTTGGCCTCGGGGTCGGTGCCGTCCCCGCCCGGGAGGCGGTTGGAGCCGAAGTAGTACTGGGTTCCGTCGGTCGTGGTGACCTTGAAGCCCTCACCCTTCCAGGCGGCGTTGCGCTGCCCGGTCAGACGCTCGATCTTCGTGCCGTCCTCACCCTGGAGGTGATACTCACACGACGTGTCGTCGCGGACGATCTGGCCCGAGTGGCCGGACAGGTTCAGGGACAGGATGTCTCCAGCCCAGCACTCGTCACCCGACTCGGCTATCCCCGCGTCCTTGCAGCCCTTGTAAGAACGCGAGATCGAGCCCGGACTCCAGTCCCAGCCCTCACCGAAACCCGACGTCTGCGCGTTCGTCGACGCCGTACGGCCGTCGATCGAAGACGAGTCGTATGCCAGACCCATGTCCGGTCCCGGGCCCGCGATGGATGAGGGGACCTCGACGGTGTAGCCGTAGGTGAAGTTCGCGGCATTCGATCCGGCCTGCCACGACATCGACGGCGCGATCGGGGTCGCGGTGAAGTCACCGCTCGCACCCGACGGACCCGCCTCCACCGCAAGCGCGACCGCCTGCGTCGACAGCATCTGCGGGGCATCCGCCGACGCCGACTTGAACGTACCGGTCTTCGTCTTGGGTGCGTCGATCTCCGCGACCAGACGGCCCGAGGCGTCCTTGCGGGAAGCGACCGGGGTCCGGGCCGTGCAGCCCTTCGCGCCCGGAGTCGTCAGCGCGCAGTCGGGAAGACGCACCACACGCGCACGGTCCGCCCAGTTCGCGCCAGTCGTCTTCGCCAACGCCGCGACGTCGAAACCGACCTGGACCTTGCCCGAAGCAGCGCTGCCCGCCGCATCGGTCAGAGCGACGAGGACACCCCCGACACCCGCCGCACGCGTCTTCGCCTCGTCCTTCACCTCCACCCGAAGCGAACCCTCACCAGAACCGGAACCGGAGGTGGCGAGTTCCGACAGTTTCGCGGAACGGTTCGGACCCTTGGCAGGAGCAACCCACACGGGCAAAGAGCCGGCCTGGACCGACTTGCCGCCGCCCGCGGTCGCCGACGTCCCCGCCGCATTGAGCGGAACGGTCGCGGAACCGGACGGGGCCTTCGCCTTCGCATCCGGCTTCCACGCCTTGCCGGCCGGCGCCTTGGCGTTGACGGGCTTGGCATTCGAGCCCTTGACGGGCTTGGTCTGCGGGAGCGCCGTATTCGGCGGCACCCACACCTTCGGCGGCTTCGCCACCGCTTCGACCGCGGGCAAGCCCAGGCCGGAGATGAACACCGCAAGCACGGCGACCATCGCAACACGTGGTCGCATCGCGCGCACGCGCGAATGCAAACCACCCTGACGAGACAACAAAATCCCCCCATGAAAAAGGAATGACAAGGTCCGCTTCAGGCACAGTTCGGACAGCGGCACCCTAAGGAGAGGGGCATTCCTTCGTACAGATTTTCTTTAGCATTCCCTTACATGATCAATGTCACTTGCCAGCCAACGCGATCCTTATTCCCGCGAACCCGACATATTGGCTGGCGCATTTTTTGACAGACTTTCGGCCATCGAGGAACGTGCGCGTGACCTTCGTTCACCGACGCGCATAGCGAGGACCTCTGCCCGTGAGGCCATCTTCTTCATCCCAGGACCCCAGGCCCGGGGCCCTCCGACGTCGGCCGGCATCCACAGCCGCGATGCTTCCCCTCGCCGGCGCCGTTGTGCTGTCCCTCGGGGCCGGACTGATCACCGCTCCGAGTGCCTTCGCGGCCGGCTCACCGAGCCCCGCGCCGAAGCCCGCCCCCAAGGCTGCTCCGACCGCCCAGCAGAAGGCCGTGGAAGCCGCGTTGGCCCAAGCCAAGCGCACCGGAAAGGCGGTGGCGATCGAGGTTCTGACCACTGCCGACTCCCAGACGTTCGCCAACCCCGGCGGCACGCTCACCACGGATGCCACGGCCACTCCGGAGCGGGTGAAGCAGGCGAACGGGTCGTGGAAGGCGATCGACACCACGCTCCGGGTGAACGCCGACGGGACCATATCCCCGGCGGTCGTTCCCTCTCCGCTCCGCATCTCCGGTGGCGGTAGCGGCCCGATGGCGACGATGGGCACGGCCGACGGCAAGAAGCTGGCCTTCAAGACGCCCTTCAAGCTGCCCAAGCCCACCCTCGAGGGCAATGACGCGCTCTACGAGAACGTCCTGCCCGACGTCGACCTGCGTCTGACCGCCACCCGGCTCGGTGGCTGGAGCCAGGTCCTGATCGTCCACACCGCGCAGGCCGCAGCGAACCCGGCGCTGAAGAAGATCCGCCTCGGCGTCGACGCCCCCGGGCTGAAGACCACCGCCGACGCAGCCGGCAACATCAGCTTCAACGACGCCCAGGGCAAGGCCCGCTTCACCAGCCCCACCTCCTTCATGTGGGACTCCACGAAGAAGGCCACCCCCGAGGCGGCCGCCCCCCAGGGCGGTAGCAAGAGCGGCAAGTCCGCCGCCGCGAGCGGCTCGAGCGGATCGGACGCCCCGTCGTCGGCGCCGGCCTCCGCCGACCGGGTCATCGCCTCCAGCGCGGACGCCCCCGGCGACACCGCCAACGTCAAGCCCATCGGCGTCAAGGCCGATGCCACCGGCATCGACCTGATCCCCGACACCTCGCTCCTCGGCCAGGGCACCGGCCCCTGGTACATCGACCCGGGCGTCAACCCCTCCGCGAACAACACCACGCGTGCCTGGTCGCAGGTCCAGGAGGCGTACCCGGACACCAACGAGTTCAACGGCACCTCCGACGGTCAGAACACCCCCGCCGCCGGCTACTGCGGATACTCGACCTGCACCCGCAAGGGCCGCGAGCGCGCCTACTTCCAGGTCGGAATCAATTCGACGATCTACGACACCGAGGTCATCGACGCCCGGCTCCACGCCACCGTCGTCTCCTCCTCCAGCCCCAGCACGGCCACGCCGATGGGCCTGTACCAGACCGGTCCCATCAACAACCCGACCACGTGGAACAACCAGCCCTGCGACAAGAACTCGCGCATGGGCGGCAACTGCGTCAAGATCGGCGGCATCAACATCTCGGGAACGGGTGACGTCCAGTACGACGTCACCACCCAGATGCGCAACGCCGCCCGCGACAAGTGGCCCCACTTCACGTTCGGCTTCGCGCCGGACGACGAAGGCAACATGTACTACCGGCAGCGGTTCAGCAACAGCCCGCACGTCACGGTCACGTACGACATCCGTCCGACCATCAGCAACCCGCGCACCGAACCCACCCCCGGTTTCGCCGCCACCGGCACCTACGCCGCCTGCCGCACCGCCGGCGCCGTGAACGCCTGGGACAACCCTGGGTGGGTCGGCCTCAACTCCGACACCTCGGTGAAGGTCTTCACCCAGTCGCCCACCGGGCGCCTGCTGCAGACGAACTTCGCGCTCGTCGACGAGGACGACAACGGCAGCGCCCAGTACGTCAACACCGGCTGGAACAGCTCTTCCGGCGATGTCACCGCCCACTTCGGGGCCCTGAAGGACGGGCACAAGTACTACTGGTTCTCGAACACGCAGGACGACACCCTGTGGAGCGCCGACAGTGAGCGGTGCTACTTCTTCGTCGACCGGAGTGCCCCCTCCGCATCGGTGACCTCGACCGACTTCCCGGCCTCCGGTACCACCGGTGGTCACCCCAAGCGTGTCGACGAGCCGGGCACCTTCACCCTCGCCGGTGCGGACAACGCCCCGACCACCGGTACCAACCGCAGCTCGGGCCTGGCCTGCGCCCGCTGGACCACCGACCCG
>NZ_JBIAHN010000032.1:0-52274 GCF_042870555.1 Streptomyces sp. NPDC006487
ATGCGGACCTCGGAGGCCGACAGCTTCTTGGCGTCGGCGGCGACGTTCTCCTTCGCGGGAGCGTCGTCCTTCTTCGCGTCGGAGCCGTAGCCGCAGGCGGTGAGCAGCAGGGGGAGCGCAGCAGTCAGGGCGATGGCACGCAGGGTGGTGAGCGGTCTTGCGGCAGACACGGAGGTGTCCTTTCACGGGTGGCGGTCGGGGAGGTACGGAGGGAAGTACGGAGACGGGACTCTGGGGACGAAGCGGTACGGAGACGTCGACGGGGAGCCGTCGGCACGCGTGGCGGTCGCACCCGGCCGGGCGGCGGGATCGCTGTCGCTCGAACATGCGGGTGGTGATGTCGGCCGAGGGGCCGAGCCTGCCGACGGTGAGGGGCTGCTCAGTGCCTCAGCGGTGCTCCGCCAGGGGTACCGGGCCCTGCGGCCGGTGTCAGGAAGGCTGACAGATGGCGCTGGACGTACGGACCAGGTCGATGTGCCGGCGGGAGGTCAGGGGCGGGATCCGGCCGGCGCGCTGCAGTGTCCGCACGGCTGCCTCACCCCCTGATTCCTAGTTTTCCCACCTGGTTGGTAGGCATATTGGCAGACAGGGAGACGCGCCCCAAGAGCATGACCATATGCTGGACGGTTGGATCTCGGGATGTGAGAAACCGCAGGTGGGGGAGGGGTGGTGGTTAGGAATTGGTCCAGGCGTCAGGGGCGCGGGACAGGGCTGAGACGTCGGGGGGCAGGTCGGACGACGCGACGTCCGCGAGCGTCACGCCGTCGAGGATCTCGCGCACGTTGGCCCGCAGGGCGATCCAGAGGGGGAGGAGAGCCTGGGCGGGGCCGGTGTACGCCAGGTCGGGGGGGCGGACCCCGCGCACCGAGACGAGCGGTCCGTCCACGACGCGGATCACATCCGCGATGCTGATGGACGCGGCGGGTTTGGCCAGCCAGTATCCGCCGTTGCCACCACGCTGGCTCAGCACGAGCCCGCCCCGGCGCATGTCGTTCAGAATGCCCTCGAGGAACTTGTGCGGGATGTCCTGGGCGTCGGCGATGGCCTCGGCCTTGAGTGGCCCATCATCTTGCGACGCGGCAAGCTGCAGTGCGGCACGTACCGCGTAGTCCGCCCTGGCTGAGATCCGCATGGAGCCATTATCCCGCATGCCCGGGTCCCGCGTCCGCCGCGGGTGCGCGGCCTGCCGCGGGGTGGGTACGGGCACCCGCCCCGCGGCCGGGGATCCGCACCCCGCAGGGGTGCCCCGTGTCAGTGGAAGGCCGCCGCCACCGCACGGTGGGAGCCGTTGAGGTAGTGCTCGCCGATGGAGCGCAGACGGTGCGCGGCAGGATGGTGGGCCGTCAGGACGCGGGCGTTGCGCCAGAAGCGGTCCAGGCCGGGGGCATCGGCGAGTTCCAGCACCCGCGCCGTGACGTGCAGGGCGGCCTTCGACGTCACCGTCTCGGCCGTGGCGACCAGAGCGGCGATGCCCGCGGGTTCCTCGTCACCGAGCTGCGCGCCCCGGTCCAGGGCCTGGGCCATCACCTCGGTCGCACGGTCGACCACGGCGGTGGCCGTCTGGGCGGCTGAGGCGAGTTCCCCGTACGTCAGGAAGAGGTCCGGATCCGCACCGGGCAGTCGTCGGTATGCGTGACCGCCCCTGCTGAGGTCGCGTGCTTCGGTGAGGGCGCCCTCGACGATGCCGAGGCCGACGTGGCACTGGGCCAGCCGGAGCGCCGGATCGGCGAGCGCGGTGAACGGAGCGGTCGGCTCCTCGTCGTACGGGCGGCGTCCCAGCACCTGGCCGGGCGTGACGGTGACCCGGTCGAAGGCCACCTCGCCGGCGCCGACCACGCGCTGCCCGAGGCGGTCGTGGGCGGGTTCGATGCTCATGCGCGGAACGCCGGATGGGATCCGCACGACCAGCACGTCACCGGTCACCGCGCAGACGGCGTCGACCACGATCTGGTCGGCGACGGACACCGCCGTATCCACGAAACGGCGCCCGCTGAGCACGTAGCCGGTGTTGCGGGGCTGCAACGTGAGGTCCGGCCCGCCGGTGTCTTCGTCGGGTGTCGCGGTGCGGATGGCGCCCGTCCACAGCCACTGCTCGCGAACCGACTGCTCTTCGAGGGCGGTCGCGTGGTCGAGGCTCGCGTAGAAGCGTCCGCTCCATGCGTGCACGTAGTGGCGGGCGAGTACGTCGCCGACGGAGCTGTCCGCCGTGGAGAGCTTCCGGATGACGGTGCATCCGGTGCGCCAGTCCGCTCCCCGGCCCGGCCCGGGCGGGGTGAGGCCGGCCGGGAGGCCGGCCTCGCGGAGCCGGGCCACCTCGTCGGTCGGCGGCCTGCCCGCCCGGTCGCGGAAGATGGCGTCCGCGGCGAGGTCGTCCGCCACGTCGTGGGCGGTGCGCAGGAATTGCGCCCGGCGCTGCTCGTCGGCGGACCGGCGGCCGAGGGTGCTCGGTGTCGTCGGCACGGGAGTCACCGACAGGCCCGGGCGTCGCCGCATGGCGCTGGGGCTGGGCGGACGTCGGTGCCATGGGGGGTGGCGGTGGTCATGTCGGATACTCCGGAACGTCGTTGGGGGTGTCGGCCGGTTGCTCGCTGGGTGGCGCGGGAGGCGCTCGTGCCGGGCTTCACCGAATCCCCACCTTTCCCATCGGATTGATAGGGATACTTGCCCGAAGTGGCCTTCCCGGCAAGTGCGTGACCGCATGGCGGACAGTCCCGTCTCTCCATGAGAGATGACATGGGGTCGGGAGACCCTCGGGAGGCCTGATTCCCTATAGGATCGGTAGGGAAGTGTTGACGCGGTCCCGTCGGGCACTCCACGATGTGTTCATGTCCCCGTCGCAGCCGTTGCTCGTACGCCGCAGGCACGTTGACTTCCATCTCGTCGCCAGCGCCGTCTGCCGACCCGTCTGAGGTTCTCCGACAGGGCATTTCCACGTCGCGCGGAGGTGTTCCGGCCGCCGCTTCTCTCCGCGTGCCTTCCTCTCCGACGGGCAGCGGTTCGTCTGGCGCCGGCCCCTCCGGGTCTCCCTGCCGAGTCGCTGCGGGTGCGCCGCGTGTACGGCATGCCCGCCCTCTCCGCCGGAACCGTCATGGATCCGCCATGGGCTCGCCGTGGATCCGCCAGGCCCGGTCGTGGCCGAACACCCGGCATCCGCACTTCACTCCGAGCAGCCGAAGGGGCTCATCGTGACCGCCGCACTTCCCGAACCCGCCACCCGTCGTTCCCCTGCACCCCGACTGCAGCTGGTCGGTGACCACCCTGCCGTCGTGCCCGCCCACGCAACGCACGGGGGCCGCGTCGGGTACCTCGTGTTCCTGCCGGCGAACGTGGACCCGGTGGCTCTGATGAGAGCGCACGGCGTGCGCCCGGAGGTCCATCCCTTCGAACTCGGGGCCTCGCATGCTCCCGATGTGAAACCGGCCCCCCAGCCCGGGCCCGTCCACTCCGACGACGCCATCCGGGTCGATCGGGAACGCCGACTGGTCGAGGTCGACGGGCGCGAACTGGATCTGACCTACCTGGAGTTCGACCTGCTCTCCCACTTCGTGGCCCACCCGCACACGGTTCACACCCGGGATGCGCTCATCTCGGGCATCTGGGGGTACGGGCACGTCGGCGACGGCCGCACCGTCGACGTCCATGTGGCCCGGCTGCGCCGCAAGCTCGGCCCCGCCTACCGGGGCCGCATCTCCACGGTGCGGCGCGTGGGCTACAAATACGTGCCCGACCACCAGTAGCCTCCGGAGCCGGTCCGTGAACCGGACCGGCGGACTCCGGGCGGCAAGGAAGCGGTGTCTAGGCTGAAAGAGACGGCCCTAGCCGGCCTTGAGGGTGCCGCCGTCGATGACGTGGTCGGCGCCGTGGATGTTGGCGGCGCGTTCGGACAGGAGGAAGGCGACCAGGTCGGCGACCTCTTCGGGTGTGGTGACGCGTCCCGATGCGAGGCCGAACTGCCCGGGAATGTTCGCGAGCAGGTCGCTGTGGCTGACTCCGTAGGCGTCGGCCACCTTGCCGCCGAAACCGTTCGGGTCGGTCCACAGCGGGCTCGAGACGAAGCCGGGGGAGACCGTGTTGACGCGCACGCCGCGTGACGCGAGTTCCTCGCTGAGCCGCTTGCTGAGCTGGTTCAGTGCCGCCTTGGCCTCGGCGTAGCCGACCGGTGAGCCGGCGGGTACACGGGCGTTGATCGACGAGATGTTGACGATCGCGCCCCGGCGCTCCAGGATGCTCGGCAGCGCCGCCCGGGTCGTCCAGACCGCGCTGAACAGGTTGAGGTCGAAGACGGCCTGCCATTGATCGTCGTCCACGTCGAGGAAGCCGCCCAGGGGCAGTGCGTCCGGATCGCCCGCGCCGACGTTGTTGACCAGGAAGTCGATCCCGCCGACCGCGTCGATGGCCTCCCCGACCACCCTCGTCGCCCCTTCGCGCGTGCTCAGGTCGACGGACACGGTGGCGGCGGCGGCCTTCTCCAGTTCGGGCGTGATGGTGCGTGCGGCGCCCACCACCCGCACGCCTTCTGCCGCCAGGGCCTGGCTGATGGCGAGGCCGATGCCTCGGCCCGCACCGGTGACGAGGGCGGTCTTCCCGCTGATTCCGAGGTCCATGACTCCACTTTCTTGTGGCTACAGGCTTTTGAGCCACAGGTCTTTTGAACTACAGGTTTTTTGAACTACAGGTCAAAAACTAGGGCGTAAAAAAGGCCCCGGCAGGGGCCTCGTGGGTCAGAGACCCGCCAGAGCCGTGTCGATGACCCCGTACAGGGTCGGTCGGTCGAAGGTCTTGGTCATGACGCGCAGCCCCATGATGGTGCTCAGGAGGAACTGCGCCTGCGTCCTGGCGTCGACTTCGGGGGCGACGTCACCGTCGCGGCGGCCCTGCTCGATGCGGTCGGTGAGGAGCTGGATGGTGCGCTGCCCCATGCGGTGGACCGCCTGGGTCGCCTCCTCGTCCCGCCCGCCGAGTTCCAGTGCGGTGTTGGTGCCGAAGCAGCCGCGCCTGACCGGCCCGTCCAGGTCCGTGTCCACGAGGAGGGTCAGGTAGTCGCGGATGCATTCCTTGGTCGTGCTCGGCCGGGCGAGGAACTCCTCGGTCATTTCCGAGCCGGCGCGACCGTAGAGCTCGAGGGCCTTGCCGAACAGCTCGCGCTTGGATCCGAAGGCGTGGTACAGGCTGCCCTTGGCCACCCCGGTGGCCTCGGCGAGGTCCGCGGGGGAGGTGCCGGCGTAGCCGTTGGTCCAGAACGCCTCCATCGCCTGTGCGATGACCGCGTCCGGTTCGAAGTTCTTCGGCCTGCCCATGACGCCACGCTATCGATTGTTGACCTCAAGGTCAACAATGCTGCCCGGCCTCGTGGTCCAGGCATACAATCCGAGCTTCCGGACCGAAGGAGTCACCTCCCGTGATCGTGATAGCCCACCTCAGCGACGTCCACCTCGACGGCGGGGAGCGGGCCGCCGAGCGGACCCGCGTCGTCATGGAGTACCTGGAGGGGCTCCCGTACGCGCTCGACGCGGTCCTGGTGAGCGGGGACATCGCCGATCACGCGCGCCCGGAGGAGTACGAGGAGGCGCGCAAGGCCCTCGGCTCCCGCCATCCGCTGGTCGTCTGTCCCGGGAACCACGACGACCGGGCCGCCTTCCGGCGCGGTCTGCTGGGGGAGGAACGCCCCTCCGGGGCTCCGGTCGACCAAGTATTGCGGGGCGACGGCTTCGTCCTCGCGGTGTGCGATTCGTCCGTCCCCGGTGAACACCGCGGGTACCTGGAGGAGTCGACGATCGGTTGGCTGGACGGGGTGCTCACCGACACTCCGCGCGAAGTGCCCGTACTGGTCGCCTTCCACCATCCGCCCGTTCCGCTGCACATCCCGTACGTGGACGGCCTCCGGCAGTTCGGCGAGGAGCGGCTGGCGGCGCTGGCCGAGCGGCACCCGCACCTGACGGCGTTCCTGTGCGGGCACGCCCACGCCGGCGCGGCGACCACTTTCGCGGGGCGGCCGCTGCTCGCGGCTCCCGGCGTGGTGTCCACGACCCGGCTCCCGTGGGAGGCGGCGTCCGGGGAGAGCGAGTACGTCCACACGGACGAGCCGCCGGCCGTCGCCTTCCACGTGATCGGCGAGGACGGGCGGCTGACGACCCACTACAGGGTGGTCGTGGCCCGCCGGTAGCCGGAGCCGTCGCGGGTGCGGGTGAGGTGCCCGGCGATGACCAGGTAGCGCCGCAGAGCCGCGCAGTCCTCGTGGACGGTGAGCAGCAGGTCGTTCACCTCCGGCTCCGTGTACGCGCGGTCGGCCGCGAAGAGGGTCTCGGTGAGGTGGGCGAGCAGTTGCTCACGGCGGGCCGCCTTGCGCGGGATGGCCGTGAGACGGCCGCCGGCGGTGAAGAGGTCGGCGACGCCGCGCCGGGTGCGCGTGCTGGTTTCTGCGGTGCTTTGGGACATGCCATGGAGCTTCACCCGGCCGGTCGCCCCGGGGCAACGGATTTTCCGCACGCGCGAAGTCATCACGCGCGAAGTCGCACGCGTGAAAAGTGACGGTCGTTCATCTTACTGAGTGGTAGCCCCTGCCAGTACCCTCCCCGTGACCGGTTCCTGCCCCCCACGGAGGAGCACGTATGCGACGTCCCACCACGCGCACGAGAGCTCGCACGAGAACTGCCGTCGCCACCGCACTGATCGCCCTCGGAGCGGCCCTGCTGACCCCGGCCGCCCCGGTCGCCTCGGCGGCCGACGCGCCGGTGCCACTCCCGATCGCCGACTACGCCGACTATTGCGGCGGGCAGTGCGCGGACATCCTGCCGCCCGGCCAGAGCGGCAACGCCACCCTCGCGCAGATCCTCGCCCACAAGGCGTTCGGCACGCTGCCCGCCCACACCTCCGACCAACTGGCGCGCTACGACTCCCTGGTGGCCGGCTATCCCGGTCTCACCGACGCCAAGGTCAACGAGTTCTTCAACGACGCCTCCTTCGGCGTCCCGGCCGACCAGGTCGAGTCCACGAGCAGCCCGCGCTCCGACGTCACCATCACCCGGGACAAGAAGAGCGGCGTCCCCCACATCAAGGGCACCACCCGCTACGGGACTTCCTTCGGCGCCGGCTACGCGGCCGCACAGGACCGGCTCTGGCAGATGGACCTCTTCCGGCACGTCGGCCGGGGCGATCTCACCCCCTTCGCGGGCGGAGCCCTCGCCAACCAGGGCCTGGAGCAGCAGTTCTGGCCGCAGGCCCCGTACACCGAATCGGATTTCCAGGCCCAGGTGGACCGGATCCGGACCGTGGAGGGCGAGCGCGGGCGACTCGCGATGGAGGACGCCCAGGCCTACGTCGACGGAATCAACGCCTATCGCGTGCAGTCCAAGAACGGCCGCTACTTCCCCGGCGAGTACGTGCTGACCGGGCACATCAATTCGATCACCAACGCCGGTGAGATCCAGCCCTTCAAGCTCACCGACCTGATCGCCCTCGCCTCCGTCGTGGGCGGACTGTTCGGCGGCGGGGGAGGCGGCGAAGTACAGGCCGCGCTCTCCCTGTTGTCCGCGCAGCAGAAGTACGGCCTGGAGGAGGGCACCCGGGTCTGGGAGTCCTTCCGTGAGCGCGAGGACCCGGAGGCCGTGCTCACCGTCCACGACGGGACGAGCTTCCCCTACGCCCAGAAGCCCGCCGACCCGCAGGGCGCGGCCCTGCCCGACGCCGGCTCGGTCACCGCCGAGCAGCTCGTCTACGACCGTACGGGCTCGGCCGCGACCGCCGCCGCGGCGAACCCGCCCAGGCCGGTGAAGCAGAGCATGTCCAACGCCCTGCTCGTCTCCGGAGCGAAGACCGCGAGCGGCCACCCGGTCGCCGTCTTCGGCCCGCAGACCGGCTACCTCGCGCCCCAACTCCTCATGCTCCAGGAGCTCCAGGGGCCGGGCATCAGCGCGCGCGGCGCCTCCTTCGCGGGCGTCAGCATGTACGTACAGCTCGGTCGGGGCCAGGACTACGCCTGGAGTGCCACCTCGGCCGGCCAGGACATCACCGACACCTTCGCCGTCGAACTGTGCGAGCCCGGCGGGGGCGCCCCCACCAGGGCGAGCGCCTCGTACGTCTACCGCGGGGCCTGCACGCCCATGGAGAAGCTGGAACACACCAACGCCTGGAAGTCCTCCGTCGCGGACTCCACCCCCAACGGTTCCTACCGGATGCAGGTGTGGCGCACCCATTACGGCATCGTCACGCACCGCGCGACCGTCGCGGGCAAGCCCGTGGCCTACACCGCGCTGCGCTCCACGTACCGCCACGAAGCCGATTCGATCATCGGCTTCCAGATGTTCAACGACCCCTCCTACGTGAAGGACGCCCGCACCTTCCAGGAGGCGGCCCAGCACATCGGCTACGCCTTCAACTGGTTCTACGCCGACTCGCGCGAAGCGGCCTACTACAACAGCGGGTCGAACCCGGTGCGTCCGGCGGGCGTCGACGCGGCGCTTCCCATCCAGGGCAAGCAGATCTACGAATGGCAGGACTTCGACCCGGCGGCCAACACCGCGGCCTACACTCCGCCGTCCGAGCATCCACAGTCCATCGGCCAGGACTACTACGTCAGTTGGAACAACAAGCAGGCCAAGGGGTACGCCGCGGCCGGATTCGGGATGGGCTCCGTGCACCGCGGCGACCTCCTCGACCAGCGCGTCAAACCACTCGTCGCGGCGGGTGGCGTGACCCGGGCCAAACTCACCCAGGCCATGGCAGACGCGGCCGTCACCGACCTGCGTGCCGAGAACCTGCTGCCCGAGCTGCTGGCCGTGCTGCGCGGCGCGCCCGTCACGGATCCGGCCGTCGCGGCCGCGATCGACAAGCTCACCGCGTGGCAGGCCGCGGGTGCCGAGCGCAAGGAGACCGCGCGCGGGTCGAAGACGTACGCGCACGCGGACGCCGTACGGATCATGGACGCCTGGTGGCCGCTCCTCGTCGAGGCCGAGTTCAAGCCCGGCCTCGGGGCGCCGCTCTACGATGCCCTGCGCGCCTCGCTGACCATCGACGAGGCGCCCAACGCGGGTCACGGGCCCACGGGTTCGCACGCCGGATCGGCCTTCCAGTACGGCTGGTGGAGCTACGTGGACAAGGACCTGCGTACGGTCCTCGGCCGCCCGGTGTCCGGACCGCTGGCCCGCGCCTACTGCGGGGGCGGCTCGCTCTCCGGGTGCCGGGACGCCGTGACGGCGACGCTCAAGCAGGCCGCCGCCGCCGCCCCCGCCGCCGTGTATCCGGCGGACGGGATCTGCGCCGCGGGCAACCAGTGGTGCGCGGACGCGATCGTGCAGCGTCCGGTGGGCGGCCTGGCCCACCCGCAGATCAACTGGCAGAACCGGCCCACCTATCAGCAGGTGGTGGAGTTCCCCGCCCACCGCTGAGGCCCCTTCGTGCGGGAAGTGCACGAAGGCCCGACGGTCCCGGAGTGATCCGGGACCGTCGGGCCTCCTCGCACTCGTCCCGGCGGTGGGGCCCGCCGACGAGTTGGCGCGGGGCGGTCGGGAGACCGGCGCGCGGGACGTACCGGCAGGTCACGCGCCGCGGGGCTGCTCGCGCCGCTTGACCGCACGCAGGACCACGAACTTCGGCTCGCTCGAAGCGACTTCGCTGTTGCCGAAGAGGCGGCGCAGGTGGGTGTGGTAACCCATGTGGCGGTTGGCCACCACCCACAGCTCACCGCCCGGCCGCAGCACCTTGCGCGACTGCGCGAACATCCGCAGTGCCGTCGCGTCGGTCGTTGCCTGGTGGGAGTGGAAGGGCGGATTGCAGAGCACCAGGTCCACCGAACCGGGCGGCAGCATCGAGACCCCGTCCCCGACGATGAACTCGGCGCGGTCCAGGCGTCCTTGGATATTGGCGCGGTACGTGGCCTCGGCCGAGGCCACCGCCTGGTACGACTCGTCCGTGAAGACGACCTCGGCCTCCGGGTCGGCGACGGCGACGGCAGTGCCGACGATGCCGTTGCCGCAGCCCAGGTCGACGACGCGGGCCCCGTCCGTGTTGGTCGGAATGCTCTGCAGGAAGAAGCGGGTGCCGACGTCGAGGCGGTCCGCGCAGAAGATCCCGGCGTGGTTGACCACGGTCAGGCCGGAGCCCGACCCGGCGTCCTGGTCGACGGTGTACGTCACCGGCCACGGACCGTCGGTCCGGGGATGCGCGGCTCCGGGGTTCCCCGGCGTGCAGAAGATCAGCCGGGCCTTCTTCTCGGCCAGCGAGGTCTTCGTCGGGCCGAGGATCTTCTCGAAGAGCCGCAGCGTGGAGGTGTGGATCTCCTTCACCATGCCGGTGCCGACGACCACGGTGCCCGCGTGCACGTGCGGGGCCAGGCGGTAGAGCATGTCCTCCAGCAGCGCCAGGCTCTTGGGCACCCGCACCAGGAGCACGTCGATCCGCTCCGGCGGCGCGTCCTGCGTCGTCAGGAGGGTCACGGTGCTCTTGGCGGTGCCGATGCCGTTGCGGTCCAGGTTGGCCGCGGTGGCGGAGCGGGTCAGGCTGGAGTCGGTGATCTGGGTGGGGTGGTGCGCGGCCAGCGCCGTCGTCAGCGCCCCCCAGCGGTCACCGATCACGGTGATCTGCCCGGCGCCGGCCAGATCCACCGGGCCGCGTTCACCCGTACCGGATTCGAGGTGGCGGAGCAGGTACTCGTCGGCGGCGTCCCATGCGAAGAGCCGGTCGCGCGGGTCCTCGGGGAAGCGGGCGAGCTCGTAGGAGCCGAAGGGCGTGGTCAGACGGTTCATATTGCCCCCAGGCTAACCGAGGGACCGCCCCGGTCCCGCACGGGCGGGGCCGGGAGAGTGGGCGGCGGGGCACGCGCCCCGCCGCAGGCCCACCCGCGACCCGGTTGCGGACCGGGTCCCGGACCGGGTCCGTACCCCCTCCGCGACCAGTCCTCCTCGTCCTCCCCGCTGCCGCTACTCCGGGAAGTCCCCGGCCATCGCGGCGGCGATCCGCAGGTACGCGGCCGCCTCGGCGGCCCGGCCCTGGCGCTCCAGGGTCCGCCCGAGCATCAGCTGTGCGTAGTCCTCCACGGGCCAGCGGTCCAGGACGGCACGGAGCTCGCGCTCGGCCTTGGAGAGCTGCGCGGAGTGGTAGTAGGCGCGGGCCAGCAGCAGCCGCGGAGCCAGCAGCTCGGGGGCCTCGGCCGCCACGCCGTGCAGGACGCGGGCGGCGTTCGCGTACTCCTTCGCCTCGAAGAAGAGCAGGCCGCGGTCCCAGCGCTCGGCGGCGGTCCCGTGCTCCAGGTAGCCCTGCTGCCCGTCGATCGCGCCCATGACGTCCATCGGATCCCTTCCGCCGTACAGGTGCCGTGCCCTGTTCTGCCCATCGCACTGTCCGGCTGCTCAACACGTGGATCCGTACGCACATTCCCATGACCTCGGGGGCGGCGCCGGGACTAAGTTGTGCGGTATGAGCAATCTCGATCGCCAGCCCGCTCTCTCCACCTGCGGCGGCCGCGGCTTCGTCGTCGCCGAGCCCGTACGCGAGCTCCTGAGCCCGCGCACCGTCAAACTCGGCGAGTCCACCGAGGTCCGCCGGCTTCTGCCGAACCTGGGCCGCCGCATGGTCGGCGCCTGGTGCTTCGTCGACCACTACGGCCCCGACGACATCGCCGACGAGCCCGGCATGGCGGTGGCACCGCACCCCCACTCGGGCCTCCAGACGGTCAGCTGGCTCCACGAGGGCGAGGTGCTGCACCGCGACAGCGTCGGCAGCCTGGCGACGATCCGCCCGCGCGAGCTCGGCCTGATGACCTCCGGCCGGGGCATCAGCCACTCCGAGGAGAGCCCGCGCCCGCACGCCCGCTTCCTGCACGGCGCGCAGCTGTGGGTGGCCCTCCCGGACGCGCACCGCGACGTGGACCCGCACTTCCAGCACCACGCGGACCTCCCGCAGGTCACCGCCCCGGGCCTGATGGCAACGGTCATCCTGGGCACCCTGGACTCGGCGACCTCGCCCGGAACCGCGTACAGCCCGATCGTCGGCGCGGACCTGACCCTGGCGGCGGGCACGGAGGCCAGGCTCCCGCTGAACCCGGACTTCGAGTACGCGGTCCTGTCGATGTCGGGCGAAGCCCACGTCGACGGCGTCCCGGTCCTCCCGGGCGCCATGCTCTACCTCGGCTGCGGCCGCACGGACCTCCCCCTGCGCGCGGTCTCGGACGCCGGCCTGATGCTGCTGGGCGGCGAGCCGTTCGAGGAGGAGATCGTGATGTTCTGGAACTGGATCGGACGGTCACACGATGATATCGCGCAGGCCCGTGAAGACTGGATGAACGGGTCCCGGTTTGGCGAAGTGAAGGGCTACGACGGCCCTCCGATTCCGTCTCCCGAACTCCCGCCGACGCACCTGAAAGCCAGGGGAAGAGTGCGTTGACCTGCTGGTCTGTGTGGGGCGAGGGTCGGGTGCTGTGCTCGATCCCGGCCCTCCGGTCTTGACTTCGCAGGGGAGGCCGCCGGACATGGTGCGAGAGCCTTCGGCGCCGACGGTCGAGTCTCATGTCTTGCAGGCTGTTACCGAGTTTGGTCGAACGAATGCTGACCTTTTGCTGACTCCAATGACGGGTAGTCAGATCTAGCCGCTGGCTGGTCGAGTCCTCTTGCCTCCGAAGGGCGGGGGTAGCCGCCGCTGCACCGTCGGCTCCTGCGATCGTGCCGTCGGACCCGGCCGGGGAGTTCGATCCGTGGATGAAGTGTGCGTGGCGGATCTTGTGCGCAAGTGACAACGTTCGCGCCCTGGTTGCCGTAGTGGGGAACTGCCATGAGAGTTGGCCCTGCTCAACTCGTCGCCGTACGAGCAGTACTCGACCCTCATGAACCACGACGGCCCCGGCAACCCGACGCTGAGGTGGAGCATTGTCATTCAGCGACGTCTCTCGGTCACTCACGGCAGCTGCAGCAGTTTGGGGTGAGGAGGTCTTTGGGCGTCGGCGGGACGCCGGGGCCTGGTGATTGTCGCAAGCCCCTCGTCGTTACTGCGATGAGCTGCACGGGTGCCGCTCTCCGATCCTCATCCCTCGAAGAGCATCTCTTCCACTGCGGTCGGCGCCGTTGCCTCCTGCTGTGCGCGCTCGAACTCGAGCTGCCATGCTCGCGCCTCGGCGTAAGCGACGTGGACCATGCTGCCTGGACACAGCACCAGTGCCCGGGGTTCGATCTTGTGGTCCTTGATGGATCCGTACCCGATCCGTTTGGTAGGCAGCAAGGCGTGCGGAACGGAGCAAGAGGGGCATGGGGCCTTCGGAAGGGTCGCCATGCCACCAGGATGGCCTAATGAGCCCCGGCGCGGCAGGGAGCGCGCGAGTGCGCACTGTGGCACGTCGGCAAGTTGGCATCCACTACGGGGCGAGCTACGGCTTTCCTCGTCGGCGTTGCTGCGCCCGTGCCTGGTGCTCGGCCTGGCGGTCCCGCTCGGTACGCGCTTCTGCCAAACGAGGTCGGAGGTCGGGTTATGCAGGACGAGGAGCTCGAGACCGGCCACGCCGCAGTGTTCCCGGGCTTCCTCTAGGAGCGGCCCGGGGATGACGTCAATTGCCGGCATGACGTGCACGTTGGCCTTTAGGCGGCGGCTGAGTTCGATGTCACGCCTGATTTGGCCTTCGTTTGCGAACTCGGTGGCGCTGACTTTCGCCTCGCCCTGCAAGGGCCTTCCCCCGCGGCGGACTGAGCACCAAAATCCACCTCGCCTGAGACGGGCAAGGTCGGCCGCTCGCCTTCACGATCACCGGCGGGAATGTGAACGACTGCACCCAGTTCGAGCCGGTCATGGCCCGCATCCGCATCCGCATCTTCGTGGTAGCTCGTCCTACCAGCTGCCATGCTCACCCCTTGACCGGACATGGCCGCTCTATGCGTAGGCATCTGCTGCCAAGGGCACCCAAGGCATCTATCCGGCACTCACGAGCCGTCACCACCGCAGCGTGGCCGTCCGCGGGGCTACCCAGAGGCTTGGGTTGCGGCAGGTGTAACGGGCCTCGCCACTCGGACACCGCCGTGAAGCCACCCGGCACCACTGCGGTCCTGACGCAGGAATTAGGGGCCCCCGTGGGATCACTCACCCCTGGCCCGGGGTGCGAAGCAGCAGGCCCGGGGAGGACGCTGGAAGGGCAGGGGGCGCTGCCGGAGGAGGAGATCCATCATGGCGCTGCAGCTCGAGTCGGCACGTTTCAGAGGGGATCCGGTCCTGGAGAGGATTCGCGCGGCGGACACGACCGCATACCTCAAATATGGCCAGTCGGGTGAGCACATCAAAGCCGTCCAGTTCGCGCTCATCGACCTGGGCAATCCGAGCTACGCGCTCCCGAGCGGGGCCACCGGTTTTTTCGGCACGGAGACCTCCAATGCCGTCAAGAAGTTCAAGCAGGATGAGGCACTCACGCCCGCCGACCCGGTAGTGGGCGTCGGGACCATCGCCAGGCTCGACGGGAAGTGGGCCCTGCCGAACGCGGACCGGGATGAGTGGCTCTCCTGGAGCACCCGCCCGATCCCCGAGTTCAACTTCTCACCAACAGCGTGTTCATCGGCGAGCCCCTCCGGCTGGTCTGGCACAGCTTCGAGGCGCCGATATGGCGCCCCGTCAGCATGTACAACACGGACCTGCGGCGCCACTGGCTGAACAACCTGTTCCTCACCCCCAGCACCCCGCTGGCCCACCCGACGTTCGTCCCGACACCCACCAGCTACGGGCAGCATTACTTCGAGCTCTTCGAGCCGCACTTCCTTGTGGACCAGAACCGCGTGATCACCCTCTTCGGGCCGACCATGCTAGAGACCTCGGCCCTGGTCAATCTCGAAATGAAGCGCGTCTGGGACGCCTGGCCCCCAGACCCCGTGAAGCTGACGTTGGGAGCCGCCCGCGCCTGACCGCGCCTCTGGGTATGCGGCGAAGAGGCCGTCGCACGCTGCATTCTTCGGCTATCACCTCTGGTCCGCGAACCGACCGGATGATCATCTATCGGACAGTCCTTGGTCGGGCAGGCGCGAGGCGAGGATCATTCCGCTCGCGTACTGGAGCAAGGCGCAGGCGATCCGGGAGTCCTCCAGCAGCCGTTCAGGGTCGCGCCCGTCAAGGGGCACGCGGGTCTTGCCCTTGCCCCAGTACGGGTTCATGTCGTCGATCAGCAGCTGTCCGCGGGGCCTCAGTACGGTGATGACGCCGTCGAACAGGGAGGCCTTCAACCCACCGGGGACGTCCAGGAAGATCAGGTCGAACTCGCCCAGGGAGGGGACGACCTCCTTGGCGTCGCCGACCACCAGCGTCACCCAGTCGGGCCAGCCCGCGCCTGCGGCGAGGCCGGACTTCTGCGGGTCGATCTCGACGCTGGCGACCTCGACGTCGGTGCGGGAGCGCAGCCCGTGCACGATCCACGCGAGGCCGACGCCGACTCCCGTGCCGAGTTCGAGGATCCGCCCGCCGGTGGGGACCGCCGCTGCCAGGACAGACATTAGCGCGCCCACCTCGGGGCAGCAGGATTTATTGAACCCGATCTGCCGGGCCCGCGCGTAGCCGGCGCCGACCGCAGGCGGCACCTGCAGGGCGGTTCGCGCGCCCAGGCTCCGCTTCATGTCCTCGACCTCGGCAGCCGATATCTCGTGGTCGAACGTCAGGCTGACCCAGGACCGCGTGTCCGAAGTCCCCCTGTTGGCCGTCAGCTCCATGGCATGCCTCCTCGGTCGGGATGCCCGCCCCCGATCCGGACGCCCACTGCGTGTTTGGCAAGTGCCCGCTCCGCCGCGCGCCCTTCGGCGCGCACGCCCGTTCAGGTGGCTTTCCGGCGCACCAAGTGGTAGCGGCGAGAAGTGCGGGCATAAATGATGCTCGCACGGCAGGTTTTGTCCCGCAATTTCATCCCGTATTCGAACACCGGAGTCGGTCGCTCCTACCCCTCCGGAGAAGGGCGCCGAGCCATGGGAAATCCCAGCAATCCCGGGAACCGCAAGTCGGAATCCCGCGTGATCCTCGAATTCGACCGCGAGGTGACCGACAAGGAAGTCGAGGAGATGCAGGCCAAGCACAATGCGACCTCCGCGTTCCTCGAGGCCGCGGGCGGCCACCACCACCACGACGACGATGACGACACTCCCGATGTCGTGGACGCCGGGGAGGTCGACGAGCCCGAGTAGTGCACCCGCTCGTGCCGCCCCGAGGAACGGTGCGGCACGAGCAGCCGCGGCGAACCATCACCGAGCGACACGAGAACGGCGCGTAGGTGCGCCAGGACGGCACAGACGGAGAGGCGAGAGATGGACTTGAACGCATTCGACACGGCACTGTCCCGCAAGCCGTTTGGGGACAGCCCATATGTGCGGGAGCAGATGCACCTCGCGTTCAAACGCCGACTCGAGGGCCTCGGCGCGTCGACTCCGGCCGCCCGCCACCTGCTGACCGCACTGCAACGGGCTCGGCCCCAAACCGAATACCGCGCCCTGGGTGATCCGCTCCTGCGCCAGGCCGTCCAACAGCTGCTGGCTCAAGAGGTCGCCGGTCCCGGGCGGAACTCGCTGTCCCCGGAGCTGTGCGCCCAGGTGATCGAGGCCGTCGCGCAGCACGTGGAAACAGGCGCCGCCCACGGACCGCTGCAGGGCGATTCCGCCGGCGCGCAGTGGCTCGGCGATCCGACCGACACGCCCTGGATCTATTCCCCCGGCCCGGATGGCGGCTTGCTCGGGCAGACATTCGACCGCTTCGTCGAGCAGCAGTTCGCCGCCGGGCTGCACCGACCCGATGAGAGCGACCTCGAACGGCTGCGCCAGGGTTACCGGCTCCTCGGCGAACTCCTGCCGCTGACCTCCCGCAGTGCCCTGAGCCACACTCACCTGATCGGGATCACCTCCGGGACGGACGCGTGGAAGGGCAAGGCGTCGAGCTCGCAGTTCACCATGGTCGGCATCGTCTTCCTGAACCGAAAGCTCCTCCAGAACCCCTGGTGGGTGGCCGAGCACCTGTTCCACGAGGCCCTTCACCAGAAGCTGTACGATTTCCGTCACGCCCACTCCATGCTGGTCCGCGACCTCGACGACTCCCCGCACGCGCCCACCGAGGTCCGCCGCGTCGTGTCGCTGTGGAACGTACCGGGCCTCGACGGGAGCAACCGCTGGAACGCCCACCGCACCATGGCGGCCTTCCACGTCTACGTCCACTTGGCTCTGTTGTGCTCCCTCGCGGAGCAGCACGCTCCTCGGCTACGGGACGTCTACGGTCCGCTGGACGCGCCGAGTCCCATGACCCCGAGCCGGAAGGCCTTCGAACGGGCCCGTTACCTGGCCGAGAGTCTGCGGGCGGAGTGCTGGGACGAACTCGGACTCGCTGGCCAGCGCATGGTCGACTGGCTCAACGCTGTCCTGGACGCCATGGACCAGGCTCCTCCCCCGCCCGGCTCGTTCCTCCACCTCATCCTCGACCGATACCTCAAGGAAGCCCGCCGGCTTCGCAAGGCACCGGTCTCCGACGATCTGGCGACCACTTTGGCGGCTCTCGGACGGTCCGAAGCCGAGACCTTCCGCGAGGTCCTGTCCGCCGTCGGTGCCGAGGACCACCTCCACACCGTCACGACTGAACCGGCGCCACGCCCTGCCCAGGAGCACGAGACCGGCAACCACGCGGCCTTCGCACACCAGCGCCACCACATCGCCGACACCCTCCTGCGGCTCGCCCCGAACGGCTACAGCCTCGACTCCCTGTGCCGGACCCCCGGACCGTCCGCGGACGAGATGGTGCGCGTCATGGTGGAGGCCTCCAGCCGGGAGCTGGCAGCCACCTCCACCCGACCTGACCACCAGGCACCCCGCGCCGTTGATCCAGGGCGTGTCTGAAATTTCCCGCCGGGCGCACGCGCTCCGGAGCGTGGGGCATCTGTGCCGGTGCAGACCTCAAGCCTGCGGAACGTGCTCACCCAGGCATGCCCAGGTGAGCTGGGCGACGACACCTGTCACGGGGAACGGTCCCGAGCTGGGCAGGGCCGCTTCGCCGCTCTGAAAGGCCTTCACGGCGGTGAGGGTGGCCGAGTCGAAGGTTCCCGGGGTGAAGGTGCCAGGGGCCAGGAGATCCAGGCGCGCGGGATTGAACATCCTCTGTACGACGGCGACATCGGGGTCGTTGGGCCCGTCCCCGAACTGTCGCTTGGGGCGGTTGCCGGGGATGGGAAGGAAGAGCACTGCCGGATCGCTGGCCGGGGGCTCCTCGGAAACGGCCGCATTCCGGAAAAGGCCGCGGTCGACCGCGTTGCGCTTGTCCAGGCCCGAGCCGGTCATGTTGCACTCCCGCGCGGCGTTGAGCCACTTCCTGGCGCCGATGGCCGCACGGAGCTTCTGGAACTTGGGCGGGCGCAGGGCGTTCGGGCCGAGGCCCCAGGCCATGCTGAGGATGGCGAGCTGGGCGTCGGCCGGCCAGTCGTCGAATCCCGGGAAGATGGTGAGCAGAACGGTCTCGTTCTGCTTCAGTCGCTTCGTCACGAGGGCGTCGATCGAGGGCTCGCTGAGATGCAGCGTCGTGGCCGTACTGCCGCCCTTGACCTTGGTCCACTCGGCGGTGATCTCGGCGTCGCTCGCCTTCGTGTTGTTGCTGTCGCGGAGCAACGGCGCACCGAGGGAAGCGAGATCCAGGGCATCCGCCACGGGGTCGATCTTGTTGCCGATGGCGATGGTCACGTTGCCGAGACTGTCCAGATACATGTGCTTGACCCGCCCCTCCAGCCGCGTGGAGAAAGCGGGGAAGTTGTCGCGCACCGAGGTATGCATGATGCTCAGTCCTTCGTCCTGTGCGTATCGGAATCCCCTGGTCACCGATCATCGGGCTCCCCACTGTCGGATGTGCCCATCGGATTCCTCACCAGTCGACCGGAGAGCATGCGGCAGCTTCGCGACTGACCTCTCCTTCTCCGCGTCCGTCAGCCGAAATCCGAGCGGATCACGCTGATCAGCCCCTAGGCGGAGGTCCGCTCGGCAGCCGGATCGCGGGGAGCTTCGAGGGACTCGCGGGCAACTCCTCGCGCCGGTCGGTGGGCTCTCGCCGCTACGGGGCGGTGGTGTACAGGAACTCCGGTCCGTACCTCTTGCCGCTGCCATCGGGTAGGGGCTTGGCCATGAGCTTCCACGCCGGGCCTTTCAGGGTGAACATCTGACCCACGGCATCCATCAGCAGCTCCGCCGCCTCGGCCGCTACGGCCGATTTCCAGGCCCGCTCCAGGAGGCGGAGCAGTTCGCTGTAGTTGCGATTGAACGTGGCGAGGCGTGCCTTGGTATCGGGATCGGGTTCGGACGCGCTGCCCGCTGCCCAGCCGCCCGGGGGCACTGTGCCCATGGGGAGGACCTGCGGCATCGGGATTACGTCGCCCGTGAATTCCCATCGGTCGGGATAGTCGGGGTTCCGCTTCAGCTTGCGCTCGTGGAAGAGCTCCCGGAAGACGTAGAAGTGTGCCAGCTCGCCGAGTTCTCCGGGGTGAGGATTCTCCGGTGATGCGGACGTACCCTCTCCCTGTTCCTTGATGACCTCGATGGCCGACTTGACGTCCGCGAACGAGTTGAGGGCATAGATGCTGTTGCCTGCCCCATGGTCCTTCATGTCCATGACCAGTTGCCGGGCGCCGGTGATCAGCCCCTTGTGCTTCCTGAACGCGTCCAGGATCGCGGTGTAGAAGGCCCCGATGGAGGTGTGAGTCCTGGCCGCCGAGAGTGTGACGGGGTGGTCGGGTTCCTCGATCCGGGAGTACATGTCCAGGCTCTGTTTCGTCAGCCCGCTCAGCGAGACGGTCAGCTCGGGCCGTACACCGCCCGGCAACGGACCGGGATACTTCGGCACGATCGCCGCGTCGGCCAGCCGGGGGACTCCGCCGATGGTGGTGAGCAGATTGCAGGCGAGGCCCAGGTGGGACATTTCGTCGAAGACGATCTCACGTATCGCGCGGGACACGGGCTCGTCCGGATCGGGGTTCTTGATCGACCACAGACCGCACAAGTAGGGCGGAAGCGTGGCGAGCTCCAGCATGATGGCCTGCTGCAAGGCCTCCTTCAACCACTCGGCGTCATGGTGTTCCGAAGGTTCGTCCATCAATTCGACGATCCTGTTGCTTCGGTAGTCGGCAAGCGTGGTCACGGAAATCCCCTTTCCGTATCCCTTCAATCCGGTGGCGCGCCGGACTGCTCATCCGGTGTCCGGAGGACCGGCATCCGGCTCCTCGGCATCGGGCACCCTCATGCGGCGCAGCAGTTCGGCGACTTCCGTCTCCTTCTCCGCCTCCGTCAGTCGGGGGTCGCTGCGAATCATGTCGATCTTGCTTTGTCGGAAGGCCCGCTCGGCGGCGGGATCCCGAGGGGCTTTGCGGGATTCGCGGGCGAACTCCTCGCGCCGGTCCGCGGTCGGTCCCGGAGGCTGCTGTGCGTCCGGTGGGACGCGGGGTTCGGGGCCGGACATCGGGGGTCAGCTCTTGACTGCGAAGTTGTAGTTCGGGTCGAGGAATTCGACGTGGAAGCCGATGTTGTCGGTGCGGACGTAGCTCTGGTAGAAGGCGAGCAGTCCCCAAGGACCCCAGTTGCCCGCACTGTCGCGCGTGCAGGTGGAGGTGGCGAGGGCGCCCAGAGGTTTGGTGCCGGAGTAGCTGGGCTGGAACGTCTCCACGATGGGCGCCCACGTTCCGTTGAAGACGGGGGCTATCTGCTGGGCCAGCGTGGCGGCGTAGTCGAACTGGTAGATGAGGTCGTAGCGGCCGCGGACGGCGTTGTACAGGTACACCTCGTTGCGCCACGTCCCGGGAGTGACCTGCACCGTGGTGTTCGTGACACCCAGGACCTGACGTGTCTGACCGTGCGAGGAGACGTTTCTGAGGTATTCCGTCATGTGAGACCACGGCAGGTCGGTCTGCCACGGGTTGGCGGGCCTGGCCCAGTCGTACACCTTGAAGCGCGGAGCCGTTTGCGCGTAGTAGTGGACATACGCTTCGAGGCCCAGGACCGCACGGTTCATGGCCGTCACGTAGAGGAAGTTGTTGACGTTTCCCCCGGGAGTGTTCGGGCAGATGATGTCCCAGCCCAGCGAGGTGCCCGTACTGAACGCACGCTTGAACGCGTCGTAGTAGTAGAAGCCGTAGCCCACGCCGCCCGGCACCGGCTGCTGCTCGGCGAGGGCGTCGAGGCCGAGCTGCTCCGCCATGGCGGAGACCGTGGCCCCACGTTCGTCGAGGTCGAGGGTCGGGTGGGTCCTCACCATGTGGAGCTTGCTCAGCAGGAACGCCTGCCGGGCGGCTTCGACATCCTCGTCCGGGTATTCCCTGGTGATGCGGGCGAACTGCTCGCGCTCGTCCGCCGGCTCGCCGGGCATGTCCATTCCGATGGCGCGGAACGGCGCGGAGACGTCAAGAATGGTGGTGGTCATGACAGCATTCACCTGCTCCGGAATTCATGGTGGTGGAGAGCGACGGAGTGGAGGGGGCGGGGCCTCCCGGCATGGTTTTCGGGTGATCGCGTCCCGCCAAGAGCGGGGATTGCGTCCCGCCAAAAGGGAGCCTACGGGGATCCTGTCACCCCACCGTCATTGCGCTGCCATTCCATCGGGCCATCGACGGCGTACATCGTCCCCACCGCGGTCGGCGGAATCATCCGGGCGAACCGGCGCGAGGGCTCGACGCCGAGCTCCTCGCGCAGCAGCTGCTGGAAAGCGCGGTAGTGCCGTACCGCTTCGTTCAAATTGCCTTCCGCCAGATGTGCGGAGACGACCGCCCGATGAGCGCTCTCGCGCAAGGGATCGATCCGTACGCTCGTCAGGGCGGTCTCCAGGGCGAGCGCGTGCAGTCCCTCTCGTGACAGGTTCTCGGCGAGCGCGTCGAGTGCGTGCAAACGGAGTTGCCGCAGCCGTTCCCGCTCGAACAGCACCCAGTCTTCGTCCCAGCCGGGCAGCAGGTCTCCTCCGTTGAGCAGGACCATCGGCACAGGTCCGCCGCCCCAGGCCTTTGAGGCGTGCACGATGCGCAACGCGGTCTCGGCGAGTGCGTGCGCATCCACGCTCACGGAATCGGCGATCGAAATCGAGTCCTTGCAGCAGCTCACGAGCGCGTGCCCGCGAGGCAGCTTGCACAGGGTGCTACGAAGGCTTCCCCGGGCGTGTTCCTCGGTCACATCCGGCCATAGGGAGCCCGCGAGGACGGTCCGGCTGACGCACTTGTGCAGGCCGACGAAGGCCAGTATTCGTTGCGCGTTCAAACACATGGGAACCGGCTCGGCGCTGTACTCCAGTCGGAACTGGCCGAGCAGTCGCAGATGTGCAGGCGGGACTGATTCCGAGGTGTACATCTGCCCTCTCACAGGGGTGTACGAGAGCGCTACCGAACCGGAGCAGATGTCTCCACGGTAGGCGAATGGGCGGTGGCCCGCTCGCCGTGCGGGGCCCGCTCGCCGTGCCGCTCATCCGGAACGGCCCCGCCGCACCGGTCCACGCGTAGGTCGCGCGGTAATGACGTCGGGGTGACGGCGCTTTCCTAGGGTGAGAAGCGTCCCAGGCCTACGTGCCGGAACGCCGCATGCCGCGTATGCCGGCTGTCGTGACGGGAGCGGGCGATGACCAGTCAGGAATACGGTGGCCCTGAGTTCTCCGAGGCCGGCGCCCCCCTGGATCCGGGGGACCACTACACGCCCCCCGACGACGGCCCCGGCGTCCAGGGCGGCGGGGTCGGGCTGGCGGCATCCGACTTCGAGACGGTCGAGGAGCTGGACCTGGACGCCGGTGTCGACGTGGACATGACCGAAAGGTCCGTGGTGCTGCTGCGGCGCGACGACATGCTGATCCTCCAGTTCGGCTTCTCGGGCATCACCCGAACCGGATTGGGAGCGGACCAGAAACTGGTGACCACCAGCCCGACCGCACCGGGCTTCCTCCACGTCCGGATGCCGCCCCAGGCGATCCTCGAAGAGGCCACCGGGCTCGGAGGCGCCTCGACCGGGCTGAAGCGGGCCTGGCTGGCCAACCCGAGTCAGGTCACCCTGCAGGTGCCGCCCGGGAGGTCGATCCCGCTCACGGCTGCCGGACTGCTGGACTGGGTCGGACTGGCGACCGCCTCGGCGCGGCTGGAGTGCGTGTGGGGGCTGTCCTTCACTCCCGTGTCCCTGGGCGGGGTGACCTGGCTGCACGCCAGGATGCCGGTGACGGGCCCGACGGGGGCCACCGGGATCTGGCACACGCGCCTCGCCCTTCCGCCGAGTGCGTCCGACCAGCTCCGGACTCCGTCACGGTTGCCGGTGCCCGTCAAGTCCGCCGGAGTCTCCGCGTCCAGCGCGAGCCAGAACTTCACGAGTTCCCTGTCGGCGGTGCAGCGGAGCCAGATCAGCGCGGCGATGGACCGCAGGCCCGTGCTGGCCAAGGACACGTCCCTCAGCGCCCTGGGCGCGACGGTCGACCTCATGGGCGCCTGGCTCCCCAATGCCGGCGTGACCGCTTACCGTCACCAGGCGGTCGGAGGTCGTGACACCGTCGTCAAGGTGCTGCAGCGAGGCTATCTGCTGCCCTTCGGCTTCCCCGTGCAGATCGCGACCCAGACGGAACGCAAGCTCGACCAGGGTCTGGTCCAGACGAGCTTCCTGACCGTTCTGCTGCCGGAGATCACCTACGGCGGAGTCGCGGCGCTGCCGAACCAGGGACGCGCCTTCCCCTTCGAGCGGGTCCGGATCAACGGCCCCCTCGTCGTCGACGTCAGCGACGTCGGCGAACCGCTCTCGACCGTCGGGTTCTGGGTGCGCGGTCCCGGTGCGGCCGACGGGCGCCTGCGGTTCAGCCTCACCGCCGAGGACAAACGGGGGCACCCGATCGCCTTCACCGCACCGCTCGTATTCATCCACGGCGACCGGGCCCACGGAGGACTGGACCAGGCCCTGGTGGAATACAACGCGAAGGCCCAGAAGATGTCCCTGCCCGCCACCGGACGCCTGGAGATGGCACCCGCCACCGGCACCGCCGCGGAGTCCACGACCGTGGACGTGGCGGCCCTGTACATCGACGCCGAAGTGTCGACCGTCTCGCAGGCATCCCTCGACGAGGCCGGCAGGCTCGCCGCACACCCCCGACTCGCCGCCGTGGAGGCGCGCATTCCCGCACTGGACGCCTTCCCCGCGCGCGGCGCGATCGCACGGGTCGACGGAATCAGATCGACACCCCGGAAACTGCTGCTCGACCCCCAGTACGTTCAGAGGGGCCTCGCGGCCACCAAGCAGGTCTACGCACGGCTGGAGACCCCGGTCCCGCTCGCCCCGCCCGTGACGGACTCCGGCGGCGTCGCGAAACTCGACCTGCCCGTCTCCGGCCTGTCGAGTACGGCGGGCCTGGTCGGCGGAAGCCTGGACAAGTTCAAGGGCGGGGAGTTCGACCCGCGCTCCTACTTCACCGCTCCGCCCGTCGCCGGTGCCGTCCCGACGAAGCTGCTGGGGTTCATCGACCTGACCGACCCCCGACTGCTGCCGCCCTCCACCGTGAGTGCGGGCGACGGCGAGGACGTACCGCGCATGATCACCGAGGTGCTACGTCCCCAGGGGAAGCCGCCGGAAGGCGTGAAGACCACCCTGACCTGGCGCCCCAAACTGACGCCCGGCACGATCGGCCCGCTCCGGACGACCAGCGCGACGAAGCTCTCCATGAGCAGCACCACCCTGGTGCGCTTCGACGGCACCGACCCGCGGACGGAAGTACGCGGCGAACTCTCCGCCTTCACCTTGTCGTTCGCCGGCGCGCTGGAAGTGGGCTTCCGCGGGCTCGCCTTCACCAGCAAGCCCGGAAGCTCGCCGGCACTCGACGTCAAGATCGGCGAGGTGAAGTTCGCCGGCCCGCTGGAGTTCCTCGACCGGTTGCGCCAGTATCTCCCGTCAGCGGCGAACGGACCACGCATCAGGGTCGACACCACCGGTGTCGAGGTCGGCTACACGCTGGCCGTGCCCACCGTCGGTCTCGGTGTCTTCATGCTGCAGAACCTCGCGCTCTCGGCATCGGTCACCCTGCCCTTCACCGGCGACCCGGTGCGCGCCACTTTCGCGGTGTCCTCGCGCGAACACCCCTTCCTCCTCACGGTGTCCCTCTTCGGCGGGGGCGGCTTCCTCTCCCTCACGGTCGAGACCGGGAGGGTCGTCGTACTCGAAGCCCAGGTGGAATTCGGTGCGGCCGTCGCGCTCAACCTCGGCGTGGCCAGTGGATCCGTGTGTGTGACCGCGGGCGTCTACTTCCGGCTCGAGAACGGCCAATCCGCCCTCAGGGGCTTCTTCCGGGCCGTGGGCGAACTCGACATCCTCGGGATCGTCAACATCTCCGTCGAGTTCTACCTGGCACTCGAATTCCGCTCGCCCAAGACGCTGCACGGCTGGGCCTCGGTGACCGTACGGGTACGCGTCGCCTTCTTCTCCGAGTCCGTTTCGATGAAGCTGGAGCGCACCTTCGGGGGCGGCAACGACCCCACGTTCGCCCAGGCATTCCCGACGCCACAGCCATGGCGGGACAGGTGCGCCGCTTTCGCCACGATGGAGGACACATGATCCAGGAGACAGTGGTCTGGACGCTGCTGCCCGACCCCGCGGCGCCGCAGACCGGCGATGGGCACGCACATCTATCGCTCGTGTTCGGCATCCAGCTCTCGACCGACGAAGCGGGTGCGGCGGGCCCCGGGGCCCTGCCGCTTCTTCGCTACGACAACGTGAAGACGTGGCCGGCCTTCCAGTTCGGTCTGCACGTCCGCTTCCGGTGGCTGGGCGGCGATACGACGACACTGCCCGCGACCGTGGAAGCGGTTCCGGACGCGGCGCTGTGGAAGGTGTTGCTTCCCCCCTCCACGGTGGTCAAGTCGTACGCCTTCGACCACAGCGTGTCGAAGGAACCGCTCCAGTCCTACCCCAGCCACCTCGTGGCACGATCGCTGCGCGAGGAGTACAGCAGGCTGTTCTCGGCCGTCGACGGAACGTACCCGGCCGATCCGTCGCCCGTGGCCCCCGGCGCGGAAACCGTATCCCCGCAGGAGTGGGAGGCCGCCGATCGCCTCGTGCGTCTCGTCGGCGCGGACGCAGGGCCCCGGGCGGCAGACGCGTTCACGGCCGTCCTCGAAGAAGGGGTGCTGCCCGACGAGTTCGCGCAGGACCCGCAGGGCTGGATGCGGCTCGCCGACTTCCATCAGCCGTTCGCCGCCGAGACCGCCGAGGGGGAAGAGGCCGACGCGCGCCCGCTGCAACAGCCGGAGAAGGACTTCCACGGCATCCTCGCGGCGCTCGCCGACCACCCGGCGCTGATGGTCAGGATCGGGCTGGTGCGGCGGGTGAAGGTTGCGCTGCCCGCGGCCCCGAACGGTCCCGTCGCCATCCAGGCCGTTCCGAACCACAAGAAGCGGCTCCGCAACGACCTGCCCTTCACGCAGTGCACCCTCAAGGACGGGCGGCTGTTCCTGGGGCGTCGCAACGGCTCGGCGGCCGCGCTGCACCTTCCCCTCCACGACACCGGCAAGTACACCGCCGTCGATGTCGACGTGGACTCCGGAGGCCTTGCACTCCAGTCCTACGCCGCCATGCTGGCCGGGCTTCCCCGCACCGAGAAGCCACCGCGACTGGCGGCACCGGCCCTGCGCGGCGACGGCATCTTCGTGGCCGAGACGAACCGCCAGGTCGGCTTCCGAGAGAACCTGCTCGAAGCCGCCCACATGGACGTGGACTTGCAGACCACGGCAGAGCCCGGCGTCGTCATCACGATGCACGCCGACAACGTGCACCAGGGCTACCGGGTGGACGTCCTCGACGAGAAGTCCGGCCGCTGGTACCCGCTGTGCCGCCGAGCGGGCTCGTACACCATCACCGGACTGAGCGCTCCCCTGGCCATCAACGACGAGGGGACGGTGGCCGACGCCATCATGCGAGGCAAGGACCAGCAAGAGCGCCCCTACGTGCGGCTGCACCAGTCGCTGTTCCGGTGGACCGGCTGGAGCATGGTCTCCGAGCCCCCCGGCAAGATGCTCGACGTCGCGGAACATCTCCAGAACCCGGGTCCCGTGACGGACGGCACGCTGCCGTTCTCCTTCACCGTGCGCCCGGTCGACGGGACGCTGCCGTCGCTGCGCTACGGGCGCTCCTACCGCTTCCGGGCACGCCTGGTCGACCTCGCGGGCAGCAGCCTGCCCTTCACCTCCCAGCCGGCCGCCGGCGAGCCCGCGACACCGCCCCTGCGCTACTCGCGCTACGAACCGGTGCCCGCCCCCGTCCTGGTGCCGCGGCGTCCCGTCACGCCGGGGGAGTCGGCCACCGTACTGGTCGTGCGGACCAACAATGCGAACCCTGCCTCGCCGGTCCTCGGCGCCACTTGTGAACGTCACCTGCTGGCACCCAAGGCATCCGTCCAGATGCTGGAGCGCCACGGAGTCCTCGACGTGGCCGCCCAGCACCGGCTCGACCCCGCCGTCCACGCCCTGCTCAGCAGGCTGGACGGTGGTGCGGTGCCGCAGGACACGCGTGACCCCGGGGCGGGGGGTACCCCGTTCGTCAACGCCGACCGGATGGACCTGCCCTGGCTGCGCGACCCCCTCTCCCAGGGAGTCGCGCTCCACGGAGTGCCGGGGGCGTCCGAACTCCTGGCCGAGTGGCCCCGTGGCAGCGGCTGGCACGAGCGGTTCCCCATGCGGCTCGTCCTGACGCCGGGGCCGAACAGCGCCGCGCAGCCGCCGGTCATCGATCCGGTGGGCCGGCTGATCCGGGTGACGCTCGCCCCCGGCGTGTCCGTCACGACACGGCTGAGCACCCTGCTGAGTCCGGGGGACGAGGAACTCCTCGGCCTGTGGCGCTGGTTCGCCGAAACCGACGGCCGGTCGGTCGCCGCGATCGAGGAGGCGCGGTCCCATGCGGTGGCCGGACGCGTCGCGCAGCTCACGCCGGCCACGGAGCTGCTCATGATCCACGCGGTCCGCTGCCCGGTCGACCCTCCGGCGTTCTCAGGGCCGACCGTGGAGCGCGCGCCGGGCGAGACCGCCTACGTCCTGGACGACCGGGCGGTGGCCGTCCACGAACTCTCGACGCTGTCCGTCCACGTCGAGGCCACCTGGACCGAGAAGGTCGACGACCTGACGCAGAACAAGCCGAGTGAATCGGCGGGACGGGCCGTCCTGCACGAGGGCGAGGAGGGATTCCGCTCGGCGGCGCCCGACGCAACCGCCGCGGCCACCACACCGTTCCGCGCCCGCCACGACATGGGCGACACCCGGCACCGCAACGTCCGCTTCACCCCCGTCGCCACCTCGCGGTTCGTGTCGTACTTCACCGAGCGGCGCAAGGTCAGGCTCACCGGGACCGATCTCGTGACGGTGGCGCGCACGGCGGGCAAGTTCGTCCCGGGAACGGTCGTCGTCGGCGCGGGCGCCGATCCCCTGACGGCCGCGGGCACGCCCGCGGATCCGGGCCCGACCTACTCGCCTGGCCGGGACTTCACCGTCAACGACGCCACGGGCCAGATCGCGCGCGTGCCCGGTGGAGCGATCGCCGACGGAGCCACCGTCGAGGTCTCCTTCGTCGTACCGCCGGTGACGCGCGACGGATCGCCCGTCACGCTGCACGTGCCGGCGACCGTCCGGCCTCCCGCGCCGGCGGTCCATTCGGTGGTACCCGCCTTCAAGTGGAAGGACGAGTCCACCGCCACGGCGATGATCAGCGTGCGGCAGGGCGGAATCGTACGCGTCTACCTGCAACGGCCCTGGTACGCCTCGGGGGAGGGAGAGCTGCTGGCCGTCCGAGTCCTGGGGGAGAACGCGCAGCCCGACTCGGGCTCCGAGAAGTGGGCCACCACGTGGGGGCGCGACCCCATCCGGGAGCAGGGCGCCGCGCCGGTGATCGGCTACCTCCGGCCCTCCGACCTGCTCGGGGCGGTCGACGTACCGGTGGCCTCCGGCCATGCCATGGGGTACGCCGTCCAATACGACGAGGAGCGGCAACTGTGGTACGCCGACGTACAGTTCCAGGGCCAGCGCGTCTACCAGCCGTTCGTACGGCTCAGGGTCACCCGACTGCAGCCGGATGCCCTGCGCGCTCCCGATGACCTGCGGCTGTCTCCCGGAGTGGATGCCGGGTTCGTTCAGATTCCGGCTCACCGGCGGGCATCGGTGACGGTGTCCGGTGCGACCGCCACGGTGACGGTCACCGGCCCCCTGCCGCCTGTGGCCAAGCCCAACATCACGACGAAGATGCTCGTCAGCGCACAGGTCCGCGGCAATTCGTCGATCGACGACCCCGCTCAGTGGGCGACGGTGGGTGCGTTCCCCGCCGGGACCGTTCTGGCCCTCGGGGAGGTCGTCGGCCCCCTCGCCACGTGGACGGGAACCGTCCAGCTGCCGGCGGCTCGACCCAGGCGGCTGCTGATCCAGGAAGTGGACGAGATCAGCGGCCCGGACGCGGAGCCGATCCGCCGCATCTCGTACCTCGACACCATCACGATTGCCTAGACAGCTTCGACCATGGGTGAACCTCCCACATCATCGATGATGTGGGAGGTTCACCCATGGTCGAAATGCTCCGTCTCGCTCCTTCTAGCAGGGATTGCCCGTCGCGTCCCATGTGGTTGACACGGGGTCGGAGTAATACGAGCTGCGGCAGGATTCTTTGAAGTATTCGCGTCCGTCGTCGCACATCGTGTATCTGTCGCAACATGACACGAAGAGGCAGTCGTTCATGCATTCTTCGTACGCATTCGCAAGGCAGTGCGGCTTGTGGTAGGAGCTGCTGCCCTTGCACCTTCTCTCGGCATCTTCCTCGCACTCCCGCGGGCAGTAGGCCTCGGCAGTCCCGGTCGGGTACGCGGTCGCGCAGTCCGGCCAGGAGGCCCGTCGCCTTTGTATGCCGAGCCGGTATCCCGAGGGATGGCGGGTCGGTGCTCGTGTGGTGAATCCCGGAACGCTCATGACCGTTTTCCTCTCCGGGGACGAGGTGTCAATGGTGGTCGTAGTACGGCGATAGCCCATGCAGCCGGAACGGGTACATGTCCGTGACGTCGACGGGTACGAAGAACTTCTCCGTGACGTCCGTGCGCCGGTCGGAGTAGGCCAGCACCACGTTCATGACCCGTCGCGGTCCGCCGATGTTGGACGGGAGGACCTCGATCGACTTCAGCGAGGAGTCGTTCATGAACGCCTCGAAGGTCTTCGTGTACACGTCCGAGGAGCGAACGAGGAGGTACGTCAGGGCGCGGTGCTCGTCCGACGCACCCACATTGTCGGCAACCCGCATGACCGTCCTCAGCAGGTCCTCCGCCGCCGTGTCGAACTGCTCGGTCGCCATGCTGTCGGGCTTGTCGATGGCCGCTACGAGATCGCCGGTGTCGAAGGAGTAGAGCTGATCGACGGCCACCTCGGGCAGCGCAAGTGCGCTGCAACGGCCGGAGGGCGGGACCGGACCGCGCACTCCGACCACCACGTCGAGGGCCGTGACCCGATGGTCCGGGCGCACCGCCTCTGCCAGCAGTTCGATGTCGAAGGCGTCGCGCGGTACGAGGGCGTAGGTGTCCATCCCCTGGACGGTGAAGACGTAGCAGAGTTGCCGGGCCAGGTAGCGGTTCTCCCGCCGGTTGATGACCTCGCTCACCGCCTGGCGATCAGTGAGGTGCGCGGTATCGGTCCGGCTGATGACCTGCGCGAGCTCCCTCTCCACCCCCATGTTCGGCAGGCGGAAGTCGACCTGCCCGAGTGCGTAGACATAGGAGGGCGGGCGGGGAGCGTGCGACGAGCCCGGCGTATCGGATCTCGACCCGCACTTTCGGCACCCCGCGTCGGATGCGGACGATTCCCCCCGGAGGTCGGTGGGTTGGTCGAATGGCACAGGATCCGATGTGTCATCCCTGTTGCGTTCGACGTTCATGGCTAGCTCCTGACCTCCAGTGCGTACGGCAGGCGGGCTGCCGGAGGGCGCTGCCCCCGTGGCCTCAGTCGGCGCCGCCGTGCCGCCTCGAGAAAGTGAGCCATTCGTTCATCCTTCGGGCACGCTCCTCGCAGTCGCCGCAGGGTCTGATGCCGAGCGATCGCGTGGCGCGCTTGACGAATTCGCCGAGACCGATGTCGTCTTCCTTCACGAAGCCGGGAAGACGCACCCGATGAGCCGGTGGTCGGTCCGTTCTCGACGGACGGGCCCGGTGTTCTTCATTCACGGCTCACCATCCATTTCCCACCGGGGGTCGGGAGCCCGTACGCGAGTGCCGACACATCTTGCTCCACCTTCCATGGTCCTCCTGTGCGGGCCGGGTCGCATGTCCGGCCGAGGCGTTGTCACGGTTAAGTGGCAGCGTCTAGTGCACCGTTCAACGGGGTGAGGACCGAGCAGCGCAGGATCCGTCTGCTGTCGACCTGCCGAGGTCTGCTCCCAGTGGATCGGATTCCCTGTCGGTGATGTACCGCCGGCCCCGCCTGTGCGCGGGGCCGACGATGCTGGGAGGCGCCCGGCCGGACCTCGTGCCAGCATGGGAGGAGCCGACGGATGTTCGGCCAGGGGGCGTGACCGATGTTCCACCCAGGGGGCATCATGACGGCCCAAGGCACCCCGGAAGCAGAGAGCGGTCCCCTCGCGGCCGACCCGCTCGCGTTCGTCAACGGACTGCACACGCATTGGGGTCGCCCCGGCGTGTCCGACACCGGACCGGGCGTCCACGTGGACTTGGTGCGGCCCCGCGACCTGGTCGCCCTGTCGGTGTTCGCGGCCGGCTGCCGACTGGTGACCGGGGGCGCAGGCGGCGGCCCGCCGAGACTGGAACCAATCCCTGGCCACCAAGGCAAACTCGTCGTCCGCTTCTGCTTCCAGCACCTCGGGGAGCGGGCCGTCTACGAAGGCCGCAGCACGCCCACCGCCCCGCCCCTCTACGTTCCCGACGCGGCCGGACAGTACACCGTCGCACCGCCCGCGGGGCCGGGCGAGGGCCCCCAGGCGCTCGTCACCCCGCCGGTCGCGGTCTGCCCCGCGCGCGCCAGCCGACTCGTGTTCGACATCCCGCCGGGTGATTCGATCGAGTTCTCGAGTGCAGGCATCCTGGCCGCGATGAGCCGGCTGCGGATGCGTGTCCCGCCCCTCGCCCTTCCCGGAGACGCACCGGCCGGTGGCGGCGCCCGTTCCGGGGCGCTCGAGCGGCCATCCGGCCCGGTCCTCTTCCTGCGCGACGGAGTCGTCGCCGACCTCACCCCGATGGGCGCCGTGGTGCGCGCAGCCTCGGGAGACGCGCCCACACAGGCACCAGAGCCGGCGAGCCTGGCCGACGTCGTCGCGCGGGCCCGTGAACTGCGCGCAGCCCGGTCCGAGTTCGCGCTGCGCACCCCGTCCAACCCGGATGACCTGCCGCTCCCCGACATCGTGACCCGGCCGACCTCCGTGACCATCGAGGGTGTGAGCGTGGAGATCCCGCCCCTCGTCGGCCGGCAGATCGCTGGCATTTCGCCGTCGCTGACTCACCTGAGCCGCTGCCCGGCAGCCGACGAAACGGCCGTCGAGGCACCGTTCCGGCTCGTCCTCTCGCCCAGCGACGAGGCGTCATGGGCCCACGCCGTTCACCCCGTCGCAGCCCTCGATGCGCCCGGCCACACCGAGCTCTGGCACAGCAGACTGGCCGTCCGCGCGGCGGGGCCCGACGGATCCGTCGTACCCGACGAGCACGACCTCCGGCGCCGGATCGTCCGCGCCGTGTGGGCACGGGACCGGGACTGGATGGCCAACGAGTGGAAGCGGCAGTCGTACCTGCCGGGGCACCCCACGAACGATCCGTTCCGCATGTCGCTCGACCGTGCGGACCGCCACATGCTGGTCCGTCAGAGCGCCGAGAGCTGGTTGCTCAGGAACGCGGCCACCGGGGCGTTGGCTGTGGTCGGCCCGCAGCCGGTGGCCGCGGACGCCCTGTGGCTGTCAGGGCTCGGAGCCTGGCTCGACCTGCACGGAGAGTGGGATGTACGTCCGTACAGCGCGGCCGGTGTCGAGGCGATCCTGGCCTGGGACCACGAAGCCCCTCTGGGCCGAGATCAGTACGTACGCGTGGTCTACCCCGGCTATCTGTACCCGTTCGGCCACCGGGCGGCGCTGGTCAAGGTCACCGAACGGCGCATGAAGTTCGGGCCGACCTCTGTCGCAGGGCTCTACCAGCGCAAGTTCCTGGTGATCGGTGAGCGCGTGCGCACCTATGCCGACAGGCACGACTTCCCCTTCCGGCGGGTGGAGATCCGTCCTTCGGTCACACCGCCCCTGGACGAGCCCAGCGGTTCGCCCCGCGACTCGCAGGACACGCTCTTCTGGCCCTCCGCCGCCGGTGAGCGTTTCCGGTTCGTTGTCGACGCGCTGGACCAGGACAGTCGGCCGGTCCGGCTGCACATGCCGCTGATGTGGGTGGCGGGGCACCACCGCCGCTACCCGGACATCGACGACGCGTACGACAACGACCCCCTCAGCGGGCGCCGGGTCGCGGCTCTCGGGCAGCAGATCGCCTACGGCCCCGTACGCTCCGGCGGTGACACGGCGCTGCCGACAGCGGCGGTGTGGCTGCGCGGCAGGGCCGCGCCGTGCGACTCGACCCCCCACCTGAGCGCGGCCGAGGTGTCCCTGCCCGCCGTCACCCATCTGTCGCCGCTGAGCGGACCGGTGCCCATCGCGTATCACGACCGGTACCGCGCCGTTGGGTTCACCGCGGCCGACACCGCCGAACTGTGGGCCCGAGTCCTGATCCAGGGAGAAGCACCCGGCGAACACTCCACCGACCCCGTGGCTCCGGCCGTTCCGGTGCTCCGCTTCCTGCCGGCCGGCTCCGCGCCGGCGAGCCCAGCCGGCGGGGGGCCGCCCGGAACGGGAGGGGCCGGAGGCATCGTCAACCCGGAACTCCCCATCCGCGGGCTCTCGCGCCGCACCGGCGCGGTGGGTGAGACGCAGACTCTGACCACGGCCGACGCCCCGCCCAAGGACTTCCTCAACGGTGCGGACCCCACGCTCCTCGGCCTCGTCAAGCTGTCCGACCTGGTCAAGGCCCTGGCTCCGGGCGCGGCCGGGGTTCCGGCTCTCGTCTCGCGCACGATGGACCGGGTCGAGGCGTTCCTGGCCGATCTGGACCGGCTGAGGGAGGCCGTCGGCCAGGCCGCGGCCGAGGCGCAGAAGCTCGTCGAGCGGGCGGCGGGTGGAACGCCTGAGGTCCTGGCAGCGGCTCAGCAGACCCTGGCGGAAGCCAAGACCGCGCAGAGCACCGTCGCCGCGAAACTGGCCAAGGTTCCCACGCTCATCGCGTCCCTCAAGAACAAGAAGCCCGAAGAGATCGCCCGCAAGATGGTCGAGCTGGGCCTCAAGGACGAGATCACGAAGCTCCGGACCCTCGCTCCCAAGCTGCCGCCGTTCATCCGGAAGATCCTCGAGGCCCTCGCCGACCTGCTGACGGACCTGGGTGACTTCATGGACCTCGCCGAGGACATCGGACGGTTCGCCGAGGGGTTCGCGCAGAGCAGCGCGGAGGTCCGGTTCCGCTACTCGTGGTCTCCGGTGCTGAACAAGGAGTGGCCCGCCACGGACCCCGTACTGCGGCTCGCTCCGGACAGCCTCCAGTTCGCGGTCGAGGGTCGGGCGAGCGGCAAGGGCCGCATGGGGATCCGGGCGCTGGCCGAGCTCCGCGACTTCAGCCTCGAACTGCCCCCCGGCGGGCCTCTGGTCCGGGCAGGGTTCGACCATGCCTGCTTCGCCGCCGGAAGCGGCGGCAAGGCGGAGATCGACGTGGTCTTCGGCAAGGTCGAGTTCCTCGGAGCTCTCTCCTTCGTCGAGGACGTCACGAGCATGATCCCGCTGGACGGTTTCGCCGACCCGCCGACCCTGGACGTGACGGCCGAAGGGCTGTCCGCCGGATACACCCTCGCCCTGCCGAACCTCGCACTTGGCGTCTTCACCCTGAGCAACGTGTCCCTGGGCGCCGACCTCCAGGTCCCGTTCTTCGGCAAGAGCGTCACGTACGGCTTCAACTTCTGCACCAGGGAGCACCCCTTCACGCTCGCCGTCGCCTTCATAGGCGGAGGCGGCTGGCTCGGGCTGCGGCTGTCCCCCGAAGGCCTGGACGTTCTCGAGCTCGGCCTGGAGGCGGGCGCGGTGCTCGCGGTCGACCTCGGTGTGGCCTCCGGGTCGGTCTCGGCCATGCTCGGCATCTACCTGCGTCTCGAAGGCGACACCGGTTCACTGACCGGCTACTTCCGCCTGCGTGGCGAGCTGGACGTCCTCGGACTGGTCTCGGCATCGGTCGAGCTGTACCTGGCGCTCACCTACAACTTCACCACCGGCAAGATGACGGGCGAGGCCATGGTCTCGGTCGAGGTGGACGTCGCCCTCTACACCGGCCGGGTCCGGATCAGGACCCGCCGCGAATTCTCCGGCCACCGCAAGGACCCCTCGTTCGCGGACATGATGGCCGTCACCGGCGGAACCTCCCCCGCGTGGGCGGAGTACTGCGGCGCCTACCGGAAGGAATGAGCGATGATCTCCGAGCACTGGATCTCCTTCGCTCTGCCGTACTCGGCAGCCGCCACCAGCCCGTTCCACGTCTCGCTCTTCATCACCCCGCGCCTCGAACCGGGCCATGAGGGCGCGGTCCTCTCGGAGTTCGCCGTCTTTCCCGACTGGGCGCAGACGGCCAGGACCACTCTGGACATCCAGCTCGAGGACCAGAACGGCCCGCTCGCCTGCACCCCGCTCCGCGCCCCCGTCGATCCGGCGGCCTGGCGAGCACTCTTCCCGCCCGACACCCCCGTACGGCAGCCCATGCAGCCCGGCTGGGCCGGGCGGCGGTGGCGGAGCTTCGACGCCCGGTATGTCCACGACGCCGCCAAGAGCCTCCACCTGGCCGCCATGCTCGCCTCCCCCACGGACCCGCCGCCCCCTGCCGGACACCCGGCGACGGCCGAAATCATGCGCCTGGCACGGGAATTCGAGGCGCTCGGCTCGGGAGAGGACGGCGACGCCCGCAGGAAGTACGACGAACGGCTCGTGACGGCCGCGCTCGACGAGGACACCGAGCGCCAACGGGATCTGAAGACACTCGAAGAGCACGTCGCACGGCTGGACGAGTGGCACCGCCTCGCGGCCGAACTCCACCGCTGCCGCCGCTACTACGAGCGCCCGGAGGGCCAGTACCCCTACCGCCGCCGGCCGGACCCGAATGCCCACACCCCGGAGATCGACACACCGCTGCCGGAGTTCCACGAACGCTGCGCCATGGTCGGCGACCACCCTGCGTTGCTGCGCGCGCTCGGCCTCGTCATCGACCTCGAGGTCGCCGAAGCCGAGCTGCCCCGGCTCCGCCAGGCGAAGTACCTGACGGCCCTGGTCGAGTCCACCAGGGGCACCAGGCACTGCCGTCCGACCCGGGTGAACTGCGCCCTCGGCGACCACGACGCCCTGCTCACCGTCCCTCAGCCCGGCGCATCCGACTGGCTCGCCGGCGGCCTGCGCGTGGGGAACCCGCAACTGTTCTCCGTACTGGACGTCGACGCCGACGGCAGTGCGCTCAAGACGGACCGCTTCCTGTGGACGCTGCCCCGGCTGCTGCGGATCGAGGGGGAGGCGGGCACGGTGAACGCGGCGCCGCCCGCGCTCAGAGCGGGAGGATTCACGGTCGTGCGGACCGGGTGGGCCCGCAACACGCAGGCACGGCTGAAGCGCCAACGCATCATCGAACAGTCGATCTACTGGTCAACTCCCACGCTGTACACCGAGGATGTGGCCCGGGGCCTGCGGGTCGAGGTGTGGGACGACACGGCCCGTCAGTGGACCTCGCTGCACCGCAGGGTCGTCGATGCGGAGGTGCCGGGGCACGGGTCCCTCCTCACCGGCTGGGAGGAGACGGCGTTCATCCAGGGGACCGCCGCCGACGAGACCCCGGGTGTGACCGATTCGCCGATCCACGTGCACGAGGCGGTGTTCGGCTGGGAGGGGTGGAGTCTGTCCGCTCCCAGACCCGGCCGGCTACTGGTCCGCGAAAACGGGCAGGAGGTGATCCGGGACCCGGACCCCCACCCTCCGGCCGCGGACCTCACCCACCCGCTGCTGATCACCACCAAGGTCGCGCCGGGCACCCTGCCTCGGCTGCGCTACGGCCGGAGCTATGCCTTCCGCGCCTGGGCCGTCGACCTCGCCGGGAACTCCCGGCCACCGCGGCCGGCCAGGAAACTCGCCAGCGGGCAGAGTGGCGGGCCGTCCCGGGAGGATCTGGTGCGCGCCCTCGACCGGTTTCTGGCCGGACCCGCCGGACCCGCCGGACCCGCCGGACCCGCCGGACCTGCCGGACCCGAAGGCTCCGACGACGAGGAGCGCGAGGACATGGCCGAGTTTCTCCGGGAGGCGACGTTGCGGGCACTGGCCGGCCGGGGAGCCGGCGAGCCCGAGTCCGGCCCCACACAGGTGGTCGTCCCCGAGGACGGCTTCCCGGAGTCCGGCTTCCCGGAGGCCGGGCCGGCCGAGGCAGGAACGGCGGACGCGGCACTGGCGGAACCGGGCCTCACCGAGGCCCTCCTCGCCCGACTCCGCGAGCGCCGTCCCCTCGGCGACCCGCCCGCCCCCGCGACCCGTACCGCACGTCACTCGGTGATCGAGGAAGCGATCGCTGTGGCGCTACGGGACGGCGGCCAGCCCTTCCTGGCCGCCGCCGGCTCCCGCTCCGCCGCCCAGCTGGCCGACATGGCGGGCGACATGCCGGCGGCCGAGCCGGGCATGCGGCCCGGCGAAGACCGGGCCACGGCGGCCGAGGAGGCGGCATGGACCGCCTACGAGACCATCACCGCCCTGTACCCGTTCCTGCGGTGGGACCCCGTGGCCGCCCCCGCCCCCGTCCCGCGCGATCGCTACACCGAGGGCGAGTCGCTGCGCGTGCTCGTCGTGCGCTCCGGCGTGAGCCAGGACCCCGACACGCTCGCAATCACCGTCACCGGCCCCGCCGCGTACGCCTCGTCCGTAGAGGCCACCCATCCCGCGCTGAACCTGCGCTACCACGGCACCTCCGAGCGGCACCTCGCCCCGCCCAAGACCAGCCAGACGCAGGCCGAACTGCACGGGATGTTCGACCGGGCGATCGGGTCCACCGACCCCGCCGACCTCCGCGCGATGCTGGGCCAGGCCCTGCGCGAGAACGGCTCCTTCCTCGACCTCGACGTCGCCGACCTCGACCACCCCTCGCAGCGCCTGCCGCAGCCCGCCGTCCGGCTGGAGCACCAGCGGGGCACCCCCGACGGGAACGCCGCGTTGCCGTTGGCCGCCCCCGGCGACCCGCTGCCGTCCGGGCACTACGTGGTGCACGACGTCGACGACCTGGTCCTGCCGTACCTGCCCGATCCGCTGGCCCGCGGCATCGCGGTCGTCTTCCCCGACGCGGGCACGGACACCGGGATCGGCTTCCCGTTCCGGAGCGAGGGATTCACCGCCGCCTACGGCGGTACGTGGCCCGCCCTCCAGCCCTTCCGGCTGGTCCTCGGCGGCGGAGCCGAGCTCGCCGCCTCGGTCACCGGCCGGGTACTGGACTTCCGGCTGCCCGCCGGCGACGTACAGCGCTTCCGGCTGTCCAGCTCGGTCGCGGCCGACCGGCTGGAACTGCTAGGGCCCTGGAGCGGCCTGCCGGACGCCGTCCGCAACAACCCGGCCGTCGCCGAGGCGGCGGCCGACGGCTGTCTCTGGGCCCTGACCCCGTTCGAGGACGTCCTCCTCGTCCATGCCGTACCGCGGCCCCTCGAAGTACCGCGGCCCACCATCGTGCGGCCCGCCCGCCGCGTCGGGGAGACCTCGGTCACGCTCGTCGGCGGCGTGGACGTCCACGGGCCGAGCACCGACAGCCTGACCGCGGAGGCTTACTGGACCGACCCGACGGACGACCTGTCGATGCCGCAGGGCGAAGAGCGGCAGGCCACGGCGGTGGCGTTCACGACCCACATCGCCCCCGACGAGGACCTCGCCCTGCTGGCCGCCGGCGACGGACCCGCCAATCCCTCTCCGCCACCCCCGCTTCGCCCGCACCGGGCCGTCCACGAGTTCGGCGACACCCGTCACCGCGATGTCACCTACCGGTTCCGTGCCACGACCCGGTTCCGTGAGTACTTCCACGAGGAGCTGCTCGCCGCGGACCCCGAGCTCCCGCCTGTCGACAGCACCCGTGCCCACGACGACGGGCGCAGCGTCGTCGGACCGTCGGTCGTGGTGTCCGTACCCTCCAGTGCGCCGCCTGCCGCCCCGATGGTGCACTCGGTCATCCCGCTGTTCCGCTGGTCGGACGGGACGGACACCGAACAGCCCATGGCCCGGCGCCACGGCCGCCGGGCCGGGGTGCGCGTCTATCTGGAGCGCCCCTGGTGGAGCAGTGGTGAAGGAGAGCTGCTGGGAGTGCTCCTGTCCGGCGCGAGCGCGGAGGACGAGTTCTCCTTCGTTTCGCGCTGGGGCGCGGATCCGGCCTGGACGGGTGGCACGATCGCCCGCCGCGCCCTCGAACCGCTGCGCCTCGACAACCTCGCGCGGTACTTCGGCCTCGACGACCGCAGCCGGCCCGGCCGCCCCGTCACCGCTCCGAAGCTGCTGCCGCTCCCCGACTCCTCCTCTCGCCCTCCGTCCGTGGTCGTCGTGGGCTACCGGCCGCAGTACAACGCCGAGCGGCAGCTCTGGTACGTCGACGTGGCCCTCGATCCCGGCTCCGTCTCCTGGGCGTTCGTACGCCTGGCCGTGGCCCGGTACCAGCCGGACAGCGTCACAGGCTGCCACTTGTCGCCGCCGGTGCTCTGCGACTTCGTCCAACTGCCTCCCGAGCGCACCCTGCGGGTCGGGCGGACGGACGACCGGCACGTCCGGGTCGTGGTCAGCGGCCCGGTGGGCACCCGAGAACCGCTCGACGGCGAGGCGACCCCGGAGAGCCAGGCAGAGGCGATCGCGAAGAACCGCACCCTGATCGCCCGGCTCCAGCGCAAGGTGGCAGGGATCGACTCCGACCTCGGATGGGCCACGGTGACCATCAAGGCCCTGACCGGCCGTGGCTTCGGCGTCGACCCGTTCGAGTACGTCTGGCTCGCCGAACTCGACGCCGGCACCACGGTCCCGCTGCGCCGCCCCGAGGAACCCTCCGACTGGCGCCTGACGGTCGAGGAATGGGAACTGCTCCCCGGAGACCCCCCAGCCCCCGCCGACCCGTCCGGCCCGGCTTCCCGGAACCGGCCGGTCTGGGAGGAACGCCTGGTCTACGCGGACGAGATCGCGCTCTGAACCACATGCCGTCGTGGAGTAGGTTCCGGTCCAGGTAGCGATTATCTTGCTGACTTCCTGGGATTCGTAACGCCCTGACCTGTGGAAATGCTCCGAGAGTCAATGGTTCTGGAACTGGATCGGCCGGTCCCAAGGAAGGGTGCGCTGAACTGGGCTGATGGCGTCTAGGGTACGCCTCGTGTGATGGCTGTCATTGTGCTCAGACCCAGGTCCTTGTTTCCTGTTGACAACCCGATGCACCAAACCTCCCGTGTCGGACCGCCGCGCCCGTGCTGCGGCAGCAGGTGCTGGCCCTCTACAAGCACGAGTTCTTCTTCGAGCGGATCGTCGACGCGGGAGCGGAGCCGCGGGAGGCGTGCTCCCGGTAGGCGAGGCACTCCCTCCTCGTGCGGGCGGCGGCACCGAGGAGGGACAGGGCAGGGCAGGGTCAGGCTCCGGCCTTGCGCTTGTTGTAGACGTCGAAGCCGACGGCCGCCAGCAGTACCAGGCCCTTGATCACCTGCTGGTAGTCGGTACCCACGCCGACCAGCGACATGCCGTTGTTCAGTACGCCCAGCACCAGACCGCCCGTGAGCGCGCCGATGACGGTTCCCACACCGCCGCTCGCGGAGGCGCCGCCGATGAAGGCGGCGGCGATCGCCTCCAGCTCGAAGTTGATGCCTGCCTGCGGCGTACCCGCGTTGAGTCGCGCGGCGAAGACCATCCCGGCCAGGGCCGCGAGGACGCCCATGTTCACGAAGGCCAGGAAGACGACCCGCTTGCTCTTCACCCCGGACAGCCTCGCCGCCGCCTCGTTTCCGCCGATGGCGTAGGTGTGGCGGCCGAGGATCGAGTTGCGCATCACGTATCCGAAGCCGACCAGCAGGACGCCGAGGATCAGCAGGACGATCGGCACCCCGTGGTAGCTGGCCAGCAGCAGCGTGAAGGCCACCACGGCCACGGTGATCGCGCCGAGCTTCACCAGGAACAGCCCGGCCGGGAGTGGTTCCAGCCCGTACGAGGCGGCCCGCCGCCGTCCGCGTACCTCCTGCAGGATCGCGACGGCCAGCACCACGAGGCCCAGCAGCAGGGTGAGGTTGTGGTAGTTGGTGTGGGGGCCGACCGCGGGAAGGAAGCCGCTGCTGATGTTCTGGAAGCCCTTGGGGAACGGCGCCACCGACTGGCCCTGCAGGAGGATCTGGGTCCCACCGCGGAACAGCAGCATGCCGGCCAGCGTGACGATGAACGAGGGGATCCCGAGATAGGCGATCCAGAAGCCCTGCCAGGCTCCGGCGAGAGCCCCGATCAGGAGCGCGGCCACCAGCGCCACGGGCCACGGTGCGTGGTGTTTGACCATCATCACCGCGGCGGCCGCCCCGACGAAGGCGGCGAGCGACCCGACCGACAGGTCGATGTGCCCGGCGATGATGACGATCATCATGCCGATGGCCAGGATGAGGATGTAGCCGTTCTGCTGGATCAGGTTGGTGATGTTGAGCGGCTGGAGCAGGATGCCGTCCGTCCAGAACTGGAACAGCAGCACGATCAGCGCCAGCGCGAGCAGCATCCCGTACTGGCGCAGGTTGCCGCGCAGCGCTCGGGCCAGTACGGCACCGGCTGACGGTTGTTGGCCGCTCTGCGGTGCGCGGGGCGTGGTGTCTGGGGTGGTCTTGGTCTGGGCCATGCCTCACACCTGCTTGTCGAGGTATGCCGCGCTCATGGTCATGAGCCGCATGAGGGATTCCTGGGTGGCGTGCGCGCGGTCCACCTCACCGGTGATCCGGCCTTCGGCCATGGTGTAGATCCGGTCGCACAGGCCCAGGAGTTCGGGGAGTTCGGAGGAGATGACGAGTACAGTCTTGCCCTGGGCGGCGAGTTCGGCGATGACGGTGTAGATCTCCGCCTTGGCGCCGATGTCGATGCCCCGGGTGGGCTCGTCGAGGATCAGGACTTCCGGCTCGGCGAAGATCCATTTGCTGAGGACGACCTTCTGCTGGTTGCCGCCGCTGAGCTTGCCGGTCTCCGCGAACACCGAGGGGGCCTTGATGTTCATGGTCCGCCGGAACGATTCGGCGATCCGGGCCTCCTCGTGCCGGTCGACCCAGCCCCGCCGGGCGACCTTGCCGAGGGCGCTCAGCGAGATGTTCCGGCTGATGTCGTCGTTGAGGTTGAGGCCCAGCTGCTTGCGGTCCTCGGTCACGTACGCGATGCCGTGCCCGATCGCCTCCGGCACCGTCCGGGTTCGGATCTCCCGGCCGTCCAGCCGCACCCGGCCGCCGGTCCACCGCCCGTACGAGCGGCCGAAGACGCTCATGGCCAGTTCGGTGCGGCCGGCGCCCATGAGGCCGGCGATGCCGACGATCTCGCCTCGACGGACGTTGAGCGAGACGCCGTCGACCACCTTGCGCCGGTGGTCGATCGGGTGCTGGACGCTCCAGTCCTCGATCTCGAAGGCGACCTCGCCGATCTCGGGGGCGCGCTCGGGGTAGCGGTGTTCCAGGTCGCGGCCGACCATGCCGCGGATGATCCGCTCCTCGGAGATGCCCTCGGGGCCGATCGCGATGGTCTCGATGGTCCGTCCGTCGCGCAGGATGGTGACGGCATCGGCGACCCGGGCGATCTCGTTCAGTTTGTGCGAGATGAGGACGCAGGAGATGCCCTGTGCCTTGAGTTCGAGGATCAGGTCGAGCAGCTTGCGGCTGTCCTCGTCGTTCAGGGCTGCCGTCGGCTCGTCCAGGATGAGCAGCTTCACCTTCTTGGCGAGCGCCTTGGCGATCTCGACCAACTGCTGTTTGCCCACGCCGAGATCGGCGATCCTGGTGTGCGGGCTCTCGTCGAGTCCGACCTGCCGGATCAGTGCGGCGGCGTGGGTCAGCGTCTTGTGCCAGCTGATGACGCCCCGGGTGGCGTGCTCGTTGCCGAGGAAGATGTTCTCGGCGATGGACAGGTAGGGCACCAGCGCGAGTTCCTGGTGGATGATCACGATGCCGCGCTGCTCGCTGGCCCGGATGTCCCGGAACCGGCAGGGCTCGCCCTCGAAGTAGATCTCGCCCTCGTAGCCACCGTGGGGGTAGACCCCGCTGAGCACCTTCATCAGCGTGGACTTGCCGGCGCCGTTCTCGCCGCAGATGGCGTGCACCTCACCGGCGGCGACGGTCAGGTTGACCTCGGAGAGGGCCTTGACACCGGGAAAGGTCTTGCTGATCGACCGCATCTCGAGAACGGGTCGGGCCATGGTTGTGCATCCGTATCGTCGGGGCGGTGCGACGCGGGGCGGTCTCCCCGGCGTCGCACCGCCAATTCGTCGTCGCCGGACCCGTCGGTCGGGCTCCGCGGGCTACTTCAGCTGGTCCGCGGTGTACTGGCCGCTGTCCACCAGGACCTTCTGGTAGTTCTCCTTGTCGACGCTGACCGGCTGGAGCAGCTGCGCCGGCACGACTTTGACGCCGTTGTTGTACTGGCTGGTGTCGTTGACCTCGGGCTTGCCGCCGGTCAGGAGCGCGTCGCCCATCTGGACGGCGGCCTTGGCCAGTTGACGGGTGTCCTTGTAGACGGTCTGGGTCTGCTCGCCCGCGATGATCGACTTCACCGAGGCCAGCTCGCCGTCCTGGCCCGTGACGACGGGCAGCGGCTGGCCGGCGCCGTAGCCGACGCCCTTGAGGGAGGAGATGATGCCGATCGAGATGCCGTCGTACGGCGAGAGCACGGCGTCGACGCGGGCGGCGGTGTACGACTTGCTCAGCAGGTTGTCCATCCGGGACTGGGCGAGACCGCCGTCCCAGCGCAGTGTGGCGATCTGGTTGAAGGAGGTCTGGCCGCTCTGCACGACCAGCTTCTTGTCGTCGACGTACGGCTTGAGGACGCTCATCGCACCGTTGAAGAAGAACGTGGCGTTGTTGTCGTCCGGCGAGCCGGCGAAAAGCTCGAGGTTGAAGGGCCCCTTGCCGTCCTTGAGGCCGAGCTTGTCGACGATGTAACTGCCCTGGAGGACGCCGACCTTGTAGTTGTCGAAGGTCGCGTAGTAGTCGACGTTCTTCGTGCCGCGGATCAGCCGGTCGTAGGAGATGACGGGGACGTGGGCGTCGGCGGCCTTCTGTAGCACGTTGGTGAGCGAGGAACCGTCGATGGCGGCGATCACCAGCAGCTTGGCGCCCTTTGTGATCATGTTCTCCACCTGGGAGACCTGGTTCTCCACGACGTTGTCGCCGTACTGGAGATCGGTCTTGTAACCCTTGGCCTGGAACTCCTTGACCATGTTGGTGCCGTCGTTGATCCAGCGCTCCGACGACTTGGTCGGCATCGCGATGCCGACGAGGCCGCCTTTGGCCTCCCCGCCACCCCCACCCTCGCCTGCTCCGTTGGCGCTCTGGCCGCAGGCTGCCAGCGACAGCGTCAGGCCCAGGGTGGCAAGGCCGGCTGAAAGCTTCCGCACAGTTCCTCCAGTGATGTTCCGCGACCGGCACGGTGCGACCCGGTTGGGAGAAGCCGGAAGCGGTCGAGCGGGGCCGGCCGGGAGCCGTTTCCTCGCACTGTGTGAAGTCCGGGCTCGCGGCGGCTCCGGCCTGGCGATACCTGAGTGTTAACGCTCACAAGTGGTCCGTCAAGGGTCTGTTCGGATCGCTGTCGGGGCATTCGTCCGGCGTGCGGGAGCGGATGCGCGCGGAAGTTCCGGGAGCTGGACCACCGGCCCGACCCCGCTGCCCGTGTTCTGGTCACCCGCAGCCCGCACACCCTCGGCGATGTCGGCCTCGACTCGACCCCGCCGTTCGACCAGGGCCTGGAAGGCGTCGACGTGATCGCGTACCGGATCTCCGCCGTCAGTGCGGCGGCCCGGCGCGCCAGTTCTGTGCCCCACGCCGCGGTCGGTTCCAGCAGTCGGCCGAGGGGTCCCGTGGCGTCGCGACTCGGTCGCTTGTGAGACGACGTCGGCTGCGGGAACGGTGTAACGACGAGCCGGCGGAGCAAATCGTGCCCGAGCTGTCCCGCCGCGTCATGCGCGAGGAGACGGATTCTTGCTGACCGCCTACCGGACCCCGGCCGCGATCCGCCGCATGGGTGTCAGGCGGCTGGAGGCACGGCTCCGTAACCGTGAGGTCGGCGGGGCGGCGGCGCTCGCAGCCCGGGCCGTGGAAGCTGTCCAGAGCCAGATGACCGCCCTGCGAGGCGAAGGGCTGGGTACCGAGCTCGTCGTCCGCTCGGCAGCCGCCCGCAGCGACGAAGTGGCCGAACTCGACGGCCGACTCGAAACCCGGTTCCGCCGGCGCCAGGGCGCCGAGGTCGTCCTCGCGACGCCCGGCATGGGACGCACTCTTGGAGCGGAGTTCGTCGCCGCGACCGGCGGTGAATGCACCGTCTTCGCCGGCCCCGACCGCCTGACCGCGTTCGCCCGCCTGGCACCCGCCCCCGGGACTCCGGGACGGTCAGCGGGAACCTGCGCGGACGCCGCCGCTACCACCGCGGCCTCGAGCGGGACCTCTACCTCTCCGCGCAGGTCAGCGTATTCCTCTGCCCGGTCTCCCAGGCGTAATGCGACCGGAAGGGGAAGGAAGGCAAAGGACACGGCGAGCAGTTCTCACCCTCGCTCGGCGCCGCGGCAATGTCCTCCGGGTCATGATCCGCGACCACGCGCCCTTCCAGGCCGCCGCAGTCCGAGGCAGAGCCGTTTGGCTTCAGGTGGGCAGTGCGGTCCCGTTACGGGTCGAGGTCGATCTGCTGGGGCTCGACTTCATCAGCTCCCCTTGCGGTTGACCGTCCTGATGTTGTTTCAGTGCTCCGACGGATTCTTGCAGAAGATCTTGACAGTCGCCCAGGCCCCTGGTCTCCTGCCTCCAGCGCCCATGTGTGAGCTGCGAATTGTTAGCGCTAACAATTCTCCGGCGTCCCCCATCACCCTCAGAGGCCACACCTTGTCGCCGCTCCGCCGCTCCGCCGCTGCGACGCGCCGTGCGGCGGGATCCGCAGGTGCCGAGGGCGGGTCGCCCCCGCCCAAACCGTGTGACAGCTCATCCGGTTACAAAGGAGATCTCAAATGCGCAGACGCAGTTCCAGCAGCCGCCGTCTGTCCGCGGTGCTCGCCGCCGCGGTCGCGGCCCTGGCCGCGTTGGCGGCACTGCTCGTCGCCGGCCCGGCTCAGGCGGCCACCACCAGCGACTTGCGCGGTGTTGCTTCCGGCCGCTGTCTCGATGTGTCGGGCTTCAGCCAGTCCGACGGCGCAAACGTGCACATCTGGGACTGTCACGGTGGAGTCAACCAGCAGTGGACGTTGACGGACAGCAGCCAGCTGACCGTGTACGGCAACAAGTGCCTGGATGTCCGGGGCGGCGCCACCACGTCCGGGACCCCGGTGCAGATCTGGACGTGCAACGGCAGTGAGAACCAGCAGTGGCGGGTGAACTCCGACGGCACGATCGTCGGCGTTCGGTCCGGGCTGTGTCTGGAGGTCTCGGGCTGGGGCACGGCCAACGGCACGGGGGTGCAGACCTGGTCGTGCCACGGTGGCAGCAACCAGAAGTGGACCGGCCTGTCCGGGGTGAGCAACGCGTGTGCTCTTCCGTCGGCCTACCGGTGGACCTCGACGGGTCCGCTGGCGCAGCCGGCGAACGGGCAGCTGGCGCTGAAGGACTTCTCCACCACCACGTACAACGGCAAGCACCTGGTCTACGCGACCACCTCCAACGGAACGGCGTGGGGCTCGACGGCGTTCAGCCCCTTCACGAACTGGTCGGACATGGGGGCGGCCACCCAGACCCGGATGAACGAACCCGCGGTGGCTCCCGAACTGTTCTACTTCGCGCCCAAGGACGTCTGGGTGATGGTGTCCCAGTGGAGTCAGTGGCCGCTCTACTACCGCACCTCCAGCGACCCCACCAACCCCAACGGCTGGTCGGCCGCGCAGCCGCTGTTCACCGGCAGCCTGCCCGCGGGACCCGGGGACCGGAGGGACGCCCCGATCGACCCGACCATGATCGCCGATGACCGGAACATGTACCTGTTCTTCGCCGCCGACAACGGCAAGATCTACCGGGCGAGCATGCCGATCGGGAACTTCCCGGGCAACTTCGGCTCCTCGTACACGACGGTCATGAGCGACGCGACGGACCTTCTGTTCGAGGCGCCGGAGGTCTACAAGGTTCAGGGCCGGAACCAGTACCTCATGATCGTTGAGGCGCAGGGTTCGAACCGCTACTTCCGCTCGTTCACCGCCTCCAGCCTGAACGGTCCGTGGACCGTCCAGGCCGGCAGCGAGAGCAGCCCCTTCGCGGGTCAGGCCAACAGCGGTTCCACCTGGGCCAGGGGCGTCAGCCACGGTGACCTGGTCCGCAACAACCCCGACCAGACCATGACCATCGATCCCTGCAACCTGCAGTTCCTCTATCAGGGCCTCCCCACCACCACACCGGAGAACACCGACTACCTGAAGCTGCCCTACCGGCCGGGACTGCTCACCCTGCAGCGCTGACCCGCCTGAACCACAGCGCTCGCGATGTGGTGCGCTCCGCCGACGTGCAGCCGAGAGGTTCATGGTGTGGGCAGTTCCACCTGCTGACCCGTGCTCACCGCACCGAGGAACCCCGGTCGCGCATCGGCTGGGGTTCCTCACCCTGTACCGGCGGCCAAGGCGCCCCGGAGCCGGGCCGTGGAACGCCACGGCCCGGCTCCGGGGCGCTGCGGCTCAGCGGGCGCCGAGGAGGTGTTCGAGGGCGAGCTGGTCCAGCTGCTCGAAGGCCATGCCGCGGCGGGCGGCGGCGTCGACGTCGAACTCGCCGAAGGCGGACGGGTCGGCCAGCAGACCGGCCAGGCCGTCCGCGGCGGTCGGCAGGGCCAGTTCGGGCAGCCGGGAGGCGGCGAGCGCGGCCCCGACCTCCGGATCGGACCGGAAGGCGCGGGCGCGCTCCGCCAGGATCAGGTAGTTGCGCATGCAGCCGGCCGCCGAAGCCCAGACGCCGGCGGAGTCCTCGGTGCGCGGCGGCTTGAAGTCGAAGTGACGGGGGCCGTCGTAGCCGGCCGACTCCAGCAGGTCGACCAGCCAGAAGGCCTGGCGCAGGTCGCCCGCACCGAAGCGCAGATCCTGGTCGTACTTGATGCCCGTCTGGCCGTTGAGGTCGATGTGGAACAACTTGTTGTGCCACAGGGCCTGGGCGATGCCGTGCGGGAAGTTCAGCCCGGCCATCTGCTCGTGGCCGACCTCCGGGTTGAGGCCGACCCGCTCGGGCCGCTCCAGCTCGTTGATGAACGCCAGGGCGTGGCCGATGGTGGGCAGCAGGATGTCGCCGCGCGGCTCGTTGGGCTTGGGTTCGATCGCGAAGCGCAGGTCGTATCCCTGGTTCTCGACGTACTCGCCCAGCAGGTCGAAGGCCTCCTTCAGCCGGTCGAGGGCGGAGCGCACGTCCTTGGCCGCGCCCGACTCGGCGCCTTCGCGGCCGCCCCAGGCGACGTAGACCGAGGCGCCGAGTTCCACGGCCAGGTCGATGTTGCGGATCGTCTTGCGGAGCGCGTACCGGCGCACGTCCCGGTCGTTCGCGGTGAAGGCGCCGTCCTTGAACACCGGGTGGGTGAAGAGGTTGGTGGTGGCCATCGGAACCTTCAGCCCGGCCGTGTCGAGTGCGGTGCGGAAGCGCTTGACCGCCTGCTCGCGGGCGGCCTCGCCGGCGCCGAAGGGGATCAAGTCGTCGTCGTGGAACGTGACGCCGTAGGCGCCGAGCCCGGCCAGCCGCTCCACGCTCTCGACGGGGTCGAGGGCGGGTCGGGTGGCGTCGCCGAAGGGGTCCCGGCCCTGCCAGCCGACGGTCCACAGGCCGAAGGTGAACCTGTGCGCGGGGGTGGGGACGAGCGGGTCGCTGGTCATGAGGCGCTCCGGATCTGGGCCGAGGGCTATTTGTAATGGCGAAAAACAAATTAGTATGCGGACACGCCAGAAGGAACCCCACCGGAGGAACGCATGTCTGCTCAGCGTGTCGTGATCGGTGTCGACAGCTCGACCCAGGCCACCAAGGCCCTCGCCGTCGACCTGGACACCGGTGCCGTCCTGGGCGAGGGCCGCGCCGCTCACGCCGTCAGCGCGGGCGCCGGACGCGAGAGCGACCCCGAACAGTGGTGGCGGGCGCTCGGCGAGGCCGTGGCGGGCACCGGCTGGGCGGATCGCGCCGCCGCCTGCTCGATCGCCGGCCAGCAGCACGGCCTGGTCACCCTCGACGCGGCCGGACGGCCGGTGCGCCCGGCGCTGCTCTGGAACGACGTCCGCTCCGCCCCGCAGGCCGCCGAACTCGCAGCCGCGTTCGGGGCGGCAGAGCTCGCCCGCCGCACCGGAAGCGTCCCCACGGCCGCCTTCACGGCCGCCAAGTGGGCCTGGCTGCACACGAACGAGCGCGCCGCCGCTGACCGCGTCGCGGCCGTCCGGCTTCCCCACGACTTCCTGACGGAGCGGCTGACCGGTGAAGCGGTGACGGACCGCGGAGACGCGTCGGGGACCGGCTGGTGGGGGCCGGACGGCTACGACCAGGACGTCCTCGGCAGGATCGGCCTCGACCCCGGGCTGCTGCCGCAGGTCCTGGCGCCGGGAGCCCGGGCGGGAGTCGTCCGGGCCGGGATGCCGCTGCGCGAGGGCGCCCTGGTGGCGACCGGGACCGGTGACAACATGGCCGCCGCCCTCGGGCTGGGCCTGCGCCCCGGGCGTCCGGTGCTGAGCCTCGGTACCTCCGGCACCGTCTACGCAGTAGGCCGGACCCGCCCCGCCGACCCGGGCGGAACCGTCGCCGGCTTCGCCGATGCCCTCGGCGGCTGGCTGCCGCTCGCCTGCACGCTCAACTGCACCCTCGCCGTCGACCGCTTCGCCGCTCTCGTAGGCCGCGACCGCGAGGACGTCGAGGGAGGCGGCACGGCGGTGGTGCTTCCCTACCTGGACGGCGAGCGCACTCCGGACCTCCCGCAGGCTTCCGGCCTGGTCCACGGCCTGCGCCACGACACGACGCCGGGCCAGCTGCTCCAGGCCGCCTACGACGGCGCCGCCCACGCCCTGCTCGCGGCCCTCGACGACGTGCTGCGCGCCGGAGGCGAGAACCCCGCCCCCGGCGAACCACTCCTGCTGATCGGCGGCGGAGCCCGCGGCAGGGCCTGGCAGAGGACCGTCCTGCGACTGTCCGGACGAGCGGTCCAGGTGCCCGAGGCCCGGGAACTGGTCGCGCTCGGGGCCGCCGCCCAGGCCGCCGCCCTGCTCACCGGTGAGCCTGCCGATGCCGTCGCCCGGCGCTGGCGGACCACCGAGGGCCGGGTACTGGAGCCCGTACCCCGTGACGACGACGCGCTCGAACGGATCACCAGTACGCTGCGGCGGGCGCGGGCCTTGCAGGAGGTCCCGCCGGGAGAGCGATAGGAGGGTCGGGCCGATGACGGGGACCGGCAGGGGGAGTGGGGGCGCGGAGGCCGCGCCCGCCTCGCAGCAGGGGATGCGCCGGCGGAACCTCGCGGTGGTGATCGGCGTGGTCGCCGCGCACGGACCGCTCTCCCGGGCGGACGTGGCCGGGCACACGGGCCTGACCAGGCCGGCCGTCTCCTCCATGGCCGACGAGCTCATCGGTCGAGGAGCGCTGACCGAGACGGAGACCGCGCCCAGCGGACGGGTCGGCCGCCCCGGACGGGCGCTGGCCCTGAACGATCGGGGTCCCGCGGGCCTCGGCCTGGAGATCGGCGTCACCCATCTCGCCGCGTGCGTCGTGGACCTGCGCGGTGAACCCCGGGTCTGGCGTCGCGTGGAGCGGGCCAACGCGGGCCGACCGGCCGGAGAGGTGCTGGCGGAGGCCGCCGCGCTGGGCGCCGAGGCGGAGTCCGAGGCCGCGGCCCTCGGCCTGCGCGTCGAGGGCCGCGTCCTGGCCGTGCCGGGGGTGGTGCCGAACGAGCCGGGCGGACTGGTCGCGAACGCTCCCAACCTCGGCTGGCAAGCCGTCCGCCCCGCCGACCACTGGCCCGACCCCGACACCGCGCCCGAGCCGGAGAACGAAGCCAACCTCGGGGCGCTGGCCGAGCAGTGGCACCGGGGCAACCCCGCCGAGACGTTCGTACACGTCTCCGCCGAGGCCGGAATCGGTGCCGCACTGATCATCGGCGGGCAGCTGTTCCGGGGCGCCCGCGGCTTCGCGGGCGAACTCGGCCACCTGCCCGTCCACCCGGAGGGCGCCCCTTGCGCCTGCGGGGCACGCGGCTGCCTGGAGCAGTACGCGGGTGAAGCGGCCGTGCTGCGCGAGGCCGGGCTGGGCCCCGTCGGCGACCCGGTGGCCCTGCTCGCCGAGCGGGCGGCCGCCGGGGACGCCACGACCCTGCGCGCCCTGGACCGCGCAGGACGGGCCATGGGCCTCGCCCTGACCTCGACGGTGAACCTGATCGACCCGGACGGTCTCGTTCTGGGCGGCGCCTACGCCGAACTCGCCGACTGGCTCCTCCCGTCGGTCCGCGCCGAACTGGCCGCCCGGGTTACCGTCCGGCCCTGGAACCCGGAGGCGGTGCGCCCCTCCGTTCTGGGGCGCCGCGGACCGGTGCTGGGCGCAGCGTGGTCGACCGTCCGGCAGATCATCGCCGATCCCGCCCGCCTGCCCATCCGCTGACCGGTGCTGTGACCGGGAAGGCTCACCGCGCCAGGGCGCAGAACCCGTTCACCGCGGATCGGTGCGCGGTCGTGGGCTACGCGCCGCCAGGAGCGTGCAGCTCTCCCGTCCGGGCAACACGGGCGTACCAGTGCGCGCTCGATTTGGGTGTGCGCTTCAAGGTGTCGTAGTCGACGTGGATGGCGCCGAACCGTTTGGCGTAGCCGTAGGCCCACTCGAAGTTGTCGAGCAGCGACCAGAGGAAGTAGCCGCGGACGTCCACCCCGTCGGTGATCGCCCGGTGCACGGCGTCGAGGTGGGCGTGGATGTAGGCGGCGCGCTGCGGATCGTGCACCGTGCCGTCCGGACCGACCTCGTCCTCGTACGCCGCTCCGTTCTCGCTGATGACGAGCGGCAGTCCGGGGTACCGGGCGGCGGTGCGGGTCAGCAGGTCGTACAGGGCGCTCGGGTCCACCGGCCAGCCCATCGCCGTACGTTCGCCCGGCGCCTGGTGGAAGGCGACCTCGTCCGCGCC
>NZ_JBIAHN010000033.1:0-44208 GCF_042870555.1 Streptomyces sp. NPDC006487
AGTCGGGTGAGCTGACGGGGCATTTGGGCGAGGCGGATGTGCGGCGGTTGTCGCGGTTGGGGCTGCTTCCGCTGGCTTCGGATGATGCGATGGGTTTGTTCGATGCGGCGCGGGTTTCGGGTGAGGCCGTGGTTGCGGTGACCCGGTTGGATGCCGCGGTCCTGCGTGGTCTGGATGAGCCGGCGCCGATGCTGCGTGGGCTTGTGCCTTCGCGTCGGCGGCGTCGTGCCGTGGAGGCTGGTGCGGGGGGCGAGATCTCGCTCGCGCGGCGCCTGGCCGGGCTGTCACCCAAGGAACGCGAACGAACACTGGCCGAGCTGTTGCGCACGCACGTCGCGGACGTCCTGGGCCACACCGGCCCCTACGACCTCGACGCCGACCGCACCTTCCAGGACATGGGCTTCGACTCCCTGACCTCCGTCGAACTGCGCAACCGCCTCGGCACCACCACCGGACTGCGCTTCACCACCACCCTGGTCTTCGACCACCCCACCCCCGGCGCCCTCACCTCCCACCTGCTGGAACGGCTCTCCGGTGAACGCGCTGCCGAAGCCGTCGCCGCGCGCCCGGCCGGTGTCGCGGTGGATGAGCCGATCGCGATCGTGGGGATGGCGTGTCGGTATCCGGGGGGTGTGGGGTCGCCGGAGGAGTTGTGGCGGCTGGTGGCTGATGGTGTGGATGCGGTGGGTGAGTTTCCGGGGAACCGGGGTTGGGATGTGGAGTCGCTTTACGATCCGGATCCGGATCGTGTGGGTACGTCGTATACGCGGCGTGGGGGGTTTCTGTACGACGCGGATGAGTTCGATCCGGAGTTCTTCGGGATGTCTCCGCGGGAGGCCGTGGCGACGGACCCGCAACAACGTCTTCTGCTCCGGACCGCATGGGAGGCGCTGGAGAACGCCGGCATCGTGCCTGCCTCCCTGCGCGGCAGCCGTACGGGCGTGTTCACCGGGGTGATGTACCACGACTACGGCTCGGGACCGGGCACCGTCCCCGAGGAACTCGAGGGTTATCGTGCGGGCGGCACCGCGGGCAGCGTGGCCTCCGGCCGGGTGTCTTACACCTTCGGCTTCGAGGGCCCGGCGGTGACGGTGGACACGGCCTGCTCGTCGTCGCTGGTGGCCCTGCACCTGGCGGCGAGCGCACTGCGGCAGGGCGAGTGCGACCTGGCTCTCGCCGGCGGCGTCACCGTCATGTCCACGCCCCTGGCGTTCACCGAGTTCTCCCGGCAGCGCGGCCTGTCGCCGGACGGTCGCTGCAAGTCCTTCTCGGCGTCGGCCGACGGCACCGGCTGGTCCGAGGGCGCGGGACTGCTGCTCGTCGAGCGGCTGTCGGACGCCCGTCGGCACGGTCACCGGGTGCTGGGCGTGATCCGCGGCTCCGCGATCAACCAGGACGGGGCCTCCAACGGCCTCACGGCTCCCAACGGATCGGCGCAGGAGCGGGTGATCCGGCAGGCGCTGGCGAACGGCGGGCTCGAGCCCGCGGACGTGGACCTGGTGGAGGCGCACGGCACCGGCACGACCCTGGGCGACCCGATCGAGGCGCACGCGCTGCTGGCCACCTACGGCCAGGACCGACCGGAGGACCGGCCGCTGTGGCTGGGCTCGCTGAAGTCGAACATCGGGCACAGCCAGGCCGCCGCAGGAGTCGGCGGCATCATCAAGGCCGTCCAGGCCATCAGCCACGCCTCCCTCCCCAAGAGCCTCCACATCGAGGAGCCGTCGCCGCACGTCGACTGGGATGCGGGTGCGGTGCGGTTGCTGGCGGAGGCCAGGGAGTGGCCGCGGTCGGACCGTCCGCGCCGGGCCGGCGTGTCGTCCTTCGGCATCAGCGGGACCAACGCCCACGTGATCATCGAACAGGGGGACCCCGATCCGCTCCCCGCGCCGACCGCCGGTGCGCCGACGCACCCCGTTCCCTGGCTCGTCTCGGGCCGGGACGAGACGGCGCTGCGGGCGCAGGCGGGACGGCTCCATGCCCACCTGGAGACACGGCCCGACGCCGACCCGGTGCACGTCGGATACTCCCTGGCCACCACCCGAGCCGCACTCGGCCACCGTGCCGCGGTCGTCGGCGCCACCCGCGACGAACTGCTGACCGGCCTGAAGGCCCTCGCCGACGGCGCCGAGACGCCGGCCGGACGAGGCGGTGGTGCGGGTGTCCGTACGGGTCGTGTGGCGTTCGTGTTCACGGGTCAGGGTGCGCAGCGTGCTGCCATGGGTCAGGAGTTGTACGGGGCGTACCCGAGGTTCGCGGCGGCGTTCGATGAGGTGTGCGCCGAGCTGGATCCTCTGCTTCCCCGGCCGCTGCGCGGGGTGATCGCCTCGGGTGAGGGGCTGGATGAGACGGGTTTCACGCAGCCGGCCCTGTTTGCCGTCGAGGTGGCGCTGTTTCGGTTGGTGGAGTCGTGGGGGGTGCGTCCGGACTTCGTCGCGGGTCATTCCATCGGTGAGGTGGCGGCTGCTCATGTGGCGGGTGTGTTGTCGCTGGCGGATGCGTGTGTGCTGGTGGCGGCCCGCGGCCGGTTGATGCAGGAGCTGCCGGCCGGTGGTGCGATGGTGGCGGTGGAGGCGACGGAGGACGAGGTCGCCGTGCTGCTGGCGGGCCGTGGCCATGAGGTGGGTATCGCTGCTGTCAACGGGCCTTCTGCCGTGGTTGTTTCAGGTGTCGAGGAGGCTGTGGCGGAGGTCGCGGCGGAGCTGGCGTCGCGGGGTCGCAGGACCAAGCGGCTCCAGGTCTCCCACGCGTTCCACTCCCCGCTGATGGAGCCCATGCTGGAGGAGTTCGGCCGGGTCGTGGCCGGGCTGGAGTTGCGGCGGCCGCGGATTCCGGTCGTGTCCGCGCTGACGGGTGGGCCGGTCGATCCCGAGCGGTTGACGACGGCCGAGTACTGGGTCGAGCACGTTCGCCGGCCGGTCCGGTACGCGGACGCGTTACGCACCCTGGAAACCGAAGGCACCACGACGTTCGTGGAGATCGGTCCGGACGCGGTCCTTTCCGCCCTGGCCCAGGACGGCCTCGACACCAGCGACGGCGAAGGCGAAGGCCACGGGCGCACGGTGCTTCCGCTGCTCCGGCGCGGCAGGTCCGAGGCCGGCACGCTCGTCCAGGGGATCGGCCTGCTGCACGGCCTCGGCGTCCCGGTGGACTGGCCGGCGTTCTACGAGGGCACCGGCGCGCACCGCGTCGACCTGCCCACCTACGCCTTCCGGCGCGACCGCTACTGGCTCACCCGGACCGCCGGGACCGCCGACGCCTCCGGCCTCGGCCTGACCCCGATCGGACACCCCCTCCTAGGGGCGGCGCTCCCGCTCGCGGGCGGCGACGGCTTCGTGTTCACCACCCACCTGTCGGCCCGTACGCATCCCTGGCTGGAGCAGCACACCGTCCTCGGCAACACCGTCCTCTCCGCCGCCTCGCTCGTCGAGATGGCCGTACGGGCCGGCGACGAGGCAGGGACGTCCGTACTGGAGGAGCTTTCGCTGATCGCGCCGCTCGTCCTCCCCGCGCGCGGCGCGATGCGGCTCCAGGTCCGGGTAGGGGCGCCGGACACCGACGGCGGGCGGCCGCTGACCGTTCACGCACGTCCCGAGGAGGAGCTCGGTGAGGCCCCGTGGGCCGTGTACGCGCAAGGACGCCTGGGCACGGCCGTCAGGCCTCTGCCGGTGGACCGCGGCGCCGACTCCGGTCCGGCGGGAAGGGCCGTCGAGGTCCGGCTGCCCACCGAACTCACTGAGGAGGCCCACCTGTTCGGGCTGCATCCGGCGCTCCTGGACGCCGTGCTCCTCGAGCACCCCTTCGGTGAGCGAGCGGGTGCGGTCGCCGTGCCGGCCGAGTGGCGAGGCGTGCGGCTGCACGCCACGGGCGCCGTGGCAGTGCGGGCCGTGGTCACCGAGACCGGCGAAGCGACCGTCGCCATCGAACTGACCGACGAACGCGGAGGGTTGGTCGCAACGGTCGAAGCCCTGACCTACCGGGACGTTCCGGAGGAACTCTTCGTCTCCCCGGTGGGCGGAGCGCACGACGTTCTGTTGCGGCTGGACTGGACGGAAACCGCTGTCCGCGAGCCCGCCGAGCCCGCCGAACCCGCCGAACCCGCCGAGCCTGTCGAGCCCGGGGAATCCGCCTCGTGGGCGGTCCTGGGCGCCGACGGATACGACGACCTCACCGCCGTCGGGAAGGCCGTCGAGGCCGGCGCGCCGATCGACGCGATCCTCGTGCCCTGGACCTCCCGGGCCGACAGCAGCAGGTACCCCGCCCCGCACGAGGACACGCACCGGGCGACGCTCCTCCTCCGTGAGTGGGAGGCCGACGAACGTCTCGCCGGAACCCGGCTGGTGGTGGTGACCCGTGGTGGCGCCGTCACCGGACGGGCCGACGGGCCGGACCGGGTGGAGCCCGTCGACCCGGTGGCGGCGGCGGTCCGCGGGCTGCTGCGCGCCGCGCAGGCGGAGGCGGAGACGGCCGGCCGCATCGTCATCGTGGATGCCGACCCTTGGGCGGACCCCGCAGCCGCGCCGTCCAAGCAACCGTCCGTCGATCGCGTGACCCTCTCCTCCCTCCTCGCCTCGGGTGAGCCGGAGGCGGCGGTACGGGACGGGCGGCTCCTCGTACCCCGGCTGGTGCGCGTGACCGAGGCCGCCGCCGTCGCACGCCCCGTACCGGCCTTCGACCCCGAGGGCACCGTGCTCGTGACCGGCGGCGCCCGAGGATTGTTCTTCGCGCGGCATCTGGCCGCCCGGTACGGCGTGCGGCACGTGCTGTTCGCCGGCCCGGAGGAAGCCGACGACCCCGGTGTGACCGGCCTGGCCGCCGAACTGGCCGCGCTGGGCGCCGATGTCGTCTTCGCGGTCTGCGACCTCGCCGACCGCGACGCGCTCGCTTCGGTGCTGGCCGGGGTTCCCGCGGAGCACCCGTTGACCGCGGTCGTCCACGGTGCCGGTGCCGGTGCCGGTGCCGGTGCGGGTGCCGGGGACGGCGATCCGATGACTTCGCCGGACGCCGACTCGCCGGATGCCGACTCGCCGGACACGGCTCTGCGTACGGTCGCGGACGGGGCCCGTCATCTGCACGACCTGACCCTCGACACCCCGCTCGCCGCGTTCATCGTGTTCTCGTCCACCGCGGGTACCGTGCCCGGCCCGGGCGTCACCCACCGGGCGGCGGTGGAGGCCTATCTGCACGCCCTGGTCGTGCGGCGCGCGGCCGACGGGTTGCCGGCCCTGTCGCTCTCCTGGGGCCCCTGGGAAGGACCCGTTCCGCAGGACGGAGCGGGGCCGCGTCACCCGGTCCGGTCCGGGTTCCGATCCCTCGCTCCCGAACGGGCGTTGCAGGCGTTCGACGCGGCGCTCGCGATGGACGAGCCGCTGCTGACGGCGGCTCTGGTCAGTCCGTCCGCGCCGCGCTCGGCCGGGGGTGGCGTTCCGCATCTGCTGCGCGGACTGCTCCGGCGTCCGCTGCGGCCCGCACTGGACGTGACGGGTCCGCAGGCCGGGGCGGGAACCGGTGTCGGGGTGCTCGCACGACGGCTGGCCGGACTCGACGGAGACGGACGCCTCCAGGCCGTACGGGAACTGGTCCGGCAGGAGGTGGCGGCCGTCCTGGGGCACGACGACCCCGGATCCGTCGCGCTGGAACGGTCGTTCCAGGATGCGGGGTTCGACTCGATGACCGCTGTGGAGCTGCGCAACCGGCTCGGTGCGGCCGCGGGGCTGAAGCTGCCCGCCACGGTCGTCTTCGACCATCCCTCTCCCGCCGCGCTCATCCGGTTCGTTCTGAGCGAGGTGGCGACGGCGCAGGACCCGGGGACGGGGTCTTCCAGGCCGCCTCTGCTCACCCAGCTCGACTGGCTGGAGGCGGCCGTGGCGGGGCTGCGCCCGCAGGAGGCCGGTCAGGACCCGGACCAAGACCTGGACCTCACCGCCGTCGGCGCGCGGCTGCGGACGGTCCTCGACCGACTCGCCGCGGCCGTGACGCAGGAACGGCCGCAGCACGACGCCGAGGGCACCGAGAGCCGGATCGCCGCCGCGTCGGCCGACGAGATCTTCGACTTCATCGACACCGAGCTCGGCCGCGGGCCGCGCCGATGACGACCCACCGGAAGGAGAACGGTCAGCGCATGTCCAGGGAAGAGCGGATGTCGAAGGAAGGGGACGACATGTCCAGGGAAGAGAAGCTCATCGAATACCTGAAGTGGGTCACCGCCGATCTGGAGAAGACCCGCAGGCGCGTTGCCGAACTGGAAGACGGCGTCCAGGAACCCATCGCCATCGTCGGCATGTCGTGCCGCTTCCCCGGCGCGTCGACCCCCGACGAACTGTGGCGCCTGGCCGTCGAGGAACGTGACGAGATCTCGGACTTCCCCACGGACCGGGGCTGGGACCTGGACGCCCTCTACGATCCGGACCCGGCCAGGCCCGGCACCATCTACATACGCCAGGCCGGCTTCCTGGAATCGGCCACCCGCTTCGACGCCGCCTTCTTCGGCATCTCGCCGCGCGAGGCGCTCGCCATGGACCCCCAGCAACGCGTCCTGCTGGAGTCCGCGTGGGAGGCGCTGGAGCACGCGGGCATCGACCCGCTGTCCCTGAAGGGCAGCAGGACCGGTGTCTTCGCAGGTCTGGTGGAACAGAGCTACCTGGACCTGAACAGCCCCGAGGAGTTCGAGGGCTACCAGATGACCAGCAAGCTCAGCAGCATGGCATCCGGCCGCATCGCCTACGTCCTCGGCCTGGAGGGACCCGCGGTGTCCGTCGACACCGCCTGCTCCTCCGCTCTGGTGTCACTGCACCTGGCGGCCCAGTCGCTGCGTTCGGGCGAGTCGACCCTCGCTCTCGCCGGAGCCTCGTACATCTCCGCGCACCCCGGCGGTTACATCGACGGCTCCCGGCAGCGGGGACTCGCGGTGGACGGCCGCTGCAAGCCGTTCTCCGCCGACGCCGACGGCATCGGCTGGTCGGAAGGGGCCGGTCTGCTCGTCCTGGAGAAGCTCTCCGACGCGCAGCGGGCCGGCCATCACGTCCTCGCCGTCCTGCGGGGAAGCGCGGTCAACCAGGACGGGGCCTCCAACGGACTGACCGCACCGAACGGCCCGTCACAGGAGCGCGTCATCCGGCAGGCCCTGGCCAACGCCGGGCTCACACCGGCTGAGGTGGACGCGGTCGAGGCCCACGGCACCGGCACCCGGCTGGGCGACCCCATCGAGGCGCAGGCCCTGATCGCCGCCTACGGTCAGGCGCGGCCCGAAGGCCGGCCGCTTCTCGTCGGCTCGCTCAAGTCCAACATCGGCCACGCCCAGGCCGCCGCGGGCGTCGGCGGTCTGGTGAAGATGGTGCAGGCCATCCGGCACGGCCTGCTGCCCAGGACGCTGCACCTCGCCGAGCCCACCCCGTTCGTGGACTGGTCGGCCGGCGACGTCGAACTGCTCACCGAGACCCGGCCTTGGCCGCAGACCTCCGCGCCGCGCCGCGCAGCGGTGTCCGCCTTCGGGGCCAGCGGCACCAATGCCCACGTCATCCTGGAGCAGGCCCCGCCCCGGGTCCCCGCCGACGACTCCCCGCAGAAGCCCGGGCCGCAGCAGGCACCCGATCCGTCCACCGCCCTGCCCTGGCTCGTGTCGGCCCGTTCTCCGCAGGCGCTGCGGGCGCAGGCCGCGCGACTGGCCGGTCACCTCAGGACGAGCCGGCCGGACGCGGACCGGGACGCGGACCCGGACGCGGACCGGGACCCGGGCACGGACCCGGGTACGCACCCGGAGCGGGAGCTTCTCGACGTCCCCTACTCGCTGGCCACCACGCGCGCCGTGCTGGAGCACCGCGCCGTGGTCGTCGGCCGGCACCGGGAGGAGGTCCTCGCGGGACTGGACGCGCTGGCCGTCGGCGAGCCCGTGGACCATGCCGTCCAGGGCATCGCGGGCGAGGCGGGCAAGACCGTGTTCGTCTTCCCGGGGCAGGGCAGCCAGTGGGCCGGCATGGCGACCGAGCTGCTGGAGACCTCGGAGGTCTTCGCCGCGCGGATCGCGGAATGCGCACGGGCCCTGGACCCCTTTGTGGACTGGGCGTTGGAGGACGTGCTGCGCGGGGTCGAGGGCGCACCGTCCCTCGACCGGCTGGACGTCGTCCAGCCGGTCCTGTTCGCCGTGCACGTCTCCCTGGCGGCCCTGTGGCGCTCGTACGGACTCGAACCCGCGGCCGTCGTCGGACACTCGCAGGGCGAGATCGCCGCTGCCTGCGTCGCGGGCGGGCTGAGCCTGCCGGACGCGGCCCGCGTGATCGCCCTGCGCAGCCGGATCGCCCTGACGCTGCAAGGGACGGGAGGCATGGGCGCGGTCGGGCTGGCGCGCGTGGAGGTCGAGGCACGGCTGGAGAAGTGGGCCGGGCGGCTGTCCGTCGCCGTGGAGAACGGCCCCACGTCGGTCCTGGTCGCCGGCGAACGCGAGGCGCTGGACGAGTTCATCGCCGAGTGCTCGGCCGAAGGCGCCCGGACCAAGCGGTTCCCCACCGATTTCGCCTCCCACTCGCCCCAGGTCGAGCGGGTCCGCGAGGACATCCTGGCGGCGCTGGCCCCCGTGCGGCCACTGACCGGTTCGGTGCCCTTCTTCTCGACGGTGACCGGAGACTGGGTGGACACGGCCCGCCTCGACGCCGAGTACTGGTACTCCAACATGCGCAGTCCGGTGGAGTTCGCCCGGTCGGTAAGGGCCCTGGCCGCACAGGACCACGGGGCCTTCGTGGAGGTCAGTGCGCACCCGGTGCTCACCTCCTCCCTCCAGGAGAACCTCGGCGACGGCGCCGTCGTCACCGGCACGCTCCGACGGGGCGACGGCGGCCTCGACCGTTTCCTGGCCTCCTGGGCGGGGGCCCAGGTGCGCGGCGTCCGGATCGACCGGGCCGCCGCCTTCGCCGGCCGCGGGGCGCGGCGGGTGCCGCTTCCCACGTACGCCTTCCAGCACGAGCGCTTCTGGTACTCCGCCGGGTCCCGTGCCCTGGACCCGGCCGGCCTGGGGATGGCGCCGACGGGTCACCCGATGCTGGGAGCCGCCGTTGACCTGGCCGGTTCCGACGAAACCCTGTTCACCAGCCGGCTGTCGGCGCGCACCCACCCGTGGCTGGCCGAACACACCCTCGCCGGCGCCGTCGTGCTGCCGCCCTCGGTGCTCGTCGAGCTGGCGCTGCGGGCCGCCGACGAAGTCGGGTGCACGGCCGTGGACGAGCTGAACGTGCTCACCCCGCCGGCGCTGCCCGAAGGGGGCGCCGTGCAGCTGCAGATGAAGGTGGGGCCGGTGGGGGACGGGCAGCAGCGCGCCTTCTCCCTGTACGCCCGCCCCGATGCGAGCGAGGCGGAGTGGACCGAGTACGCCACGGGAAAGCTCAGTCTGCGCGGGCCCGCGGCCGCCGATCCGCTCCTCCCCTGGCCGCCGGCCGACGCGGCGCCGGTCGACCTGGAGTCGGCGTACGCGAAGCTGGCCGACGCGGGTACGGCGTACGGACCGCGGTTGCGCGGCCTCACCTGCCTGTGGACGGCGGACTCCGGCCCCGGGGTGTTCGCCGAGGTCTCCCTGGACGAGGAGGCCGCGTCGGACGCGGCCCGCTTCAACCTGCACCCGGCGCTCCTGGAGGGGGCGGTGCAGGCCGCGCTCCTCTCCGAGGCCGCGTTCCCCGCGGACGCCGGGCACGGACCCCTGCTGGCGACCAGGTGGGGCGGAGTCCAGTTGCACGCGGCGGGAGCCACCGCCGTACGGGCCCGGGTGGTCAGGGCGGACGACGGCGGACTGTCCGTGCTCCTCGCGGACAGGACGGGTCAGCCGGTAGTCACGATCCGCTCGCTCGCCCTCACCCCGGTCGGCGCGGGCAGCGTCGAACGGGCCCGCGGCAGGGCGGCGGACGCCCTGTTCCACACCCACTGGACACCGATCTCCCTCGACGAGCCGGCCGTCCCGGTCCGCTGGGCGGCCGTGGGCGCCGGGGGGTACGGCGACACCGGTGAACTGGCAAAGGCGATCGAGGCGGGCACCCCGGTGGACGCGGTCCGCTACGACATCGCCGGCCCCGCCGTCGACGACGCACCCGATCAGGTCGACGACGCACCCGATCGGGGGGCCGACCCCCGGGTACCCGGGTCCGCGGAGGCCGCCGGCCCTGCCGCCGCCGCCCACCTTCGTACCCGGCACGTCTTGGCCCTGGTCCAGGACTGGCTCGCCGACCAGAGGCTGGCCGACATCCCGCTGGTCCTGGTCACCCGGGGTGCCGTGGCGGCCGGAGGCCGGCGGGTGACCGACCCGGCGGCCACGGCCGTGTGGGGCCAGATCCGCTCCGCGCAGTCCGAGAACCCGGGCCGCTTCGTGCTGGTGGACCTCGACGAGGAGACGCCTTCGACGGCACTCTCCGCGCTCGTGCGCTCCGGGGAAGCACAGGCCGCCGTACGGGCGGGGTGCGTCCTGCTGCCCCAGCTGCGCAGGCCGGCCGCCGCCGCCCCGAAGGCCCCGTCGGGCCGGTTCACGCACGGCGGCACGGTACTGATCACCGGTGGCACCGGCACACTCGGTGCGCTCTTCGCCCGCCATCTGGTGACCGGACACGGGGTGCGCGACCTGCTCCTCACCAGCCGCCGGGGTCCGGACGCCCCGGGCGCCGACCGCCTGGTGGCCGAGCTGTCCGCCCTCGGCGCCCGCGTCGTCGTCGCCGCCTGCGACGCCGCGGACCGCTCCGCGCTGGAACGCGTGCTGGCCGCCGTCCCCGAGGACCGGCCGCTGACCGGCGTCGTCCACGCGGCGGGCATCCTCGGCGACGGGCTGATCACCACCGTCACCCCGGAGCGCCTGGACTCCGTACTGCGGCCGAAGATCGACGCCGCATGGAACCTGCACGAACTGACCAGCGGCCTCGACGTGTCGGCGTTCGTCCTGTTCTCCTCGCTCGCCGGCGCCATCGGCGGTGCGGGCCAGTCCAGCTACGCCGCCGCCAACACCTTCCTGGACGGACTCGCCGAGTACCGTGCGGGTCTTGGACTGCCCGCGACCTCGGTCGCCTGGGGCCTGTGGGCGCAGACCAGTGGCAGCGGCGAGCTGACCCCGGCCGACCTGGAACGCATCGCACGCGCCGGATATCCGCCCATCGCCTCCGACCAGGGACCCGCGATGCTCGACGCCGCGCTCGCTTCCGACCGGGCCGCCGTGGTCGCCGCGCCCCTCGACCTGGCCGCCCTGCGCGAGCAGGCCCGGCCGGCACCGGCGGTGATGCGCGGCCTGCTCCGGGTCCCCGTCCGTCCCGCCGCCCGCAACTCCGGCGCGGCCGCCGACTCCTTCACCGCCAGCCTCGCCGGGCTGGCGGAGGAGGAGCAGCGAGCCCGCGTGCTGGAGACCGTGCGCGCGGAGGCCGGGGCGGTCCTGGGGCACGCCGACCCCGGAACCATCGCGGTCGACCACCGCTTCACCGACCTGGGCTTCGACTCGCTCACGGGCGTCGAGTTCCGCAACCGCCTCGCCGCCCTCACCGGCCTGCGCCTGCCCACCACCCTGGTCTTCGACCACCCCACCCTCACCGAGCTCGCCGGCTTCCTCGTCGCCGAGCTGAGCGGGGAGGGACGGGGCGGCGCGGGCGAGCAGCCCGCCGTGGACTTCACCGCGGAGATACGCCTGGCCGACGACATCCGGCCCGCGGACGAGGTGTGCCGGGTCGCCGTGGATCCGGGGGAGGTCCTGCTCACCGGCGCCACCGGTTTCCTCGGGGCCTATCTGCTGCGCGACCTCATGCGAACGACGTCGGCGCGGGTCCACTGCCTGGTCCGCGGACACGACGAGGCGGACGCCCGGGACAGGCTGCGGGCCAACCTGGAGTGGTACGGCATCGAGGACCAGATCCTCCCCGACCGCCTGGAGGTCGTCGTCGGCGACCTGGCGGAGCCGGCCCTCGGTCTGACCGCCGACCGGTTCGACGCCCTGGCCCGCACGGTCGACGCCGTCTACCACGCGGGGGCCGCGGTCAACTGGGTGCAGCCGTACGCCACCGTGCGCGCGGCCAACGTCGGCGGAACCGAGGAGATCCTGCGCCTCGCGGCCCGCCACCGCACCGTCCCCGTCCATTACGTGTCCACCCTCGGCGTCTACGTGGGCCGGGACACCGCCGGGGCCCCGCTGCGCACCACCGACCCGACCGGCCCCGGCGACACGCTGCCCACCGGATACACCCAGAGCAAGTGGGTTGCCGAACAGGTCATCGGCCTCGCCCGGGACCGCGGACTGCCCGTGTCGGTCTACCGGGTCGACCTGATCGCCGGCGACGCCGAGACCGGCGCCTGCCAGGCCCGGGACTTCGTCTGGCTCAGCCTGAAGGGCATGCTCCAGGCCGGTGCCGTGCCCGGTGAGATCCCGGTGACCTTCCGCCTGATGCCGGTCGGCTACACCAGCGCCGCCATCGTGGACATCTCCGCGCAGCCCGAGGCCGCCGGCGGGACGTTCCACGTGTGCAGCCACAGCGGCCTGACCCTCGGCGACATGGTCGAGGAGCTGCGGGACCTGGGGTACGAGCTGCCCGAGCGGGACCGGAACACCTGGCGCGACCTGGTGACCACCGACCCGGACAACGCGCTCCTGCCGCTCCTCGACGCCTTCGAGGTCATGGCGGACCGGCCCGACGCCTTCTACCCGCCCGTCGACGACAGCGAGACGGCCGGGGCACTGGAGAGCAGTGGCATCACCTGCCCGCCGGCCGACCGCGAACTGTTCCGCAAACACGTCGAGTTCTTCGTCCGGGTGGGCTACTTCCCCCGTCCGGCCACGGCTTGACCTGCCCGCAAGAGCCACGATCGCGCCGCCCCGGCGGCGATGACCACGTCAGCGAAAGGCCCTGCCATGCGTACCGACGCCCCGACCAGCCCGTGGATCCGGCGCTTCCATCCGGCACCCGAGGCCGGGAGGCGGCTGGTCCTGATGCCCCATGCCGGAGGCTCCGCCAGCTTCTTCTTCCCCACCTCGCGCGCCCTCGCGCCGGCAGTGGACGTCCTGGCCGTCCAGTACCCCGGGAGGCAGGACAGGCGTGGCGAAGCCTGCGTCGACGACATCGACACCCTGGCCGACCTGGTCACCGCCCAACTGATCCCCTGGGCCGACCGGCCCCTGGGGCTGTTCGGGCACAGCCTCGGCGCCGCGCTCGCCTTCGAGGTGACCCGGCGGCTGGAGGAGCGCGGCATCGTGCCGCTGAAGCTGTTCCTGTCCGGCCGCCGGGCGCCCGTGGACCGGCGGGGGGAGTCGGTGCACCTGCTAGGCGACGACGACCTCGTCACAGCCATCAAGCGGCTCGCCGGCGCAGAACTCGAGATGCCGGACGACGACCTGCTCCGGCTGGCGCTGCCGGCGATCCGCAGTGACTACAAGGCGGCCGAGACCTACGAGCCGCGCCCGGGGCCCCCGTTGAAGACACCGGTGGTCGCTCTGACCGGCGACAAGGACCCGAAGGTCACCCCCGAGGACGCCGACCGGTGGTCGCGGTACACCACGGGGGCCTTCGAGTTGCGGGTCTTCGACGGCGGCCACTTCTACCTGGTCAAGCGCTTCGACCAGGTGGTCGCCGTCCTGCGGGAGACCTTCGCCTGACGTGCGCCGCCCGCCCCGGCTCCCTGCCCACACGAAACGTACCCATCGAAAGGACCGCCCAGTGTCTGATCTGCTCCAGGCCGTCATCGCCGGCGCCGCACCCGAGGAACTGCTCTCCATCGACCTGCCGTCAAGCTATCGGGCGGCCTACCTCCTCAAGGAGGAGGTCGACATGTTCGAGGGCGTGCGCGACAAGGACGTCCGCAAGTCCCTGCACGTCGGTGAGATGCCCATGCCCGAGCCGGCCCCCGACGAGTGCATCGTCGCGGTGATGTCGGCCGCGATCAACTTCAACACGGTCTGGTCCGCGATCTTCGAACCGGTCCCCACGTTCGCCTTCCTGGAGAAGATGGGCAAGCAGGGACCCAACGGCGCACGCCACGACCTGCCGTTCCACCAGCTCGGATCGGACGCCTCCGGCGTGATCGTGAGGGTCGGAGCGGGCGTCAAGAACTGGAAGGTCGGCGACAAGGTCGTCGTGTCGCCGTCCTACGTGGACGAGGAGGACCACGCGTCCTACGACGACGGAATGCTGAGCGAGACGCAGCTGGCCTGGGGCTTCGAGACGAACTTCGGTGCGCTCGGTGAGTACTGCCTGGTCAAGGCCAACCAGCTGGTCAGGAAGCCGCGGCACCTCAGCTGGGAGGAGGCTGCCTCCAGCACCCTGTGTGCCGCCACCGCCTACCGGATGCTGGTGGGCAGCCACGGGGCCCGGATGCAGCAGGGAGACGTCGTCCTCGTCTGGGGCGGCACCGGCGGTCTCGGGTCGTACGCCATCCAGTTCGTCAAGAACGGCGGCGGCATCCCCGTGGCGGTGGTCGGTTCGGAGGAGAAGGCCCGGCTGGTCCGCGCCCAGGGGTGCGAGCACGTGATCAACCGCTCCGAACTGGACCTTCCCGACGGGAGCTTCCGTCATCCCAAGGCGGGCCGCGTCCTCGGCCAGGCCATCCGCGCGCTGGTCAGCGAGGACCCGCAGATCGTCTTCGAGTATCTGGGCGCCGAGACCTTCGGCGCGTCGGTGTACGTGGCCAAGCGGGGCGGCAGGATCGTCACCTGCGGCTCCTCGACGGGCTACCGGCACGAGTACGACAACCGGTTCCTGTGGATGCGGCTGAAGCAGATCATCGGGTCGCACGGATTCAACTACCACGAGGCCGTACAGACCAACCGGCTGATCGGCATGGGGATGATCCATCCGACGCTGTCGAAGGTCTACTCCCTGACGGAAGCCGCCGAAGCGACCCGAGCCGTGCAGACCAATCAGCACGTGGGCAAGGTCGCCGTCCTGTGCGGGGCGCCGGCCGAGAACCTGGGCGTGGACGACCCCGAACTCCGTGCCGGGATCGGGGAGGAGAAGATCAGCCTCTACAGGCGGTGGGCGCAGCACTGACCTCGTGGAGGGGTGCGTGGCGACGCCCGCCGAACCGTGGTGGGCCACGTGCTCGCAGGCTTCGGCGTGGCCGGTCACCTGACCGGACACGCCGATGGTTGTACTCTGCGGAGACCGCCCTTGACCTGCACTGAGCAGGCAGGGAGCAGACATTTCGGGAGTATGCGCATGCTTCGCACCATGTTCAAGTCCAAGATCCACCGGGCCACCGTCACCCAGGCCGACCTGCACTACGTCGGGTCCGTGACCATCGACGCCGATCTCCTCGACGCGGCGGATCTGCTGCCCGGCGAGCTCGTGCACATCGTCGACATCACCAACGGGGCCCGGCTGGAGACCTACGTCATCGAGGGCGAGCGCGGATCCGGGGTCATCGGGATCAACGGGGCCGCCGCGCACCTGGTGCACCCCGGGGACCTGGTCATCCTCATCAGCTACGCGCAGGTGGACGACGCCGAGGCCCGCGTGTTCGAGCCGCGCGTCGTCCACGTCGACGGCGACAATCGCATCGTCGAGCTGGGTGCGGATCCGTCCGCACCGGTTCCGGGAACGGATCAGGAGCGCAGCCCCCACGCGGTGGCTGTCTGAGGGGAGTCGGGACGATGGCGCAGACCGGATCGAGCGAATCGATCAAGATCGTGGACGACCGCGCGGCCGGGCGGCTGCTGGCCGTCGAGGACGGGGCGGTGGTCGGGTACATCGCCTACTTCGTGCTCGCCGAGGCCCCCCACGCCCTCGTGGCGGTCCACACGATCGTCGAGCCGGGGCACGAGGGCCGAGGGATCGCCGGGAACCTGGTGAAGACCTTCTACGGGCTCGCGGCCGACGAGGGCGTACCCGTCGTTCCGCTCTGCCCCTATGCCGCGAGCTGGGCCGCCAAACATCCCGAGCAGGCGCCCGAGGCACCGGCCGGGGTGGTGGCCGCCGCCAAGGCGCAGCTCGCCTCGGATTCCGACCTGTGGTGACGGGGTCCGTGCCGGACCTGACGCTGCTGCACACCTCGCCCGTGCACGTGCCGGTCTTCGACGCCCTGCGCGACCGGCACCACCCGGGCGCCGTCCTGCGCCACCTGGTGGTGCCGGAGCTGCTGGAGCGGGCCCGTGCGCTGGGGCCCGGGTCGCAGGCCCCGGCCGTGCGGGAGCTGCTGGCGGGCTCCGGCGGGCCCGTCCTGGTCACCTGCTCCTCGATCGGTGCCGTCGCCGAGTCGCTGGCCGGGGAGCTCGGCGTCCCGGTGCTCCGGGTCGACCGGCCGCTGGCGGCCGCCGCGGTCCGTAGCGGGCCGCGGATCCTCGTACTGGCCACGGTGGAGTCGACGCGGGTTCCGACGGCGGAGCTGCTGGAGGAGGAGGCCGACAGGGTGGGCCTGCCGGTGTCGGTCCGTACCAGGCTGGTCGACGGGGCCTGGGACCGCTTCGCGGCGGGCGACGCGGCCGGCTGCCTCGGGCTCGTGGCCGCCGCGGCGGACGCGGTCGCCGATGCGGACGTCATCGTGCTCGCCCAGGTGTCCACGGCGGGCGCGCAGGATCTGGTCACCACCGCCGTGCCGGTCCTGTCCAGCCCCGCTTCCGGCCTCGCGGCCGCTCTGGGGACGTAGGCCGCCTCTTTCGGATCTTGCCCGGCCCGCGCGACGGACCGGTCCGGCGGGCGCCGGAACCGGGACCGGGGGAGGCTGGAGGTATGACACAGCCTCCCGTCCCCGTCCCGGTCCCGGTGCCGAATCCCTTCCCGGATCCGGCGCCGCTGCCCCGCCCCGATCCGCCGACACCGGGACCGGTGCCCGAACCCGACCCGATTCCGCCGCCGCCCGGCCCCGCGCCGCAGCCCGCGCCGGAGCCGCTGAGCTGACGCGGAGCCGGTTCGGCCCGCCGCGTCAGTCCGTACGGACTTCGGAGCGGTCGCCGCTCCACAGCGTGTGGTACGAGCCCTCGCGGTCGGTGCGCCGGTAGGTGTGCGCCCCGAAGAAGTCGCGCTGGCCCTGGGTCAGGGCCGCCGGGAGCCGCTCCGAACGCAGGGCGTCGTAGTACGCCAGCGAGGCCGCGAAGGCCGGTACCGGAATGCCCTGGCGGACCGCCGCGACCAGCACCTCGCGCCAGTCGTGCTGCGCGGCGCCGATCTCGTCGGCGAAGCCGGCGTCCGCCAGCAGGCTCGGCAGCTCCGGCCGGGCGTCGTACGCGGCGCGGATCCGGTCCAGGAAGGCGGCCCGGATGATGCAGCCGCCGCGCCACAGTGAGGCCACGGCGCCCGGGTCCACGCCCCAGCCGTACTCCTCGCTGCCGGCCTGGATCTGGTGGAAGCCCTGCGTGTACGAGACGATCTTCGAGGCGTACAGAGCCTGCTCCACCTGGGCGGCGAAGGCGTCCGCGGCCGCGGCGGAGAGCGGCTCGGCCGTCGGTCCGGACAGCCCGCGCGCGGCCGTACGCAGCTCACCGTGGCCCGAAACCGCGCGGGCGAAGACCGCCTCGGCGATCCCTGACACCGGAACGCCCAGGTCGAGGGCGATCTGCACGGTCCAGCGGCCGGTGCCCTTCTGCTCGGCGGCGTCGGCGACCACGTCCACGAACGGCCGTCCGGTCGCGGCGTCCGTGTGCGCGAGCACCTCGGCGGTGATCTCGATCAGGTACGAGTCCAGCCGGCCCTTGTTCCAGGAGCGGAAGGTCTCGGCGATCTTCGCGGGGGAGTAGCCGGCCACCTCGCGCAGCAGGTGGTAGGCCTCGGCGATCAGCTGCATGTCGGCGTACTCGATGCCGTTGTGCACCATCTTCACGAAGTGCCCGGCGCCGTCGGGGCCCACGTGCGAGGTGCAGGGCGTGCCGTCGGCGGCCTTGGCGGAGATCTTCTCCAGCAGCGGGCCGAGCGAGGCGTAGGACTCCTCGGATCCGCCGGGCATGATGCTCGGGCCGAGCAGCGCGCCCTCCTCGCCGCCCGAGATGCCGACGCCCACGAAGTGCAGGCCCTGCTCGCGCAGCTCCTTCTCGCGGCGGCGGGTGTCCTCGAAGTGGGCGTTCCCGCCGTCGATGATCACGTCGCCCGGCTCCAGCAGCGGGGCGAACTCGCGGATCACCGCGTCGGTCGGGTCGCCGGCCTTCACCATGATGATCAGACGGCGCGGGCGCTCCAGGGCGTCCACGAACTCCTTCGCGGACCCGGCGGCCACGAAGGAGCCTTCGTGGCCGAACTCCTCCACGAGCGCCGTGGTCTTGGCGGTGGTGCGGTTGTGGAGGGCGACCGTGAATCCGTTCCGGGCGAAGTTGCGGGCGAGGTTGCTGCCCATCACCGCGAGTCCGGTGACGCCGATCTGGGCCGTGCTGCTGGTCATGTGGGTGCGCTCCTGAGTGCGTCGACAGTGCATTCGATGTGCGGCGGAATGCAGGAACACCGACGCTACCCCGGTGGAGATCCTTACCGGGGTCCCACATTCGGCGAGAAATCAACTTCCGCTCGAATGCGTCTTGTTGTGTGCCTTGTCATGCTCCGGTCGTGGCGTTAGGTTGCGAGGTTCCTGATGTCTTCGATGGGGGCTCCCATGGGTGTACGGGGCCGGCACCGCCGGTATCAGCCGAGCAGCATCAACCGTGCTTCGCTCGTCGTCACCGCCGGAGGAGCCGGGATAGCGCTGCCCCTGATCGGAGCGGGCACGGCGCACGCCGCCTCGGTGGACACGTGGAGCAAGGTCGCCGCCTGCGAATCCACGAGCAACTGGCACATCAACACCGGCAACGGCTACTACGGCGGACTCCAGTTCAGCCAGAGCACCTGGCGCGCCTTCGGCGGAACCGCGTACGCGGCCCGCGCCGATCTGGCCACCAAGGAACAGCAGATCGCCGTGGCGGAGAAGGTGCTGAAGGGTCAGGGGCCGCAGGCCTGGCCGGTCTGCGGGAAGCAGGCCGGACTCAGCCGCAGCGGCCCGGCACCCGCGCTCGGCGCGCAGGGCAAGGCGACGGGCCCCGGAAAGGCGACGGCTCCGAAGGTCGCGGCGCGGACCACTCCGAAGGTCCCGGCGCAGACCACTCCGAAGGCGGCTCCGCAGAGCACGACGCCCCGCCCGACCGGGACTTCCGTCCTGCCCAACCCCTACGTCGTCGCCCCCGGGGACTCGCTGTCGGAGATCGCCACCGAGCAGCACGTCGAGGGCGGCTGGCAGTCCCTGTACGCGACCAACCGGGCCGTCGTGGGCGGCGATCCGGACCTGATCTTCCCCGGGCAGCGGCTCACCCTGCGCGTCACGGCCGCGCCGCCCGCGCCGAATCCGGAGAAGCCGCCGCGCACGGCCGAACCCGTGAAGCCCGTGGCACCGGCGAAGCCCGCCGAGCAGGCCGGTACGAAACCGGCCGAGAAGCCCGCCGAGAAGCCCGCGGAAAAGCCGCAGACCCCTTCCGGGGCCTTCAGCGCCCCGGTCGACGCGGGCCTCGGCACCGCCTACCACGTCGCGGGCTCGGCCTGGTCCAGCGGCTACCACACCGGCATCGACTTCCCGGTGGCCACCGGTACCACCGTCAAGGCCGTCAGCAGCGGGCAGGTCGTCTCAGCGGGCTGGGCCGGTGCGTACGGGTACCAGGTCGTCATCCGGCACACCGACGGCCGGTACTCCCAGTACGCGCACCTCTCGGCGCTCTCGGTCAAAGCCGGCGCGGCGGTCTCCGGGGGACAGCGGATCGGCCGCTCCGGCTCGACCGGCAACACGACCGGGCCGCACCTGCACTTCGAGATGCGCACGGGACCCGGCTACGGCACCGACATCGACCCGCTGAGGTACCTGCGGGCGCACGGGGTTTCCATCTGAGGCCGGGGTCGGGACCGCGGCTCCGGCCGTTGCCCCGGCCGAAGGCTCAGCCGGCGCCGGTGCCGTTCCCGACGGTACGAGCACGTGACCGTCCCGGGGCGCGACGGTGAGCAGGACGAGCCCGGTCGCCGCCGCCGCCGCGCTCACCACCGCCGCGGCGGCGCCGGCCGCCCCGTAACGGAAGCCCTCGTCGAACAGCGCGATGCCGACCGCGGCCGCGACCACCGGGTTGGCCACCGTCACGGTGGCCAGCGGCGCGGTCAGCCCGGCGCCGCGGTAGGCCGCCTGCGACAGCAGCAGTCCGGTGGTGGCCAGTGCGGCGATCGCCGTCAGCTCCGGCCACAGCGTGACCAGTGCGTCCGGGGCGAAGGCCTCGGCCACCGACTTAGTGAACACCGAGGCCATCCCGAAGGCGGCTCCCGCCGCGGTGGCCAGCAGCACGCTGTGCGCGGTGACCCGCCGCACCCGGCGCGCGGCCAGGAACAGTACGGACACCAAGGCGCCGGTCGCCGTCAGGAGCAGGCTCTGCTCCCCGCCCGAAAGGGACTGCTCGGCCCGTCCGCCCCCACCCGTCAGGGCCAGCAGCCCGGCCAGCCCGGCCGTGGCCAGGACGGCCCCGCGCCAAGCGGCGGCGCCCGCGCGGCGGCGTACGAAGACGGCCGCCATCGGGAGCGCGAAGACGATGGTGAGGGCGCCGAGCGGCTGCACCAGGCTCAGCGGCCCGTAGGCCAGCGCCACCACGTGCAGCAGAGCGCCCAGGCCGTTCAGCGCGATCGCGGCGTACCAGGCGGGCCGGCGCACCGGCGCGTACGGCCGGCCCGCCGTACCGGACGCGACCCGCTCCTGGACGATCGCTCCGGCCGCATACGCCACGGCGGACACCAGGCACAGCAGGACCGAAAACGCTAGGGCACTCATAAAAGTCACAATGCACGAGTCCGCGGAGCTATTCCTCCCCCTGGAGGCGGGCACGGGTACGCCGCTGGGCGTACTCCGAACGCAGTAGCCGGGAGCGGGGGAGTGCGTTTGTCTTCCCGTCCGGGGGATCCGTACACTAGCCCTTTTGGGGACTTCCGCATCCGGCGGACGCGGACGACTGATCAAGGAACTACAGCGGGTATGACGGTGACCGAAGACAGCCAGGAGCAGGGCCACGCCTTCGGGCCCGGCATCGACCCCGACCGCCTGGCCCTCTGCCTCAGCGTGCTCGACGAGCTCGACAAGCTCGACGTCGACCACCCGGACGCGATCACCGTGCGCCGCGCCACCGCCGGGCTGTACCGGACGGTCAAGCAGCGCCGCCGCCAGGACCGCCGCGCCGCCAAGACCGCCAACGACAAGGCCGTCACCGAGGCGACCGCGACCGGCTCCGCCGAGCGCATCGACGACGAGACCGAGGGCCTGCTGCCCTCCTCCGTCACGGAGGCCGGACGGATCGCCGGAATCCTCCAGCGCCCCCGCTCCTGCTACATCTGCAAGACGCGCTACGTAGAGGTCGACTACTTCTACCACCAGCTCTGCCAGGACTGCGCCACCGTGAACCGGGCCAAGCGGGAGGCCCGCGCCGACCTCACCGGCAAGCGTGCGCTGCTCACCGGCGGCCGCGCGAAGATCGGCATGTACATCGCGCTGCGGCTGCTGCGCGACGGTGCCCACACCACGATCACCACCCGCTTCCCCAAGGACGCCATCCGCCGCTTCAAGGCGATGGATGACTCGGCGGACTGGATGCACCGCCTGGAGGTCGTGGGCATCGACCTGCGCGATCCGGCCCAGGCCGTGGCGCTCGCCGACCAGGTGGCCGCGGCCGGTCCGCTCGACATCCTGATCAACAACGCGACGCAGACCGTCCGCCGCCTGCCGTCCGCCTACGCGGCGCTGGTCGAGGGGGAGGGCGCCCCGCTGCCGGCGGGAGAGCTTCCCGCCCACCACGTCATCGGCGCCTTCAACTCCGGCGCGGTCGACGGCCTGGCCGCGCTGCCCATCGGCGTGAGCGGGCTCGAGGCGCAGAAGGTCGCCGACCTGGCCCTGGTCGCGGGCAACGCCAGCCTGGAGCGGCACCTCGCCGGAACCGCCATCGACGCGGGCGGCCTGCTGCCCGACGTCGTCGACAGCAACACCTGGGTGCAGACCATCGACCAGATCTCCCCGGTGGAGCTGCTCGAGACCCAGCTGTGCAACTACACCTCGCCGTTCATCCTGATCAGCGCGCTCCGGCCGGCCATGGCCGAGGCGGCCCGGAAGACGGACGGCGGGCGGGCTTACATCGTGAACGTCTCCGCGATGGAGGGTGTCTTCAGCCGCGGCTACAAGGGCGCGGGACACCCGAACACCAACGCGGCCAAGGCCGCGATGAACATGGTGACGCGGACCAGCGGCCAGGAGATGTTCCAGGCCGACCGGATCCTGATGACCTCGGTCGACACGGGCTGGATCACCGACGAGCGCCCGCACTTCGACAAGCTCCGCCTCGCCGAGGAGGGCTTCCACGCCCCCCTCGACCTGGTCGACGGCGCGGCCCGGGTCTACGACCCGATCGTCCGCGGCGAGCTCGGCGAGGACCTGTACGGCGTCTTCCTCAAGGACTACGCACCCGCCAACTGGTAGGCCGCGCGTAGGGGGGCGCCCGTCCCGCGCCACCTGCCCCGCGTCAAATGAGCGCCCCCGGTCCCCCTCCCCGAGAGGGGGACCGGGGGCGCTCCGCGTTCAGGCCGTACGGCCGTAGGCCCCCGCGGCGACCAGCTCCAGCACCGGGCGCCAGTCCTCCAGCACGCCCGCGTCCAGGCCCGCGGACCGGCCCGCCTCGGCCGCGTGACCGAGGGACTCCGCGTCGGGGTCCGGCCCGGGCACCGGTGCGCCGGGCCCCTGGAGCCGTACGAGCCGGGCCACCCGCTCGCCCAGCAGGGGGCGGATCACCTCCGCGGGATGACCGATCAACAGCCCCGCGACCTGCAGTTCCTTGTCGAAGGGGTGCGAACGGCGCAGCAGCGCCGCCACCCGCAGCCCATGGCCGTCGCCGGGCCCGCACCGCAGCAGGTCCATCAGTTCCCCGACGCTTCCGACGACCACCGGCACTTCGGACTTCGCCACTGTCGTTCCTTCCGTCGCCTGACCGCGCATCACCCGTATGGCGCCGTCGAGCAGATCAGCCCTACACGACGCGCCGCCGTGCAAGGTGATGAACTCGTGGAGAAAACAAGCTGTCCGGAGCGGATTTTACCTTTCCATCGAGCGGGGGTGCGCTCATATGTGTACTCTGATCGCCATGAGAGCCCCACACGGGCACTCGCTCCACCAAGGCGCCACCGCGTCCGGAAACCCCCTCTTCCCGCACCGGCGCGCGGTTCGCCCGCCGGGTTACGCGACACAAAGGAGTGCGCGGTGACGCCAGAACTGACGACGACCGACCAGGCGACCAGAGAACGGACGAGCTCGCGGAGCGCGAAGCGCCCCGAGACCCTCGGCAACCTGGAAGTCTGGGCCCGGTCCGCTCCGATCCGCCTCGCAGGCTACGAGGACGACCTCGCGGAGCCGCACATCCTGCCCGGCATCGACTAGACACGCGCCCGACCCGTACGGTGCGGTCCGCCCGTCGTTCCCGGTGTGAAGACCCGGGACGGCGGGCGGCGCCGTGCGGTGGCTGAGCCCCGCGGTGGCTGTTCGCGGGCCCGTCCACGCCGGAGGGCGCCCGGAAGTTCCCGGTACCCGTACGCCGTGGGCGTCATCGCTCTGGGCGATCAAGGGTTCCGTGCACCCCCGGCCCCGGGCAGGCTGACCTGCATGAAGCTGCTGATGCTGGGTGGAACCGAATTCGTCGGGCGCGCGATCACCGAAGACGCCCTGAGCCGCGGGTGGGAGGTGACCGTCTTCCACCGCGGGCACCACGCGCCCCCGCCGGGGACCACGGCCCTGCGCGGGGACCGCACCGCACCCGGAGGCCTGGACGCCCTCGCCCAGGGGCGATGGGACCTCGTCGTCGACACCTGGGGCGGAGCCCCCACCGCCGTGCGCGACAGCGCCCGGCTGCTCGCGGGCCGGGCCGGGCGGTACGTGTACATATCCAGCCGCTCGGTGTACGCCTATCCCGCCCCCGCCGGTCTGGACGAGGACGGCCCGGTGGTCGAGGGCTCGCCCGACGCGGAGTCCACCGCCTACGCCGAAGACAAGCGCGGCGGCGAACTCGCGGCCCTGGACGCCTTCGGCGACCGCGCCCTGCTGGTGCGCGCCGGGCTGATCATCGGCCCGTACGAGAACGTCGGCCGGCTGCCCTGGTGGCTGAACCGCGTCGCCCGCGGCGGGCCCCTCCTCGCGCCCGGGCACCCCGGACTGCAACTGCAGTACATCGACGTGCGCGACCTGGCACGCTGGACCCTCGACGCGGGATCGGCCGGGCTCGGCGGCGCCTACAACCTGGTCTCCCCGGTCGGCCACGCCACCATGAACAGCCTCCTGGAGGCCTGCGCCGCCGCCACCGGCGCCGAGTTCGAACCGCGCTGGACCGACTCGGCGGTGATCGAGAAGGCGGGCATCGAGCCCTGGGTCGAGCTGCCCATCTACCTCCCCGAGGGCGAACTGCACGACTACATGTTCGGCGGGGACGTCACCAAGGCCCTGGCGGCGGGCCTCGTCTGCCGCCCCGTGGAGGAGACCGTCGCGGACACCTGGACCTGGCTCCGGTCGCTCGGCGGGGTCGCCCCGCACCGGCCCGACCGGCCCCAGAAGGGCATATCGGCGGAGCGGGAGGCAGCGCTACTCGGGCTCTGACCGGGGCGCCGCCCGGGGTCCCGGCCGGGGCTCCGGCCAGGACGCCTCCGCGAGCCGGGTCGGCGGCAGGTACTCGCGCACCAGCGTGCGGTGCCACCACGCCCCGGTCTCGCGCAGTTCCCGCCAGGTCGTGAACCGGTAGCGGTACAGCCGCGCCCGGACGTAGAGCGGCGGTGCGTCCGGGAAGGGGTTGTGGCGGATCAGCTTCAGGGTGTCCCGGTCGCCCGCCAGCAGCCGCTCGACGAACGGCCCGAACCAGTCGCGGGCGTAGCCGGGGGAGAGCGCCGCGAACCACATGAGCCAGTCGAGGCGCAGGTGGTACGGAGCGAACTGGCGCGGGATCCGGCGCACGTCACCCGGCTTGCCCCTGAACCCGTACTCCCGCCACGCGCCGTCCTCCCGGGGCCGCCGGTCCGCGGTGCCCTCCACCACCACCTCCTCGCGGATCCGGCCCACCGTGCCGAACGCCCCGTAGGTGTTGACCAGGTGGAGGGGGTCGAAGGACCGGTTCATGACCTGGCCGCGCGAGATCATGTTGGCCACCGGATGCCGGCTCAGCACGAGCACCAGCGCGGTCGTCGCGCACAGCAGCACCACGTACCAGAGCGGACCCTCCCGGGAGGCCGCCGGCGGCGGGTCGCCCGCGAGTGCGCTGAAGTCGAAGGCCGGCAGGGCCGCCGTGATCGTGATCCAGTTCAGCCAGGCGAAGTTCCCCGACAGCACCAGCCACAGCTGGGTCGCCACGATGATCCCGGCGGCGTACGAGGCCACCGGCTGCGGGGTGAACAGCAGGACGGGCACGACCAGTTGGGTCACGTGGTTGGCGGCGCACTCCACCCGGTGCAGCGGCTGCGGCAGATGGTGGAAGAACCAGCTCAGCGGACCGGGCATCGGCTGCGTCTCGTGATGGAAGTACAGGCAGGTGAGCCGGCGCCAGCAGGGATCGCCCCGCATCTTGATGAGCCCGGCGCCGAACTCCACCCGGAAGACCACCCAGCGCAGCAGCCACAGCACCAGCACCGGCGGCCCGGCCCGCGCGTTGCCGAGGAAGACGGCCAGGAAGCCGACCTCCAGCAACAGCGACTCCCAGCCGAAGGAATACCAGGTCTGCCCCACGTTCACGATCGACAGGTACAGCAGCCACAGCAGCGCCCACATCGCCATCGCCGCCCCCAGCGGCACCGCGTCCCCCGCCCCCGCGGCGAGCGCCGCGGCCAGGGCGGCCCCGGTCCAGGCGCAGACGGCGAAGAACCGGTCCGAGTAGTGCAGGTGGAACAGGGTGGGGGCGCGACGGAAGGGCACGTACCGCAGGTGGCGCGGCACGGGCAGCATGCCGTGCGCCCCGATCAGTGCCCGGAACTGCAGGGCGGCCCCGGCGAAGGCGACGAGGTAGACACCGGCCAGGGCCCGCTGGAAGATCAGCCGCCCCAGCCAGTATCCGGGCGCCGTGAACCAGTCCATCCCCTCCAGTATCGGGCCGGCCGGACGCCGGTGGCCAGCTGCCGGACGTACCGGCCGAGGCGGCGGGCGTAAGCCTGCTGGAGGAAGGGCAGGACCGGGCCGCCCAGCCGGGCGTACCAGCGTTCCGGGCGGCTGAAGGCGTTGACCTCGAACCAGACCGAGCCGTCCGCCTCCATCTCCACCACGAAGGACTCCTCGCCGCGGGCGGGATGCCCGCTCAGCGTCCCGTAGGCGAAACCGGTCCGCCGGGGCTCGTACACCGCCCAGATCACCTCGCACGGGGCATCGATCCGCAGGGGGCCGACGCCCATCCCGACCACCACCCGGTCACCCCGCCGGACGGGGTCCGGTCCGGCGGTGACGAGCATCCCCGAGTCGCGGTGCGCGCGGAAGGTGGTGACGGCGATGGCGGCGGCGTCGAGGACGGCCCTGCCGTGCCCGAGCCGGGTGCGGTGGTGGGTGATGCCGTATCCGGTGGGCAGCGGCCGCACGGCGGTGGCGCCCCGCTCCGGGTAGTTGAAGGTGCTGCGGCCCTGGCTGGTGAGGCGGGTCATGCCGGGATCTCCGTTCGGGCGGGTCGGGCGGGCAGGCGGGCCGGCTCGGCGGCGCGGGTGCTCAGGCGGCGCCAGGCCAGCAGTGAGCACAGGCCGAAGCCGAGGGCGTTGCCGAGACCGTGGGTCGCGGCCATCCAGGTCAGGGTGGGGTGCACGATCCCGGTGGCCTCGCCGAGCGCCCACCACAGGGCGAGCAGCATGGTCGCCACCAGGACGGCCGCCGAGACCGCGAGCAGCGCGCCGGTGATCCGGTCGCGCCCCGCGGCCCCGGGGCGGACGTCCCGCCAGGTCAGCAGGGCCACCGCCCACATGCCGCCGGTCAGCGTCACCGCGCCCACCAGCTCGGCCCAGTCGTCGACGAAGTAGCCGAGCAGTACGAGCCCCGTCCCGGCCGGCACGCTGTACGCCGCCCAGCGCGCGAGGGCTCCGGCGGCGGAGGCCCGGCACACCAGTCCGGCGACCAGGGCCGCCGTGAAACCGGCGAAGTGGAAGTGCGGCACGGTCAGGGCCAGGATGTCGAGGTCGAAGCCGAAGAGCCGGTGTCCGGCGCGTTCGGCGACCAGGGCGGTCCCGGCGACCGAGGGCGCCACGAGCGCGGTGAGCACGGCCACCTCGGCGGGTCCGGGGCCCCGCCCGGGTGCGCCGGAACGGGTCGGGTTCCGCGCCGACCGGGCCAGGGCCCCCACCGCCGGAACCAGGGCCCGCACCGCGAGGGCCAGCGTGGCCGCTGCGTAGAGCGCGGCGAGCGCCGTGGCCGGGGCTCCCCGGGGCAGCCACAGGCAGACCGCTCCGGGGGCCGCGAACAACGGCCACAGCCGGGCCGTGCGGCCGAACCGGACCGGATCGATCAGGCGCAGGCCGGCCGGGACGACGTACAGCATGCCCAGCGTGACGATCAGATTCACCAGCACGGTCACCGAGGATTCCCCCTCCCGGGAACGAACGCATTGAACGCGTTCAACTCACGATCGTGAGCCTAGACCCTCTCTTGAACATGTTCAAGGGAGGGTTGGGGGCGTGATCTCCGGTTGCGGCCACCCCGGACATGCGGCAGACAAGAGGGAGCAACCGGGGCGAAAAGGGAGATGCAACGTGTACGCACCGACACCCCGTCAGGCGCCGCGTCGTCACGCACCGGCCCGTGCGGCCCTCTTCACCGTCCTCGGCCTCCTCGCCGCGGCCTGCGGGGCCTCCGGCGAAGAGGGGCGGACCAAAGGCCCCGCCGCCGAGAGCCAGGACGTCCACCTCCAGCCCGTGGCCTCGGCCGGCCCGGACCCCTTCACCTCCTCCTCCGCCACCGCCGAATCGGCCCCCATCCAGCCCCCGCTGCCCAACGCGACGGGCCAGGGCATCCGTACCGTCAACGCGGCCACTCCCGGCCTGTACGGCGGGACCCAGCGGCTCGGCAGCTGCGACGTGGAGGCGCAGGTCCAGTCCCTGACCGCCGACGACGCCAAGGCCCGTGCCTTCGCCGAGGCCTCCCGGGTGGAGCAGGCGCAGATCCCCGACTTCCTGCGCGGTCTCACCCCGGTCGTGCTGCGCGCCGACACCCGGGTGACCAACCACGGCTTCGTCGGCGGCGAGCCCAACGCCTTCCAGTCCGTCCTCCAGGCCGGAACCGCCGTCCTCGTGGACGACCACGGCATGCCCCGCGTCCGCTGCGCCTGCGGAAACCCCCTGCTCGCGCCGCGCGCCGCGCCCGGCGCGCCGGTGCTCAAGGGGGAGCCCTGGAGCGGCTACCAGCCCACCCAGGTCGTGGTCATCGAGCCGACCATTCAGGCGATCGACAACCTGGTCATCGTCAACATCGCCGACAACACCTGGATCGAGCGCACGGCCGGCGACGACGGAGCCCAGGACCGCACCCCGCGGACGCCGCCCCCGTACGACCCGGCCGACGGAATCCCCAGCGGGCCCGCGACCCCGCCCGGCACCGCGCCGGCGGACCCGTGCCGGACCCCGGAGAGCAACAGCCTCGCCCGCACCGAGCCGCCGCCCACCGGCCCGCCGAGCCCCGGCCGCAGCACCGCCCCGAAAGCGGCCGACTGCCCGCCGAGCTCCCCGCAGACGGCCCCGAACACCCCGAACACGCCGGTCACCCCCGACCAGCCCTCGTCCGGCATCCCCTCGGGCCCGCCCACGGCCCCGCCGCCCGCCACCGACCGGCCCTCCGAGGTACCCACCGACATCCCCTCCGACCTGCCCGGGCAGATCCCGAGCGATCCGGGGACCCTGGTGGCTCCCGACGGGGTGTCGCCGGAGCCCAGCGACCCGTACGCGGATCCCTACGCGGACCCGTACGCCGACCCCTACTCCGTCCCGGAGCAGCAGCCCTCGGCCCCGTACGACGGCCAGTACCTGGAGAGCGCCTAACCGGCCCGTGTGTCATGGTGGACCGGTGCCGACCGCCGTATCGCTGCCGGAGGACTGGCCCGCACATCCGGACCGGTCGCTCTCGCTGAACCGCATGGGCAGTTTCGACTGGGACCTGGTCACCGGTCTCATGCACATGGACTCGGCCGCCCTCGACGTCTTCGACACCACCCCCGAGGAGTACGACGGCCGGCCGGAGTCCCTCGCCCCGCGCGTCCCGCCCGCCGAGAGCGTCCGGCTCGACGCACTGGTCTCCTCGGCCCTCAAGAGCGGGGTCGACAGCTACGGCGCCTACTTCCGCATCCGCTGCCACGACGGCCGACTGCGCTGGACGCACACCCAGGGACGGGTCATGCGCGGCCCGGACGGCCGTCCGTACCGGATCATCGGCATCGTCCGCGACGCCACCGAGGAGCTCAGTCATTCGGCGGAGCGCCTCGGGCTGGACGAGGAGCGGCGCCGCCAGACGTCCGTGGTCGAGAGCACCACCGCCGCGCTCGCGCACGCCCGTACCGTCCAGGACGTCATCGACGCGCTCGGCGACGCCCACGGCCTGGAACGGCTCGGGTCCATGGGCATGGTGATGGGACTGGTCGAAGCGGGCCGGATCCACCTCGTCGCCGAGGGCCCCGCGGGCAGCTTCGTCCCCGGCACCCGCTACACCCGCATCGACGAGCAGTACCCCATGAGCGAGGTGGTGCGCTCGCTCCAGCCGCGCTTCCTGGACTCCGCGGCGGAGTTCGCCGCCGGCTACCCCGGCCTCTGGGCGAAGATCTCGTCCATGCACATCTCGGCGGCCGCCTACCTGCCGCTGATCGCCCAGGCCCGCCCGATCGGTGCCATCGGCCTGCTCTACCAGGACAAGGACGGCTTCACGCAGGAGGAGCGCAACCTGCTCGTCGCGCTCGGCAGCAGCATCGCGCAGAGCCTCCAGCGGGCGATGCTGCTGGAGCAGGAACACGATCTGGCGGAGGGACTCCAGCAGGCGATGCTGCCGCGCCGGATCCCCTCGGTACCGGGCGCCGAGATCGCCGTACGGTACCGCTCGGCCCGGATGGGCAGGGACATCGGCGGCGACTGGTACGACGTCATCCCGCTGCCAGGCGGCCGGGTCGGCGCGGTCATCGGCGACGTCCAGGGCCACGACACCCACGCGGCGGCGGTCATGGGCCAGCTGCGGATCGTGCTGCGCGCCTACGCCGCCGAAGGGCACTCGCCCGCCACCGTCATGGCCCGGGCATCCGTCTTCCTGCACGAGCTGGACACCGACCGCTTCGCCACCTGCACGTACGTCGAGGCCGACCTCTCGACCGGGGTGCTGCAACTGGTCCGGGCCGGCCACATCGACCCCCTGATGCGCACCCTGGACGGCGGCTGCGAGCGCCTCGCGCTGGAGGGCGGGATGCCGCTGGGGCTGTCCGCGGAGTTCGGACTGCTGGAGTACCCGGTGACCACGGTCGAGATGGGACCGGGGGAAACGCTCCTGCTGTGCACGGACGGCCTGGTGGAACAACCCGGAGCCGACCTCGACGACGGCGTCCGGCTCCTCGCCTCCCTCGTCCGCACCGGACCGGCCGACCTGTCCCTGCTCGCCGACCGGCTGTGCGAGGTCGTGGACGACCGGGGCGGCGACGACGACATGGCCCTGCTCCTGCTCCGCCGCGACGCCGAGGAGGCCCAGCAGGCCGGCGGCCGGCTCCAGCAGCACGTGGCCCCCGGCGATCCGGAAGCCCTCGTATCGGCCCGCCACATGATCGGCGCGGCGGTGCGCGCGTGGGGCGCGCGGGACCGGGCGGACGAGATCGAGCTGATCGCCGACGAGCTCATCGTCAACGCCCTCATGCACACCGACGGCCCGGCGATCGTGACCCTCCGCGTCCTGTCCGGCCCCGAACGCAGACTCCGGGTGGAGGTCGAGGACCGCTCCAGCGCCCTGCCCCGGCGCAGGGAGGCGGGCGACGCCGGTGTCTCGGGGCGCGGGCTGATGCTGGTGGACCGGCTGGCGGACGTCTGGGGCGTGGAATCGCGGGGGAGCGGCAAGTGCGTATGGTGCGAGTTCACGATGCCGTGACCCCTCCGCGGGTAGGAGGCTCACGGCCTCGTACTCTTCGCTCATGCATCCCGGAAGATCCATAGCCCTGCTGATCGGCGCATCGGTCCTGCTCAGCGCCTGCTCCACCACGTCCGCGCCGAGCTCTGCGGACAGCAGTGGCTCCCCGGCCGGCACGGTGACCGCGGCTCCCGCCGCGAGTTCTCCCGCCGCGAGTTCTCCCGGCGCGCGAGCCAAGCTGAGCGCTGCCGATCTGCAGGGCAGCTGGTGGACCTGGGCGGCTTCGAGCGTCAGCGAATCGAACCCCGTCTCTGACCCGGACGGCCATCTGTGCGCCCAGGGCCAGGAGGACGGCATCTGGTTCCTGGCCGGCACCTTCGGCGGCACCGTGACGCGCACCTGCACGGTGCCAGCATCGGCGCCGGTGGCCTTCCCCCTGGTGAACATGATCGGCGAAGAGGACGACTGCACCGCCTTCATGGCCTCGGCGCAGGGGAAGGCCGTCCTCGACGGCCGAGCTCTGGAACCCGAGCGATACGAGGCGACGGACGTCAGGTTCGTTGCCGTCGACGGCAATCCGCTCACCAAGGACGGGGGGCGCTTCCTCACCCACGGCTGCGGCCTCTGGGTGCAACTGGAACCGCTGGCACCCGGCAGCCACACGCTGAGCATCAGGGGAGCATCGGGCTCCTTCGCCGTCGGCGTGAACTACAAGCTTCAGGTCTCTGCCGGCTGAGGGGCGGCCCGCAGGACCGGATCGGCTCCCGTGCCCCGTCCCGGCCCGCGCTCGGCTCGCGCCCGGCCCGGGGCCGCGGCAGGCTGGGGGCATGCCCGAGCTGCCCGAAGTCGAGGCCCTGAGGGAGTTCCTCGACGAGCACCTCGCCGGGCGGGTGGTCGAGCGCGTCCTCCCGCTCGCCGTGAGCGTGCTCAAGACGTACGACCCGCCGCTGACCGCGCTCGAAGGGCAGCAGGCCGGGGCCACGGCCCGGTACGGAAAGTTCCTCGCCCTGCGCATCGGTGAACTGCACCTCGTCACCCACCTGGCCCGGGCCGGCTGGCTGCGCTGGATCGACACCGTTCCCGACCGGCCTCCGCGCCCGGGCAAAGGGCCGCTCGCCCTGCGTCTCGTCCTGGAGGGCGGCGGCGGGTTCGACCTCACGGAGGCCGGGACCCAGAAGCGGCTCGCCGTGTACGTGGTCCGCGATCCGCAAGAGGTCCCCGGCATCGCCCGGCTGGGTCCGGACCCGCTCGCCGAGGGCTTCGGCCGCGAGGCCTTCGCCGCGCTGCTCGCCGGGGAACGGCGGCAGATCAAGGGCGTGTTGCGCGACCAGAGCGTCATCGCCGGCATCGGCAACGCCTACAGCGACGAGATCCTCCACCACGCCAAGGTCTCGCCCTTCAAACTGGCCGCCTCCTTCGACGAGGCGCAGGTGGACCAGCTGTACGCGGCCGTCGAGGAGACCCTGCGCACGGCCGTCGAGCGCGCGCACGGGGTGGCCGCCGGGCGGCTCAAGGCCGAGAAGAAGAGCGGGATGCGGGTCCACGGCCGCGCGGGCGAGCCCTGCCCGGTGTGCGGGGACACCGTCCGCTCGGTCTCCTTCGCCGACTCCTCGCTCCAGTACTGCGCCACGTGCCAGACCGGGGGGAAGCCGCTCGCCGACCGGCGGCTGTCGAAGCTGCTGAAGTAGGCCCCGGGGCCCCGCCCGGAGGGTTCCGGGGGGCCCGGGTCCGGTTAGACTCCGGCCCATGGCCGAGGAGCAGCAGCCGCAGCCGCCCCGGCGGGAGGTCGTCACCGGGGTCCCGCGCGGGAGCCGCCGCAGGCCCCCCGCGCACACGCCGGCCCGTTCCGAGATCTCCGAGCAGACCACCCTCGGCGCCACCTACGTACGGGCCCTCATGCGCAGCCAGCTCCGCGCGGGCCTCGGCGCCCTGGCCGCGCTCGTCCTCCTGGTGGGCCTGCTGCCCCTGCTGTTCCTGCTCCCGCGGGTCGCTTCGGGCCCGCTGGTCTGGGTCGTGCTCGGGGTCCTGGTGTACCCGGTGCTGTGGTGCGTGGCCCGCGCGTACGTGATCCGGGCCGAGCGCAACGAGGCCGACTTCACCGGTCTGGTCACCGACCCGACGGAGCCGGCGGGGCCGCGCCGGCCGGAGTAGTGCCCGCCCTCAGAACAGGTGCATCGCCAAGTGCCCGAGAGGGAGTCCGAGTTGCCAGGCCGGGGTCCAGACCCGGGCGTTCTCGTCCAGGCCCGGCGGGGTGTCGGCGTGGCCGTGGCGTCCCGGGTCGAGGTTCGTGGCGAACAGTTCCGTGTGGTCCAGCCAGCGCCAGGCCGCCCGGGCCAGCTCCAGGTCGGGGTCCTCGCCCCGGCCGCGCTCGCGGGCCTCCTCGCCCAGCGCGAGGAACCGGGTGTGGACCCAGTCGCGCCAGGGGTGCCCGTACGCCGTCAGCGACATCCACTCGTCGAGCTGCGAGACGACCCGGATCCCGGAGAGTTCGCCGGCGGCGTCCGAGAGGTAGATGGTCAGCGCGAGCGTGTCGCGTCCGGCGCGGAACTCCAGGGTGCTGACCGGGATCAACCGGCCCGTGCGCAGCAGTTCATCGGCGATGTACTCCGCGTAGAGCCATGCCATGGGCACCGCGAGCCCGCCGTCACTGGTGCCGTTCGTACCCTCGGGCTGCACCGTTCCACCTTCTCCCGCACGCGTCGAGTCTTCCCGCCGTCAGCGCCGAGCCTTCCTTGCGAGGCTCGCGGAGCGGGGGATGTTTACTCAACTTGAACGGTCCGATGCCGATTTCGATGCGGTTCATGTCCGATTCGGGGGTGTTCAAGCCATTCTTTGACGCGTTCGCCGTACGTCGGTCCGTGTGCCGGTCCGTGTGCGGTCCGCGCGTCGGGTCTGTGCGTCGGGTCTGTGCCTGCAAGGTCAGACCGTGGCGATCACGGCGTAGCGTTCGTCGGTCACCGTACGTCCCCACAAGGCCGCGTCGTCGCCGAGGGGTTCGACGCGCAGGGTGGTGACGAGCGGTCGTACGGCGGCGGCGAGGTCGTCGGCGCCGATACCGCCGGCCCAGGGGAGGGTCTCGGCCCCGGGTACGTACGGCGCGGCGCCCGCTCCGGCTTCGCGCCAGCGGCCCTCGACGAGGACGAGGGTGCCGCCGGGGCGCAGACGGCCGGTCCAGTCGCCGAGCGCGGCCCGGGGATCGGGCAGGGTCCACACCAGGTGGCGGGAGAGCAGGACGTCGAACCGCTGGTCGCCGGTGGGCGGGACGGAGGCATCGCCGACCAGGAACCGGCCCGTCAGACCGGCGGCGGACAGTTTCGCCCGGGCGTGCCCGACCATCTTCGGGGAGAGGTCCACGCCGGTGACCCGGTGCCCGGCTTCGGCCGCCAGCAAGGACAGCGATCCGGTGCCGCAGCCCACGTCGAGGACGTCGAGCGGCCCGGCCGGCAGCCAGGAGCCGAGGAGGCCGGCCCAGGCGTCGCGGGTTTCCGGAGCCCGCAGGCCGTGGTCCGGCTCTTCGTCGAAGCGGGCCGCGGCGTCGTCCCAGTAGGCGCTGATGGCAGCGGTGTTCGTCATCCCGCGAGTCTCGCAGCCGGCACTGACAACGCTCCCGGATGCCGACCCTAGGCGCCGAGTCCGTACCCGTAGCCCTGGAGGTCCTTCCGCAGGGCGCGCAGGGCGTAGTGCGTACGGGACTTGACCGTCCCCGCCGGGATCCCGAGCTCTGCCGCGGCCTCGGCCACCGAGCGGTCCTGGAAGTAGACCTGCACCAGGACGTCCCGGTGCTCCGGGCCCAGCGATCCCACGGCCCGCCGGACGTCGATGGCGGTCACCGAGCCCGCCACCGCGTCTCCCGGCGCCGGCGCCTGGTCCAGCCCCTCCGGGTCCACCTCCAGGGGCCTGGACAGGCGTGCCCGGCGGGCGTCGATGGCGAGCCGCCGGGCCACCGTGAACAGCCAGGGCCGCAGGGACTCGTAGCCGCTTCCCAGGACCTCCGGATGCTGCCAGAGGCGCAGGAGCGTCTCCTGTACGAGGTCCTCCGCGCGCTGGGCGTCACCGGCCGTGAGGCCCAGCAGGAAACCGAACAGGGCCCGTCCGTGTTCGTGCTGGAGTTCGGCCAGCGCCTCGGGGTCGGTGCGCTGGAGGGTGGGGGCAAGGGGCACGGGAGGCTCCTTCCGGGGGTCGGTGCGGGGGTCGGTCGAGGTCGACGGATCCACCCTGACCTGCACCGGGCCCGCCCGGAACCGTCCCGCCCGGACGGTGCGCCCAAGCACCCGGGTCATCCGGTGGGCGGGCGCGCGTGGCGGTGAACGGTCGAACGGCGCGCCGAACGGCCATTGGGGTGAGTGCGCGGCCGGGCGGCGGAGCCGGTTCTTGACTTCCGGCGTCTCTTTCTATGGATTGACGGAAGATCAGGTAGTCGTACTAATTAAGGAGAGCCGGGACAGATGACCGCGCGCACCCGCCACGCCCTCGCACTCCTGACCGCCGTCGTGCTGTCGGCGGTAGCCGGCTGCTCCGCAGGCGGGGACCCCGCGCCGGCCCGTCTCGCCGGCTCCCGGCCCGCCGGAGCGCCCTCCGGTGCTCCCGGATCGACCACGGCCCCCGCCGCGAAGGGGTTCACCCTCGTCGCGAGCGGCGACGTGCTGCCCCACGAGTCGGTCATCCGGCGGGCGGCCTCCGACGCGGACGGGGACGGCCACGACTTCCGGCCGATGTTCTCCGCGGTCAAGCCGATCGTCTCGGCCGCCGACCTGGCCCTCTGCCACATGGAGACCATCTACGGGCCGGAAGGCGGCCCGTTCACCGGCTATCCCGCCTTCCAGTCCCCGCCCGAGGTCGCCGACGGCCTCAAGGACGCCGGGTACGACGGCTGTTCCACGGCTTCGAACCACACCCTCGACGGCGGCGGCGCCGGTCTGAAGCGCACCCTCGACCGGTTCGACAAGGTCGGTCTGAAGCACGCGGGTTCGGCCCGTACGGCCGCCGAGGCGGGCACCGTGACGATGTACTCCGCGGGCTCCGCGAAGGTCGCGCACCTCGCGTACACGTACGACACCAACGGCTACCCGATGCCGGAGGGCCAGCCCTGGGCGGTCAACCTGATGGAGCAGGAGAAGATCGTCGCGGACTCCCGGGCGGCCCGTAAGGCGGGCGCCGACGTGGTCCTCGTCAGCCTCCACTGGGGCACGGAGTGGCAGACCGAACCGGACGAGAAGCAGCTCGCGCTCGGCAAGGCGCTGACCGCCTCGCAGACCGGCGGCCGTCCCGACGTGGACATGATCCTCGGCACGCACGCCCACATCCCGCAGGCGTACGAGAAGGTCAACGGGACCTGGATCGTCTACGGCATGGGCGATCAGGTCGCCGGCGAGATGTTCAACTACACCGGCGCCCGCGACATGCGCGGCAACTACGGATCCATCGGCCGCTTCACCTTCGCCCCGCCGGCCGCGCCCGGGCAGCGCTGGCAGGTCACCAAGGCCGAGTTCGTCCCGCAGATGATGGATCTCGGAGCGGGCCGGGTGATCAACCTCCCGGCCGCTCTCGCCCAGAACCCGGGCCGGGAGGATTACGAGGAGGCCCGCGACGAGATCACCGAAGCGGTCCTGGGGCGCGGCGCGGCCAAGGACGGGCTGACGACGGCCAAGTAGGGCTGGAGCGCCTCGGCCCGGAGCGCCCCGGCCCGGAAAGCCCCGGCCCGGGAAACCTCAGACCGCGGCGTTCGGTCCCTGGGCGGCCTTGAGGCCCTGCATCACGGTCAGTCTGCGCACGAAGAGGACGGCGAGCACGGCGGCCACGGCGGTGGTCAGGTCTCCGACGGCGCCCAGGAGGGAGGCGTCGCGGAGCCCCTCGTGAGCCGCCGACTTCGCGTAGTTCCACGCGGCGACCCTGCTGATGACCGAGCCGGCGATGAAGGTGAGCCACCAGGCCACCACCGGGGTGCCCGAGACGTGGCGGTAGGACCCGTCAGGGGCGTACTGGGTGCTGGCGTCCCAGGTCTCCCGCGCCGTCCGGTACGGGAGGAAGAGGTTCGCGATCGGGACGAACCACCCACCGATCGCCCAGCCGGCGCTCTGACTGAAGCCGTCGGGGCGGAACACCTCCGCGTTGCAGCGCACTCGGTGGAACCAGATGACGAAGACCACGACCGTGGCCAGCGTCGTGGCCCCCTGGAGGAAGCCGACCAGGGCGTCGAGGCCGTCGATCGAGCCGAGGTTGTCGTAGTCGACGCCCGCGGGATCGGCGATCAGCTGCTTCTGAACCTGCCATGTGTGCACGTTGAAGCCGGTCGAGAGGAGATGGGTCACCGCTCCCACCAGCAGCAGCACGGTCGCGGCCTTCGCCATCGAGTCCGGGGAGCGCAGGAGTGGGGCGGGCCGGGACGGCGGATACGGGGACGGTGACGGTGACGGAGCGGGCGTGCTCGAGGACATGGCGAAGTACCCCCCACGGGAACTGTGCGACGTATGACGTGTGACAAGGGAACGGCTGAGGGACGGACGGGCGGCCCGGAGCCGCCTGAACATACGTCACGCCCGGGCCCGCCGTCTACGGCGTTCGGTTGCGTGGGCAAATCACTGCCCCGGGGGCGTGGGGGTCGCGACCTGCGGACCCTGCTGCGCGCAGACGCTAGGGAACCACGGTCACCGGCCAGCGCCCCGCCTTCACCAGACGGATCGCCACCGAGCCCACGATCCGGTGCCCGGCCTGCTCCGAGGCCCCGACCACCACCGCGTCCGCCATCAGCTCCTCCGCCGCGCTCACCAGCCCGGCGTACGCGTCCCCGCGGAAGGTGTGGAACTGCCAGCGGACGTCGTAGACGCCCTTCAGCCGCTCCGCGGACTCCCGGATCTCGGCAACCAGCCCCTCCGCGATCTCCTCGGTGGCCTCCGACACCGGAGCCCCCAGCGAGGCCCCGGCCGGCATCACCGGCTGGACGTACACCAGTGCCAGCAGCGCGTTCTGCCGCCGGGCCAGCCCCGCCGCGTAGGCGGCCGCGCGCAGCGAGGACTGGGAACCGTCCACCCCCGCGAGGATCACCTTCGGACCGTCCGTACCGCGCTCGAATCCCGTACCCACGTGCTCCGTCACCCTTCCGAGGCTAAACCCCTTCACCGCGCGAAGGGACGCGGCCCTCCTTACAGTGCGAACCATGAGTGCCACCGTGGAGGAGACGCGCAGGACGCGCGGCAGCCGCAGCCGCTTCCTGAACCGGGTGCCCGATGCCTTCGGAGCGTTCTTCGGCACGCTCGGGCTGCTCTGCGCCCTGCTGGCGCTCTCCCCGGGGCTGCGCCGCTTGCTGCGGCCCGTCGTGCGCTTCCTCGACGCCATCGTCGTGCCGGTCAGCGCCAACCTCGCCTACGCCGTCTTCCTCTTCCTCCTCGCCGCCGCACTCGGCATGCGCAAGAAGGTCGCCTGGTGGATCGTCGTCACCTATTTGGCCCTGCTGGTCCTGGTCGACGTGCTGACCATCGCCGCCGAGGACTACTGGGTGGGCTTCTCCTCGATGGCCCTCGCGGTCGCCGCCCTGGCGATCCTGATCGCCGCGCGCAAGGAGTTCAACGCCGCCTCCCGGCCGGGGGCCCTGTGGCGGGCCCTGCTCGTGCTCGGCCTCGGCCTGCTCGCGGCCGTCTTCCTCGGCTGGGGCCTGGTGGCGCTGTTCCCCGGAACCCTGCCCAAGGGACAGTGGCTGGACTGGTCGGCCAAGCAGGTCTTCGGCGGGCTGTTCTCGGCCCGGCAGTTCGACGGCCGCCCGGCCAGGCCCCTGTACTTCCTGCTCGGCCTCTTCGGCGCCCTCGCCCTGCTGAACGCCGCCGCCACCCTCTTCCGTTCCCAGCGGCTCACCGCCGCCCTGCACGGGGACGAGGAGCCCCGCATCCGGGCGCTGCTGGGCGCCTACGGGCGCAACGACTCCCTCGGCTACTTCGCCACCCGGCGGGACAAGGCCGTCGTCTTCGCCCCGAACGGCAAGGCCGCCGTCACCTACCGGGTCGAGGCCGGCGTCTGCCTCGGCAGCGGCGACCCCGTCGGCGACCCGGCCGCGTGGACCCCCGCCATCGACGCCTGGCTCGCCGTCGCCCGCCGCTACGGCTGGCAGCCCGCCGTCATGGGCGCCTCCGAGGACGGGGCGACCGCGTACGCCCGCTCCGGGCTCGGCGCCCTCCAGCTCGGCGACGAGGCCATCCTGCACGTCGCCCACTTCGACCTCGACGGCCGCGACATGCGCGTCACCCGCCAGGCCGTCAACCGGGTCAAGCGCACCGGGGCCAGTACCGTCATCCGCCGCCACTCCGCCCTCTCCGAGGACGAGATGCAGATGATCGTGGACCGGGCCGACAAGTGGCGCGACACCGAGACCGAACGCGGCTTCTCCATGGCCCTGGACCGGCTCGGGGACTCCGCCGACGGGGACTGCCTGCTCGTGGAGGCCTTCGACGACAAGGGCGAGCTGATCGCCCTGCTCTCCTTCGTGCCCTGGGGCAAGGACGGCATCTCCCTCGACCTGATGCGCCGCGACCGGGCCGCCCCCAACGGGGTCATGGAGTTCATGGTCGCCGAGCTCTGCGCGGCCGCCCCGGGCCTGGGCGTGCGCCGCATCTCCCTCAACTTCGCCGTCTTCCGCTCCGCCTTCGAGGAGGGCGGCCGGATCGGCGCCGGTCCCGTCCTCAAGGTGTGGCGCAAGCTGCTGCTCTTCTTCTCCCGCTGGTGGCAGCTGGAGGCGCTGTACCGCTCGAACGTCAAGTACGGCCCCGAGTGGTACCCGCGGTTCCTCTGCTTCCAGGACGCCGGCTCGCTCGCCCGGGTCAGCCTCGCCTCCGGCATCGCCGAGGGGTTCGTCTCCGTGCCGAGCATGCGCACCCTGTGGGGCAACGGCCACCCGCGCGGGCTCACCGCCCCCGCCACCACCGCCGGCCTGCCGCCCATCGAATCCCTCGGGCTGGAATCCGTGGGGCAGGAGGACACCGGGGGCGCACGGGCCGAGCGGCTGCCCGAACAGGTCCGGGTCCGCCACGACAAGCTGGAGCGGATCCGGGCCGCCGGCACCGACCCGTACCCCGTCGGCATCCCGCAGCGCACCCACACCGTCGCCGAGCTGGAGGCCGCGCACCCCGGCTACCCGCCCGGCACCCGCACCGGTGCGCCGGTCACCGTCGCCGGACGGGTGATGGTCGTGCGCGACCTCGGCGGCGTGGTGTTCGCCGTCCTGCGGGACTGGTCGGGAGACGTCCAGCTGATGTTCACCCGGGACGAGGCCGGCGCCGCCGTGCTCGGCACCTTCACCTCCCAGGTGGACTTCGGCGACCACGTCGTCGCGAGCGGCGAGGTCGGCGCGAGCAAGAGCGGCGAACTGTCCGTGGTCGTCGGCTCCTGGCAGCTCACCGGCAAGTGCCTGCGCCCGCTGCCCGACAAGCGCAAGGGTCTCGCCGACCCGGAGGCCAAGGTCCGCCGGCGCTACCTCGACCTGGTGGCCAGCCCGGAGGCGCGCGATGTCGTACGGGCCCGGTCCAGCGCCGTCCAGGCCCTGCGGCAGGGGCTGCTGGACCGGGGCTACCTGGAGGTCGAGACCCCGATGCTCCAGCAGATCCACGGCGGGGCCAACGCCCGCCCGTTCCGCACCCACATCAACGCCTACGACCTCGACCTGTACCTGCGCATCGCACCCGAGCTGTACCTGAAGCGGCTCTGCGTGGGCGGCATGGAGAAGGTCTTCGAAATGGGCCGCACCTTCCGCAACGAGGGCGTCTCCTACAAGCACAACCCCGAGTTCACGATGCTCGAGGCCTACCAGGCCTTCGCCGACTACGACGTGATGCTCGACCTGACCCGCGAGCTGATCCAGGGCGCCGCCACGGCCGCCTACGGCTCGCCGATCGCGCACAAGGCCGGACCGGACGGAAAGCTCGTCGTGCACGACATCTCCGGGCCCTGGCCGGTCAAGACGATGTACGGGGCGATCAGCGAGGCGCTGGGCGAGGAGGTCGACGCCGACACCGAGGAACACGTCCTGAGGCGGCTGTGCGACCGCGCGGCCGTGCCGCACACGCCCGACAACACCCGGGGCGACGTGGTCCTGGAGATGTACGAGCGGCTGGTGGAGGAGCGGACCAAGCTGCCCACCTTCTACAAGGACTTCCCGACCGACGTCTCCCCGCTCACCCGGCAGCACCGCAAGGACCCCCGGCTCGCGGAGCGCTGGGACCTGGTGGCCTTCGGCACCGAACTGGGCACCGCCTACTCGGAGCTGACCGACCCCGTCGAGCAGCGGCGCCGGCTGACCGCGCAGTCGCTGCTGGCGGTGGGCGGGGATCCGGAGGCGATGGAGCTCGACAACGACTTCCTGGACGCCCTGGAGTACGCGATGCCGCCGACCGGGGGACTGGGCATCGGCGTCGACCGCCTCGTCATGTTCCTCACGGGTCTGACGATCCGGGAGACGCTGCCGTTCCCGCTGGTGAGGCGGGGCTGACCGGCAGGACTACTCCGAGAGGGTGAGCGGCGGGAGCCGCGTCCGCGCCTCTCGACATCTGCGGCGATGTCGTTGATACGTAGTAGTAATGAAAAATGACGAGCCGACAGTAGGGCGACGCATGCTCCTGCGTTCCGCCGTCTTCCTCGGAGTCGCCGCCGCCGCAGGGCTGCTGACGGGCGGTGAGACCGATCTGCCGACACCGGGCGCGGGTGGCCCCGCAGCGGGTACCGGACCCGGGGCGGCACCCGGTGGAGCCGCGGGGCCCGGCCCCCTCACCGGAGCCCCCGGCGGACTGCCGCAGTTCCCGCGCGGATCCCCGTACCGGCTCGAGCCGATGACCTCCGAAGGGGCCCCGGAGCGCGTGCCCGTCGCGAAGCCCGCCGTACGGACCCGGCCGATCCTGGAACTGCCCGCCGGCGCCCAACGGGGAAGTGGGTCGGCGAGCGCCATGACCCTCACCTTCGACGACGGCCCCGACCCCCGCTACACCCCGGCCATCCTGGACACCCTCGCGCGCCACGGAGTCCGGGCCATGTTCTTCGTCTGCGGGGAGATGGCGGTGGACAACCCGGACCTGCTGCGCAGGATGGTGGCCGAGGGACACGTCATCGGCAATCACACCTGGACCCATCCGCAGCTCACCAAGATCAGCCGGCCGGCGATGGCCTCCGAGATCGGCCGCACCAGCGAGGTCGTACAACAGGCCGTCGGCACGGCTCCGCTGTGGTTCCGGGCGCCCTACGGGGCATGGAACCGGGCCGCCTTCGAGATCGGCGCGGAACTCGGCATGGAACCGCTCGCCTGGACCGTGGACACCCTGGACTGGAAGGAGCCGGGCACCGTGACGATCGTGTCGCGGGTCCTCAAGCAGGCCGCGCCAGGAGTGATCGTGCTGAACCACGACGCGGGCGGCAACCGCTCGCAGAGCGTGCAGGCGCTGGCGAGCTACCTGCCGCAACTGCTCGGACGGGGATTCCGGATGACGCTGCCGGAACTGCCGCCGCGCTGAGGGCCCCCACCATCCGCGCGGCGGCGGCGATGTCCGCCGCCGCGCGGGGGTGGGCGGGTCAGCGGGCCTCCACCATCCGCGCGAACACGACGACGTTGCCGTCGTAGCCGCGCCCCTTGGAATAGCCGCCGCCGCAGGTGATCACCCGGAGCTCCGGGTGCCCGGTGTCCCCGTAGACCCGGGATCCGGGGAAGGTGCTCTTGGAGAAGACCTCCACGCCGTACACCTCGAACACCGCCGTGCGGCCGTCGTAGCGCGCCACCTCGATGCGGCTGCCCTTCTGGACCGAGCCCAGTCCGTAGAAGACCGCGGGGCCCTGCGCGTTGTCCACGTGGCCCACGATCACCGCCGAACCCTGCTGGCCCGGCGAGATGCCGTTGAGGTACCAGCCGGCCAGGTTCTTGTCCTGCGGGGGCGGCGCGTCGATCCAGCCCTGCGCGTCCAGCCCGACCGTCATCACCGGTGCGTCCACGCTGATCGACGGGATCCGGATGCGCTGTACCGACGAGTGGTCCAGCGCCTCCATGTCCGGCGGCGGCACGGGCGGCTCCGAGGGTGCCTGGTCGGCCTGTGGCCCGACCGCCGACCCGGCCGGTGCGCTGACCGCGGCGGCGGCGGCCGGCTGCGGAGGTCCGTCGCCGGCCTCGGCTCCGTTGCGCATCATGGCGAGGCCGGTGAGCATGACCAGCGCGATCGCACCCCAGGGGGAGCGTCTCCTCGGTGGCCTCTCACTCTCGTCCTCGAGCATGGTTCTCCCTTCCCGACGCGGGGGTCCCGACCCGCGTTCTTGTCCCACCCCTTCACGCCCTACTTCACGCACGCTAAGGCGGTGCGTGCGGGACGGCGATCGGGGAAGGGCGAACGGGTGGTGGGGCCGGAAGGGGTGCGGCCATCCAGGTAATCGTCACATAAATGCCTGACGGGTCGTGACCTGCGGATCCGTCAGCAAACGCGTCCGCGCTTCGGCGTGTCGCTCAACCTTGCGGCCCAAAGGTGGAAATGCGCTGGTTGCGGACCGAGCCGAGGGTTCGTGATGGGAGGCGTTCTCGTCGATCTGCCCGGGCCACCGCTCCGGGGCGCTTCCCGCTGGAGGTTCCACCATGCGTGTTCTCCGCGCTCTTACCGTGACCGCGGCGGCCACTTGCGCCGCCATCGCCCTCAGTGCCCCATTCGCCTCCGCGAACCCTGCGGGCGGTCCGCCCTCGGGAGGAAACGGCGGGCCGAGCAATGTCACGGTCAACCCGTACTCCGTGCACCAGGGCTCCACGATGCAGGTCAGCGCGGCCGGTTGCGGCCACGGCGGCATCGTCTTCTCGCACGGCAACTTTCCGCAGACGAACCTGTCGGCAGGCTCCATCGGCTTCGCGACCGTCCGGATCTTCAACCACGCATCTCCCGGGCACCAGACGCTGTCGGTCAAGTGCCACGACAACAGCCTGGTCGCCACGCACCGCTTCACGATCCTGGACGGCCGTGGCGCCCAGGGCGGCATCGGCGGCTCCCTCGGCCCGTCCACCACCGAGACCGCCATCGGCGCGAGCCTCGTCGGCGCGGCGGCCCTCGGTGCCGGTGCCCACGTGATGCGCCGCCGGCGCCCGATCCGCGGCCGGGCCTGACCGGCCGACCTCCCCGGTCGGCCCGGACAACCGCCGGGGGCCCCCCGGGCCGGGCCGGGCCCCGGGGGGGCCGCGGGTGGGGGGGGCGCCGGGGGGGGGGGGGTGGGGGGGGGGGGGGGGGGGGGGGGGGGGGGGGGGGGGGGGGGGGT
>NZ_JBIAHN010000034.1:0-29816 GCF_042870555.1 Streptomyces sp. NPDC006487
CCCGTCCTTCGGGCACGTAGGGGAAGGGGTGTGGGGGGGGGGGGGGGGGGGGCCGGCGGGGGGGGCGGGGGGGGCGGGGGGGGGGGGGCGCGGGGCGGGGGGGGGGCGGGGGGGCCGGGGGGGGCGGGGCCGCGCCCCCCCGCCGGCCCCCCCCCCCCCCCCCGCGGCGGGGGGGGGGGGGGGCCGGGCGCGCGGGGGGGGGGGGGGGGGGGGGCGCGCGGCCCCCCCCCCCCCCCCCCCCCCCCCCCCCCCCACCGGGGTGTCTGACGGGCGGCTCGCAGGAGCCGCCCGTCAGAGGAGTTGGCCGGTCGGCCGGACGAGCAGTTCGTTGATCGCGACGTTGCGTCCCCTCGTGGTGGCGAACACGATCACCTCGGCAACGTCGCCCGGATCCATCGGCGTGTAGTCCATCCCCGTCAGGATCCGGTCCCGGATCTCCGGGGCGAGGTGGTCGGCCAACTCCGTTTGCACCGCTCCCGGCTCCACCACGGTGACCCGGACGCGGCGGCCGGCCAGTTCCTGTCGCAGCCCCTCGGACAGGCCCACGACCCCGTACTTGGTGAGTGCGTAGACGGCTCCCCCGGCCACGGCCTTGCGTCCCGCCACGGAGCTGACGTTCACCAGGTCGGCCACCCCCCGGCCGTCTTCCGCTGCCGCCGCCGCGACGAGGTACGGCAGGGCGGCCCGCGAAACGTTCAGCAGGCCGTTGACGTTGATCGCGACCATGCGGTCGGACAGTTCTGCGGGCGCACCGGCGAACTCCCCCAGAAGCATGCTGCCCGCGTTGTTGACGACGATGTCGAGCCGCCCGAACGTATCGACCGTGCGCCGTACCGCAGCGGTGGCCGCTTCGCGGTCGGTGATGTCGCAGGGGACCGCGAGCGCACGGCCGCCCTCCGCCTCGATCTCCTTCACCAGCTCGTCCAGCCGGTCCGCCCGTCGCGCCAGCAGGGCCACCACCGCTCCTTGCGCCGCCAGCGCCCGGCCCGTCGCCCCGCCGATTCCGCTGCTCGCTCCGGTGACCAGCGCTACCGATCCGCCCAGTCGCCCGGTCATGTCAGTTCCCGGCTTCCCGGACGGCGCGGTACAGGGCCGACACGTACGCCTCCGTACGCTCCGAACCCACCACCCCGCCGCCCATCTTGTTCATGGTGTAGGACAGGGTCAGGCGGCGGTCGAGGTCCATGACCACAATCGAACCGCCCCATCCGCCCCAGAAGCAGACCCGTCCTTCGGGCACGTAGGGGAAGGTGTGTGCCTCGGGGAGCGCGAAGCCCATTCCCCAGCGCATGGGGAGCCCGATCACGAGATCGACGCCGCTGGCCTGTTCCTTGAGGGCCAGGTCGATCGTCTCCGGCGAGAGCAGGCGCAGACCGTCGACCGCGCCCCCTCGCGATACGACGGACAGCAGGCGGGCGAGGCCCGCCGCGGTTCCGTGGCCGTTGGCGGCACCGATCTCGGCGAGCCGCCAGCCCGCCGTGTTCGCCACGTCCCCGCCCGCCAGCGGGCTGGTCAGCGTCTTGTACATGGGACTTGTCTGGTCGAGCGCGTCGAGCGCGTGGGGATCGACGGCCGGCGGTACGAGGTCCGCGATCCGGTGCCAGTCCGCCCGGTCCGCCCCGATCTGGAAGTCCGCGCCGAGCGGGCCGGCCAGTTCGGTCGCGACGAACGAGCGCAGTGACTGCCCGGTGACGCGCCGGACCAGTTCTCCCACCAGGTGCCCGAAGTTCAATCCGTGGTAGCCGGAAGCCGTTCCGGGCTCCCACCACGGCGCCTGCGTCGCCAGGCGTGCCGCGGCGGCGTCGGTCTCGTAGATGTCCTCCAGCGAACAGGGCTTCTCCCAGCCGGAGACACCGGAGGTGTGCGACAGGACGTGGCGTACGAGGACGGATTCCTTGCCGTTCGCCGCGAACTCCGGCCAGTAGGTCCGCACCGGCGCGTCCACGTCGAGCAACCCCCGGTCCACCAGGACCAGTGCGGCAAGGGTCGTGACGGCTTTCGTCGTCGACCACACGTTGGTCAGGGTGTCCCTGGTCCAGGGCACGGTTCGGGACTCGTCCCGGTACCCTCCCCAGATGTCCACGACGGCCTCGCCGTCCACGTCGACGTACAGGGACGCCCCCAACTCTTCCCCGGACCTCAACTGCTCTTCCAAGGCTGCCCGTACAGACCCGAATCGACCGTCGCACGGACCGCTGACCTCGACCAATGTGTGCTCCATGATGACTGTTTGCTCCGACGCCGGCCAGCCTAGGAGGGGAGCGGGCCGGTCCGGCATCCACCGAACGGTGCCCCTGCGGGGTCCTTCAGGCGTAGACCGCCCTTCCTGGATCACGCCGGGCCCGCGGGTCCGGCCCACCGGCGAGCCGTTCGGTGGATCGACCCCGGGGCCCTCGGGTAGCACCATCGTGCCGGCCGCGGCAAGAGCACCACTGCGGCAGGACGTTCGGTACGCGCGCCCTACGTGGGCGCCGGATTGGAGGACGGTTTGACCACGAACCCGTGAGGGCGCCGGGCCACCCCTCTCGCCCTCGCCCTGCTCGCCGCCGGGGCGCTGGTGAGCGCCCCGGGAGCATCTGTGGCGGAGCGGACGCTCCCGTGCGCTCCGGCCGTACGGGCCTCTGGACGAAGGGCATCGCCGGGATCCGGTGGTCGTTCACGCCCACCGACCAGCCGCTCCGGCGGCCGCTGGTGTCCAATCCGCCCGGGGACCGGTCGACCTCGACCCTGGCCCCGGCCTCGCCCTACTCGTACAGCGCCGGGCAGGCGGACCGGACGGTGAGCGTGGACCACTTCAACGTGGCCACCGGTACGACGCCCCTGACCGTGCGGTTCAAGAGCGGGGCGAGCGTGCAGCTGGTGCTGCACACCGTGGACGCGCTGCGCCAGTTCCCGCGCGCCGACGGGCTCGACGGGACACCCCGCGCCTACACCGGCGCCGTGGAAGTGCCCAGGCCCGTCTGGTTGACGCTCTTGCAGCAGCCCGAGGAAGTGCGGACGTTCCTCATGGGCACCCTCGGCGGGCGGCTGTTCACGACGACCGACGTACAGGTCACCGACCGGACCATGCGGATCGGCGTCCTCGGCCTGACCCTCGGCGCCCGCTGAGGCGGTCTCCCCGGCTTCCGTCTGCCGGGCCCGGCAGACGGAGGCCGGGGGCAAGGGGCTCACCGAAGGGAGCCTGCCCGGGAGTGCTCCGTGTCCCGGCCCCGGACGTCTGGGTTGCCGGGGCGACAGGAAGTACCGGGAAGTCAACTGGAGCCCGGACAGGACGACCGTCCGCGTGTACCTCCATGCGTCGGCCAGACCTCAGGGTGCGTTCCGGGCGTACACGAGCCGGCAGTACCGCTCCCCCGTGTCGCTCAGGATCCACGCGTAGGGCAGGCGTGCGGCCGTGGGGGCGCCGTCGGCGGTGACGCCGTTCCAGTCGACATCCATCCTGACGTGGTAGCGGCCGTCGTGGTCCGCGATGACACGGAAGTCCTCGACGGAGTGGCGGCTCGTGCCCGCCGCGAGGAGCAGGGACGACTCCAGCAGCCAGTCGGCCAGCTCGCGCCGGCTCCCGACCGCCGCGGCCCCGAGCACGAGGTCGAGCTCGCCGTCCTGGGCCAGGAGCTCTCCGAGGGCGCGGCCTCCGAGTTCCGGGGCCTCGACCAGGGACAGGAACCGGTGCACGAGCGACAGCGACCGATGGGCGGGATAGGCGTCCTCGAAGACGCCGCCCTCGTCCCTCCCCACCACGGTCATCTCCAGCCGGGTGAACAGGGGCTCGAAATCAACCGAGCCGATCAGCTCACCCTCGTAGGCGATCAGCGCCCGGGCCACCCGGCCCGAAGCATCCTGACGCGCGTAGCGGACCCGGGCCGCCAGGCGCAGCCGATGCTCGTCGACCTCGGACACGGTGATGTGCTCGACGTGGTGGGCGTGCCGCTCGTCCGGGTCGAGGGCGGCGACGCCGTCCCGGTAGCCGTCGCGCGTGGCCACGGTGCGGCCGTCCGCGGTGCGGATCTCGAAGTCGTCGGCGAAGAGCTGGAGCTGGCGCTCCACCAGCTCCGCGGTCCGGGGTCTCTCATAGAGCTGGAACCACCGGTGGAACTGCGCGGTCGCGGCGTGCCGCCGCCGGGAATGGCGGTGGAGGGGGAATGCGTCGCTCACGAGGGGCTCCTTGGGGTGCTGTGGGAGGCGCGGCGGGCGCACCCGCGCCGATCCTCGGTGCACGCCCGGGTGGACGGCTCACCCGAACGGCCATGCGTACGGACTAGTACCACCTCGGCGAGGCCCGCAGCGCCGCGGGCAAGGCTGCGTTAGGGAGCGGGAAGGTATCCGTTTCCACTCCCCCGCATACGTTTCAGTCTCGCCCCCCCGGTCGGAAGCCGCCTCGGTGGCACCGCCCGGCGTGACCCGTAACGGACCGATGAGGAACGCACCATGCCCGCAAGAGCCAAACACCGCCGCCCCAACAACTCCCAGCTCAGTCGCAAGTTTCTCGCCGTGGGCACGGGCGGGGCCGCCCTGGCCCTGCCCCTGCTCGGCGCGACCGCCGCCGAGGCCGCCCCCAACAAGTCCCGGGCGAGCAAGCCTTTGGCCGCGCCGACCGCACCCTCCGCGCCCAAGGGCCACATCACCTACTCCGTGGTCGCCGGGGACTCCCTGTCCGGCATTGCCGAGAAGCACAAGGTCACGGGCGGCTGGCAGAAGCTCCACGGGGCCAACCGCGCGGTCGTGGGCGACAACCCGTCACTGATCAGGCCGGGCATGAAGCTCCGCGTCGACGTGGCGAGGGGCAAGGCGCCCACCACTTCTCCCGCCAAGACACCGGCCAAGGCGCCGGCGGCGGGGAAGACGTACGCAGACAACCTCGACGGATGGATCCGGGGGGCGCTGGACGTGATGGCCGCCAACGGCATCCCCGGGTCGTACGACGGCATCCACCGCAACATCATGCGGGAGTCTTCGGGCAATCCGAATGCCGTCAACAATTGGGACTCCAACGCCGCCAAGGGCACCCCCTCCCAGGGCCTCCTCCAGGTCATCGATCCGACCTTCAAGGAGCATTACGTCCCGGGCACCAAATTCGACCCGTTCGACCCGGTGGCCAATATCGCTGCCGCCTGCAACTATGCGGCGAAGCGCTACGGTTCGATCGACAACGTGAACGGCCCCTACTGACCGTTCAGCCGTCGGCCGTCCAGTGGCGCCAGTGGTTCGGGGCCGCTCCACGTCCGGCGGTCGGCCGATTCCGCGGCCTGCGTCTCGTGGACCAGTGCCGTGAGGGCCTCGTTGGCCGGGGCGGCCAGGCCGCGCCGGGCGGCCAGGGCCGTCACCTCGACCCGGAAGCTGTCGACCTCGGTGGGCCGGCCCCGTTGCGGGTCCTCCCACATCGTCGAGCAGGCCCGGGCATCGGCCCTCAGGGCAGCCCGGGCCACTTGCCGGAACACCGCGTCGGGCAGTTCGAGCAGCGCGGGCATCAGCGTCGGGGGAAGCGGGCCGAGCCGGCTCACGCCGATGCCGTCGGCGCGGAACAGCACCGGCGAGCCGGCCAACATCCCGCCGAGGCGGCTCCTCCGGCTACAGCCAGCCGAGTTCGCCAGGACGAACACGGGTCTGTTGGGCGTCCCGAGGATCCCCCGAGGATCCGCAGGCCCTTGGGGGGCAGGAGCTTGGCGGCCGCCACCCCCATGACGGCGAACATCGGGCAGATCTCGATGTTGAGACCGACCGGGATCCGGTACGCGCTCGGCCCGCTCGCCCCCCATACCGGCGCGCGTTCGGTGCAGTGGAACACGAGCGCATTCCAGACCTCGTTGAACCAGTCCATGCCCCAGAGCGCCAGGCCCGCGAAGAAGACGTTCCGGTTCCGCCGCTGCACCTCCGCCGCGTACACGTACAGGACCAGGAGCAGGAGGGGTACGGCGTACCACTGGAACCGGCTCGCATCGCACAGATGTTCGATGGCTGCGCGGGCATGGTCGGTCACGGGCCCCCCTCGAATGGACGGTGCGGGGCTCCGGCCCTCGACTACCGGGGGGGGGTAACCGTATGCACCGGCCGACGCCCCGCCAAGAGGGCGGGACCGGGTCAGGCGCCGGGGCCCCGGAAGGAGACCGTCTTCCTGGCCGCCTCGTCCATCTCCGAGACGCTGAGGAGCGGGACCGCCCACGACTGGACCGCCCCGGAGGAACGCGCGGCCATCGCCACGGCGGCCATATCGGTCTGGTCGGGGACGTCGACCACGCAGTACAGGTCCTCGTGTCCCAACGCGAAGTACATCCAGTCGAGTGTGCCGCCGACGGACGCGAGCGTCTCTTCCACGGCGCGCTCGCGCCCCGAACCGCCTTCGGCGATCAGGCCCTTGAGGCCCTCGCCCGTGTAGGTGACGTGGATCAGGTATTTGGACATGGGTTCACTTCTCCTCGGTTCCGGTCCTCAGCCGACCGGCACGGCCAGCAGCCCTGCGGAAGGGTTCAGGTACGTCACGTGCAGGACGACGTCGTCCGCACCGGTGCTGCGCCCCTCGTGCACGCGTTCGGAGCCGCGGGGCTCCAGGAAGGCGTCTCCCGGGCCGTACCGGTCGGTCCTGCCGTGGACGTCGGTGTGGGTCAGCTCGCCCTGCTCGACGACCGCAAGCAGGTCCCCTGGGTGGTAGTGCCACCCCGTGGCGGCGCCGACGGGGAGGACGATCCGCCGCATCAGGACCTCGGAAATGCCTTCGGCGTGCAGGGTGATCGGTTCGGGGGCGGCGCCCTTGGCGAGGTGCCGGGCGGTGGGGGCGTACGGGGCGTTCCCGTACTCCGCGGCCCCGGGGTCGGCGGCCGGCGCGACGGGCGGCTGCGCCCCGGGCCGGGTGGAGAACGCGTGCAACGTGCGAGGAGAGCATCCGGGCCTCCGGTTCGAGCGGTGGAACGAGATCTCCAGCATCCGCCGCGGCGCGACGGCCGTCTTCCCCCGACCGGTGGAGGAGGGCGGGTGACTCCGCGCCGCCCCGGCCGCACACCGGTTCTCCGGCACATACCGCCGGGCCCTTCACCATCGCGCATCCACCGGGGGCCGGTCCTGCGCTACGTCCATGACCGGGTGAGGGCCTCCGGCGAAGGGGGTGCCTCGCGGCGTTCCGGCCGCCCTCCCATCGGAGGACTCCGCCGGAAACGCAGCCCTCCCAGGCCGTGTACGGGGCCACGAGCGCACCGGCAGCTGCGCCGGACCAGCCCCGTCCCGGCCGGCCCGGCGGGCGGCTGCCACCGGGACAACCTGGTCGCCTACGCCGCCCTCGACTCCGTCAGCCCCTGACGGGCCGCCGCGGCGGCCCCTACGCGGCGGGCGATCACGGCGAGCAGGTCGACGACAGGCCCGTCCTCGCGGATCGCGGCGCGGGTACCGGTCTCCTCTCCGGCACGGCCGGCGGCCAGTTCCCGTTGCCGCCGGGCGTGGAGCTCCTCCACGTACAGGTGCATCTCGTCGAGCGCCCCGGCGAGGGCCCGGTCCTGCATCTCGTGCTCCTGCGCCGTGCGGGCCGTCAGGGCCGCGCCGGCGTGGGCCGCGTAATCGGCGAGTGCGGGGATGCCTCTGCCCCGAGCCGCGGGCGCGGGCTGAGCGGCCAGGGCCCCGAGGCTCGAGGTGAGCGCGTACAGGGTGTCGGCGACGGCCCCCGCCCGGTCGGCGGCGGCCCGGTCGTGGCCGGGCTCGCGACGAGTGGCCCGCTCGGCGTCGCGGAGCTCGGCCAGGGCCCGGTCGGCGGCGGTACGAGCGGGTCCCCGTGGGGTCGTGCCCGGCACGGTCCGGGGGACGAGGCGGCGGAGCACCTCGTCCAGATAGGCGGTGGTGGCGGCCGTGGCCCGCTCGGTCCGTGCGGCGAGGCGCCCCTGCTCCCAGGTCGGCCAGAGCAGGTAGCCGCCGACCAGGGCCGCGGCGCTGCCGAGCAGGGTCATGGCGATCCGGACCGCGGCCGTGCGCCAGTCCCCCGGCTCGGAGACGTCCCCGATGAGCAGTACCAGCGGGGTGCCGAAGACGACCCAGAAGGCGTAGTTCACGGGGCGCAGGGTGAAGCCGAGGGTGATGACCGCGAACACCACGGCCGCGAGGGCGACGGGCTGGTGGATCCCCGCGATGAGGAGGGCGGCGCAGGTACCGCCGATCAGGTTCCCGGCGATGCGCTGGCCGACCCGTTCGAGTGTGTCGGCGTACCGGGGGCGCAGCACGCGGAGCACGGCGAGGGTCGCCCATTCCCCGTGCGGCAGGCCGAGGGCGCACACCAAGGTGAAGACGGCGCAGGCGACCGCGGTGACCCGCGCCGCGTGGCGCAGGGCGGCGGAGCCGGGCACCGGCCGGGCCCGGTCGGTGGCGGGGCCCGGGACGGGGGCGGGACGGACCCGGGCGCGCGGGCTCACGGGCAGGTCCGCGGCCGCCGCGTGCGCGAGATCGGCCTCGTCCGCGATGCGCGCCAGGAGCCGGCGCCCATGTGCGGCCCGGGCGACCACCGGGTAGGGCTCCCGGCCGGCGGCGGCCCGCGCGCGCAGGGCGTCGCAGGCGGCGTCGAGTTCCGCGAGCGCGCTGCGGGGGTCCGGGCCGGACGGCGCACGGCCGGGCCGGTGCGCGGGGAGTGCGGCCGTCCGGCCGATCCTGTCGGCCAGGGCGCCCGCCGCGGCGGTGAAGGCGGGCCCGGACCGCGGCGGGCCGGCGCCGGCGGCCGCCGCCGCCTCGGTCAGGTCGGCCAGGGCTGCGGCGTGGCGCACGAGGGGGGCGAGGAGCGCGGCCATCCGCTCGTCGCCGCCCTGGCCGCGCAGGGACCGTACGACGGCGTCGGCCCGGGCGAGCGCGGCGGCGGTCCGCGCGTGTTCGTCCGCGGTCGTGGCCGTGCCGTCGGCGATGCGGGCCAGGTGCCGACCGATTTCCCGGAAGGGCTCTCCGACGGTGCCCAGGACCTCGCGCAGCCGCGGCGCCGGGGTGAGCACGGCCGTGGCGACGGCGTACCAGATCCCTCCGCACAGGACGAGCAGGGCGGTGCGCCCCGGATCCGCGGGTCCCGCGGCGGCGCTGCCGGCGCCGGACAGCAGTGCCGTGGCCGGCATGGTGCCGAGGCGACCGGCCAAGGGGTGGACGGCGTCGCCCAGGCTCGCGAGGAGGACCAGGGCCGCCAGCAGGAGCAGGGCGAGCGGGAACAGGTGCGTGACCAGCTCGCCGACGGCGAAGGCGGCCGTGTTGACGGCGGCCGCGGTGACCAGGCGGAGCGTGCGCCGGCCGCGGGGGCCGCCCTTGTTGGTGAAGGCCGAGAGGTACCCGCCCAGACAGGCCCAGGCACCGGCCCCCGGGTCCCCGGCCGCGATACCGGCCAGGAGGGGCAGGCCGACCGCGACGCCGTTGACGAGACCGGCGACGGATGCGGGCCGGCTTCCGGGTACGGGGGCGAACAGGCGCAGCCGGCCCGTTCGCGGGGGCGGTGTCCTCATGCCCCCATCGTCACATGACGCAGCGTCACCCTCCGGACGCGCCACCGGCCCCGGACGTGCCACCTGTGGCGGCCGGCCGGTCCGGTCCGTGCGCGCAGTACCTCCGGTCGAAGGCATCGGTCCGCAGGCCCGTCCTGCGGCCCCTGGCGTACAGGCGCTCGCGGATGGCCGCGGCGGCCTGTCGGGCGGGCGCGCGGGGGAGGCCGAAGTCCTGGTCGGCGCAGCGCTGCACGTCGGCGACGGTCACCTCGTACGGGACTCCGGAGTACCCGCCGTGGTAGGCGCGAGTGACGCACCAGTCGGCTGCCGCCTCCAGCGCCGCCTCGCGGCGGTCCCGCTCCGCGGGGGGCGGGACCGGGCCGCTGCGCCGGCGCCACCATGTACGAAGGGTCATCGCGGTCCTCCCTGCCGTGATCGTTCGTCTCTGCCCATCGTCCGGAGAGCGGGCGGCCCGGCCCTCCCCCGATCGGAGGGCCGGGGCGGACCGTGCCGCGTCCGCCACAAAAGTGCTTCCGCACAGCCGGACTTAGCGTGGCGTTGGGCAACGGCCGACCAGGATTCGTCTCTGACACGCAGGAAGGAACGATCGTGACCAGCTCAGACATCAGCGGCACCCGCGGCCGCCCCACGCCCACCTCGTCCGCGCGCGGGGCACTCGACCTCTTGACGAGGCTCGGCGGCCATGCCGTACGGCCCGGCCCTTCGCGCGGGACGCACGAGTGCTTCACGAAGCTCGACGCGGGGCCCGGGGACCGGAGTCCGGCCGCGGTCGACCGGCAGGCCCTCTTCTGCCGGGAGATCCAGGCCGACCGGACCCGCCGGGCGGAGGCAGAGGCCCGGTGAACCAGCTCGTCATCGCCACCGGCCTGGGCCTCCTCCTGTCAGTGGTCGGCACCCCAGCACTGATCCGGATCCTCGCCCGACACGGATACGGACAGATCATCCGCGACGACGGCCCCACGACCCACCAGCGCAAGAAGGGCACGCCCACCATGGGCGGGATCGCCTTCGTACTCGCCGCCGTGCTCGCCTACGGACTGGCGAAGGTGCTCACCGGCACCGGGCCCACCGCCTCCGGGCTACTCGTCCTGATGCTCATGCTCGGGCTCGGACTCATCGGCTTCCTCGACGACTTCATCAAGATCTCCAAGAAGAGGTCCCTGGGACTGCGGCCGAGGGCCAAGATGGCGGGCCAGTGCGCGGTCGCCGTCGTGTTCGGCGTGCTCGCACTGCAGTTCGCCAATGAGCACGGCCTCACCCCGGGCTCCCCCAGCATCTCCTTCGTCCGGGATTTCGGCTGGTCGCTGGGCCCCGTGCTCTTCGTCGCCTGGGCCTACCTCATCATCTCCGGCACCTCCAACGGAGTGAACCTGACCGACGGCCTGGACGGGCTCGCCGCCGGGGCCACCGTGATGGTGCTGGGCGCGTACACCTTCATCGGCGTGTGGCAGAACGACTTCCCGTGCTCGACCGCGCCCGGCGCCGGCTGCTACGAGGTCCGCGACCCACTGGACCTCGCCGTCGTCGCCGCGTCCCTCACGGGAGCCGTATTCGGCTTCCTGTGGTGGAACACGGCGCCCGCGAAGATCTTCATGGGGGACACGGGCTCTTTCGCACTCGGCGGCGCCCTGGCAGGCCTCGCCATCCTGTCCCGTACCCAGCTGCTGCTGCCACTCATGGGTGCGCTGTTCGTCGTGGTCACCCTCTCCGTCGTGACCCAGGTGGGCTACTTCAAACTCTCCGGCGGAAAGCGCATCTTCCGCATGGCTCCGCTCCAGCACCACTTCGAGCTCAAGGGATGGGGCGAAGGACTGGTCGTCGTCCGCTTCTGGATCTTCCAGAGCCTGTGCGTGGCACTGGGCGTCGGGGTCGTCTACAGCCTCTGACGGGCGCCAGTCCCCCGCAGGACGGGCGGCCGCACCTCCGGCGGCAAAGGCTCCGGCGGCCGATAATGGAAGCTACCCGACCGGGGAGGTCACATGGCGTGGAACGGCGGCTCCGTCCGGTTCGCACGGCCGTCCTTCCGGCGGCCGGACGTCCCGCCCGGCACATCGGTGGCGACCCTCATGCGCGACAACTCATCGCTCGCCCTGCGCATCCAGAGCAGCGTGCGGATCGGGATCACACTGTCCCTGTTCATCATGAACATGACCGTCTTCCCGCCGCGGGACCACCCCGCGCTCGTCTACGCGATCATGTGGTCCTACGTGGCGGTCAACCTGACCATCCTGACCCTGCATTGGGACGGGATGACGCCCTTCCGGGCCGCTCTCTGGCCGATGGTCCTCGACCTCACCGCGATGACCACGGTCCTGGTCCTCTCCGGCGGTTTCCCCAAGGACACGTCGAACTACATCACCCTCTTCGACGACCTCTACTTCGTCGTGCCCATCGTCGTCGCCTTCCAGATCGTGCCGTACGTCACCGTCCTCGCGGGCATCGCCTCGGTCGCCGTGTACATCGGGGCGGCGGTCATCGCCGCCCCCGCACCCAACTGGACGTACCTCATCACCCACGCCTGTTTCATCGCGATCGTGTCGCTGTGCTGCGTGCTTCTGTCCGCCGTCCAGCGTTCCCGGGTCTCCACCATCGCCGCCCTCGTGCAGCACCGCTCCGTGCTGCTCAGCCGTGTGATCACCCTGGAGGAGGACGAACGGCGCAAGATCTCGGAGGTCCTCCACGACGGCGCCCTCCAGAGCGTGCTGGCCGCCAGGCTGGACGCGGAGGAGATCGGCCAGGCCGAGCCGGGAGAGGACACCGCGGACTCCCTCGCCCGGCTGGAGACCGCGCTCGCCGATGCCGCACGCCAGCTCCGTTCCTCGGTGACCGAGCTCCACCCCGACCAGGTGGAACTGGCCGGTCTGGAACACTCCCTGCGTTCGCTCTTCGAGGAGGGGGCCCTCAGGGGCGGCTTCGAGCTCGACTTCTCCTGCCGGACGCTCGGCCCCACCCCCGTGGACCAGCTGGTCTTCCGCGCCGCCGGCGAGTTCCTTTCCAACATCGTCAAACACGCCGGGGCGACACGGGTACGGGTTCGGCTGGAGGCGACCGAGGAGCGGGTGCGGCTCGAGGTCACCGACGACGGCAAGGGCGTCACGCGGAACCAGTTGGCAGCCAAGGCCCGGGAGGGCCACATCGGGGTGTCTTCGCAGCGGGTCAGGGCGGAGGGGATGGGTGGCCGGTTCAGCCTGGACGGCGTGGAGCCGCACGGAACGGCGGTGGTCGTCGAACTGCCGGTGCGGCCGGGGGCCGGCGGCCGCTGACCCGCTGACCCGCCGGTGCGGCCCGGGCGGTCCGCCACCGCGGGCCTGGCGGCGAAGGGCGGCCGCGGGGCCGGGCTCCGGCCGGTCGGTCGGTCGGTCGGTCGGTCGGTCAGCCCATCTCTTCCAGCGCCTTGCCCCTGGTCTCCGGCACCCACTTGAGGACGAACGGGATCGACAGGGCGGCGAAGCAGGCGTAGATCACGTACGCACCGGACAGGTTCCATTCGGACAGGTTCGGGAAGCTGACCGTGATGACCCAGTTGGCCAGCCACTGGACCGCCGCGGCCACGCCGAGCGCCGCCACCCGGATCCGCTGGGGGAACATCTCGCCGAGCAGGACCCAGACCACCACGCCCCAGGAGAGCGCGAAGAAGAGCACGAAGGCGTGCGCGGCGATCAGCGCCGCAAGGGCCGTCCCGCCGGCCAGGTGGATCGACGACCCGTCACCGGTGCGCTGGGAGAAGGCCCATGCGGCGACGCCGAGGGAGAGGGCCATGCCGACGGAGCCGATCAGGGCGAGCGGCTTGCGGCCGATCCGGTCCACGAAGATCATCGCGATCACCGTGCCGATGATGTTGATGATCGAGGTGGTGAAGGAGTACAGGAACGAGCCGGCCGGGTCGATGCCGACGGACTGCCACAGCGAGGAGCTGTAGTAGAAGATCACGTTGATGCCGACGAGCTGCTGGAAGACCGACAGGCCGATGCCGATCCAGACGATGGGCAGCAGTCCGGCGCGGCCCCCGAGCAGATCCTTGAAGGTGGACTTGACCTCGGAGTGCATCGCGGCGCGGATGTCCTCGACGCGCGCGTCGAGGTCGGTATAGGTGCCCTCGACCTCGGCGAGCACCTTCTTGGCCTCGTCGGTGCGGCCCATGGAGATCAGGAACCGCGGGGACTCGGGTATCACGAAGGACATCAGGCCGTAGAGCGCGGCCGGGACCACCATCACGCCGAGCATCCACTGCCAGGCCTCCAGCCCGCCGATCATGCCGCGCTGCTCACCGCCGGCGAGGTGCAGGATGCCCCAGTTGACGAGTTGGGAGACGGCGATGCCGATGACGATCGCGGCCTGCTGGAAGGAGGCCAGTCGGCCGCGGTAGGCCGGCGGGGAGACCTCGGCGATGTACGCGGGGCCGATCACGGAGGCCACTCCGATGGCGAAGCCGCCGATCACCCGCCACATCGCCAGGTCCCACAGCGCGAACGGCAGTGCCGAGCCCACGGCGCTGGCGGTGAAGAGGACCGCGGCGATCTGCATGCAGCGGATACGGCCGATCCGGTCGGCGAGGCGGCCAGCGGTGGCGGCGCCGAGCGCACAGCCGATCAGCGCGGCGGCGATCACCTGGGCGAGGGGCGCGGAACCGATGTCGTAGCGGTCCCGGATGGCCTCGACGGCGCCGTTGATGACGGAGCTGTCGTAGCCGAACAGGAAGCCGCCCATCGCCGCCGCGGCGGCGATCAGGACGGCGCGCTTGAGATGGGGGGCGGACTGGTTCGCGCTGGGAGCCCTGGACGGGCTGAGGACACGTGGCACGGTTGCTCTCCTGAGGGGATGTGCCGCCGGTGCCTGGACCGGCAGAGGGAGGTTCGGGGCCGGGCGCGACCCGTCCCCTTTGTAGACCGGCCCGCAGGAGAAGGGGTCCCCCTGCCGGAGGAGTCCGGTGGGGGAGCCGGGGGCCGGTGAGCCCTACAGGCCCATGGCCAGAGCCGCGCCGAAGCCGAGGAACAGGACCCCGGCCGCACCTTGGAGCCCGGCCGTGAGCCGGGGGCGGCCGCCGACCGCGCGCCCGATCCGCGCGGCGGCCAGCACCAGGCACGTCAGGTAGCTCGCGCTGATCAGCTCGTAGGTGCCGCCCAGGACGACGAACGCCAGGTGGGGGTGGACCGCCGACGGATCCGCGAACTGGAGGAAGGAGGTCAGGAAGAACACGATGAGCTTCGGATTGAACACCGTGACGACGTACGACCGACGCGTCCCGGCCGGTCCCGGCGCCGTGCTCCCGTGCACATCGCGGCCGGGCTCCCCCGGCTTCGCGCCCGGCGGTGACCGGAGCGCCGTGCGCAGCATGCCGAGGCCGAGCCAGGCGATGTACACCGCGCCCAGTCCGCGTACCCAGGCGACGACCTGGGGGTCGGCCCGGATCAGGTGGGCGGCTCCCAGCACGGTCAGTGCCATCAGCGTGACCTCGCCCGCGAGCACGCCGAGCGTGCAGCGCAGTCCGGCCCGGCGGCCGTCCTGGGCGGCCGCCGTCAGGGTGCCCAGCGAACTGGGCCCCGGGAGCAGGACGAACAACAGCGCGGCAAGCGCGAAGGCGTGGAGGTGTTGGGTTCCCCACAGCACGACAGGCCCTCCTTCCTGAACCCCGGCGACAGCGGCACGGTCACCGTAGGGGTCGAGGAAGGTGGGCCCCTCCACCGACCGGGGGACGGCGCCGGTGGAGCGGGCGGGCGCGCCCCGCGCGGCCGGCAGCCCGCGGCCGGGCGGACTACTCCTTCACACCGGCCGGAAGGAGGTCCCGGAACCGGATGCGGACCGCTGAACATGAGCGCGGCCCGGACGTCCGGACGGGCCGGGTGTCCAGGTCTGCCGGTGTCCGGTGTCCTGTGTCCCGGAAAGCAGAAACAAGGAGTCACGATGACGCAGACGGACCCGGCAGCGGTCTTCCAGGCCTACTACGACAGCCTCACCGGCGGTGACATGGAGCGGCTCAGCACTCTGCTCGCCGACGACATCGTGTGGCACCAGCCCGGCGCGGGAGCGCTCTCGGGCACCTATCGGGGCCGGTCCGAGGTCCTCGGGCTGTTCGGTGAATTCGTGGGACGCAGTCAGGGCACGTTCCGGCTCGTCGCGCGCGACGTCATGGTCAACGGCCCCCTGGTCGCCGCGACGGTTCACTTCAGCGCGGAGCGCCCGGACCACAAGCCGCTCGCCATGCACGGGGCCGACCTCATGCTGATCGAAGGCGGCCGCATCGCGGAGGTCTGGCTGTTCTCCGAGGACCAGGCCGCCGAGGACAGCTTCTGGGCCTGACGCGCACCCCGGGCGGGCGAAGCGTCGAAACAATCTGCGCGGGAAGGCGGAGGAGCCTCCCGCGCGGCCTTGGCGGTCGCCCGACTCCACGCATGGACGCTCCGCGCCGGATGGGCGCGTGTCGCCTCCGGTGCCGGCCCTAGCATGCGGTCATGTCCCCTGAAGCCGGAGCAGCGACGGACCACCGGCACGGTGGGAGCGGCAGCCTGCTGCCGCTCCTCGCGGTCTGCACGGGATACTTCATGGTCATCCTGGACGTGACCGCCATCAACGTCGCGGTCCCGGTGATGGGACGGGAGCTGGGAGCCTCCCTCACCGCGGTGCAATGGGTCGCCAACGGCTACACCCTCACCTTCGCCGCGCTGCTGCTCACCGGCGGGGCCCTGGGGGACCGGCTGGGCAACCGCCGGGTGTTCTGCGCCGGGGTCGTGGTCTTCAGTGCCGCATCCGCGGCGTGCGGACTGGCCCCCGACGTGATCGTGCTGACCGCCGCCCGGCTGCTGGAAGGCGCCGGCGCCGCGCTCATCGTGCCCGGCTCGCTCGCGCTCCTCCAGCACGTCTACCGGTCCCCGGCCGAGCGGGCCCGCGCGTTTGGGCTCTGGGGGTCCATGGCCGGCGTCGCCGCGTCCGCCGGCCCGCTCCTGGGCGGTCTGCTGGTCGACACGGTGGGCTGGCGCTGGGTGTTCTTCGTCAACCTGCCGGTCGGGGTGCTGTGCATCCTGCTGACGCTGCGCCATGTCCCGGCCTCGCCCCGAAACCCGGGCCGCTCCGTGGACTGGCCGGCCCAGTGCGCGCTCGTGGCCCTGGTGGCCCTGCTCACCACCGCCCTCAATGAAGCCGGGCGGCTGGGCTGGACGGCGCCTCTGGTCCTGGCCGCGGCCGCCCTGTGCCCGGTGGCGGGCGCCCTGTTCGCCCTGCGGGAGCACCTGGCGCGCTCCCCGGCCCTGCCGCTGCGGCTGCTGGGCTCCCGGCCGCTGGCAGGCGGCGCCGCGATCGGCCTGCTCTTCAACTTCGCCTTCTACGGCATGGTGTTCACCGCCAGCCTCTACTTCCAGCACGAGCGGGGCATGAGCGCCCTGCGCACCGGCCTCGCCCTTTTCCCGGCAGTCGCGATGTCGATGTTCGCCTCGGCGCTCTCGGGCCGGCTCGCCTCCCGCACCGGTCACCGCCCGCTGGTGATCACGGGCATGCTCCTGGGGGCCGCCGGCCTCGCCGGCTGGGTTGCAGCCGGGGCGCGGCCGCCTTACCTGCTGCTGGTGGTGCCGCTGATGGCCACGGGCTTCGGCACGTCGTTCGCCCTCACCGGAGCCACGTCGACGGTGATGGCCGCGGCGCCGGACACCCACGCCGGCACCGCCTCGGCGCTCTTCAACACCACGCGGCAGATCGGCAGTGCGGCGGGGGTGGCGCTGGGCGGCTCGCTGCTGGCCTCGGCCTCCGACTTCACCACCGGCGTACGCGTCAGCATGGCCATCGGCGCGGCCGCGTACCTGACGGCCGCCGTGCTGGCCGTACTGTGCGTCCCCGGCTCCCCAGCTACCCGACGGCCTTCGCGGCGGTCATGACGAGGTCGGCGACCTCGTCCGGACGCGATACCGCCACCGCGTGCGAGGCGTCGACCTCCACGGTGCACGCGCCGGCCCGCTGGGCCATGAACCGCTGCGCGTCGGCGGGAATGGCCCGGTCCTGCGTGGCGACGAGGTACCAGGAGGAAACGTCCTTCCAGGCCGCCCCCGCGCTGGTGTCGGACAGGCTGGCCGCAGCCACGGGGCGCTGGACCGAGGCCAGCACTGCGGTGGTGGCGGGGTCGACATCCGCGGCGAACACCGGGCGGAAGGACTCCGGCTTGATGTAGAGGTCGGCGCCCTCTCCGCCCGCCACGTCGGCGTAGGGCACCGCGTTCAGCGCCTCGGGCAGCTCGCTGCCCGGGAACCGGCCCAGGACATCGTTCGCGCTCTCGCCCGCCTCCGGGGCGATCGCCGCGATGTAGACCAGGGCGCGCACGTGGTCGAGGCCTTCCGCGGCGTTGGTGATGACCTCGCCGCCGTAGGAGTGGCCGACCAGGACGACCGGGCCCTCGACCGTCTTCAGGAACGCGGCGAGGTAGGCCGAGTCACGGGCCAGGCCGCGCAAGGGGTTGGCCGGGGCGCTCACTTCGTAGCCGGCGTCCTGGAGGTTGCGCACCACGCCGCTCCAGCTGGACCCGTCGGCGAAGGCCCCGTGCACGAGAACGATCTTGGGAAGACTCATCTGTTCCATCCTTACTGAGTGAGCAGTGAGTGTTTCGCCTCCTTCCCCGCCCGCCCTCCCGCATCCGGGTACGGACTGGGTGGACGTCCCCGACTCCGTAGGACCTAGACGTACCGTCCGGACGGACGGGTGACGCGTCCGCAGCCCACCGCCGAGTCCGGGGCGCCTCGGGGCTCCCCTATATGGGCGGGTTCCGCCTCCTCCTGTCAGGGGACCCGGCCCCACCCATCGGACTGTGAGCCCCGTCACATCGCTTGTGCGATGCGCCGGGAGGGGCCCTCGATACGGGCCCAGTAGCAGCAACAGGCTCCGCGGGCGGTCCGCAGATCCCGGGCCGCGCACTTCCCGAGCGCCTGCCCCTTGGGGCGGCGGCACCCCAAGTCGGGCCCTTGTTGCCGCACTTCGCCTTGCCTACGGTCTCCCTCACCAGTACAGACCGGGCATTCCGGTCACTCCTGACCGGGCTGCCGGTCCGGTCCGTGTGGGCCGGAGCCGCCGGCGACTGAGAGGAACACGTATGCCGTCCATCGGAAAGCACCGACGCCCCAAGAACAGCGCGCTCATGCGACGACTCGCCGCCGCGGGCACCGGTATCGCCCTGCCCGTCATCGCCGTGGGGACCGTCAACGCCGCCACGCCGTCCGAGAACCCCGCCGCCAAGGCCGCCGCGGCGAGCGCGCACCAAGAGGCGCCGGCCAAGGCGTCGAAGGCACCCGGCACCACCGCCAAGACGAACGCCACGGCCAAGGCCACCGCGAAGGCCAAGTCCGGGCACCGCACGCACGTGGTCAGGTCCGGCGAGACCCTCGAGGGGATCGCACGGACGACGCACGTGTCATGGCAGCGGCTCTACGCGGCCAACAAGCAGAAGATCGGCCCGAACCCGAACACGATCCACCGCGACACGGTCCTGACGATCCCGGGGGGCCAGTCCGCCAAGGGTGCCGAGGCCGCAACCTCCGGGACCGGTCACGCGAAGGCGCAGGCCGGTACCCAGCAGCGCACCGCTGCCCGCGGCGGGGCGGCCGCCGCCGCAGCCGCCCCGGCGGCAGCCCGGCCGCACGGCAGCAATCTCGACGGCTGGATCCGCCAGTCCCTCGACATCATGCGCGAGCGCGGGATACCCGGCAGCTACAACGGGATCCTCCGGAACGTGATGCGCGAGTCGGCGGGCAACCCGGGTGCGATCAACAACTGGGACAGCAACGCCAAGGCCGGCATCCCGTCGAAGGGCCTGCTCCAGGTCATCGACCCGACCTTCCGCGCATACCACGTGCAGGGCACGGCGCACGACCCGTACGACCCGGTGGCCAACATCGTGGCCGCGTCGAACTACGCCGCGTCCCGCTACGGCTCGATCGACAACGTGCACGGCGCCTACTGACGCACGGCGGGGTCTTGCCCGGAGCCGGGAGCCGGGACACGGCGCCCGGCAGACCCCGCCTCGAGGAGAACGACGGGCAGGACGGGACCGGCCACCGCCCCGGGAAGCCCGGCGACCCGGCACCGAGCGGCCCTGCGCGTCCGAAGGCCGCCATGGGAACGGTCCGCGGCTTCCTGCCGCGGACGGTGTTGCGCGGGCCACGGCGGGCCGGGCCGGGCCCCGGCCGCCGGCCGCCGTCCTACATTGACGAGACCGGTGTCCGTCCGGACAAGCGAACGGACCGCGCATCCAGAAAGGGCAACCCCATGGGACGCCACAAGACCCCCGCAGCCAAGGGGACCCACGTCCTGCCGACGGGATCCCGTCTGGTTGCCTGCGTCGCGGCAGCGGCGGCGGGAGCGGGGGCGCTGGCCGCCGCCCTGATCCCGGCCGGCGGCAGCCCGGGGCTGCACGACGTCTGGGCGCACAGCGCGCCCGCCGCCGCAGTACGGCAGGGGCCGACCGGCGCCGGACACGCCGCCGAGGCGGCGCCCCCGGCGGCCCCTGGAGCCGCCGCACCGCGGTCCCCGAGCGCCGCGCCCTCGGGCACCGCCCCCCGCGCCAACGCCTCCACGACCGCGAAGAACTCCGCCGCGCCCCTGTCCCCCGCCGCGCAGATCGCACACGCCACGGCCCTGCAGAAGAAGCTCGACTCCTTCTCCCCCGCCGAAGTCCTGACCCTGGTCAACCAGACCCGGCAGCTGGCCGGCGCGGGCCCGCTGAAGCTCGACCGTACCCTCCAGACCCAGGCCGAGCAGGCCGTCGTCGCGCTGCCGGACCAGAACGCCCAGGCCGGTCCGGTGACGGGCACCCCCGTGCAGAGGTCCGGTGCCACGGATGCCGACGCCGTGAACGTCAGCAGGAACGAGGTCGGCGCCCAGGCGGCGGTGAACGGCTGGCTGAAGGACCCGGCCGAGCGGGCGAACCTGCTCAACCCCGATTTCCACACCATGGGCGTCGCCAGCTCGAACAGGCCCAACGTGATCTGGTGGGCCCAGCTCTTCGGACGGTAGCCCCACCTACCCACCCGCCCCTCACCGATCCCCCGTCCCCTTGCCCGGCCCCCGTCCCCGCCGCAGCCCCTGCGCGGCCTGGACGGGGGCCGTTCGCGCAGGTGGGGGCGGTTCCTCAGCCGATCGGAGGACCGGCGGCTCCCCCGGTCCCGTCCCGTGACCGGCCGGTCCGCGCACCGTACGGTGCGCCTACGGTCGAAACCAGGCGACCTTGCCGGACAACGCGGTGCACACCTCCCGCGCGTACGGGGCGCCCGCCCCGCCGTCCCGGCGGGGGCTGTCCGCCCCGTACGCGCCGGTCCGGCGCGGGGCTCCGAGCAAGCGGAAGTGACCCCACATGCGCGTGCAGCGACAAGGCCGGCCCCGGTTTCGCAAGACCTCCCCGCGGCCTCGCCCCCCGAAGGCGGAGCGCGCCGGCTGGTTCCCCAGACTGGGAGACCTCCGGGTGCGCACCCGCCTCCTCGCCGTCATCGCCATCCCGCTGATGGTGGCCACGGTGCTGGGCGCCCTGCGGGTGAACAGCTCCTTGGACGTCGCGTCCCGGTACGAGCAGTTCCACGAGGTGGCGCAGCTCGCCCGGACCGGCACCTCCCTGGTCCAGCAGCTCCAGCACGAGCGCGACGTGACCATCGACCCGACCGCCCGTACCGCGGCGGGCAAGAACGGCCTGGCGACCGTACGGCAGGAGACCACCGAGCTGGAGAAGCGGTTCACGGCCGAGAGCGCGCAACTGCCGCAGACCGGCCAGCTGGGGACGCGCCTGGCGGCGGTCAAGGAGGCCTTCGCCGCGTTCCCGCAGATCCGGTCGGAAGCCGACCGCGACGCCTCCGGATCGGTGACGGACACCAACTACCTCGGCCTGGTCATGTCCTTGCTCGGCATCGACAACGAACTCGACGGGCAGCTGGCCCAGTCGCACTCCCAGGGCTGGGGCCTGTACACCCTCTCCCTGAGCACCTCGATGCTCTCCAGTGAGCGGGCCCTGATGTCGCAGGCGGCCGACAACGGCCAGCTCACCCCGACCCAGCGGGCCTCGCTGCTGGCCACCGTGAAGATCCGCGACATGGCCCAGCGCGAGTTCTCCATGGCCGCACCGCCCGCCGACCGCGCGGCCTTCGCCAAGGTCAACGAGTCGCCGCAGTCCCAAAACGCCGAGAAGGCGCTCCAGCAGATGCTGGGGGCGCCGCAGAAGCTCTCCAACGGACCCGCCATGCCGGCCTCCTGGTACGAGGACTTCGGCGGCCGCGTGCAAGCGCTCGACAAGCTGGCCGTCGACGTCTCGGACCGGCTGGTTTCGGAGAGCAAGGCCCAGTACGACGACGCCATGGGCCAGGCCCGGATCGACGCGGGGGTGACCGCAGCCCTGCTGGTCGCCGCCCTCGGACTGGCCTTCGCCGTGTCGCGCAGCATCTCGCACGGCCTGACGCGGCTGCACGAGGCGGCCACCGACGTGGCCGAGGTCCGGCTCCCGCACCTGATGCGCGACCTGCAGGACAACCCGCTGGCAGCCGTGGACCTGCACGTGCCGCCGAGCGGCATCACCACGCGCGACGACATCGGCGACGTGGCACAGGCCTTCGACGCCGTGCACCGCGAGGCGGTCCGGCTGGCGGGCGACCAGGCGCGGCTGCGCGAGTCGGTCAGCACGCTGTTCCGCAACCTCTCGCACCGCAACCAGAGCCTGGTCCAGCGCCAGCTGTCCATCCTGACGGCCCTGGAGCAGAACGAGGCCGACGGCGTCCAGCTCAAGCGGCTGTTCGAACTGGACCATCTGGCGGCCCGGATGCGGCGCAACAGCGAGAACCTCCTCGTCCTCGCCGGCGGCCAGAGCACGTCCCGGGCCGCCCGTCCGATGTCCCTACTCGACGTGGTGCGCACCGCGATGTCCGAGGTCGAGCAGTTCGAGCGGGTGGGCCACCTGGCCCTGCCGCCCGTCTACGTGGCCGGCTACGCCGTCAGTGACGTCGCCCACCTGCTGTCCGAACTCCTCGAGAACGCGCTGATGTTCTCCAGCCCGCAAACGGAAGTGCAGGTCGGCGCCCAACAACTGCCGGACGGGCGGATTCTGGTGGAGATCCGGGACCACGGCATCGGGATGGACGCCGCCCGACTCGAGCACGCCAACGCCCAGTTCGGCACGGGCGAGACCCTCACCCCGGACGCCTCCGAGCACATGGGGCTGTACGTGGTCGGCCTGCTGGCCCGCCGGCACGGCATCGAGGTCTCGCTGCGCGCCGCCGTACCGGGCACCTCCGCGCTCGCCGTCCTGCCGCCGGAGCTCGCCGTACGGCTGCCTGTACAGGAGCCGGAAGGGGAAACCACGCGGCAGCTGCCCGCGGTGCAGCCCGGGACACCGGGCGCCGAGGGCCACCCGACAGCCGGGGAGCCCGCCTCCCCGATGGAGCCTGCGGGGTCCGAGCACCTGCGCCGGCGCCCGCCGCGGCGTCCGGACCCGGTCGCGCCGGGACGTCCGCGGCCTGCCCGGACCACGGACCACGACCCCGTCGCCGACCACACTGCCGGCCCCGCCGCGGACTTCGATCCGGCACCGGACTTCGGCCGGGTCACGGACTGGACCGCGTCGGCGCTGCCGCCGCTGACCGTCCCCGGGGAAGGCGCGGGCCCGCGCGAGGGAGCTGCGCAGTCACCGCCGCAGGAGTCTGCCCCGGGCGCGTCCACCCCCGGCGGCCTGCCGCGCCGGGTGCCGATGGCCCTGCTCAAGCCGGGCAGCATCGCGCCGATCGAGCCGTACGCCGACCAGCCCCAGTCGCAGCTCCAGTCACAGTCGCAGCACGCGTTCGCACCGCACGCGCAGGAGCCCGCCCCCGCGGCGGCGGCGTTCCCGCCCGTGTCCGAGCGGCTGCGCAGCCGGCTGGGCGCCCTGCACCAGGGCATCAGCCGCGCCCACGACGAGGACGCGCCGCGCCACCCGGACGGAGATCAGGAATGACCGGTATCCCCAGCACTTCCCGGGCCCGTGGCGGCCCGGCCCTGCCGGCCGGCGAGAGCCTGGACTGGATCGTCAACCGCTTCACCGAGCGAGTGGTGGGCGTCCGCGCGGCCGCCGTGGTGTCCGCGGACGGGCTGCTGCTCGCCTCGTCCGCCGGACTGGTGGGCGAAGCGACCCGGCTCGCGGCCGTCAGCAGCGGGATCGTGGCCCTGAGCAGCGGCGGTGCCCGGCTCCTCGGCCGCGGCCAAGTGGCCCGTACGGTCGTGGAGATGGACCAGGGCACGATCGTGGCCATGGCGATCTCCGACGGATCGCTGCTCGCCGTGCTCGCCTCCCCGCACTGCGACCTGGGCGTTGCCGGCTACCACATGGCGCGCCTCTCCCGGCAGTGCGGAGAGGTGCTCACCCCCGCCCGGCGGGGTCCGGCGGCCGGTGGCCCGGCCGCGCCGGCGCCGATCCCGCCGCCGCACTCCCCCGGAGCCGCGGCATGAGCAGGGCCTTCCCGGCTCCCTCGGGTCCGGACACCGGTGCCGGTGACTTCGGCCCACGGCCCTACACCCTGACCCGGGGCCGCATCCACCCCAGTCGCGCACTGCGGATGGAGACCCTCGTACAGACCGCGCCGGGGTTGCCGGGACACCGTCCCGGCCTGCCCGAGCACCAGCAGATCCTCGCCCTGTGCGGACACCCGCGATCGGTGGCGGAGGCCTCGGCGCTGCTGGGCATCCCCCTCGGCGTCGTCCGCGTCCTGATCGCCGACCTGGCCGACAGCGGCCTGCTCCAGGTACACGAACACGACGGACCCGCAGCTTCGGCCACGATGCTGGAGCGGGTGCTGCGCGGACTCGAAAGCCTCTGATGCCGTACCCAAGGAGAACCCAGTGAACACCACGGGCAGCCGCCTGATCACCAGCGCCAAGATCGTCATAGCCGGAGGCTTCGGAGCCGGCAAGACCACGCTCGTGGGGTCGATCTCCGAGATCGAGCCGCTGCGCACCGAGGCCGTGATGACCGCCGCGTCGGAGGGGGTGGACGCCCTGGGACACACGCCCGACAAGCGCACCACGACCGTCGCGATGGACTTCGGCCGCATCACCATCGACGAGGACCTCGTGCTGTTCCTGTTCGGGACACCGGGACAGGACCGCTTCTGGTTCATGTGGGACGACCTGGTGCGCGGCGCTGTGGGCGGTGTGGTCATCGCCGACACCCGGCGGCTGGAGGACAGCTTCGCCGCCGTCGACTACTTCGAGAACTGCCGGCTGCCCTACGCAGTCGCCCTCAATCCGTTCGACGGGCGGCGCACCCACTCCCCCGATGAGGTGCGCGCCGCGCTGGGAGTGACCGGCTCCGTACCCGTGCTGTACACCGACGCCCGTGAGCGGCGCGACGTGCAGCAGATGCTGATCGAGGTCGTCCGGCAGGCCCTGCGGGCCCACGCCGGCGCGACCGTCTGAGTGAGGAGTTCCCGTGAACAGCACAACGGCCGTGACGGCCGACCTTCAGGCCGGATTCTCCGGTTTCGTCACCCGCACCCCCGGTGCCGAGGAGGGGGTGGTCGCCTCGGCCGACGGGCTGGTGGTGGCTTCGTCCGCCGGCGTCCCCCGGGACCGGGCCGACCAGTTGGCCGCGCTCGCCACCGGCCTGGCCAGTCTGGCCGCGGGCGGGTCCGCGCTGCTCGGCGGCGGGGAGGTGCTCCAGACCCTGGTCGAGATGGACGGCGGCGTGCTGTTCGTGGCCGCTCCGCCCGCGGGCGGAGCGGTGGCCGTGGTCGCCGGGCCCGGCTGCGACCCGGGTACCGTGGGCTTCGAGCTGGCTCAGTACGCCCAGCACGCGCCGGTCTTCTGACCGACCGCCGATCGCATGATCCGGAATGTCGTTCGCGGCTGCCGTGTGGCGGGGCGGGGAGTCTGCGGTCGCAATGCCCGAACCGACGAACCAATGCCCGCCCCCGCGCCTCCGCCGGACGGTACGCGGCAGGGCCGTTTCAAAGTCCCGGTGAGCACGTGAGTCCGCGGCTCATGGCGGTGCAGGGGGCCAGGGTCCCACCGTCCCGAAAGCAGCGAAGCTCCGGCTGAGCGGGGCGGCCTTCCCAAGTCGCCCTGAACCGCCGGAGCTTCGATGTGCCACCAGTCCGGCACCTCCTGTCTGATCAATTCGCCCGCTCCGGGCGGCATGGCAGGACTGCCGCCGGCTGAGCGGTTGCGGCTGCTTCCCGATCCACGTCGACGGCGAGGGGTTCCGCACCCGTTCGTGACGGTGCTCCTGGCCGCTGCCACGGCAGTGGTTTCCGGCGCGCGCTCGTACGAGGCCTTCGGCCGGTGGTCCGCGAACGCTCCGCAGCACACCCCGTCCGGCTGGCCGCCAGGACCGCGGGGGCCCTGGGCGTACGCGTCGCACCGAGCCCCGTCACGATACGGCGGGTCATCGCCCTGGGCCGGCACCGTCGGCCGGCAGACCATCCACGTGATCTCCGACCCTGACCTCGCAACAGGCCTCGCCTCAAAGCCTCGGCCAACTCGCCAGACGGCAATGGACCATCGAGAACCGGCTGCACTTCGTCCGCGACGCCACCTTCACCGAAAGCGATCAGCGGACTGCGCAACGACCCTGCGGCACGCGGCGCGGCGCCGGGCCCCCGCCGGGCCGGGGGCCTCGGCCCGCGCCAGACCGCTCTCGGATTCCGTCAGCACGGTGTCCGTTTCCCGACCCTTCACAGTTGCTTTCCAATGGGAGAAGGCTTCCTGACGGCCCTCAGGTTCTGCCTGGTTCCGGCCGCTTTGGCTGCGCAGCCCAGCACCTCGACGGCGCCTTCCTCGATCACCGATCCGTCGGTGTCCTCCTGCGCCATGACTCGCACGGCGAAGCCCATCGTCCCGCAGGGCACTTCGGCCGAGCGGGGTGGCGCGGAGGTGACCAGGGCCACCGCGTCGTCACCGGGGGAAGACGTTGACGGACTCCGGTTCCACCGAGGCCCATTCGGCCGTCTCCCCCAGCAGGTCGATCACGAACGTGCCGGGCGGAGGCCGCCTGAACGGACAGTCCTTCGCACCGATTCCTCTAGCCCTCCTCTAACCTCCACGGGCAGACACTGAATCCACGAACCCCGCAGGGACGGCCTTTCAGGCAAGTCCCCCGGCGCTTCTCCTCAGTCTCCGCACCGAAGAGGGAAATTCATGTCGAAGAGGATCACCGTTTTCGTCCAGGCCCTGGACTCCATCTCCGAGCTGGGGGTCATCGCCGCCCTCCGAATCCGGCCTGAGGTACACATCATCGACTGCCGCGACGCCGACGCGGAATCCGTCGCCGTGCTCGTCGTCGACGAAATCAACGACGCCGCCATCAGCCTCATCAAGGCAACACGAGGCCGAAGCGTCCACCGCATCGTGCTCGTCGCCTCCTCCCTCGAGGACACCGGCGTCTTCGCCGCCGCCGAAGCCGGCATCAGCGGCCTGGCCCGCCGCAAAGACGTCACCGCCGACGGACTCGTCCAGGTCATCACCTCCGTCGACCGCGGCGCCGGAGTCCTCCCCCCCGACCTGGTCGGCAGCCTCCTCAAGCAGGTCTCCAAACTCCAACACCAAATGACCACCCCCCGCGGCCAGCACTACTCGGGCATCACCGACCGCGAAGCAGACGTCCTACGCCTGGTATCACAAGGCCTGGACACCAACGAGATCGCACAGGAACTGTGCTACTCGGAACGAACCGTCAAAAACACCCTCCACGCCATCAACAGCCGATTCAACCTCCGCAACCGCCCCCACGCCGTGGCCTACGCCATCCGCGAAGGCCTCATCTAACCCCCACCCCACGGTCGGCGAACGAACACCGGAGCGGGTGGGGTGACAGAATTTCGATTCTGTCACCCCACCCGCTCCGGTGTGTGCGGATCTGCGGTACGTACAAGGCCCGCACGTGACGGGGTCCGGTCCCGGGCGGTCCTGCGCCCGGTACCGGACCCGTCACGTGCGCGTGCCCGTCGTGTTGTGGGTCCTGCGGTACCTGCGCAGTTCCCGGTGGGACCTTCGGCAGGTACGCCAATGACGGTAGATCAGGGAAATCATGCGCCCCATGGGTCGTTCTCCTTCGATGCTGCGGACGAACGGCATTCGGGCAGACGAACGCCCGCGGCCGGGCGGCGCGATGAGGCCGGCCCGCCGAAAGACACGGTGACGCGCGCTCCCCCCGAGGACGCCGCGCTCAGTACGAGACGGCCCCCGGAGATGGTGGCCGTGCGGCGGGCGATGTCCAGGCCGAGCCCGCTGGACCCGCCGGTGCTTCGTCCGCGCTCGACGACACGGTGGTCCGCGAAGCCGGCGCCGTCGTCGTCGATGGTCAGTTCGGCCCCGCCTCCCGGGAGGCCGCACACGGTGATCCGCATGCCCGCCTCTTCCGGGGTGTGCGTGAACACGTTCTCCAGCAGCACGTCGACGGCGGCTTCGAGTTCCGCCTGGGGAACGTACACATGGCAGCCCGTGTCGCGGACCGTCAGGTCGCAGGTGCGTCCCTGCTCTTCGGCGAGGACCGCCCAGAAGGACACCCGCTCCGAGACCACCTCGTCCAGGCGGGCGGTCAGACCGCCTTCCGCGGCGATGGGCTTGCGGGCGTGCCGGATGACCCGGGTGACCTCGCCGTTCAGCTCGTGGAGTCCGGCGAGCAACCGGTCGGCTCCGGGCTGATCCTTGAGCGCCTCGGCCTGGAGCATCAGCGAGGTGATGGGGGTGCGCAGCCGGTGGGACAGGTCCGCCAGGGATTCGCGTTCGTTGGTGACGAGGGCTTCGATACGGGCCGCCAGGGTGTTGAGCGTCACCCCCAGCTGCTGGAGCTCGCGAGGGCCGTCCCCGCTGTAGCGGGCTTCCAGCTGTCCTTGGCGCAGGCTGGCCGCCACGTCGGTCAGCTCCCCGGCGGTGCGCACCACGGAGCGTGCCAGCCGGTCGGCGACGGCGAGGGCGAGGGCGGGCAGCACGACGGCCGCGGCGGCCAGGGCCGCCATGACGCGCAGAGTCGCCTCACTCGCGCCGGCGGTGTCGACCGCGACGTCGATCTGTGCCTGGCCGTCGGGCACCGCGACGGCCAGGCTCGCGACCCGTGCCCCGTTGCAGGTCCACTGCTCCAAGTCGCCGGGGCGGTCGGGGTTGGGCTGGGGCAGGCAGGGCACCGGTGCTCCGTAGCGTGCGCCCGAGGGCATCACGACGGTGGCGCGGACATTGGCCTGCTGCTCGGCGATCCAGGACTGGAGCTGGTCGGTGCCCGACTCCGCCGACTCGCGGGTGAGGGTGGCCAGGGTCTGGGCCTGCATCACGGCGTCGTGATCGGCCTGGGCCAGGTGCGCGTACCGTGCGTAGAAGATCAGCGGCACGCCCAGCAGGAAGATGGTCAGCAGGGTGCTCAGCGCGCTGACGAGCGCGAATTTCCTGCGCATGTCAGGCTCCGGGGTCGAGGATCTTCACTCCGACGCCGCGCACGCTGTGCAGGTAGCGCGGCTCGGCCGCGGTCTCGCCCAGCCTGCGGCGCAGCCAGGACAGGTGTACGTCGATGGTCTTCTCGCTGGCGCCGAAGGCGTCGCTCCAGATCTCGCCGAGGAGTTCGTCCTTGCTGACCACCCGCCCGGCGTTGCGGGTGAGGTAGGCGAGCAGCTTGAACTCCTTGGGCCGCATCTCCAGCTTCCGGCCGTCCAGGGTGGCGGCGTGCGCCTCCATGTCGACGGTCAACCCGCCCACGTGGTGGATGCTCTCCTGGCGCCGCTCACCCGTGCGCCGCAGGACGGCGCGGATCCGGGCGTCCAGGTGCTCCGCGGAGAACGGCTTGATGACGTAGTCGTCGGCGCCGAGGTCCAGGGCGCGGACGATGTGACTCTCGTCGTCCCGCGCGCTCGCCACAAGTACGGGGGTGTTCACCGTGGCGCGGAGCATCTTGAGCACGTCCATGCCGTCGATGTCCGGGAGTCCGAGGTCGAGGACGATCACTCCGCCCGGTGCGGCCGCGGCCGCGTGGCTGAGGCCATCGGCGCCGCGGGCGACGGCGTGGACGTCGTACTTCAGCTTCCGGAGCGAGGCCGACAGGAACTCGCGGATCTCCGCGTCGTCCTCGATCACCGTCACGCGCGTCCAAGCCATGTGCCCGTCTCCGTGCCTCGGTGGCGCCGCTCCGGCACCCTCGGGGACCAGACTGCGCCCTGAGCGGCACGGGCCGGATCCCGTGATCGTCGGAACCGGCCGGAGTGCGGCCGCCCCCCGATCGGGGGAGCGGGCGCGGTACGCGCGGATGGGCGGGCGCGGTACGGGCGGATGGGCGGGCGCGGTACGGGCGGATGCGCGGGCGCGGTACGGGCGGATGGGCGGTGTCAGTCCAGCAGGCCGCGGCGCATGCCCTCGGCCACCGCGGCGGCCCGGTCATTGACGCCGAGCTTCTCGTACAGGTGCTGCGCGTGCGTCTTG
>NZ_JBIAHN010000035.1:0-29551 GCF_042870555.1 Streptomyces sp. NPDC006487
ATGCGGACCTCGGAGGCCGACAGCTTCTTGGCGTCGGCGGCGACGTTCTCCTTCGCGGGAGCGTCGTCCTTCTTCGCGTCGGAGCCGTAGCCGCACGAGGCGAGGGCGCCGATCAGGAGCGGGAGGGCGGCAGCGGCGACGATGCTGCGGCGCAGGGTCTTACCGGTGGTTCCGATGGCAGGCACGGGAGGGCTTCCTCTCGTAGCGTCGTGTCACGACGCACGTCTTCGTTTGCTGAGCAAGGGCAGGTACGGCTCGCGGGGGGTGTGGGCGCGCATGCGGTGCGCGTACGTCATCACGCACATCGCCCCACACCTCCCTGGCCGCTGCCGAGGGAGCCGCTGCCTACGCGGCCGCCCTCTTTCGCGAAGGTGGAGTAGATATCGGCAAGCATGATCAGAAGTCCCACCCTTCTTCATCAGCCTGGACGGTGGTCTCGGCGGTGGAGGCGAAGGATTCGCCGACCATGCCGGCCGCCAGCGTCGTGCCGTCCGCCGGGTCGATCAGCAGGAAGGACCCGGTGCGGCGCGAGTCGGCGTACGAGTCGAGCGCGAGCGGCTCGGCGGTACGGACGACGACCCGGCCGATGTCGTTGGCCACCAGCTGCCCGGGGTTCGGGTGCTGGGACAGGTCGTCCAGGGTCAGCCGCGAGGGGATCTCCTTGACGATCGCCTTCACCGTGCGCGTGGTGTGCTTGATCAGCACCCGGGCGCCCACGGCGAGGGGCTGGTCCGCCACGTGGCAGACCGTCGCCACGACGTCCTGCGTGGTGGCGGGGGAGTTCGACGACGGCGCGATCAGGTCGCCGCGCGAGATGTCGATGTCGTCCTTGAGGCGCAGGGTCACCGACTGCGGTGCCCACGCGATGTCGACGCTCTCACCGAGCGCGTCGATGCCCTCGATGACCGAGGTGCGGCCCGACGGCAGGACGGTGACGGCCTCGCCGACGCGCAGGACGCCGGAGGCGATCTGGCCGGCGTAGCCGCGGTAGTCGGGGTGCTCGGCGGTCTGCGGGCGGATCACGTACTGCACCGGGAAACGCGCCGGGCAGGCGGTGAGGTCGTGGCTGACCGGGACGGTCTCCAGGTGTTCGAGCACCGTGGGGCCGCCGTACCAGTCCATGTGGGCGGAGGGCTCCACCACGTTGTCGCCGGCCAGGGCCGAGATCGGGATCGCGGTGATCTCCGGGACGCCCAGGCCCGTGGCGTACGCGGTGAACTCCTCGGCGATCTTCGCGAAGACGGACTCCTCGTAGCCGACGAGGTCCATCTTGTTGACGGCGAGGACCACGTGGGGGACCCGCAGCAGGGCCGCGACCGCGGCGTGCCTGCGGGTCTGCTCGATCACGCCGTTGCGGGCGTCGACGAGGACGACCGCGAGGTCGGCGGTGGAGGCGCCGGTGACCATGTTGCGGGTGTACTGCACGTGCCCGGGGGTGTCGGCCAGGATGAACCGGCGCCGGGCGGTGGCGAAGTAGCGGTAGGCCACGTCGATGGTGATGCCCTGCTCCCGCTCGGCGCGCAGGCCGTCGGTGAGCAGTGCGAGGTCGGGGGTGTCCTGGCCGCGGCTGGCGGAGACCCGCTCGACGGCTTCCAGCTGGTCGGTGAGGACCGACTTGGAGTCGTGCAGGAGACGGCCGACCAGGGTGGACTTGCCGTCGTCGACGGAGCCCGCGGTCGCGAAGCGCAGCAGCGTGGTCGCCGACAGATCGGCGAACTGCTCGGTGGTGGAGGTCATGGTTAGAAGTACCCTTCGCGCTTGCGGTCTTCCATCGCGGCCTCGGACAGCTTGTCGTCGGCGCGGGTCGCGCCCCGCTCGGTGAGCCGGGAAGCGGCGATTTCGGTGATCACGGCGTCCAGCGTGGTGGCGTCGGAGTCGACGGCGCCGGTGCAGGACATGTCACCGACGGTGCGGTAGCGGATCAGGCGGGTCTCGGTGGTCTCGCCGTCCTTGGCGCCGCCCCACTCGCCGGCCGTCAGCCACATGCCGTTGCGCTGGAAGACCTCGCGCTCGTGGGCGAAGTAGATCTCCGGAAGTTCGATCTTCTCGCGGGCGATGTACTGCCACACGTCCAGCTCGGTCCAGTTGGAGAGCGGGAAGACGCGCACGTGCTCGCCCGGGGCGTGGCGGCCGTTGTAGAGCTGCCACAGCTCGGGGCGCTGGCGGCGCGGGTCCCACTGGGAGAACTCGTCGCGCAGGGAGAAGACGCGCTCCTTGGCGCGGGCCTTCTCCTCGTCGCGGCGGCCGCCGCCGAAGACCGCGTCGAACTTGAGCTGCTGGATCGCCTCGGTGAGGGGGACGGTCTGCAGCGGGTTGCGGACGCCGTCGGGGCGCTCGCGGAGCTTGCCGGCGTCGATGTACTCCTGGACGGAGGCCACGTGCAGGCGCAGGCCGTGCTTGGCGACCGCGCGGTCCCGGTAGTCCAGGACCTCGGGGAAGTTGTGGCCGGTGTCCACGTGGAGCAGGGTGAACGGCACCGGCGCGGGCGCGAACGCCTTCAGCGCCAGGTGCAGCATGACGATCGAGTCCTTGCCGCCGGAGAAGAGGACCACCGGCTTCTCGAACTCGCCCGCCACCTCGCGGAAGATGTGCACCGCCTCCGACTCGAGGGCGTCGAGGTGCGACAGCGCGTAGGGCGCGTCCGTCCCTTCGTGGACGTGTGCGACGGTGGCGGTCATGCCAGACCCCTCTCGGTGAGCAGCGCGTGCAGGGCCGAAGCCGACTCCTGTACGGACTGCGTGTGCGACTCGATACGGAGGTCCGGGGACTCCGGTGCCTCGTACGGGTCGTCGACCCCGGTCAGACCGGAGATCTCGCCCGCCGCCTGCTTGGCGTACAGGCCCTTCACGTCACGCTCGGAGCACACCTCCACCGGAGTGGCCACGTGCACTTCGAGGTAGCTCGTGCCCTCGGCGGCGTGCCGCTTGCGGACGGCCTCGCGGCTGTCCGCGAACGGCGCGATGACCGGGACGAGCGCCTTCACGCCGTTGGACGCGAGGAGTTCGGCGACGAAGCCGATCCGCTGCACGTTGGTGTGCCGGTCCTCGCGGCTGAAACCGAGACCGGCCGAGAGGAACTCGCGGATCTCGTCGCCGTCGAGGACCTCCACGCGGTGGCCCTCGGCGCGCAGCCGCTCGGCCAGCGCGTAGGCGATGGTGGTCTTGCCCGCGCTCGGCAGCCCGGTCAGCCACACGGTGGCGCCCTGGTCGCTCACGCTCATCTGGTTCGTCTCCGTCGGTTCTGTACGTTCGTCGGTAGCGCCCGCGGCCGTCCCGGTGGTGGGGCCGGTGGCCGTGCTGGTGGTCGTCATCAGCCGTGCAGCCCGCACTCGGTCTTGCCGCGCCCGGCCCAGCGGCCGGCGCGGGCGTCCTCGCCCTCCGCCACCCGGCGGGTGCAGGGGGCGCAGCCGACGGAGGCGTAACCGTCCATCAGCAGCGGGTTGGTGAGCACGCCGTGCTCCAGGACGTACGCGTCCACGTCGTCCTGGGTCCAGCGGGCGATCGGCGAGACCTTGACCTTCTGCCGCTTCTCGTCCCAGCCGACCACCGGGGTGTTCGCCCGGGTCGGGGACTCGTCGCGGCGCAGGCCCGTCGCCCAGGCGTCGTACGCGGTCAGGCCCTCTTCGAGCGGCTTGACCTTGCGCAGTGCGCAGCACAGGTCGGGGTCGCGGTCGTGCAGCTTGGGGCCGTACTCGGCGTCCTGCTCGGCGACGCTCTGGCGCGGGGTGAGCGTGATGACGTTGACGTTCATCACGGCCTCGACCGCGTCACGGGTGCCGATGGTCTCCTCGAAGTGGTAGCCCGTGTCGAGGAAGACCACGTCCACGCCGGGGATGGCGCGGGAGGCGAGGTGGGCGACGACCGCGTCCTCCATGGAGGAGGTCACGGCGAACTTCTTGCCGAAGGTCTCGGCCGCCCAGGTGAGGATCTCCAGCGGCGCGGCGTCCTCGAGGTCCCGGCCCGCCTGCTCGGCCAGCGCCTTGAGGTCGGCGGTCTTGAGATCGGCGTCCTGAATCGTGGTCATATCTCGTCCCCTCCAGCGTCATTGGACTGAACACCCCGGGCCAGCAGCCCCAGGTACTTCAGCTGGAAGGCTCGATTGCAGGCCCTGCATTCCCAGGCGCCGTGCCCTGTTTCGTTCGGGAACAGGTCCTCGTCGCCGCAGTACGGGCAGTAGAACGGTGCGGCGCGCTCGCTCACGAGAGGTCCTCGTCCTTGGCACGGGTGACCCAGGAGGCGAAGCGCTCGCCGTCCTCGCGCTGCTTCTCGAAGCGCGAGACGACCCGCTCGACGTAGTCCGGCAGACCGGCCGAGGTGACCTTGAGGCCGCGGACCTTGCGGCCGAAGCCGGCCTCCAGACCGAGTGCGCCGCCCAGGTGGACCTGGTAGCCCTCGACCTGGTTGCCCTCGTCGTCCAGGACCAGCTGGCCCTTGAGACCGATGTCCGCCACCTGGATACGGGCGCAGGCGTTCGGGCAGCCGTTGATGTTGATGGTGAGCGGCTCGGCGAAGCCCGGCAGGCGGCGCTCCAGTTCGTCGATCAGCGAGGCGCCGCGCGCCTTCGTCTCGACGATGGCCAGCTTGCAGAACTCGATGCCGGTGCAGGCCATCGTGCCGCGGCGGAACGGGGACGGGTTGACCCGCAGGTCCAGGGCCTCCAGGGCCGCGACGACCGAGTCGACCTGGTCCGCCTCGATGTCGAGCACGATCATCTTCTGCTCGGCGGTGGTGCGCAGCCGGCCGGAGCCGTGCTGCTCGGCGACGGCGGCGATCTTCGTCAGGGTGGCGCCGTCGACGCGGCCCACGCGGGGGGCGAAGCCGACGTAGAACTTGCCGTCCTGCTGCTGGTGCACGCCGACGTGGTCGCGCCACTGGCCGCTGGGCTGCTCGGGCGCGGGGCCGTCGGTCAGCTTGCGCTTCAGGTACTCGTCCTCCAGGACCTGGCGGAACTTGGCCGGGCCCCAGTCGGCGACGAGGAACTTCAGGCGGGCGCGGGTGCGCAGCCGGCGGTAGCCGTAGTCGCGGAAGATCGAGATGACGCCCTCGTAGATGTCCGGGACCTCGTCGAGCGAGACCCAGGTGCCCAGGCGCACACCCAGCTTCGGGTTGGTGGAGAGGCCGCCGCCGACCCAGACGTCGAAGCCGGGGCCGTGCTCAGGGTGGTTCACGCCCACGAAGGCGATGTCGTTGATCTCGTGCGCCACGTCGAGCAGCGGCGAGCCGGAGATCGCGGACTTGAACTTGCGGGGCAGGTTCGAGAAGGCGGGGTTGCCCACGATGCGGGCGTAGATCTCGTCGATGGCGGGAGTGCCGTCGATGATCTCGTCCAGGGCGATGCCGGCGACGGGCGAGCCCAGGATCACGCGGGGGGTGTCACCGCAGGCCTCGGTGGTCGAGAGGCCGACGGCCTCCAGACGGCGCCAGATCTCCGGGACGTCCTCGATGCGGATCCAGTGGTACTGCACGTTCTGCCGGTCCGTGAGGTCGGCGGTGCCGCGGGCGAACTCCTCGGAGATCTCGCCGATGACGCGCAGCTGCTCGGTGGTCAGCCGGCCGCCGTCGATGCGGACGCGCAGCATGAAGTACTTGTCGTCCAGCTCCTCCGGCTCCAGGATCGCGGTCTTGCCGCCGTCGATCCCGGGCTTGCGCTGGGTGTAGAGGCCCCACCAGCGCATACGGCCGCGCAGGTCGTTGGGGTCGATCGAGTCGAAGCCCGCCTTGGAGTAGATGTTCTCGATGCGCGCCCGCACATTGAGACCGTCGTCGTCCTTCTTGAACTGCTCGTTGCCGTTGAGGGGCGTGTGGTGTCCGACGGCCCACTGGCCCTCACCGCGGTGACGGCCGGTCTTGCGGCGCGCGGCGGCGGCGGGTGCGGCGGCTGCGGTCGTATCGGGGGTGGCGGCCATGGCGGTACGTCCTTCTTCGGCGGCTCGAGGCAGGGGCAGGGGGAGCGGCGGCGTGACCCCTGGCGCGCGTGGAGCGGATGTGGCTGTTTCGTCGCCTTTTTGGGGCGACGAACGGCCTACAGGGGACTGCGGTGGTAGCTGACGGCGGGCGGTGTGTTCGCTTCCGCGGCGACGTCGATGCGGGGCGCTGTCGCGGCGGTGCTGTGCGTCAGCGCGCCGGACAGATGGCGCTGGACATGCGGCCGAGGTCGACGTGCCGCCGACTCACCAAGGCAATTCCAGCTCCGTTCATGGGGGGAAGCGTGGCATGTGGCGATTGGAGGAGTCCACTACTGTCCACAATCCGGACGAACTCGTCTCACATCGCAAGATCCCCGTGACGGGGGTCACCTCCTGGGCCCCCCGAGCCCCACCCGTTCCGCTGCGCGGGGCCGTCCCCCGCCCGCCCTTCCATCCGTTCCCGCCTCGATCGCGGGCGGGGCCGGAAGGTCGCCCCAAACGCCGGCGGGGCTGGAGCGTCCGGCCCCGCCGGGTCCCGGCCCACCCCACCGTCGCGGAGCGGCTACGCCCCCGGCCAGGGGCCCGGGGTGGGGGTGGGGACCTTCTCCTCGGCCTCCTCCTTGAAGACCTTGAAGCCGCGCCGCTGGTAGTTCGCCATCGCCGTCGGCCCGTCCTCACTGCACGTGTGCAGCCAGACGCGCCGCGTCGGGGCCAGCTCCGGCCAGCGCTCGGCCAGGGACCAGGCCCGCTCGATGCCCACGGTCAGCAGGTGGCCGCCGATGCGACGGCCCCGGAAGTCGGGGATCAGGCCGAAGTACATGATCTCCACCACACCGTCGGGCTGCGGGTCGAGTTCCACGTACCCCGCGGGGGTGCCCCGGTCGTACGCCACCCACGTCTCCACGCCGGGACGGCCCAGCTGCTCCACCCACTGCGCGCGGGTCAGCGCCAGCCGGTCCGTCCAGTGGATGTCGCCGCCCACGGAGGCGTAGAGGAACCGGCTGAACTCGGGGGAGGGGACCTCCGACCGGACGATCCGGATCTCGGGGCCCGGGACGGCAGCCGGGACGAGGTCGGAGGGGTCGGTCATTTCCAGGGACCAAGTGGTCAGGGTGATGGTGCTCATGGACTTCAGGGAATCATGCCGGTCCCTGCCGGGCCCAGCCGGGCGCTGATCACCGCCGGCGCCGTGGAGTGCGGCAGCAGCGCGGCCGGGTCCGCGGGGCGGATCAGCTCCACCTCCACGTCCTGCGCGAAGCGGTACGGGCGGTGGGCGAGCACGCCGCCGAGGTTGCGGCGCACCCGGGAGATCTCCGCGCGGACCGTGACCGTGCGCGTCGGGTCCCCGAACAGCTCCTGCGAGAGTTCCGCCGCCGAGCGCCCCCGGGGGGACTCCGCGAGCAGGAACAGCAGCTCCGCGTGGCGCGGGCTCAGCTCCTGCGACCAGCTGCCCGCGGCCCCGTAGACGGTGGCCCGCCAGGCCCCGGGCCGGCTGAGGTCGAGGACGACGCGGGCAGCCGCCCCGGCGCCCGTGCGGGCCTCCGTGACGTTCACCAGCCAGCCGCCCGGCAGCGGCTCCACCAGGCAGTCGCCGAGCTGCGGCACCCACACCCGGCCGGGCCCGAAGGACTTCGGCAGCGGGATCCGCTCGACCGGTGCGAGCCCCGTGACGGCCGCGGTCCACCCGTTGCCGTCCACGGCCAGTGCCCGCCCCGGCACCCGTGCCAGCACCGGGGCCGCCACCGACCGCAGCCGTTCCAGCGACTCCAGGTGCCGTACCCGCAGCTCCCGCTCCGCGAGCCGGGCCACCGAGCTCACCCATGCCAGGGTCGCCGGGTGCATGGTGGCCAGCGGCCCGCTGACGTCGAGGACCCCGAGCAGCGAGCCGTCGCGGGGGTCCCGTACGGGGGCTCCGGCGCAGGTCCAGTCGTGGTGGCTGGAGACGAAGTGCTCCGCCGAGAACACCTGGACCGGTCTGCGGGCCACCAGGGCGGTGCCGACCCCGTTGGTGCCGACCACCGACTCGTCCCAGTGGGCGCCCACCCCGAAGCCGAGCCGGTCCGCGTTGCGCAGGATCGAGGAGTGGCCCTCCCGCCACAGCAGCCGCCCGTCCGCGTCGGCGACGACCATGATGTGCAGGGCCTCGTCCAGCGAGGGCAGCAGCCCCTCGCGCAGGACGGGCAGCAGGTCCCGTAGCGGAGAGGTCTGGCGCCGTTCCTCGGTCTCGGCGACCGACAGCATCCGCGAACGGCTGTCGCGGTCCGGGTGGACCCCGCCCGCCATCATCCGGCGCCAGGACTCGGCGATCTCCGGGCGCGGCGCGGCCGGCGGCCGGTCCCCGGCCAGCGCGGCCGCCCGTACTCCCTTCAGCAGACGCGCGGCCTCGCGCGCGTCCATGGCCGAGATGCGTGCCGCATCGACCGCGCTGCCTGTGGTGTGGGCCACCGGAACCTCCCCGTGCGAACAGATGTACGACGGTTCCCGCCCGGTGGGGCGTCCGGTACGCGCCCCTTCCAGGCGTGGACCGGTACGCCCGGAGGGCGGTTCCGAGTCAAAGGTTGCAACGTCTTGCAACTCTCGCCAAGTCCCGGTCGGCCGATCGAAACTGTGCGGACGTCGCCGAGCGGCGTGGCAGCTCCTTCCTCGGGGCTTCTCGGATCAGGGGTGGTGCCGAGTCGGCGCGGCGCCATCCCTGTTCCAGGTCAACGGGCCCGGATGTCGCCGGGCGGTTCTGTTCGGAAGGTTGGGGCCTTCCTGCAGACGGCGAGCGGAGGGTTGGGGCCCTCTCTCAGCCCGCGATCCGGGCCCGTTCCACCACGGATCCCAGATCCAGACTGTGCGGCAGCGTGCCGAAGGCCGCGCCCCAGTCCCCGCCCAGGCGCGAAGCGCAGAAGGCGTCGGCGACCTCCGGCGGGGCCCAGCGCACCAGCAGGGACCCCTGGAGCACCAAGGCCATCCGCTCCACGACCCGCCGGGCGCGCGCCTCGATGCCCTCCAGGTCCGCGAGTTCGGTCAGCAGGTTCTTGATGGCCGAATCCAGCCGGTGGTCGGCGCCGCGCGCCAGACCGACCTCCTGGAGGAAGGCGTTCAGCGCCTGCGGCTCGCGCTGCAGGGCGCGCAGCACGTCGAGGGCCTGGACGTTGCCCGATCCCTCCCAGATGGAGTTCAGCGGGGACTCGCGCAGCAGCCGGGGCAGCCCGGACTCCTCGACGTAGCCGTTTCCGCCCAGACACTCCAGGGCCTCAGCGACCATCGGCGTACAGCGCTTGGTCACCCAGTACTTCGCGGCGGGCACCGCGATGCGCAGGAAGGCCCGCTCCTGCTCGTTGCCCGTGCTCTGGACGGCGTCGTACGCGGCCGCGAGGCGGAGCGTGAGGGTGGTGGCGGCCTCCGACTCCAGAGCGAGGTCGGCGAGGACGTTGCGCATCAGGGGCTGGTCGATGAGCGGCGCTCCGAAAGCAGAGCGGTGCTCCGTATGGTGAGCGGCCTGCGTCAGGGCCTGCCGCATCAGCGAGGCCGAACCGATCACGCAGTCCAGCCGGGTCGCCGCGACCATCTCGATGATGGTCCGCACCCCCCGGCCCTCCTCGCCCACCCGCCGCGCCCACGTCCCGTCGAACTCCACCTCGCTCGACGCGTTCGACCGGTTGCCCAGCTTGTCCTTCAGCCGCTGGATCGCGAAGACGTTGCGCGTCCCGTCCGGCAGCACCCGCGGCACCAGGAAACAGGTCAGCCCGCCCGGTGCCTGCGCCAGTACCAGGAACCCGTCGCACATCGGAGCCGAGCAGAACCACTTGTGCCCCGTCAGCAGGTACTCGCCGGAAGCGTCCAGCGGTACCGCCGCGGTCGTGTTCGCCCGGACGTCGCTGCCGCCCTGCTTCTCCGTCATGCCCATCCCGAAGAGGACCCCGGCCTTCTGCCCGGCCGGCCGCAGCCCCTCCTCGTACACGTGCGAGGTCAGCCGCGGTTCCCATTCGGCCGCCAGCTCCGGATCGGTCCGCAGCGCCGGTACCGCCGCGTGCGTCATCGAGACCGGGCAGCCGTGCCCCGCCTCCGCCTGCGACCACACGAAGAACCCGGCGGCCCGCCGCAGATGCCCCGCGGGCCGCCCCCACGCGTCGGTGAGCCCGGCGCCCACCGCGTGCCCGAGCAGCCGGTGCCACGAGGGATGGAACTCCACCTCGTCGATCCGGTTGCCGTACCGGTCGTGCGTCCGCAGCTTCGGCGGGTTCTCGTTCGCCTGCGTCCCCCAGTCCTGTGCCTGCCGGGACCCCGCCGCGCGGCCGAGACCCGTGAGCTCTTCCTTTACCTCCGCGGCGAGTTCGGGCGCGGAGTCCGCGAGGTGCCGCTCGACCCCCTCGCTCAGGACCCGGTCGCTGCCGTAGACGTCGTGGCCCACGAGGGGCGGGGCCTGGTTGCTGACTGTGTGGGTGGTGGCTGCCATGCCGATACCGTAAGGACGTGCAGCACGCGAAAGAAACACCCGAGCGGATTCCGGGACGCCTCCACCGGGCCCGCGCCCTCTACCGCAACGTCTCCAAGCGCAAGATGGCGTGGCTGCTGCTCAAAGACACCGTGAACTCGTGCATCGAGTACCGGATCCTCGGACTCGCCGCCGAGGCCGCCTTCTTCACCCTGCTCTCGCTGCCCCCGCTCTTCCTGGGCCTGCTGGGTCTCCTCGGCTACGTGGACGGCTGGTCGGGCGGAACGACCGTCGCCAGCATCGAGGAGAACATCCTGCGGGCGGTCGGCACCGTCCTCTCCGACCGGGGCGTCAACGACATCGCCAAACCGATGCTCGACGACGTCACCGGCCGGGGCCGCCCCGACCTCATCTCCCTCGGGTTCGCCTTCGCCCTCTGGTCGGGCTCGCGCGCCGTCAACGTCTTCATCGACACCATCACCGTCATGTACGGGCTCGACGGACAGCGCGGCATCGTCAAGACCAGGCTGCTCGCCTTCGTCCTCTACATCGCCGCCCTGCTGATCGGCGCCATCGTGCTGCCGCTGATGGTGGTCGGCCCGGACGCGGTGGTGCGGCTGGTGCCCTGGAGCACGGAGGTGATCGCGGTCATGTACTGGCCCGTCGTCACGCTGCTCTCCATCGCCTTCCTGACCACGCTCTACCACGTCTCCGTCCCGGTCCGCTCGCCCTGGATCGAGGACGTGCCCGGCGCGCTGGTCGCCCTCGCCATGTGGGTGCTCGGCTCGTTCCTGCTGCGGATCTACCTCACCAACACGGTGGAGGGCCCGACCATCTACGGATCGCTGGCCGCCCCCGTGGCGATCCTGCTGTGGATCGGCATCTCCGCCTTCGCCGTCCTCGTCGGGGCCGCCGTCAACGCCGCGATCGACCGGGTCTGGCCCTCGGTGGCCACCGCGGCGGCCCGCGAGGCGAACGAGCGGGTCCGCGAGGCGGAGGCCGCCCAGCTCGTGGCCCGGGCGGCCGCCTGGCGGGCCCTGGCCGAGGGGGAGTCGGAGGACGACGAGGGCGACGAGGACGGGGGCATGCCCTCGGAGTTCCCGGAGCGCTGGTCGAAGTTCCTGCCCCCCGAGGACTACCACTCCCGCCTGCGCAAGCACTGACCGCCGCCGTAGCGTGGTGTCCGTGGAGGAACGCGCGGACGACGCCGTGCCCGGCCGCCCCGGGCCGGAGGAACGGCCCGAGGCACGGTACGAGGAAGCACGGTACGAGGAACGGCCGTCCCGGACGGTCGCCGGAGCGGTGCTCTGGCGGGCCGGCGGGGCCGGCGCCGAGATGGTGCTGCCCGACGGGTGCATGGACCTGCTGTGGGTGGAGGGCCGGCTCCTGGTGGCCGGACCCGACACCGCCCCGCACCCCGCCGGAGAAGTCCCGGGCTCAGGCTTCGCCGGGATCCGGCTGGCCCCCGGCACGGCGCCCGCGCTGCTCGGCGTACCGGCCCGCGTACTGCGCGACCGGCGGGTCGAGCTGGCCGACCTGTGGCCCGCCGCCGAGGTACGGCGCCTCACCGCGCTCGTGGCCGCGTACGGGGATCCCCGCGAGGGACTGGAAGAGCTGGCCCGGCTCCGCGCGGCCGACGGCGGCCCACCGGACCCTCTCCTCGCGGAGGTGACGGCCCGGCTGCGCGCCGGGCAGGGCGTGGCCGCCGTGGCCGGGGCGGTCGGCCTCGGGGAGCGGCAGCTGCACCGGCGCTCCCTCGACGCCTTCGGCTACGGGCCCCGGACCCTGGGGCGGATCCTGCGCCTCCAGCGGGCCCTCGCGCTGACCCGCCGCGGGCTGCCGCAGGCGGCGGTGGCGGCGGCGGCCGGATACGCCGACCAGGCGCACTACACCCGCGAGGTGCGCGCCCTGGCGGGGACCACGCCGGGGGCCTACGCGGCGGGGTCGGGTCAGGCGGGGTCGGGTCAGGCGGGGTCGGGCGCTTCGCCCGTTCCGGCTGGTGCGAAGAGGGAGATCCCGGAGCCGTCCGGGTCCAGGACGACGGCGTAGCGCTGCCCCCAGAAGGCGTCCCAGGGCTTGAGATGGCCCGTGTTCCCGGCCTCGGTCAGCTCCGCGTACAGCGAGTCCACCTCGGCGGGGGAGTCGCACAGGAACGCGAGCCCCACCCGGCCGTCGCTCGTCGGGCGGGTCCAGGACGGGTCGAAGGAGCGGATGACCTCCTCCGTGTCCCAGCCGATCCGCTGCCCGCCCGGCAGGACGGCTTCGACGTGCGGCTGGTAGTCGGCCTCGGCGGGCACGTCGATGCCGAGGCGGCGGTAGAAGGCGAGCGATGCGGCCATGTCGGAGACGATGATGCCGATCATGTCGAGTCGGGGAGTCATGAACTCACCCTAGGCACGCCCGGCCGGGCCGGTCTTGAACGAATCGGACACCGGCGGACCCGTGGCCGGGCGGGCCGTCCCGTCCGGGCCCGTCCGGGTCACTCGGTGGCCTCCTCCGGGGGCAGGTGGCGGTAGACCGTGGCGCGGGAGACGCCGAGGGCGGCGGCGATTGCGGTGGCCCCGCTGCCCGCCGCGTGCATCCGGCGGGCGGCCTCGATCATGGCCGGGCTCATGGCGGCGGGCCGCCCGCGCCGTCCCCCCGGCACGGGCCGGGCCGGCGCACCGGGGCCGTCCGGGCCGTGCGGACCGTCGAGCAGTCGTCGTACGCCGTCCAGGACGGCCTGGCGCAGGGCAGGAACGGGAGCGTCGGCGAAGAGCACCACCGGGTCGGAGAGCATCGCCACGGCCTGGGCGGCCCGCACCCGTTCCGCGAATCCCGGATTCGGCCCCGCGACCAGGAAGTTGGCGCGGAGCATGGCGTCGCGCAGGCGGGCGAAGGCCGGCCCGGGGATGGCCAGCGCCATGTCCTGGAGGTTGAGGCGCAGCAGGTTGCGGTGGTCCAGCCAGACGTCCAGCACGCCCTCGATGACGGCCCACCGGGTCCGGTCCGAAGGCCGGGACGGGGCGGCCGTGCCGGCGGCGCCGGACGCGTCGGACGTGACGGGCCCATCGGCCGTGCCGGGACCGCCGGCTGCCGCGGCGCGGGCCAGGGCGGCCGCGAGATCCCGGAGCATCGGCTCGACCAGGGCGCCGAGGATGTCGGCCTTCCCGGGGAAGTGGTAGAGCACCGCCGGCTTGGAGACGCCCACCTGTTCGGCGATCTCCCGCAGCGAGGTCTCGTGGAAGCCGCGGACCCCGAACAGTTCCATGGAGACCCGCAGGATCCGGCGCCGGGTATCGGGAGCCGTCTCGCCCATCGACGTGTTCCGCGACGCGGCGACCACGGTGTACTGCGTCTCGTAAATCGTCTCAGAATCTGCGGTTCCGCTGGTCTCCATGGGGAACAGCTTAATCTCTGTGGTCGACTTGACTAAGGATTTCTCGGGCCGGCCCTGACCGGCGGTAAGTTCGAAACCCGGGTTCAGGACGCTCCGTAAAAGAAGTGGCGCAGGCCTGAGGGCGCTTGTTACGGTGGGGACGTTCCCGCCGACCGGTACGGGACGGCTCGTCAGCACGTATGCAGACCCGGAGGTGAGTTCATTGATGACTGTCATGGCGCAGGGCGTTGCCCGCACTCAGAAGACCATCAATGTCACTTCTGTGGTCTCCGGCTGACCTCTCACCTCTTTCGCGCCCGGTAGCGGCGCGCACCGCCGGGGCCACCCTGTGAAGGGTTTCCCTTGTCTCTCCCCGCTTTCTCTTCTCCTTCCTCCTCCTCGCTTCCGCACGCCCTGGCCCCCTACGGCTGGGACGAGGCGTGGGCGGCCGAGTTCGGCCCGTACACCGATCAGGGCCTGGTGCCCGGCCGGGTCGTACGCGTCGACCGCGGCCAGTGCGATGTCATGACGGCGGACGGCATCGTCCGCGCCGACACCGCCTTCGTCACCCCGCACGACCCGCTCCGGGTCATCTGCACCGGCGACTGGGCGGTGCTGGAGGCGCACGGCAACCCGCGCTACGTGAAGACGTACCTGCCGCGCCGGACCGCCTTCGTACGGTCCACCTCATCCCAGCGGTCCGAGGGCCAGATCCTCGCCGCGAACGTCGACCACGCGATCATCGCGGTGTCGCTGGCCGTCGAACTGGACCTCGGCCGCATCGAGCGGTTCCTCGCGCTCGCCTGGGAATCGGGGGCGCAGCCCCTCGTGGTCCTGACCAAGGCGGACCTGGTCCCGGACCCGGTCACCCTCGGACACCTCGTCGAGGACGTGGAGACGACGGCCCCCGGGGTCGCCGTCCTCACGGTCTCCTCGGTGACAGGGGAGGGCACGGACGTGCTCGCCGCGGTGGTCGGGGGCGGTACGAGCGTGCTCCTCGGGATCTCCGGCGCGGGCAAGTCCACGCTGGCCAACGCGCTGTTGGGGGAGGACGTGATGGAGGTCCAGGCGGCGCGCGAGGTCGACGGCAAGGGCCGCCACACCACCACGACGCGCAACCTGCTCGCGCTGCCGGGCGGTGGCGTGCTGATCGACACCCCCGGGCTGCGGGGCGTCGGGCTCTTCGACGCGGAGGCGGGCGTCGGGCAGGTCTTCTCGGAGATCGAGGAGTACGCGCAGCGGTGCCGTTTCCACGACTGCGCGCACGAGGCGGAGCCGGGGTGCGGTGTACGCGCCGCGGTGGACTCCGGTGAGCTGCCGGAGCGCCGGCTGGAGAGCTACCGCAAGCTGCTGCGGGAGAACCAGCGGATCGTCGCGAAGACCGACGCGCGGCTCCGGTCGGAGATCAGGCGCGACTGGAGGCTCCGCTCGGCGGAGGGTCGCGCGAACTATGCCGCGAAGCGCACGGGCCGAGCCTGACGGCTCCCGGCCCGGGGCCGTGCCTCGCCCCGGGCGGGCACGTCCCCGCCCCGGGCGGGCACGTCCCCGCCCCGGGCCGGGCCCCACCCGATACCGCCCCGCGCAGCGGTGGGCTAGGTGCTCAGACCCCAGGTCAGGACGCGGTCCGGGTGGATGCGGATGACCTCGGGGCTGAAGTGGGGGCCCAGGGAGTGCGGGCCCACCTCCAGCGTGGCCCGGCCCCGGATCTCGATGCCGCGCACCGTCCAGGGACGGGTGCTGACCAGGTCGTCCACGACCAGTGACAGCCGGGGGTTCCCGGTGAGGTTCCGCCACTTCTTCGTCGTGCCCATCGCCAGCCCGCCCACCAGGACCGTCCCGTCGTCCTGGGGGAAGAATCCCACCGGGTTCGCCTGGGGCTGCCCGGCCGGGTCCACCGTCGCGAGCCGGCCCAGGTGCTGCGAGCGCAGGTATGTCAGTTCGGCCTCGCTGAAACCCTTGAACTCCGCCATATCGGTCATGGGGAGACGATCCCAGCCGGGGCCGCACGGCGCATCGGGCCGAGGACCTAGCCGGGCCTACGCCGTAAGTCCCGACCCCCGGCGCGCTAGGGCCTGTCGTCAAACTCCCGTCTGCCTCGCGAGGCCTGGCACGTGCTCTCGCCGCACCGAACGGCAGCCAAGTACGTCCGGTACACGGGCTTCCGCCCGGCACGCCGAGAGCACGCACCGGACGACGCGGGCCTGACCGGCAAGATCCGAAAGAGACGACCTAGGCCCACAGCAGCGTCCCCGCCCAGGCCCCCACCACCAGCAGGCACGCGAACAGCTCCACCAGCACGCTCGTCCCCACCGCCCGCATCACCGCCCGCACCGATGCCCACGCCTCCCCGCGGGTGCCCAGGCGGCGTCGCTCGCAGAGGTAGATGCCGCCGACGAAGCCGGGGGCCGTGCCCACCACCGGGAGCAGCACGAAGCCCAGTACCGCGCCCACACCCGCGTACACCACCATCCGGCGGGTGACGCCGACCCCCCGGAGCCGCCGCGGGGGCAGCAGCCACTTCACCACCTGCACCACCAGCAGCAGCGCTGTCGCGCCCGCCAGCAGGCCCCAGGCCACCGACGAGCGTTCGTGCAGCGCCCACCACAGGATTCCGGCCCAGACGAGGAGGGTGCCGGGGGCGCCGGGGACCAGTACCCCGAGCAATCCGAGCACCAGCACCAGCCCCACCAGCAGCAACTGGGGCAGCTGAGGCAGATCCATCTGCCCAGCCTGCCCGGCCCGGGACTATCGGGCCACCCAGCCCCGTTCGTACGCGTGCCAGCCGAGCTGGAGCCGGGTCGTGACCCCCGCCAGCTCCATCAGGCCCTTGACCCGCCGCTGGACCGTCCGCAGGCCCAGCTCCAGGTGCTTCGCCACGCTCGCGTCCGTCATCCCCGCCAGGAGGAGGCTGAGGATCTCCAGGTCCGTCACGTCGGGTCCGCCATCGGATTCCTCCGGCGCCCCGGTGGAGCCCAGCCGCAGCGGCAGCGACTCCCGCCAGACCGCCTCGAAGAGGCCCATCAGGGACTCCAGCAGCCCCGACGCGTGCACGACCAGCGCCGCCGGCTCCGCGCCGCGCGCCGTCAGCGGGACCATCGCGAGCGACCGGTCCGCGATGACGAGTTTGGTCGGCACCGCGGCCGTCACCCGGATGTGCTCGCCGCGCGCCAGCGCCGTGGACGCCTCGCGGATCCCGCTGGGCAGGGTGAGCACCTCCCGCTCGATGACCACCCGGTAGGAGACCCCCCGTACGGCCGCCCGGTCCTCCGCCTCGTTGTCCGTCCCCGTCACCACCTGCGGCCGGCCGCTGACCAGCGCGAGCACCTCCTCCACCGCGCCGAGCTGGAGCTGGTGGAAGCGGTGGGCCACCGCGCTGGCGCCCGTCACCACCTCCACCAGGTCGTGGACGGCCGGCTCGGCGGCCTCCGCCCGGTACTCCTCGGCCAGCAGGGCCGCCGCCAGCTCCGCCTGCTCCAGTTCGTGCCGCTGCTGCGTGAGCAGGGCGCCCAGGGCCACTCCGGGCGGGGCCGCCACCCAGCGGCCGGGCCGGGCGGAGGACTGGGCGGCGAGCCCGTGGCGCTCGAGGTGGCGCAGGGTCCGTTCGGTCTGCTGCACCGGCAGTGTCAGCCGGTGCGCGAGGTCCGGTATCTCCGCCGCCCCCAGCGCGACCAGCGCGCGGTAAGCGGACTCCTGTCCTTCGTCGAGACCTATCGCACTCAGCAACTCGTCCACCCAACCCTCTCGGAACCGTTCCTGGCGGGAAGCGGCCACGGCGCAAACCCGCCGTCGACATCATCGCCGCACCCCCCGCCCCTCTGCCAAGGTGGCGCCACCGCAGCACCAACATCCGCTGGCCAGAAGCCATTTACGCGGCGTTTTCGCCGTGCAATGCCGTAGTTGGCCGGAATTCACCTGGAGAGAGCGATGCGCCCGATATCGCGTACGGCACTGGGAACGGCCATCGCGGCCGTCCTGGCCGTCACGGCCGTGGGCCCGTCCACGGCACAGCCGAGCGACGGAGCGTCCGGAGCAGGGACCGGCACCGAGAAGAGGGCCCTCACCGGGAGCGAGGCGGCCTCCCGGCAGCCCACCGCGCCCGTCACGGTGACCCTGGTCACCGGTGACAGGATCCTGGTGTCCACCGACGCGGCCGGCCGCACGGCGGCCACCGCGATGCCCCGCGAGGACGGCTCGCAGCCGATCGTGCAGACCCGCCAGGCGGGCAAGGACCTCTACGTCTACCCCGAAAGCGCGATCAAGGCGCTCGCCGCGGGCAAGGCCGACGAGGAACTCTTCAACGTCACCGGCCTGATCCGGCAGGGCTACGACGACACGCACGCCAAGAAGCTCCCGCTGATCGCCGTCTACGAGGCCTCCGCCGGCCTCGCGCGCAGCGCCCCGCCCGTTCCGGCCGGCGCCGAGCAGTCGCTGGTCCTCGGCTCCATCGGCGGCGTCGCTCTCGCGGCCGACAAGGCGAAGGCCGCCGACTTCTGGGCCGACGTCACCGGCGCGAACGTGAACCCGCACGCGCGCTCGGCCGCCGCCCCCCGGCTGAAGAAGCTGTGGCTGGACGGCAAGGTCCAGGCGAACCTGGAGCGTTCCACCAAGCAGGTGGGCGCCACCGCCGCGTGGGCCGCCGGATTCGACGGCACGGGCACCAAGGTCGCCGTCCTCGACACCGGCACCGACCTCGCACACCCCGACCTCAAGGGCCGGGTGACCGAGGCGAAGAACTTCACCGACTCGGACACCGCCGAGGACCGCCAGGGCCACGGCACCCACACCATCTCCACCGTCGGCGGCTCCGGCGCCGAGAGCGGCGGGGCGAAGAAGGGCGTCGCCCCCGGCGCGCAGCTGCTCAGCGGCAAGGTCCTCAACGACTCCGGCTACGGCCTGGACTCGTGGATCATCGCGGGCATGCAGTGGGCCGTCGACAGCAAGGCCGACGTGGTCTCCATGAGCCTGGGAGACCCCTCCCAGCTCTCCTGCGACGACCCGATGGCCGCGGCCACCGAGGCGCTGGCCCAGAGCAGCAGCACCTTGTTCGTCATCGCCGCGGGCAACTCCGGCCCGGGCAACAACACGGTCTCCTCGCCCGGTTGCGCGCCCAGCGTGCTGACCGTCGGCGCCGTCGACCGCGACGACAAGACGGCCTCCTTCTCCAGCCGCGGCCCGGCGGGCCTGAACCACACCCTCAAGCCCGAGATCGCCGCCCCCGGCGTCGGGATCTCCGCCGCCGCCATGGGCGGCCGCGGGGTGTACGCGTACACCTCCATGTCCGGGACCTCGATGGCCACCCCGCACGTCGCGGGCGCCGCCGCCATCGTCAAGCAGCGCCACCCCGACTGGACCCCGCAGCAGATCAAGGCCGCGCTGGTCGGCTCCGCCAACACCGCGGTCCCGGGCGACGTACGGGAGACCGGCGGCGGGCGGCTCGACGTCAAGGCCGCCATCGACACCACCGTGACCGGCGCCCCCGCGCTCCAGGGCGGCACCTACAACTGGCCGCAGGACCGCAGCGACCGCACCACCGTCTCGGTCCCGTACACCAACACGGGGACCAAGCCCGTCACGCTGAACCTCTCCGTCGAGAAGGTCACCGGCAACGACGGATCCGCCGTCCGCGGCCAGGTCGCCCGTCTGGACAAGCGCACCGTGACCGTCCCGGCCGGCGCCACCGTCAAGGTGCCGCTCGCCCTGGACCCCGCCGCGAAGCTGGAGCGCTCCCAGTACGGGGACGTCACCGGCCGCGTCGTCGCCACGGCGAAGGGCGTGCACGTCTCCACCCCCTTCTCCCTCTACGTGGAGCCGGAGACGGTCACCCTGCGCGTCAAGCTCCTCGACCGCACGGGGAAGCCGGCCGCCGGCCCGTCCTCCCTGGACGTGATCGGCACCGACGACGCCACCGGTGAGCGCCGCTTCAACGAGGGCGCCGCCGACCAGGTCTACCGGGTCCGCCCGGGCTCGTACTTCCTGTCCGCCTTCGTCGGGACCCCCGACGCGGGCGAGGGCGACCGGATGTACGACTCGCTGACCTACCTCGGCCGTCCGCAGACCGAGATCAAGAAGGACACGGTGATCGTGCTGGACGCCCGCAAGGCGGCCAAGCTGAGCATCGCCACCGACAAGCCCACCGAGGCACGCGCCACCACCCTGGCCTTCTCCCGCTCCTGGGGCGAGGAATGGGCGCACACCGGCACCGCCATGGGCGGCCGCACCATCCGCGGCTACTACGCCTCGGTGGACGGCACGGCCAAGGAGGGCGACTTCGAGTTCGGCAGCTACTGGCGGGCGGCAGCTCCGCTGCTCTCCGAGCTGAAGGCCGACGGCGGCCCGGTGCTGCACCCGATCACGGCCTCCACCGGCAGCGACAACCTCGACGGCACCGGCCGCGCCCCGCTCGTGGGCGCGGGCTCGGGCACCCCCGAGGAGCTCGCGGCCGTCGCCGCCAAGGGCGCGGTCGTTCTGGTCAAGACGGCGGACGAGGGCTCGGCGTACGAGATCGCGGGCAACGCGAAGGCGGCCGGAGCCAAGGCCGTCCTCGTCTACCGCGACGCCCCCGGCCGCTGGCAGGCCTTCACCGGCTACGCGGGCGGCGCCCTCCCGGTGCTGACCGTCGAATCCGCCGAGGGACAGGCCCTGCTGGCCAGGCTCGGCAAGGGCGCGGTCACGCTGAGCTGGAAGGGCAGCGCGAAGAGCCCGTACGTCTACAACCTGGCCCAGATCGAGAAGGGCCAGGTCCACGGGGACCGCACCTACCGGGTGCGCGACCGTGACCTGGGCACCGTCGAATCGGCCTACCAGTCGATGGGCGTCGCCGCCGACTACGTCGACGTGACCGGGGCCTACCGGCCGCTCGGCAACGCCGTGTACTTCGGCTCCATCGACACCGTCGCGGTACCGGGCAAGCGCACCGAGTACTACTCCGCCGGGGACACCGCCTGGGACCACATGGTCTCCAGCAGCTTCCCGTGGGGCGAGTTCATGACCGACCAGCACCGCACGTACAAGGCGGGCTCCAAGCGCGCCGAGAACTGGTACGACGGGGTCATCGGCCCGGTCGCGCCGCGCGACACCGCGGGCAAGGAGCAGCTGGCCGCCGAACGTCAGGGCAACCTGATCGGCTTCGCCTCCGCCATGTGGGGCGACACCGGGCACTACGCCCAGCAGGGCGGCTTCGGTGACCTCGGCAACGTCTCGCTCAAGGTCGACGGCGAGTCGCTGGGCGACACCGGCTACCCCTTCGGGGCCTTCGAGGTCCCGGCCCGCGAGGCCACGTACGAACTGACCCAGCAGCTGGAGAAGTTCGGCCAGCCGGCCCGCACCTGGCAGCGCTCCTCCGGGATCCAGACCACCTGGACCTTCCGCTCGAAGCTGGACGCGACGCAGTACTCGCAGGCGCTGCCGGTCATCTTCCCGCGGATCTCCGCACCGCTGGACGGCATGAAGACCCTGGCCGCGGCCAACGGCCAGAAGATCGGCCTGGCGGTCAGCGGGCACGCGGGCTACGCGCCGGGCGCGCTCAAGTCGGCCAAGCTGTCCTACTCGTACGACGAGGGCGGCAGCTGGACCGAGGCGAAGGTCGGCGAGCGCGGCGGGCAGTGGACCGCGACCGTGGACCACGCCGGAGCCGCGGGCAAGCAGGTCATGCTCAAGGTCGAGCTGACCGACAAGAACGGCGCCACCGTCACCCAGATGGTCGCGCGGGCGTACGACATTCGCTAAGTCGTACGACATAGAGCAGGGGGGTCCATCGGACGGCGGTCCGATGGGCCCCCCTTTTTCCTGCGTTCGCCGGATTTCGGCTGCGCCGGAGCCCGACAATGAGGGCCATGAGTCAGCGGGACGCGGGCGCGGATGACTGGTGGCAGAAGCTCTACGAAGACCCCGACGGGGGACCGGAACCCGACCCCCGGGACACCCTGGAACACCGCTTCCGCTCGGCGGCGGTCCTGGTGGCGCCGACTCCGTCCCCGGCGGCGGTACCCCATCCCCGGAGGGATCCGGGCCCTCTGACGGAACACGATCCGGATCAGGATCCGGTGGCGCCGGTGGCGGGGCCGCCTGCGGCGGATTCCGTGCCGGTGCCCGAGGCCGGGCCACCCGTGCCGGAATCCGGGCCGGAGGCGGGGCTGCATGTGCCGACGCCCGGGCCGGGGCCCGAGGCGGAAGCGGAGCCGCCCCTGGCGGCTTCCGGACCGGCGGTGGAGCCGGAGGCCGGGGCAGGGGGCGCGTACGGCGGCCCGGTGCTGCCGCCGCCCCGGGACCCTCGGGAGGGCGGCCAGACCTGGTACGCGCTCGGGAGCGTCGCCGTACCGCCCGCGCTGCCCGCCGAGGACTCCGGAGAACCGACCGACTGGAGCTGGGGCCTGCGGGACGAGGCACCCCCGGCGGCCGCGCCCCCGGAGCCGGGCCGGGCAGGGGCCGGGAGCGGCCCCGACGACGCGTACGGCAGAGCCGGGCACCGGGCCCCGGCGGGGGCCGGCCCGGCGCCCGGTGCGGGCGGCGACGGCGACCCCTGGACGGGCCCGGCCACCGGTTCGCCGCGGGGTGCCGATTCCGGGTCCGGCCCGGGCTCCGGCCCGGCGTCGGGGTCCGCTGCCATCTCCGACCACGGGGCCGGTACAGGCTCTGACACCGGCCTTGTTCCCGGCACCGCCTCCGGGTCCGGTTCTGCTTCGGGTCTCGGTCCCAGGTCCGGTTCCGGGCTCGGTGCCATCGCCGGGGACGGGTCCGGTAGCGGCTCTGGCACCGGCCTTGTTCCCGGTCCCGCCTCCGGCTCCGATCAGGCCTCCCGTCCCGGTCTCGCCGCTGAGGCCGGTTCCGCCTCCGGGCTCGGTGTCGCGCCTGGTTCTGGGCCGGGTTCTGGTCCTGTCCTCGTGCCCGGCCCCGGCCCCGGCCCCGGCCCCGGCCCCGGTGCCGGTGCCGGTGCCGGTGCCGGTCCGGGGCTCGATTCAGGTCCTGGCACCGGCACGGGCTTCGCCCTTGGATCGCATCCCGGTTCCGGGTCGGGCTGGGGTGCCGCTCCCGCGTCCGGGGACGGGTCCGGCGTCGGCCCCGGGTCGGGGTCCGGTGACGGGGTCCCGTCCGGCGGGGCAGTCGGCCGGACGGGCGGCGTGGCCGGGGAGGAGGCCGGCCCGGGAGGCCGATCTGTAGCCGGCCCGGAGGCCGGGCAAGGGGCCTGGCAGGGGACCGAGCAGGGCGCTTGGCAAGGGGCCGGACGGGGCGCCGGACAAGAGGCCGGACGAGGGGCCGGGCACGGCGCCGGACAAGAGGCCGGGCACGGCGCCGGGAGCGGGGGCTCGGGGGGTGGGGTTTTCGGGGGGCCGCGGCCCGTGGTGGCGCATTTGGGGGACCGGCCGCCCACCTACGCCGCGGAGCCCATCGCGCTGCCGGCCGCCGATCCGGCCGGGCTCGCCGCGCTGACCCCCGACACCGTGCTGGAGGGGGCCCAGTACGGCGGCTACACGCTGCGCGCGGCCTCCGTGCGCGGGGACTCCGCCCGGTTCCGGGGCGAGGCCCGGCAGGACTTCCTGCTCACCGCCCGCTTCGGCACCGGCCCCGACGCGCTGGTCCTGGTCGTGCTCGCCGGCGGGGACCGGGCCGCACCCGGAGCCGCCGAGGCCGCCGCCGAGGTGTGCCGCTCCGTCGCGGGAGCCGTCGGGCGGAGTCACGAGCGGCTGTCGCAGGACGTCCGGGACGGCCGGCGGGAAGCCCTGCGCTCGGGGCTCCAACGGCTCACCGACCGCGGTTACGGGCAGCTGCGCGCCCGCGCCGCCGAGTTGGGGCTTCCCGAGGACGGCTACACCGCCGGGCTGCGCGGACTGCTGCTGCCGGTCGATCCCGGCTGCCGTACCCGGGTCTGTTTCGGCGCGGGCGCGGGCGGTCTGTTCCGGCTCCGGGACGGGCAGTGGCGGGACCTGGAGGAGCCGGCCCCGGCGCCCGCCCCGGCCACCGCCTCGGCCCCCGCCGGTTTCCGCTTCCGCTTCAGGGCCTCCGTGGCCCGCCCCGGGGACACCCTGCTGCTGTGCTCCGGCGGCCTCGCCGACCCGATGCGCGAGGAGGAACCGCTCTCCGTCGAGCTCGCCGCCCGCTGGGCCGACGCGCCGCCGCCGGGCCTCGCCGCCTTCCTCGCGGACACCCAGCTCCGCCTCAAGGGCTACGCCGACGACCGGACGGCCGCCGCGGTCTGGGAGGCGTAAACCGGCGGATCATGCGTGGATGGGAGGCGCACCCGGCAGAGCCGAACCGGAAAAGGGAAGGGCGCCCCCTCCATGGCCAAGCAGAACGTGGCGGAGCAGTTCATCGACATCCTGGTGCGCGCCGGCGTGCGCCGGATGTACGGAGTGGTCGGGGACAGCCTCAACCCCGTCGTCGACGCGATCCGCCGCACCGGCGGCATCGAGTGGATCCAGGTGCGCCACGAGGAGACCGCCGCCTTCGCGGCCGGCGCCGAGGCCCAGATCACCGGCACCCTCGCCGCGTGCGCGGGCTCCTGCGGCCCCGGCAACCTCCACCTGATCAACGGGCTCTACGACGCCCACCGCTCCATGGCCCCGGTCCTCGCGCTGGCCTCCCACATCCCCTCCGGCGAAATCGGCCTCGGCTACTTCCAGGAGACCCACCCCGACCGGCTGTTCACGGAATGCAGCCACTACAGCGAGCTGATCTCCAACCCGCGCCAGATGCCCCGGGTCCTGCAGAGCGCCATCCAGCACGCCGTCGGGCGCGGCGGCGTCGGGGTGGTGTCCCTGCCCGGGGACATCGCCTCCCTGCCCGCACCGGAGCAGAGTGCCGAGCAGGCGCTGGTGACCGCACGCCCGACCGTACGGCCCGGCGACGGGGAGATCGACAAGCTGGTCCGGCTCATCGACGAGGCCGACCGGGTCGCCCTCTTCTGCGGCAGCGGCACCGCCGGCGCGCACGCCGAGGTCATGGAGTTCGCCGGCCGGGTCAAGGCCCCCATCGGGCACGCCCTGCGCGGCAAGGAATGGATCCAGTACGACAATCCGTACGACGTCGGCATGAGTGGGCTGCTCGGCTACGGCGCGGCCTACGAGGCCACCCACGAGTGCGATCTGCTGATCCTGCTCGGCACGGACTTCCCGTACAACGCCTTCCTCCCCGACGACGTCAAGATCGTCCAGGTCGACATCCGGCCCGAACACCTCGGCCGCCGCACCAAGCTGGACCTCGCCGTCTGGGGCGACGTAAGGGAGACCCTGCGCGCGCTGAACACCCGGGTGAAGGCCAAGACGGACCGCCGGTTCCTCGACCGCATGCTGAAGAAGCACGCGGACGCCCTGGAAGGAGTGGTGAAGGCGTACACGCGCAAGGTGGAGAAGCGCACGCCCATCCACCCCGAGTACGTGGCCGCGGTGCTCGACGAACTCGCCGACGAGGACGCCGTATTCACCGTGGACACGGGCATGTGCAACGTCTGGGCGGCGCGCTATCTTTCCCCGAACGGAAAGCGCCGCATCATCGGCTCCTTCAGCCACGGGTCCATGGCCAACGCCCTTCCGCAGGCCATCGGCGCACAGTTCACCGATCGCGGACGTCAAGTGGTGTCGATGTCCGGCGACGGTGGTTTCTCCATGCTGATGGGAGATTTCCTCACCCTGGTGCAGTACGACCTCCCCGTCAAAGTGGTCCTCTTCAACAACTCATCCCTCGGGATGGTCGAGTTGGAGATGCTGGTTTCCGGCCTTCCTTCGTACGGAACCACGAATAAGAACCCCGACTTCGCGGCGATCGCCCGCGCGGCGGGCGCGTACGGGGTCCGGGTGGAGAAGCCCAAGCAGCTCACAGCGGCTTTGAGGGATGCGTTCAAGCACAAGGGCCCCGCTCTCGTGGACGTGGTCACGGACCCCAACGCCCTGTCCATTCCACCGAAGATCAGTGCTGAAATGGTGACCGGATTCGCACTTTCGGCCAGCAAGATCGTGCTGGACGGAGGGGTGGGCCGGATGATCCAGATGGCTCGATCCAACCTCCGTAACGTGCCGCGCCCCTGAGCCCGGATGCGTGCGGATTCCCCCGGGGGGCATGCATCCCGTAGGCCTGTTCGACAGGCGGGCCTTCGGGGAGCGGGAATACGGGGAGGTACATCGCCGTGCGGGTGGGGGCGAAGGCCGGAAAGCTGTGGCGGAGAGGGCGGCCGGTGCCGCGCGAACCGTCGGCCGAGGGCGAGGCGGTGGTGGACGCGTCGGGGATCACCCGGAGCGTGCGGCGGGCCGATCTCAAAGCGGTCGGGGAAGTCCGCAGGGACTTAAGGGAGTTGATGCGCCACCGGTGCAGGGCGGAGGCCGCCGAGGTGGCCGAGCTGCTGATCACCGAGCTCGTCACCAACGCCCTCGTCCACACCGATCAGGGAGCCGAGGTCTCCGCGACGTTCGCAGCCGACCGGCTGCGGGTGGAGGTCCGTGACTACGCCGCCCGCCGGCCCCGGCCGCACGTACCGTCCGCCGACGACGGTACGCACGGCCGGGGACTGGTGCTGGTGCAGTCGCTCGCCGACGCCTGGGGCGTGGACGCGCTCGGGCTGTCGCTGGGCGGCGGCAAAGTGGTGTGGTTCGAGCTCGACGGAGCGAAGGAGGCGGGGCCCGCCTGAGTGATCGGGCGGACCCCGCGCGGCGGATCCCGGACGGGTGGGTGCACCTCACCTCAGCCGAACTGCTGCTCCAGGTCCTTCAGTTTGCGTTCCAGCGAGTCGAGCCGGGGGAGCGTCTGCGTGTCGTCCTCGGCGGTGAGGTCCACCGTCCGGGGGCCGGTGGCCGTGTTGGCCGGGTCAGTCGTGTGAGGGGGCTCGGTTCCACTCACGGCCTGCAGGGAGGGCCGGCGCCGTAGGGGCAGCTGTCCGGTTTCCGCTATGGCCGGCTCCGCGCCGACCGGCGCGGAGCCCGCTCCGGGGGCCAGCCCCGGCACCTCGACCTGACGGGCGCGGGCCAGGCGCCCGAACGCCCGGTTCTGCCTGCCGAGCGCCTTGATGTGCGCCCGGTCCAGGCGGTGTTGCTCCCGCCTGCGGTGCCGGTCGTTCTCCTTCTCCTTCTTGTCCTCGCGCACCTCGTCCACGGCCTCGTCGAGCGTGCGGACCCCCTCCAGCAGCATCAGCGACCAGGCGCCGAAGGTCTCCCGGGGTGCCCGCAGCCAGCGGACCATCCGGATCTGCGGCAACGGCCGCGGAATCAGACCCTGTTCGCGCAGCGCGGCCCGGCGGGTCTGCTTCAGCGCGCGGTCGAAGAGCACGGCCGCCGAGAGGGACATGCCGGAGAAGAACTGCGGAGCCCCGTCGTGGCCGAGGCCGCGCGGAGCGTGCACCCAGTTGAACCACGCGGCGGCTCCCGCGAACAGCCAGACCAGCATGCGCGAACCGAGGGCCGCGTCGCCGTGACTGGCCTCGCGGACGGCGAGCACCGAACAGAACATGGCGGCGCCGTCGAGACCGAAGGGGACCAGGTACTCCCAGCCCCCGGACAGGTTGAGGTTCTGCCGGCCGAAGCCGACCAGCCCGTGGAAGGAGAGTGCCGCGGCGACCGCCGCGCAGCAGAAGAGCAGGACGTACGAGGCGGTCCCGTAGACGGCTTCCTTGCGCCGCCGCCGCTCCTCGCTGCGCTCCCAGCTGTCCTCGGCCGCCCCGGCCTTCTCGCCTTCGCGCTTGCCCCGGGCCAGTACCGCCACTGCCGCAAGTACGCCCAGGATCAGCAGGCTGCCGGGCAGCAGCCAGTCCAGCGATATGTCGGTCAGTCTCATGCGGTTGTCCCTTGCCTCGCGTATGCGGCTGTTCGGCTTGTGGCCTGTGCGGCTTTCCGGGCGCCATAGTGGCGCAGCCGGTGAGCCGTGCACGCGGGTTTCGGGGCAAGTGGACGCCAACGGGGTGCGGAGCCCGCCGGATAGGGTGTTGCGGATCGAACTCCAGCTCGTGCGACGAGAGTTGAGTTCGATTTCCGTCAGCCGGACGGGTGGGTTGAGGTGGTGGGGGCGGCGGCGCGGAAACCCGGGGGCGGCCGTACGTCCGGGTGGGTGACACCGACCGGCCGTCAGGCCGCGGTCAGGCCGCCGTCAGGCGGGCGATCCGGTCCTCGTCGCAGGTCCTGGGGCAGGTGACGCAGGTGTCGTCCGGGCGGATCGTGTAGAAGAAGCAGCAGCTCGCCCGGTCACGGGTCGGGAGCTGCCGGCCGTCCGGGGCCTCCAGGGTGCGGAAGCCCGCGCCGCCGGTATACGGGGTGGTCGCGCCGGGGAAGAGCCGGTCCAGCTCGCGCACGGCCCGCTGCTCCTCGGCCTCGCCGAGCAGGTTGGCCACGTACCAGAGGCTCTCGACCACGTCGTCGGTCACCATGCCCCACAGGGCGCGCCGGCCGCGGCGCATCCGGGGGCCGAAGCCCTCCATGAGCGGTTCGAGGTGCCGGGCCACCGCAGCCCGTACCTCTGCGCGCAGCGCGTCCTCGTCGGGCACGACCCGGGCCCCGGGGAGCGCTGCCGCCGGGTCGTCCGGCAGACAGGCGAAGGAGCGGACGCGGACGGCCATCCGGCCGTCGGTCCGGTGGAAGGACACGGCCTCCGGGGGGAGGAGCGGCACGCGCCGGTCCAGGAACCAGGGGGCCGTGAACAGCAGACAGGCCTCCCACGCGTACCGGTGCAGTCCGAACCCCGCCACCACGTCGGGCCGGCCCGGGCGCCCGTAGTCGCGGAGTATCTGCGCTTCGTCCCACGCGAGGAAGGCCTCCAGGGCCTCGCCGCCGGCCGCGAGCTCGTCCGCACCGACCCACCCCACACCGCAAGGGGAGGGTTCGTGCGGGGCGAGTTCGGTGACGCGCAGGCCGCCGTAGGCCTCGGTCAGCCGCGCGTAGGCGTCCGCCACCGGAGAGGTGCGTACGGGGTGGACGTGGCCCGGGGCGGGCGCGACGGCCGTGACGGTCATGGCGAACCACCGATCCACGCGATCGTTAACAGGTAAGCCTTACCTTACCTGATCTCCGTGGGGCGTGGGAAGGAGGGCTATTCTTCGGGGGCAGATCGAAACCCGTGGGAGGACCGCGTGCGCGAGACGGCCCGAGCCCGGGTGCCGGAGCAGCAGAACCGGAAGGTCGTACGCCATTCCGTGCGCGGGCAGATCCTCGACGCTCTGCGCGCGGCGCTGGTCGCGGGCGAGCTGGCCCCGGGGGAGATCCATTCGGGCCCGGCCCTGGGGGAGCGCTTCGGGGTCTCCGCGACGCCCGTGCGCGAGGCGATGCAGCAGCTGGCGCTGGAGGGGGTCGTCGAATGCCTCCCGAACCGGGGCTTCCGGGTCCTGACCCGGACCCCGGGGGAGCTGGCGGAACTGGCCGAGGTCAGGGCGCTGCTCGAAGTCCCCGTGATGCTGCGGCTGGCCCGTACGGTGCCGTCCGCGGCCTGGGCCGCGCTGGGGCCCGCGGCCGCGGAGACCGTGGAGGCGGCCGCCTCGGGTGATGCGGTGCGGTACGCCGACGCGGACAGGGCGTTTCACCGTGCGGTGCTCGCGCTGGCGGGCAACGGTCAGCTCCTCCTGGTGGCGGAGGACCTCCACCGCCGATCCCAGTGGCCCCTGCCGGGGCCGCGGCGCGTCCGACGGGCGGAGCTCGTCGCGGAGGCGGGGGAACACGTGGCGGTCGTGTCCGCGCTCGCCGCGGGCGACCTCCCGGGGGCGGAGTCCGTGATCCGCGCCCACTTCACGACGGCCTGACCCCTCGGGGGGTCCTGCGCCTCAACCGCCGGCGGGGCTGGGGTGGGGGCGGTGCCGGGGGCGGGGTGGGGTGTCGGCCTGGACTGCATGATTTAGGCGCCCTGGGCTCGACTTCGACAGCCGTGGGGTGTACCTGCGCCACACATCACGCTTTACGTCCAGGCC
>NZ_JBIAHN010000036.1:0-28449 GCF_042870555.1 Streptomyces sp. NPDC006487
CGGGGGGGGTGCCGCGGAGGGGCGGGGGTGTGGTGCCGCCCCCCACTGGTGTCTGGCCCATGATGGTTTGTGGGGGGGGGGCCCATCGGGGGGGGGGGGGGGGGGGGGCGGGGGGGGGCGGGGCCGGTGCGGTCGCCTTTCCTTGCGGCGGCCGCACCGGCCCGGACTGCGAGGGGCCGGAACTCAGTCGTCCAGCTCCAGGCGGTGGACGCCGCCCTGGTCGACGCCGGCGAAGAGGTACCGGCCGTCGGGCGAGGCCGCCAGGGACAGCACGTCCTTGTTCGGCAGGGAGCGGGAGATGTTCTGCCAGGTCAGCCCGGAGTCGGTGGAGCGCAGTACGCCGCGCCCGCCGGTGGGCGTGAAGTCCATCCAGCGGGTGCTGGTGCCCGCGTAGAGGGTGTCGCCGACCCGCAGGAGGTCGGAGACGCTGATCCGCAGGGCGCCGGTGTCGGCCTTGGTGAAGGTCTTGCCGCCGTCCCTGCTGACCCGGATCGCCTGGCCGCCCGTGACCATGGCGCCCGCCGCGAACTGGATGGCGTGCACCTCGGCTTCGGACACCCGTGTCAGGGTGGCGCCGAAGTCGTCCGAGTAGGACAGCCCCCACCAGCCGCCGAACCAGATCCGCCCCGGCCTGTTGGGGTCGGCCACGATGGTGTCGTGGTACCGGCCCTGGTCGAGGGTCTTCCAGTGGGCTCCGCCGTCGGTGGTGGTGTACAGGCCCGCGGAGTCGGAGCTCTTGTACGAGATCATCATCCGGTCGGGGTTCGCGGGGTCGACGAGGAACGCGGTGCCGTTCGCCTCGCGCGCGGCAACGTCCGACCAGGTCCGGCCGGCGTCCGTGGTCTTCTGCAGCACCACGTTGTAGAGGTAATTGACCAGCTGCCAGCCGGACTTCGGGTCCGCCGCGGACGGCTGGAAGCCGACGACGCCGGTACCGGTCGTGCCCTCGCGCTCCGCCGCACCCCACTCGGGGCTCGCGGCGGGCACCGTGGTGCGGTAGGTGCCGACCGAGGTCCCGGCGAGGAGCTGGTCCCCGAAGGTCGCCAGCGCGGGAACGGATTCGCCCTGGACGCCGATCCGGCGGTAGCCGCCCTCCCGGGTGGAGCGGAAGAGCCCGGCGGCGCCGGAACCGATCGTGTGGGAGCCGTCGGCCCAGCGGTCGTAGTCGTAGACCACCGAACCCGGTACGGGCTGCGCGGTCGTGGTCCACGTACGGCCGCCGTCGCGGCTCAGGGCGCCTGCGCCGCTCAGGTCGTCCTGGTAGATGTCGCCGCCCGAGACGTCGACCAGACCGCTGGAGGTGCGGCTGGTCTTCTCCACGCTGCGCCCGCCGTCACGGCTCACGTACAGGCCCGAGTTCTGGCCCTGCACCTTGATGGCGAGCAGCGCGCCGTCGGCATCGAAGCCGCCGATGATCTGCACGCGCGGCGCGGTCTGGAAGACCTGCCGCGCGGGCCGGGGGGAGCCGGTGACGAAGTCGCGGATCACCCAGATCGCCTGGCCGGCCCAGAGGTACAGGTCATCGCCGCCGATCACGCTCTTGGCGACGTATCCGGTGATCCCCGTGAGGTCGACCGGTGTCCAGGTGGCGCCGCGGTCCCGGCTGACGAACCGCTCACCGGTGTACTCGGACGTGGCGAGCAGTACGCGGGTGCGGGCATCGGCGCTCAGCTCGGTGACCGGGGCCGGCGGACCGGCCATCCGCTCCCAGCTGCGGCCGCTGTCCTCGGTGCGCATCAGCGCGCCGCCCTCCGGGAACGCGGACGGGTGCGCGCTGACCACCGCCTCCCACCAGCGGTTCGGATGGCGGGAGTCGATGACGAGGGAGGGCTCGGCGAGCGCGTTGCTGACGGGGGTGTGGCCCCGCTGCTGCCAGCTCTTGCCGCCGTCGGTGGTGAGCCAGGCGCCCGGGCGGGTGCCCTGGGTCATCACGGCCTGGTTCGGGGCGCCGGGGGCCAACTGGGTGGTACCCACCGCGCTGTTCGGGCCGACCGCCTTCCAGTTCCTCGCCTTGGAGGCGTCGAGCGTCACCTCGAAGGCGCCCGTGCCGTACTGACGCACCGCGCCGGACGCGCCGGAGGTGGTGGCGCGGGCGGTCATCGTGTGGACGCCCGAGCCGAGACCGGTGAAATCGGCCCGGTAGTAGGACGGGTCCGCCGTGGGCACCGTCCCCTTGGTGTAGGCCTTGCCCTTGGGCGGGGTGACCGTCAGCACCGGCGGTGTGGTGAGGGGCGTCGGGCTGTAGACGTAGACGGTGGTGGAGCCGTCGTTGGACGGGTCCTCGGCCGGGTCCACGTACAGCGGGATCGCCGCCATCAGGTACGGGACGGTGAGTGTCCGGCCCTCCCCGGGGGTCGTGGGGGTCTTGGGGGTCTCAGGGGTGAGGGTGACGCGGCCGCTCAGGTAGTTGGTGGCGTAGTCCGTGACGTCCGGCCGGTCGCGCTCCACGGTCAGCGTGACCTTCGTGGTGCCGCCCGCCGGGATGTCGACGTGGCCCGGGGTGACGGTGGCGGGGCCGGTCACGGACACCGTGCCGGAGACCGGTGCGCTGCCGGTGTTGTGGAAGACGACCTCACGGCTGCCGGTGACCTTCGGCCGGTCCATGTGCGCCAGGCCGAAGGAAACGGTGGCGGGGGAGGCGTACAGCCCGGCGCCTGCCGCGGCGGCGGTATCGAGCCGGCCGCTGCCCTGCGACTGCAGGTCGGGCCCGTCGAGCGGCTTCGCGGAACCGATCACCTCGGCGCGCAGCCGGTCCGCGGGGCGGTCCGGGTGCAGCTGGCGCAGCAGCGCCGCGGAGCCCGCGGCGAGCGGCGAGGCCATCGAGGTGCCGGACATCCGCCGGTAGCCCGTGGGCTCGATGCCCCGGGGGACCGTGGAGAGGATCTCCACTCCGGGGGCGACGATCTCGGGCTTCAGGCCGAGCCGTTCGGAGTCCGGGCCGCGGGAGGAGAACGAGGCCATCTCGTCGGTGGAGTCGCGGCCGCCGAGCACCAGCTCGCCGCCGTGCCCGGCCAGCGAGGCGAGCCGCTGCCCCGTCTCGTAGTCCACGCCGGTCACCACCAGCCGGTCCAGACGCAGCGAATCGCCGGACTCCGCGGGCGTGGCACCCAGCAGCACCTCGCTCGGTGCGGCGGACGCGGTGCGGGCGGGGGCCTGCGGGCGCCGGGGCTGGAGCGGGTTGGCGCGGCTCTTGCCGCCGAACACGACCGGGCCGCCGCCCGTCCCGCCGACGCCGCCCACCAGGACGGCGGCTCCGCGCCGCTCGGCCTCGCGCCAGGTTTCGAGCTCCTCGGGCCACACGTCGTACGGGTTCACGGCCGGCGGGACCGCGTACAGCACGGCCTTGCCCGTGACGTCGCCCGCCTTCGCCCAGTCCTGCGCGGTGCCCATGCCGATGCTGACGACTCCGGCGGTCACCGGCGCGGCCGGCGGGTTCGCGGACCGTCCGCCGCGGTAGCTCTGCAGGGTGTCGCCCGCCACCGTGAGGACGGGCATCCGGATCCCGCTGGTGGAGGCGCCGACGGCGATGACACCGGGGGCGGCGGCCGGGGAGCCGACGGTCCAGTAGCCGGGACCGGAGTTGCCGGCCGCGGCGAAGACCAGGACGCCGGCGTCCACGGCCGCGGACGCCGCCCGGGACAGCGGGTCGCTCGCGGTGCCCGCGCTGTTGCCGAGGCTCAGGTTGATGATGTCGGCGCGGTGCGGATTGGCCGGGTCCACCGCCGCCTCGATGGCCGCGATGATGCCCGAGTCGTCGCCGCTGCCGTTCGCGCCGAGCACCTTGTACGCCAGCAGTTCGGCGTCCGGTGCGGCGCCCGTGACGCCGTCTTCGGCGGCCGCCTTGCCCGCGACGATACCCGCGACATGGGTGCCGTGGCCGTTGTCGTCCATCGGGTTGGCATCGTTGTCAACGAAGTCCCAGCCGCCGACGACCTTGTGGCCCTCACCGAAGCCGCCGCCCAGATCGGGGTGCGTGTAGTCGACCCCGGTATCGATCACGGCGACGGTGACGCCCTTGCCGGTGACCTTGACGCCGCCGGGGTCCTCCCGGGCCCACAGGGCCGGGTTGCCCACGACCCCGTTGGCATCGGTGTCCAGGGCGCGCGAGGTGCCGGCGGGGCTGACGGACTTCACGCCCGGCAGCTTCCGCAGCTTCGCCGGGTCGTCGGCGCCGACGGTCATGGCCACGGCGTTGAGCAGCAGCGTGTGCCGGCGTACGGACGTGGCGGTGACACCGGCGTCCTTCGCCCCGGCCAGGAACCCGTCCTGCCTGCCGGTCAGCGTCCGGCGCGCGGCCGTCACCTCGGCGGCCCTCGCGTTCCCGGCGCTCCTGGCGGATCCGGCCGCGGCCTCCAGCCCCGCGGCGCCCTCGAATTCGACGATGACCCGTTGGGTGCCGCGGCTCGCCTGATCGGCATCGGGATCGGGGGCGGCGACGGCCGGCGGGACCGAGGCGAGCAGTCCGCCGAGCAGCCCGCCGAGCACCGCGGCCACCAGGCCCGTGTGCGCAGTTCTTCCGTGTGAGTGACCCATAGGCGGTACCTAATGCGGCCCGGTCCGGATGGGGCAACGATTCCCCGTGGCCCATTGCTGCCGCTGGCACAGGTGGGCCACGATGGCCCGCATGTCCCAGGAGCTGGCAGCCGTCGGTATCGACGCCTTCGACGAACAGGTCTACCGCGCACTGCTCGCCCGGCAGGCGGCCGCGCCCGCGGAGCTGGCGGGCGAGCTCGCCGCGTCCCCGGAGCGGGTGGCGCGCGCGCTCGACCGCATGCACGACCGCGGGCTGGTCGGGCGGCTGTCCGGCCCCCGGCGGCGCTATGCGGCCATCGACCCGCAGCATGCCGTGGAAGCGCTGATCCAGGAGCGCACCGTGGAACTGGGCCGGGTACGGTCGGCCGCCGGCGAGCTGGCCGGACTCTTCGAGGCCGCCCGGCGCGGCGACGCCAAGGAGGTCGAGATCGTCTCCGGCCGGGAGGCGCTGGGCCGCTGGTTCGTACGGCTCCAGCAGGAGGCGAAGCAACAGGTCCGCACCCTGGACCGGCCGCCCTACGCACTGACCACCGCCAATCCGGTGGAGGAGACGGCGATGCGCGGCGGGCTGACGTACCGCGCGGTGTACGCCCCGGAAGCGCTGGAGTGGCCGGGCGTGCTGGACGACATCCGGCGGCTGGTGGCGCAGGGGGAGCAGGCCCGGGTGCTGCCCGGACTGCGCATCAAGCTGGCCATCGCGGACGACGCGCTGGCGCTGATGCCCCTGTCGCTGGACCTGACGGACGTACGGGCGGCGGTGATCCGGCCGTCCTCGCTGCTCGACGCGCTGACGGACTACTGGCGGCTGTGCTGGACCCTGGCGACCCCGCTCCTCGCACCGCCGGAGCCGACGGGCTCCGGCGAGGAGTCCGCGGAGCCCGGCGAGGAGGACCGGCTGCTACTCGCCCTGCTGGTCAGCGGGTTGAAGGACGAGGCGATAGCCCGCCAGCTCGGCTGGTCGGTACGGACCATGCGCCGCCGGATGAGCCGCCTGCACGACCAACTGGGCGCGGCGAACCGCTTTCAGGCGGGAGCCATCGCGGCCCGGCGGGGCTGGATCTGACCGCCTAGGGCTCCGGTTCGTCGTCTCCGTCGTCGTACTGGAACAAACACGTGGGCCCTTCCAGGGGAACCCCGAGCTGCAGGAGGGGCCCCGGATGCGGGGAGGCGGTCCGGGGCACGACCCCGAAGCCAAATCGAGTTGGTGGCCGGGAACGTCCCGGTTAGATTCCGAGGATGACGATGCCGGCGGACAAGTCCCTCCTCGACGCGGTGCGCCGGGCCGACGTCGGCCACTTGGCGGGCCGTCTCGACGCGCTGCTCTGCCCGCCGGCCGTCTTCCGCCTCCTCGTCCGCCACGAGGATCACCGTGTGCGGTACCTGGGTCTGACCCTCCTGGCCGAGCGCGTCGCCACGGGCCGTACGGGCGACGAGCAGGAGATGGCCGAACTCGCCGGGCTGCTACCGGTACCGGTGCCGCGGGCGCCGGAGGAAGCGCTCGTCCTGGCGCGGCTCCACGAACGACTGGGGCCGTACCTCCGGGAGCCAGACCGGCCGTCGTGGCGTACGGCCGGGCTGCCGGTACGGGTACGGATCGCCTGGCTGCGCGCCGAGCTCCTGAACGATCCGGCAGTGCTCCGGAAGGAGCCTGCGGGTGAACTGCTCCGCCAGGCGGTGCGGGAAACGACCGCCGACTGCGCGCACCGGCCCGGGCAACTCGTGCAGGAGCTGGTGGACAGCGGCGACCCGGGGTTCCAGGCCGATGCGCTGCGGCTGGCCCGGCAGGCGCTGCACGCCGGCCTGCTGGCACCCGTACTGGTTCGCGCACACGTGCTCGGCCTGCTCGGCTCCGGCAGCGCGGACGTCGTCGTCGCCGCGCTGGGGGAACTCGCCGAGCCCTGGGCGGCGTTGGATCCACTGCCCCCGGGGCGGCTGGCGCCCTTCCTCGCCACCGAATCGGTGACCGCACGGCCCGGGGCGGCCGATGCCGCGCTCGAGGCCGCGGCCCACCACGGACACCGCGACCTGCTGTGGCAGGTCATCGAGGATCCGGGCCTGCCGCCGCGCCTTCGCCGGCGCGCGATGGAACTGCTCGGTGAGCTGGCCGACCGCGGGGACATCGGCGCACTGACAGCGGTCGCCGCACGCGACCCGCTGCTGTTCGGCGCTCCGGCGGTGACCTGCCTGCGCGGGCTCCACCGGCGCGGGCACTTCCCGGCCGGTCCGCACGTCCTGTCCCTCATAGGCCTGGCGCTGGCCGATCACACCATCGCGCCCCAGGAGATCGCGACGATCCTGTTCACCTGCCGACAGGAAACGCTCCGCGTCCTGGTGGACGCGCCCGCCGGCGATCCGGGCTGGCCGCGTCGGCTCGCGCTGCTGGTCGCCCTCGCCGGACAGGGGGCGGGGGAGCTCCCGATCGGGGACGCGATCACCCGGGTCCTCCCCTCGGCTCCCGCGCCGGGGCCTTTCCTCGACGCGATCCGTGCCCTGCGCCACGCGGATGCCGAAGAGGCGGTGATCGCCCTGCTGCCGGCGGCGCCCGTAGCGGCCCTGGACGCCCTGGAGGCCATCGGCGGGCCCCGGACGGAGGAGGCGCTGAGGGCGGGGCTCGGTCTGGCCGCGGAGCAGGCGCAGCCGAGCGGCGGAGAGATCGCGCCGCACCTCCGCGCGGTGCGGAACCGGGCCCTCGAGGTCCTGTGGCATCTGACCGACGATCCGTCACGGCGGAGCGCCCTCCTCCTCCGACTCGACCCCACCGATCTGCCAGCGCGCATCGCGGCGGACCTCGGCGGGCCGGACGAGCGGGAACTGGCCCTCCTGAGTTCCCATCTGGACCCGGACCATCCGGTGGAGGCCCTGCGCAGACTGGCCGCGCACGGCGGCACCGGAACGCTGCCGGTCATCGCGGACCTGCTCCTGCGCGTCGTGGCCGAGCTGGCGGCGTCCGGGGAGCCGGGCGGAGTCGTCCCGCGCCCCGACGCCGGACAGCCGGCCGGGGAGCCCGTGGTCCCGCAGGAGATCCTGGACGCCGTACACGACCTGGGCCGCCGGCTCCACGAGCGGGGACGGATCAGGCCGTCCTGCCTGCTCGACGCGCGGACCGCACGGGAGGCGGGGCACACCCTCCTCGCCACCATGGCGCTGGACCTGCTGGAGCGGCCCGGACTGTCGAGCGGCGAGCAGGCGATCCTGGTCGAACTCCTGCTCCGGGCCCCCTACGCGGCCACCCGTGCGCGGGCGCACCGCCTGCTGCGCCACCGCGACCGGCACGTGCGCAAGCACGTGATCGCGCTGCTCGCCCGAGACGCCACGGGGGACGACGCGCAGGCGCTGTCGGCGACGTTGATCGCGCTGACCGCGGCCCAGGACGTCCAGACCGTCCGGCAGGCACTGCTCGCCCTCGGTCACGCACGAGCCCGCTGGGCCTCCGGCGCGATCGCCGCATGTCTCGCCCATCCGAACATGAACGTCAAGAAGACCGCCGCCGCGGTCCTGGCCCGGGCGGGCACCCCCGCGGCGGTACCGGCGCTGCTCCTCGGGCTCGGGCGTCACGACAACCCGGGGCTGCGCGGCACGCTCGTCGAGGCGCTGCGCGCCATCCTCGGCGACGCGTACCGGGCGACCGTGCTCGCCGCCGCCGAACACACCGAGGACGGCCGCGCCCGCGCACTGCTGCTGGAAGGCCTCGACCGCGCCCTGCCGGCGCGCTCGGTCCTCGCCCTGGCCGACCAGGCGTCACGGGTCGCGCCGGCCCTGCTCGCCCTGGTGGCGGCCGGTCGGGTCCGCCTCGCCTCCGGTACGGCCGAGGACCTGTCGACCGCCATGGCCCAGCACGGCATCAGCACGCCCGCCGTACCGCGGTCGGCGGTGGACACCGGAGCGGACCCGGACGTCGACTCTCTGGATGCGCGGGGCTGGCACACGCCGGTCGCCCTACGCCTCGCCGCGCGGTCCGAGCTGCCGCATCCCACCCGGCTGCGGGTGCTTAGGCCCCTGCTGGCGGACTGGCTGCGCCTGGCCGCCACCGAACGCGCCGGACGAGCCCGCATCCTGCGGCTCACGCTCCGGCTCTGCCCCGCACCGTGGACGCCCGGGGAACTGACGGCCTACGCCCGGTCCACCGCGGTCCTGCTCGACGGGCTCGCCGAGGCCGCCGCGGAAGACCGGCACGCACTCCTGGCGGTACTCGAAGCGGTCGCGCCGACGCTCCCCGCGGTCGAGAAGCAGGCCGTCGCCGAGGCGGTACGCGCACTGCCCTGCGCCCCCGCGGACAGACCGTCCACACTGACGCTGCTCCGCGCACTCGGCGCGGTACTGGTCCGCGCCGACCTCGACCAGGCACTGGCCTCGGCCCGGCTGGGCACCAGCCCCTGGCAGGCCGAGGCCGCCGCACTGCGGGAGGCCTTCGCCGCACCGCGGTCGGCAGAGGCCAAGGCATCGGCCACGGCGGCATCCACGGCGGCATCCACCGCGGCAGGCACTACGCCGGCCGAGGCCGAGGCGTGGCGGGCCGCGCTCGATGCCGCGGTGCGCACATCGGTCTCCCTGGAGGAATTCCGCCGACGCGACCGCCTCAGCCGGGAGGGCGAAGGCACCGTCCCCGCCGTCCCCGCCGTCCCAGCCTCCCGGGACCGCCTGAGCGCGCTGATCGAGGTCTACCCCTCGGCCGGCTCCGGGGTCCGCGCCGCCCTCATCGACTGGATGACGGACATCCAGCCCCTCGACGCACCAGCCTGGACCCTCACCGAAACCGCCCACGCGCCGCCGCCGGTGCCGCGACCGCGGACCGTGCGGATCGACGACCTCGACCAGCCCCGCTCGACCGCACTGCGGGACCGCCTGCTGGCCATGCTGAGCGCACCCGATCAGGAACGCCGGCACACCGCGGCCCTCGCGCTCCTGGAATGGCCCGAGCCCGAGTGCGGGCTTCCCGTGCTCCGCGCGTTTCTGCGAGGCCGCATCGACGTACCCGTCGGCGTCGACCTGGCCCGCGCACTGAGCGCCATCGACGCGAGAGAACTCCGCGCGGACGACATCCTGCACGACAGGGTCGCCGACGCGGCGAGCCTGCTCGACCCGTGGGACCTGGAACCACTGGTCCCCCTGCTGCTGGAATGGTGGGAACACGATCCGCCGTCCGGCCGCCCCGCGATCGTGCAGGCCCTGCGCCGGGTCCCCGCCGACGTACTGGCGCAGCGCCTCGGCGATCGCCTCCACGCCGGGACCTGGGGGTTGCTCGACCTGCTGGACGGGCGTCCCCTGCTGCGCACCCCCGCGCTGACGCGGGTCTGCCGCCGGCTGCGCGCCGAAGGACGCGACGACCTGGCGGACCGCCTGCTCCTCGTGGAAGGTCCGCTGCGCCGCCCGGACACCGCGGAACAGGATGCCGCCGCGCTGGCGGCGCTCCGCCACCGCGCCCCGACAACGTCGGCGGGAGGGACACACCCCCCGTCCCGGCGGGAGCTGTTGGACCTGGCCCGGACCGGCGACCCGGTGCGGATCCGCCAGGCACTCACGCGACTGGCCGAGGGGCACACCGGTCCGGAGGCCGACCAGGATCCCGGACTACGGGACCTGATCGGCGAGTTGCTGCGTCATCCGAAGCCGAAGGTCCGCCTGCACGCCCACCGCACGTCGCGGGCCATGCTGGACCGGCAGACCCACCTGCACCACACGTCGGTCCTGCTGGCCGACCCCCAGCCGGACCTGGTGCGTACCGCGATCCGTACGCTCTGCCGCGCGAGTTGGGTCCCCGCGATCCCCATCGTGACGGGACTGCTGGAGCACCCGAACGCCGTCGTCCGCAGGGCCGCGGCCGAGGGACTCGTCTCCATGGGCACGTCGGCGATCCCGGCGCTCAGACACGCCACCGTCCACGCCCGCCCCGACAAGCGGTCCCGCTACGCGGAGATCCTCGAACAGGTCACGCCCCACCAGGCCCACGGCGGCCCGGCCACGACCAAGGACGGCCGAAACCGGTGAGGGCCGGCCGCCATGGGTACCCGCATGATCGTCAGCGCGTCTACTGCCACTGAGTACGCGGGGCGTTACCGGAATCACATCGTCCGTTCCGGCCTCACTCGCCCCTGGTCCAGGCCAGGAAGCGGCTGAACAGGCCGCCCTTGGGCTGCGGCGCGGCGCCGGCGTTCGTGCGCGAGGGGCCGGCGTTGGCGGGTGCGGCGGCCTGCTGCTGGGGCATCCGGCCCGGGTTCGCCCCGGCCGGCGCGGCCGACCCGGCCGCCTGGGGAACGGTCCTCGGGGTGAAGCCGATCGGAAGGGTGACCAGCGAGCGGCTCCACGGATTCGGCGCCCAGGTGAGCGACTTGAACGGGACGCGCAGCTCGACGTCGTGGAGCTGGTTGAGCAGCGTCTCCACGGCGGTCACGGCCATCATGAAGGCCGGGTCCTTGGCGGGGCAGGCGTGCGGGCCCGCTCCGAACGCCAAGTGCGCCTTCGCGCTGAGCTGTTCGCGGTGCTCCGTCAGCTTCGGGTCGGTGTTGGCCGCGGCGAACGAGACGAGGACCGGGTCGTTGGCGCGGACCAACCTGCCGCCGATCTCCACGTCGTGCGTCGGGTAGTGGGCGGCGTAGTTGGCGATCGGCGCGAAGTTCCAGAGCGTGCGGGAGACCGCGTCCTCGACCGGAAGGCCGGCCTGCCAGTCCTCGCCGAGGTACAGGGCGCTGCTGGTGCCGATGGCCGCGGCCAGCGGCGCGGTCCCGCCGGAGAGCAGGGTGACCAGCTGGTGCAGCACCTCCTCGTCGCTCAGCTGGGCCGAGTGCTCCATCAGACGCGTCGTCAGGTCGTCCGTCGGGCGCCGCCGCTTGAGGGCGATCAGCTCGGTGAGCGCTCCGCCGAGCACCTCGTCGGAGCCGGGCTTCCCCTCGAAGAGGCCGCTGATGCCGGCGATCACGCGGTCGCCGATCTCCGGCGGGCAGCCGAACAGGTCGCTGAAGACCAGCAGGGGCAGCGGCTGGGCGTACTCGGCCATCAGCTCCGCCTGGCCGCGGATGTCGGTACTGAACTGACTGATCAGGTAGTTGGCGGACTGCTGCGTCTGCCTGATGAGCTGGTGCTCGTTGACCGTGGCGAGGCTGTCGGTGACGGCCCGCCGCAGTCGGGCATGTGCCGCACCGTCGCTCATGAGTGCGTTGGGGCGGTATCCCATCATGGGCAGCGCAGGGCTGTCGGCCGGTACGCGGCCTTCACTCAGTGCGTTCCAGCGGCGGGAGTCGCGTACGAAGGAAGCGGGGTTCTGCAGGACGTACAGAGCGGCGTCGTAGCTCGTGACGAGCTCGACCTGGACGTCGGGGGCGATGTCCACGGGCGCGCTGGGACCGTAGGGGCGCAGCTGCGCGTAGTGGCCGTCGGGGTCGGCCCCGAAGGCGGAGCCGTACATCTGGACGTTCCCGTGCGCGGGGCAGCCGGGGGGTATCTCCTGCGGGTCATGTGGCTGTTGCATTCCTGCGCTCCTAGCCGAGTTGGGACATGAGGTGTTTCACGAGGGTGATGAGGGCACGCGCGGAGGATTTCTCGTCCCGTACGTCGCACTCGACGACGGGGGTCTCGGCGGTGAGGTTCAGGGCCTCGTGCACCTCGTCGAGCGGGTAGTGCGTGGTGCCCTCGAAGTGGTTCACGGCGATGGCGTACGTCAGGCCGAAACGCTCGACGAGGTCCAGGACGGGGAAGGACTCGTCCAGGCGCTCGGGATCGACGAGCACCAGCGCGCCCAGCGCGCCCCGCGAGAGCTCCTCCCACATCTCCTTGAAGCGCTCCTGGCCGGGCGTTCCGAAGAGGTAGAGCACCAGGGTGTCGCTCAGGGTGAGCCGGCCGAAGTCCATGGCGACGGTGGTGGTCTTCTTGTCGGGCGTGCCCGACAGGTCATCGAAGCCCACGCTGGCTTCGGTGATCTCTTCCTCGGTCCGTAGGGGCTCGATCTCGGAGAGACTGCCGATGCAGGTGGTCTTGCCGACCCCGAAGTGACCCACTATGAGGATCTTCACCGCGTGGGAGACGTCTGGATCCAGGTACACGCGTTTACGCTCCGAATCGATTCTTCAGGCCCTCGAGCACGGCGCTGACCAGTTCTCTGTCGACACGTTCGGCGCGCGGTATCGGTGTCCTCGCGAGGATGAGACCGTCATCCTCCAACTGCGCCAGCAGGATGCGGACGATGCCCAGGGGCAGGTGCGTGTGCCCGGCCACCTCGGCCACGGACAGGAAGCCGTCCGCGACGAGCTCCATGACCCGCCCCGCTTCCGGAGACAGCGTGCGCGCCGCGGCCCGTCCGTTCTCCACCGCCGCCGTCACGAGCGTCGTGTGCTCGTACTCGTGTTCCGGGGGCAGTGCTCGTCCGTTCGTGATCACGAAGAGCGGGACTAACGGAGAGGTCAGTTCCAGCTCTTCGTCCTGTTCGAACCCATCAGGCACGGCCTGTTCCCTTCCCCGTTGTCGCCGTCGCGGTCAGTCTGGGAACCACCTCGTGCAGACGCGTCGTGAACTGTTCTATGTCGCAGTCGTGCTCGGCGGCAGCGGCCAGGAAGGCATCGGGTCCGGCCGCCATCAGGAAGATCCAGCCGTGCTGGAACTCGATGACCGTCTGACGCCATTGCGCGTCCTCGACGGCCCCGGCGAACTGGGAGGTGACCCGGCTGTAGGCGTGGATGCCCGTCATGGCCGCGGAGATCGTGTCCGCGAGATCGCGGCTCATCCCGTCGGTCGCCCCGCGGGGAAGGCCGTCCGATCCCAGCAGCACGGCGTGGCGGGCGCCCTTGACCTCCGACATCACCCGGTCGAGCTCGCCGAGGACGAATCCCGCGTCACCGGCGCTCTGCTGCCGGGGCGCGCTCCCGCGCGGGCCTCCGGCGTCCTCGGTGCTCACCCGCGGGGGAGAGGTGAGGTTGTTGCCCAGCCGGGCGACGAGGCGGTGCATGCGGAAGGAGATCTGCTGCATGTCCACATCGGGCGCCGCCGCCGCGGCGAGGTAGGAGCCCTGCCCCGCCCCGATCAGGAAGCTCCAGCCGTGCGAGAACTCGATGATGGTCTGGTTCCACTGCCGGTCCTCCTCCGGCCCGGCGAAGTGGGCCGTCGCCCTGCTGAGCGACTGCATCCCGGCCATGGCCGCGGAGATGGTGCGTACGTCCTTCTCGGCCAGGCCCTCGGTCGCGCCGCGAGGAAGGCCGTCGGCGGAGAGCAGGACGGCGTGCCGCGCACGGGGCACGTTCTGCACGATGTCCTCGAGCATCCACGAGAGGTCTGCGGTCATGCCTCTTCGGGCCCTTCGAACGAGGTGGCGTCAGGGTTGCGACCGGAGAGCGTGCCGCGCTGGAAGGCGCCCAGGCTGCGCCCGGAGGCGCGGCCCGTTTCCCCCGAGGTCCGCGGCGCCGGTGCGGCGGCGTCCGGATCGGGAACACTCGCGATGGGCGCCTGGCGTGCGCCGCGCTTGGGCAGACCGTGCATGGTGCGCGCCGTCGGGCTCAGGGGCATCGTGCTCTGGGGCGTCGCGCTCTGGGGCGTCGCGCCCTGCGGCGGCCGGCTGTCGGCGGCGCGCCGGATCTCGCTGACCGGAGCCTCCTGGACGGGCGGTATCTCCTCCATGGTCCACAGCTCCTCGGGCAAGAGGACGACGGCCCTGACGCCGCCGTACCGGGAGACTCCGGTGACGTCGACCTTGAATCCGTGCTGGCGCGCGATCAGGCCGATGACCGGGAAGCCGAACTTCGGCTGGGTCCCGAGCTGCGACAGGCGGGGGGCGATTTCCCCGGAGAGCAGCGCGGTCGCCCGCTGACGCTCTTCGTCGTTCATGCTGACACCGGCGTCGTCGATGACGATGCACAGGTTGTTCTGGACGCGCTGGAACGTCACCTCGATCGGCGCGTCGTGCTGCGAGAAGCTGGCAGCGTTGTCGAGCAGTTCCGCGACGGCGAGGGCCACGGGCGCGACCGCCGACGCCTTCAGGGCGAGACTGGTCTGCTGCATGATGGCGACCCGGTGGAAGTTGCGGATCTGGCCCTGGGCACTGCGCACCACGTCGTAGACGCTGGCCGGCCTGTTGCGACGGCCGAGCGGCGCACCGCACATGACGGCGATGCCCTGAGCCTTGCGCGCCATCTGGGCGTTGGCGTGGTTCACGTCCAACAGGTCGCCGAGGACGGTGTGTCCGCCGTACTTGCGCTGAATCCCGTCCAGAAGCGTGGTCTGTTCGGCCGCGAGGCTCTGGAGGAGGCTGGCGGCACCCTTGAGGACGGCCTTGGTGTTCTCCTCCGCCGCTTCCTTCGCCGCGCGGAGCGTGGCGTCCTGCTCGCTGCGGAATCTCTGCAGCTCGGCGTGCGACGCGTGCAGGTAGCTGTCCGCCGTGAGCAGCTGGTGCCTCAGCTCGGCCTCGGTGTGCTCCTTCTTCGCCCCCAGAGCTCTGTTGCGGGCGACGAGTGCCACGACCGCGGCAACGGCTATCGCCGCCAGCGCAACCAGGCACCACACAAGTGCGTCTCGATTCATGGAAACCTTTCCCGGCGCGTGCCATGCGGACGGCTGCAGATACACCTCGCGAGGCCCCGCAACACAGCTGATCGGCACGGTTCACCTGCTGTTACGCGGAGAGCATGCCGCCGATCCAAATCAGCATCTGTGTCGAAATGGAACAAGATCACAGATGCGGGGATGCTATCACCGGATCTTCGGCCCCCAGGACGCCCGCTACAGCACCGCATCCGCCCAACCCGGCTGCCACGACGGCGGGTTGACATGGCCTTTCGATCCCCTGTATCCGGTGCCGCCCGCTCGTCTCGCAATCGATCTGTTAAGCAGTTCTTCACGAGAGCAGCGGTGATCTCTCACATCTATCCGACGCGCTGCCGGCCGAACCCCGGACGGGCGGGCCTCATCGGCAGGTTGCGGCCCCCGGTGCATTGGCGCCGGGCACGTACGAGGTCTTGCCCCCATTTGTGGACATCTCTTGAGGATCGGATCGGGGGATCCGGGATGGGGGCGTTCTCGTGGGTGTTGCCCCGGATTAGGGGGAGTTCAAGCGGGACGCGGTGGAAACCGGCCGGGCCGGGCCGGGCCGATGTGAGCGAGCCGGCGCGATCGAGTACCCACGATCAGGCGCCCGCGGTCAAGCAGCCGGCCGTCGACGCCGACTCATACGGACCTCTGGAAAGGAATGGACGTAATGGGCGGCCATTTCGCCGCCCATTCCCGCCAACCGGCCAACCGGCCAACCGGCCAACCGGCCAACCCGCCAACCGGTCGACTGGCCCGGCTGTTCGGACGGCCGACGGGTCCATGGCCGAGCGAGGCTCATGCGCGCGGCTACTCGTCACTCGGGCATTGCGACCCGGTGGCGTGATTTCGCCCTTTCTCCGGCCACGGCCGTCCGGTTTCGCTCGGGTCACCCGCCGTCCGCAGCCGCCTCCGGTTCGTGGTGCGGGTACGCCCGGGCGCGTTTTCCCCGGTACGAACGCACGTCGGCTCCACGGCCCGTGGCCTCGACCCGGCCGAGCAGCTCCGCGGCCGCTTGGGCCGTCGTGGGCGAAGAGTCGAGGGTGTCGAGGAAGTCCAGCAGGGTCCTCATCGGCGCCGCGGCCATGTGTTCCCACAGGGCGTGCCGCCGGTCCTCGGGGAGCATCATCAGGTCGGCGGCAAAGGGCTGCCCCAGCCCCGCGGCGTGGACGTTCCTCATCAGGTGTCCCAACGGGATCCGGACGAGGTGCTCGTCACCGCGGTGGGCGAGCTCCGCGAGAACCGCCACCACGCGGTCGGGAGGACGGCAGACGCCGGCGGCCGCGGACAGGCTCGGCAGGACCGGTGTGCCTTCGCCGGACAGGAGCGAGATCACCTCCAGCACCTCGGCGGCCGGCCGATCGGTCTGCAGGAGGCACACCAGGACGTCATCCGGCGCGTGCCACGTCCCGCCGTGCCAGTGACGGTGCAGCGCGGCCAGCTCCGGCACGGACCGGAACAGGGCGGCGTACCGGACGAGATGGGACCTGAAGGCCTTCTGGAACGGCCCCGCAGGCATCACGTCACCGATCTCCGTGACAACGCCGAGGGGCCGGGACTGCGCGGAGTCCCTGAGCAGGGACTCCGCCCTGGAACGCTCACCCGCATCCCCGAGCCATTGCAGGACCGCCACGATCTCCCCGGCCGGACGTGCCCAGGCCACATCGGCCAGCTCGCGGCCCAGTGTGCGTACGTCACCGCTGGACCGGAACTCCTCAAGGCGCCTCAGCAGCACGTCGATCGGCGTCCGGCCGTCCCGGTGCAGCCCGGCCAGTTCCTCTTCCATGGCCAGTACCCGGTCCTCCAGGTCCCGGCAGCGGGTCTCGGCATCGGCCCGGAGGGCGGACGTATCGGCCAGATCGGCGCGGAGCCGCGCGATCTCGGCCAGGAGGGCGTCGCGGACGGTGGTCTGGTCGTCGAGCGCGGCGCGGAGCTCGACCTCGCGGCGGGTGGCGGCGGTCAGGTCCGCCGACCAGTCGCGGCGCAGGGAGTCGAGTTCGCCCCTCACGGACACGACCTCGGACTCGCGCTTCGCCAACAGGTCGTGCAGTGCCTCCTCCTGACGGGTCAGGCGGGCGATGGTGCGCTGGGAGCGCGTCATCTCCTGCCGGAGACACTCCAGTTCGTACCCGGCGGGGTTGGTGGACCGCAGGGCCGCCAGGCGTTGGCGGTGGACCTCGGCCTTGGCCTCCTCCATGAGGGGGCTGCCGAGCCTTTGTTCCGTCTCGCGGATGAGGCGGTCGACGAAGTCCTCGGTGGCGAGCCGGCGCCCGTTCAGGAAGCGGGAGACGGTGGAGGCGTGCAAGTCGACGCGAACCGCGTACGCCTCCTGCGATACGCCCAGGGTCTTGAACAGGTCTGTCAACGTGTTGCCGAGGGCCGCAACCTCCGGCGTCTCGCCCCGCTCGGTCGCGGACGAACTCGCAGCTGAGCGTGCCATCTCCGGCATCGCGGCCTCCCCCGTGCCTTGCATCCGTACTGGCAACCCTTGCGGCTTTCGCAGCCTATCCGGCCCGCCCCACGCTGAGGTCGTCAATCAGCCGCTCCTGGAAGGAACCCGCCCATGGCCACCGCCGCATGGACTTGTGCCGTCACCGTCGCCGGCGCCCGATGGGCTGCGCGGGTGCTCATCGTCGGGCTCGCGCTCGTGCCCGTCGTCATCGTGACGCTCTCCTCGGTGCCCGCCCTCCTGGTCCTGCCGTTCTCCCGGCGCCGCAGCGCCCACGCCACCGCCATAGTGCGACAGCTGACCGCCTGGACCCGAGGCCTGCTGGTCACCAGCCGGGAGCGGTGAGTCCCTCCGGCAAACCCGCGCGGCGGCCTGCCGGTCACCGTCGCGGGATCTTCCGCCGGGTCAGGCCGTTCCGGCGGATTCGTGTGCGGCTACCCGCGCGGGATCCCCGGGTTCCGGGCTGCCGGGGGCGCCGGTCGGGGCGGCGGCGCGCAGGGCTGCCTCGACCCGGCGGTTGCCGGTCATGTTCGCCGTGATGGCGGTCATGGTGAGGAGGAGGCCGGAGGCGGCGTAGAGCGGGGTGCGTATGTCGTACGAGGTGGCCAGCCAGCCGCCGAGGAAGGCGCCGAACGGGGCGGCGCACATGGCCAGCATGCGGGAGGTCGAGGCTACCCGGCCCATCAGGTGGGCGGGGACGATCGCCTGCCGGAGGGAGGGCGCGAGCACCATCGTGGCGCCCATGCCCGCTCCGCAGACGGCGAGCGCGAGGCCGGCGACGTACGGGTTCGGGGCGACGGCGAGGCCCAGGATGGCGAGTCCCTCGACCGCGGCCGTGCAGGTGAGCGCGGTGCCGGTGCCGAGCCGGCGGCCGAGGAAGGAGGCGATGCCCGCGCCGAGCAGGCCACCGGTGGCCTCCGCCGTGAGGAGCAGGCCGAAGCCGAAGGTGTCGATGCCGAGCCGGTCGTGCGCGAAGAGGGCGAGCACGGTCTCCACGGCGAGGAAGGCGATGTTCCCGACCGCCGGGCGCAGCGCGAGCCCGAGCAGCAGCCGGTCCCGGAAGACGTACGAGGCGCCGGCCCGCGCCTGGCGCAGCAGCGACTCACGGGCCTGCGGTACGGGCCGGGGCGCGGCGGGCAACGACCGTACGAGCAGTGCGGAGAGCGCGAACGACACCGCGTCGGCGAGCAGCGGAACGGCCCGCCCGAGCGCGAGCAGGGCGCTGCCCGCGGGCGGCCCCGCGAAGCCGGACGCGGCGGTCTGGCTGCCGCGCAGGCGGGAGTTGGCGCGCTCCAGGAGCACGGGGTCGCGGCCGAGCAGATCCGGCAGGTAGGCCGTGGCGGCGGTGTCGAAGAAGAGCCCGCCGAGCCCGAGCAGGAAGGCGACGACCGCGAGCAGCGGAATGCTCAGCACGTCGAGGGCTGCCGCGGCCGCCGGTATCGCGAGCAGCACCGCACGCGCCGCGTCCGCGACCCACATCGTGCGCCGGCGGTCCCAGCGGTCCACCAGCGCGCCGCCGAGCACCCCGAAGAGCAGCCACGGCAGCGTTCCGGCCGCCGTGACGACGGCCAGCGCCATCGGATCCCGCGTCAACGTCAGTGCGAGCAGGGGCAGCGCTGCATGTGTCACCCCGTCACCGAGCGAGGACACCGTCTGCGCGGTCCACAGTCGGCCGAACCCGGGGGTCAACTTCTTGATGTCCGAGGTCACTTGGCGTCCCCCTCGGCCTGGTCGCGCCGTGCCGGGTGGAACAGGGCGAAGACGAGTGACGCGTCCGGCAGCGCCGGATCGGACAGCTCCCGGTACTCGTCCGCCAGGGCCTCCATGCGCGCCCCCAGCTCCGCGAACTGCTCCTCGGTGAGGCGCAGGTGCGCCATCCGCACGTGCCGCTCGCCCGCCGCGGGCGCCGCTTCCAGGTCCGCCACCGCGTGCCGCATCAGCAGATCCGGCCCGCCCTCGCCCGGGTCCGGCAGCACGATCGACCGCGCGGCCATCGCGTAGTACCGCTCGGTGACCCCCCGGACCTTCCGGGTCCGCACCACCTTCACCAGGCCGGCCCGCTCCAGCAGCCGCACGTGGTAGCTGGAGCTCCCCTTCGCGAGCCCCACCCGCTGGGCGATCTGTGTGATCGTCGCCGGCTCGAAGCGGAGCACGGCCATGATCCGGTGGCGCGTGAGGTTGGAGACGGCGCGCAGTTGCTCGTCAGTGGTGATGTGAACGGTCTCGGGAAGCTCGTCGGCAGGCATGTCCTCAATGGTCAACAAGTCTTGACCATTTGGCAAGGGGGTTGGTGCGGCCTCCCGGGGAGGGGACGTCCCCGAGCGTCGAGGGCGGCACCGCGCAGCCGGCTCCGGCCGCCACCGGGGCAACGTCGCAGCCGCAGCCGGGACCTGACAGAAACCCCACGCGTCGCGATCCGCGACTGCCGCGATCGGCCATCATGAACCGCGTCAAGGAACCGGCTGGAGTTCCCACCCGGCCCGCACAAAGGCGTGAATGGGCGAAGGGGAAAAGATCCGTCCGGGAACCATCCGGAATTCTTTTCCCCATCACGATGGGTGGGGACCCGGCAGGTCTCACCGGCCGTTTCGAGTGCCCCGCAACGCCAGCGAGGGTGAGGAGGAGATGTGGCTCTGCATTTCGATCTGGTGGTCCTCGGGGCAGGCCCCGGCGGATACGTCGCGGCCATTCGGGGCGCTCAGCTCGGCCTCGATGTCGCCATCGTCGAGGAGCGCTACTGGGGAGGCGTGTGCCTCAATGTCGGCTGCATCCCTTCCAAGGCGCTTCTGCGCAATGCCGAGCTCGCCCACATCCTCACCCACGAGACCAAGACCTTCGGCATCAAGGTCGAGGGCACCGTCTCCTTCGACTACGACGCCGCGTTCCAGCGCAGCCGGCGCGTGGCGGACGGCCGGGTCAAGGGCGTCCACTACCTGATGAAGAAGAACAAGATCACGCAGCTCGAGGGGCGAGGATCCTTCACCGGGCCCAAGGCCCTGCACGTCGTCGGCGGCGACGGTGCGGCCCAGGACGTCACCTTCGACCACTGCGTCATCGCCACCGGCGCCACCCCGCGACTCCTGCCCGGTACCTCGCTGAGCGAGCGGGTCGTCACGTACGAGGAGCAGATCCTCGCGGACCGGCTCCCCGAGAGCATCGTCATCGCCGGAGCCGGCGCCATCGGCATCGAGTTCGCGTACGTACTGCACAACTACGGCGTGAAGGTCACCATCGTCGAATTCCAGGACCGCATGGCACCGCTGGAGGACGAGGAGGTCTCGGCCGAACTCGCCAAGCGGTACAAGAGGCTCGGCATCGAGGTGCTCACCTCCACCCGCGTCGACGGCATCGACGAGTCCGGCGAGAAGCTCCGGATCACCGTCACCAGCGGCGACCGGCAGCGGGTCCTCGAAGCGGACAAGGTGCTCCAGGCCATCGGATTCCAGCCCCGGGTCGAGGGCTACGGGCTGGAGAAGACCGGCGTCGTGCTCACCGAACGCGGCGCCGTCGAAGTGGACGCCCGCTGCCGGACCTCGGTGCCGCACATCTACGCCATCGGAGACGTCACCGCCAAACTGATGCTCGCCCACGCGGCGGAAGCCATGGGCGTCGTCGCGGTCGAGACCCTCGCGAACGTGGAAACGGCCGAGCTGAACTACGTGATGATCCCGCGGGCCACGTACAGCCAGCCCCAGATCGCCAGCTTCGGCTGGACCGAGGCGCAGGCGCGCGCCCAGGGATTCGACGTCCGGGTCGCGACATTCCCTTTCATGGCAAACGGCAAGGCCCACGGCCTGGGTGAAACGGGCGGATTCGCCAAGCTCATCAGCGACGCCCGCCACGGAGAACTTCTCGGCGCCCATCTGATCGGCCCCGAAGTGACCGAACTCCTGCCGGAACTGACGCTCGCCCAGCAATGGGACCTCACCGTCACCGAACTCGCCCGCAACGTCCACGCCCACCCGACGCTGGGTGAGGCCGTCCAGGAAGCGATCCACGGACTGGCAGGTCACATGATCAACATGTGACCCGGAATCCGCACCGGCCCACAAGGGGTCCGGTCCGGTACCCGGTACTCGCAGGACGCACCGCGCACGACGCAATATGCACAACGGGGGAATTACTTTGCATTCGGCACTGACGGCACTCATCCACGATCCGGCGTACGCGCAGCATGCCAAGCAGCTCGGCGAGGTGTTCGCGGACCCGGTCTTCGACCGGCCCGCCGACCTGAGCGACTCGGCGCGCTGCGCCCTGACGTACCGGCGTCTGAAGCACCTCAACGACCGCCTCGGCCTCGCCGAGCCGCTCCTCGAGGACCGGGAACGGCTCTTCGCCGTCGTGGAGTACGCCGCTCTCGCGGACCCTTCGCTCTTCTACGCCGTCTTCCTGCACCACTGCACCACCATGGGCGCGATCCGGGACTTCGGCGGCGGCCGCGAGGACCTTGCCGACGTCGTACGGTCCCTGGTCGACATGGACTCCATCGGCGCGCTGATGATGACCGAGGTCGGCCGCGGCAACAGCAACGCCGCCATCCGCACCGAGGCCGTCTACGACGCCCGGCGCGAGGAGTTCGTACTGAGGACCCCGGACGCCGCCGCGGTGAAGTTCCCGCCGGGCGTCTCCACCCCCGTGCCGCGCACCGCCGTCGTCAGCGCGCGCCTCGTCGCCGACGGCATCGACCGCGGACTGTTCTTCTTCGTCGTACCGATCCGGGACGCCGACGGACAGCCCTGCGCGGGGGTGCGCATCGCGCCGCAACGGCCGACGGCCATGCTGCCGCTGGACTGCGCGCTCGTCTCCTTCGACGACGTGCGCATCCCCTTCCGGCACTGGCTGCGGGACGGCGCCACACTGACCCCCGCCGGCGAGTTCACCGACCCGGCCGGTGACGCCCTCACCCGCACCCGCCGCCTGCTCAGCGTCATCCGCCACGCCTGGGAAGCCGCCATCACCGGCCTGGCCGCCGTCAGCCGGGCCAGCGCCGCCGTCTCCGTACGGCACGCCCACCACCGGCGCACCTCGGGCCGCCACGCCGCCGATCTCCCGGTCATCGCGTACCGCAACCAGCAGCGCCCGCTCTTCGGCGCCCTCGCCGCCGCGTACGTGGCGGGGATCGTCGCCAAGTCGGTGGCCACGCCGGAGAAGCCCGCCGTCAGCGCCCGCACGATCCGTACGACCTCGCTGCTCAAGGTCACCGTCGACCGCCTCGCCGAGCGCGTCACCGTACGGGGCCGCCAGGCCGCCGGCGCCCTGGGCTTCTTCGCGGACAGCCGCCACCTCGACTACCAGGGCCTCGCGCACTCCTTCAGCACCGCCGCGGCCGACAACCAGATGATGCTGCTCGACGGCGCCCTGACCCTGGCCGCCGGCGTGGAGTACGCCCCGCCCGTCGACGAGGCGCCCGACAGGGCCGCGCGTGACCGCTTCACCCCGGACGTCTGGACGGCGCTGGCCGGAGCCCGCGAACGGATGCTGCACGCGGAGCTCACCGCCGGCCTGCGGGAGGCCACCGCGGCCGGGACGTCCTCCCTCGACATGTGGAACGAGCACAACGCCCTCGCCGAGTCCCTCTCCGAGGCACACGCCCTCTCCCTCGTCCTCGGGACCGTCCGAGCGGCGCTGGAGTCGGTCGACGAGCCCGCCACCAAGGCCGTACTGACCGACCTGTGCGCCCTCTACGTCCTCGAGGAGATCGCCGCCCACGACGGCTGGTACCTCGCCAACGGCCTTCTCGACCCGGACGAGGTCCGGTCCCTCCCGCAGCGCGTCAACGCGCTCTGTCAGCGCGTCGCCCCGCACGCCCTGGAACTCGCGGACGGCCTCGACGTTCCCCACGAGGTGGTCGGGTCGCCCATCGCCGACGCCGACTACGTCCACGCCCTCACCTCCGGCACCGTGGTCGCGCACCCCGTCACCAAGGCCTGACGGGCCCCGTCGGCACGGCCTGACCGCCCTCGTCCCCAACGGCTCCCCGAAGCGCCACTCGGGAGCCGGATGCCGCCCCGCGTACGGAAACTGCTGCCGTACGTCTCCACATCACGCCCGCGCCCAGGGCCAAGGAGCAGATCCGCCATGCCCTCTTCCATGCCTACAGCCATGCCCCCGCACGCCCCCGTAGCCGTCATCGGCATGTCCTGCCGGCTGCCCGGGGCCGCAAGCCCCGAGGCCTTCTGGACCCTGCTGAGCAACGGCACCGACGCCGTCACCGAGGTGCCCGCCGACCGCTGGGACGCGGAGGCCCTCCACGACCCGGACCCCGCGGCGCCCGGGCGGTCGATCAGCAATCGGGGCGGATTCCTGGACGACATCCGGGGATTCGACGCCGGGTTCTTCGGCATCTCCCCGCGAGAGGCCTCGGCCATGGACCCGCAGCAGCGACTCGCCCTCGAGCTCGCCTGGGAGGCCCTCGAACACGCACGGATCGTCCCCGCCGGGGTGCGGGGCGGGCGGGTCGGCGTGTTCGTCGGTGCGATGGCGGACTCGTACGCGACCCTGACGCAGCGCCAGGGCCTGGAAGCCGTCGGCATCCACACCATGACCGGCGTCAGCCGGGGCATCCTCGCCAACCGCGTCTCCTACCTGCTGGGCCTGCGGGGCCCGAGCCTGACCCTCGACACCGGTCAGTCCTCCTCGCTCGTCGCCGTGCACGAGGCCTGTGAGAGCCTGCGCTCCGGCGAGTCGGAGATCGCGCTGGCCGGCGGGGTCAACCTCGACGTCGTCCCGGACGGCTTCGTCGCCGCCACCAAGTTCGGCGGACTCTCCCCGGACGGCCGCTGCCACGCCTTCGACGCCCGTGCCAACGGCTTCGTCCACGGCGAAGGCGGCGGCCTCGTCGTACTCAAGCGGCTGGACCGTGCCCTCGCCGACGGCGACCGGGTGCTCGCCGTGATCCGCGGCTCGGCCGTCAACAACGACGGTGGCGGCCAGAGCCTCACCTCGCCCGACCCCCGCGGCCAGGAGGACGTGCTCCGGCTCGCTTACGAGCGGGCCGCGACCGACCCGGCGGACGTCACCTACGTGGAGGCGCACGGAACGGGCACCCGGCTGGGCGATCCGGTCGAAGCAGCCGGGCTCGGCGCGGTGTTGGGGGAGAACCGCAGCGTCACCAGGCCGCTCCTGATCGGTTCCGTGAAGACCAACATCGGTCACCTGGAGGCGGCCGCGGGCATCGCGGGCCTCATCAAGGTCGTCCTCTCCCTCGTCCACCGGGAACTGCCGGCCAGCCTCAACTTCGAGACGCCCAACCCCGAGATCGACTTCGAGGCACTGCGCCTCGAAGTCCGTACGGAGCACGGCCCCTGGCCCAGGACGGCGGCCGAACCGGACACGGACGGGCAGGGCGCGGACGGGCAGGGCGCGCCGCTCGTGGCCGGTGTCACCTCCTTCGGGATGGGCGGCACCAACTGCCACGTCGTCCTGTCGGAGAGCCCGGCCCCGGCCCCGGCCCCCGCCCCGGCGGCCGCCGAGGACAAGGGGCCGCTGCCGTACGTCCTGTCCGCGCGCACCGACGAGGCCCTGCGGGCCCAGGCGCGGCAGCTCCGTGACCGGCTGGTGGACGGTCCGGAGACGGGGCGCGCCGACCTCGCGTATTCACTCGCGGTCACGCGGTCCGCTCTCGAGCGGCGGGCGGTGGTGGTGGCGGGTGACCGTGAGGGGCTGGTGGCTTCGTTGGAGGAGCTGGCTGCCGGGCGTGGTGCGGGTGGTGTGTCGGTTTCGGAGGGTCTGCAGGCGTTCTTGTTCACGGGTCAGGGTTCGCAGCGGGTGGGGATGGGGCGTGAGTTGTATGACGCGTTCCCGGTGTTCGCGTCGGCTTTTGATGCGGTGTGTGAGGTTGTCGACCCGTTGCTGGGTCGGGTGTTGAAGCGGGACGTCTTTGATGGTGCGGATGGTGTTCTTGATCGCACGGAGCTGACGCAGCCGGCGGTCTTCGCTCTCGAGGTGGCGCTGTTCCGGCTTCTGGAGTCGTGGGGTGTGCGCCCTGATGTCCTGGCGGGGCATTCGATCGGTGAGATCGCCGCCGCGCATGTGGCCGGTGTGCTTTCCCTTGCGGATGCTGCACGGCTCGTCGTGGCGCGAGGCGCGTTGATGCAGGCTCTGCCCGCGGGTGGAGGCATGGTCGCGGTGGCCGCCTCCGAGGAGGACATCACGCCGCTGCTCGTCGGCTGTGAGGGTCTGTTGAGCCTGGGCGCGGTCAACGGGGCTGAGTCTGTTGTCCTTTCAGGCGCCGACTCCGCACTGGCGGAGGTTGTGGCCGTCCTGGCGCAGCGGGGTGTCAAGACCCGTCGTCTGAAGGTCAGTCACGCTTTCCACTCGCCGTTGATGGACCCGATGATCGACGAGTTCCGCACGGTCGTGGAGGGTCTGTCTTTCGCAAAGCCTGATCTGCCGGTGGTCTCCACCGTTACGGGTGAGCTGATCCCCGGGGAGGAGTTCGCTTCCGCCGAGTACTGGATCGGTCACGTCCGTCAGACCGTTCGCTTCCATGGCGCCGTACGGGCTTTGGAGGCCTATGGCGTTACGCGTTTCGTCGAGGTCGGCCCTGATGCCACCCTCACCGCCCTGGCGCAGACCTCCCTGAGTGGCGGGGCCGGGACGGCCTTCGCCGCCTCCCTGCGCAAGGGCCGCCCCGAGGCCCGGACCCTCGTTTCCGCTCTCGGCACGGTCTTCGCGCACGGTGGCAGGGTCGACTGGGAGGCCTTCTTCGCAGGCTCCGGCGCACGCCGCACGGACCTCCCCACCTACCCCTTCCAGCGCCGCCCGTACTGGATCGCGACCACGGCCGAGCCCGTACCCGTAGCCGCGTCCGAGACCGTAACCGAGCCCGTAACCGAGCCCGTATCGCGTACGCCGGAGCCCGCCGAGCGGCAGACGCTCCTGGAGCTCGTCCGGGCCCGAGCCGCCGAGGTCCTCGACTACGCCGGACCGCACGAGGTCGATCCCACCCGCAGTTTCAAGGACCTGGGATTCGACTCGCTGACCTCGGTCGAGCTGTGCGGCCGGCTGAGCGCGGCGACCGGGCTCCGGCTGCCCGCCACCCTGCTGTTCGACCACCCCACCCCGGCCGAGGTCGCCCGTCATCTCCGTGACGAACTGGAGGGCGGCGAACCCGCCTCCGGCTCCTCGTCCGACGCCATCCGGACGGCGTCGGACGAGGAGCCGATCGCCATCGTCGCGATGAGCTGCCGGCTGCCCGGTGGCGTCCGCTCGCCCGAGGAGCTGTGGGAGCTGCTGGCCGACGGCGGGGACGCGATCTCCGAGTTCCCCTCCGACCGTGGCTGGGACCTCGACGCCCTGTACGACGCGGAGCCCGGCGTGCCCGGTCGCACGTACACGCGTTCCGGAGGATTCCTCTACGACGCCGCGCAGTTCGACCCCGAGCCGTTCGGGATCTCGCCGCGCGAGGCCACCGCGATGGACCCGCAGCAGCGCCTGCTGCTGGAGAGCTCCTGGGAGGCGCTGGAACGGGCGGGCATCGCGCCGGACACGCTCGGTGGGACCCGCACGGGGGTGTTCATCGGCCTTTCCCCGCAGGAGTACGGGCCCCGGCTGCACGAAGCGGGCGAGGGCTCCGAGGGGTACGTGCTGACAGGCACCATCCCGGCCGTGGCCTCCGGACGCATCGCCTACACCTTCGGCCTCGAAGGGCCCGCCGTCACCATCGACACGGCCTGCTCGTCCTCGCTCGTGGCCCTCCACCTGGCTTGCCGGTCGCTGCGCTCGGGGGAGAGCACCCTCGCCCTCGCAGGCGGCGTGATGGTGATGTCGAGCCCGGGCATGTTCGTCGAGTTCAGCCAGCAGCGCGGCCTCTCCGCCGACGGACGGTGCAAGGCGTTCTCCGCCGACGCCGACGGGACCGGCTGGGCCGAGGGCGCGGGCGTGCTCGTCCTCGAGCGGCTCTCGGACGCCCGGGCCAACGGCCACGAGGTGCTCGCGGTGATCCGCGGTACGGCCGTCAACCAGGACGGAGCGAGCAACGGCCTGACCGCCCCCAACGGCCCCTCCCAACAGCGCGTCATCCGCGCCGCCCTGGCCGACGCCGGTCTGACCGCGGCCGAGGTCGACGCGGTCGAGGCGCACGGTACGGGCACCCGGCTGGGTGACCCGATCGAGGCGCAGGCCCTCCTGGCGACCTACGGCCAGGGCCGGTCCGAGGATCAGCCCCTCTACCTGGGCTCCCTGAAGTCGAACATCGGGCACGCCCAGGCGGCCGCCGGTGTCGCGGGTGTCATCAAGATGGTGGAGGCCATGCGGCACGGGGTGCTGCCCCGGACGCTGCACGTCGGCGAGCCCTCGCCGTACGTGGACTGGTCCGCGGGCGCGGTGCAGCTGCTGACCGAGGCCCGGGAGTGGCCGGAGACCGGTCGGCCGCGCCGCGCCGCGATCTCCTCCTTCGGGGTGGGAGGGACCAACGCCCACGCCATCATCGAACAGATCGTCCCCTCCGACACGACGACGCCGGACCACACGGCCACGCCGGCCGGCACGATCGGCCAGACCGACGCGACCGACGCGACCGACGTGACCGACGTGACCGACGCGACCGACGTGACCGACGTGACCGACGAGACCGGGAAGGACCCGGAGGGGGACACCGTCACCCCGTCCGCCCTGCCGTGGGCCGTGTCCGCGGCGACGCCCGCAGCGCTGCGCGCCCAGGCCGCGCGCCTGCGCGACCAGGTGGCCGCCGATCCCGGCACCGACCTCGCCGCCGTCGCGCTGTCCCTGGCCACCACGCGCGCCACGCTCCGGGAGCGTGCTGTGGTCGTGGCCGGTGACCGGGACGGCTTCCTGGCCGGGCTCGGCGCCCTGGCCGACGGCGAGCCGGCCGACCGGCTGGTGACCGGCACTGCCTCCGGTGCCCGCCGACCCGTGTTCGTGTTTCCGGGGCAGGGGTCGCAGTGGGTGGGGATGGCGGTGGGTCTGCTCGACCGGTCACCCGTCTTCCGTGACAGCATCGAGGC
>NZ_JBIAHN010000037.1:0-25831 GCF_042870555.1 Streptomyces sp. NPDC006487
CAGATGTGGAAGCCCGGTAACGGGTGGAGCTGACTGGTACTAATAGGCCGAGGGCTTGTCCTCAGTTGCTCGCGTCCACTGTGTTAGTTCTGAAGCAACGAACTGTTGCTGGTTTCTAGAGCTAGAACATAACTACAAAGTGTGCTTGTTCGCTCGAAACCGATTAGGGTTTCGGTGGTCATAGCGTTAGGGAAACGCCCGGTTACATTCCGAACCCGGAAGCTAAGCCTTTCAGCGCCGATGGTACTGCAGGGGGGACCCTGTGGGAGAGTAGGACACCGCCGAACAATTTTTCAAAGGACCCCTGGTCCAGCGTTCAACGCTGGAGCAGGGGTCTTTTTTGTTTTCCAGATCTTTACGCCGAAGCGCGGCCATGGGTTGGTTGCGCGAGAATGACTAGCGGTACCCCGAAGACAGGAGTCACACCCATGTCCAACTCTCCCGACGATCGTCCGGAGCGCGAGCCTCGGCGCAACGACGGCGGTGACAGGGGCGGCTACCGCGGGGGCCGTGACGACCGTGGCGGCGAGCGTCCGCCGTTCCGTCGCGATGACCGTCCCTCCGGTGGCGGTGACCGTCCTTCGGGCGGTGGCTTCCGTCGTGACGACCGTGGCGGCCGTCCGGCCGGCGGTGGCGACCGTCCGTCGTACCCGCGCCGTGACGACCGTCCCTCCGGTGGCGGTGACCGTCCTTCGGGCGGTGGCTTCCGTCGTGACGACCGTGGCGGCCGTCCGGCCGGCGGTGGCGACCGTCCGTCGTACCCGCGCCGCGATGACCGTCCCTCCGGTGGCGGTTTCCGTGGGAACGACCGCGGCGACCGTCCCTCCGGTGGTGGCTTCCGCGGCAACGACCGTGGCGACCGTCCGTCGTACCCGCGCCGTGACGACGACCGTGGTGGGTTCCGCGGCGGTCGCGACGACCGCGGTGGCGACCGTCCCTCCTTCCCGCGTCGCGACGACCGTGGTGGCGACCGTCCCTCCGGCGGCGGTTTCCGTGGGAACGACCGCGGCGACCGTCCCTCCGGTGGTGGGTTCCGCGGCAACGACCGTGGCGACCGTCCGTCGTACCCGCGTCGCGATGACCGCCCCTCCGGCGGCGACCGCCCGTCCTTCCCGCGCCGTGACGACCGTCCCTCCGGTGGCGGCGACCGTCCCTCGTACCCGCGTCGCGACGACCGTGGTGGCGACCGTCCCTCCGGCGGCGGTTTCCGTGGGAACGACCGCGGCGACCGTCCCTCCGGTGGTGGCTTCCGCGGCAACGACCGTGGCGACCGTCCTTCGTACCCGCGTCGTGACGACCGCCCCTCCGGTGGCGACCGTCCGTCGTACCCCCGTCGCGACGACGACCGCGGTGGCTTCCGCGGCGGTCGCGACGACCGCGGTGGCGACCGTCCCTCCTTCCCGCGTCGCGACGACCGTGGTGGCGACCGCCCCTCCGGTGGTGGCTTCCGCGGCAACGACCGTGGCGACCGTCCTTCGTACCCGCGTCGTGACGACCGCCCCTCCGGTGGCGACCGTCCTTCGTACCCCCGTCGCGACGACGACCGCGGTGGCTTCCGCGGCAACGACCGTGGCGACCGTCCTTCGTACCCGCGTCGCGACGACCGCCCCTCCGGTGGCGACCGCCCGTCGTACCCCCGTCGCGACGACGACCGCGGTGGCTTCCGCGGCAACGACCGCGGCGACCGTCCCTCGTACCCCCGTCGCGATGACCGTGGCGGCGACCGCGGTGGTTTCCGCGGGCGTGACGACCGTGGTGGCGACCGTGACTTCCGTGCGGACCGGGACCCGGTCAAGCGGCTTCCGATCGACGACGACGTCACCGGTTTCGAGATCGACTCCGACGTGCGCCAGGAGCTGCTGAGCCTGCCCAAGGGGCTGGCCGAGGAAGTCTCCAAGAACCTGGTCATGGTGGCCCGGCTGATCGACGAGGACCCGGAGCAGGCATACGCGTACTCGCGCATCGCCCTGCGTCTGGCCTCCCGTGTCGCCGCCGTGCGCGAGGCCGCCGGCTTCGCCGCGTACGCCAACCAGAAGTACGCCGAGGCGATCGCGGAGTTCCGCGCCGCCAAGCGGATGACCGGTTCGGTCGAGCTGTGGCCCGTCATCGCCGACTGCGAGCGCGGCCTCGGCCGTCCGGAGCGGGCGCTGGCCATGGCCGGCGAGCCCGAGGTGCAGAAGCTGGACAAGGCCGGGCAGGTCGAGATGCGTCTGGTCGCGGCCGGTGCCCGCCGGGACATGGACCAGCTCGACGCCGCCATCGTGACCCTGCAGAGCCCGGAGCTGGCTTCCAGCTCCGTGCAGCCGTGGACCGCGCGTCTGCGGTACGCCTACGCCGACGCCCTGCTGGCGGCCGGCCGCGAGGACGAGGCGCGCGAGTGGTTCGCCAAGACCCTTGAGGCCGACAAGGACGGGGCCACGGACGCCTCCGACCGTCTCGCCGAGCTGGACGGCGTCGAGTTCGTCGACGCCTCCGCCGACGACTCGGACGTGGATGTCGAGGACGAGGACGAGGTCGAGCCCGAGTTCGAGGCCGAGTTCGACGACGAGGACGACGACGACCCGGAGGTCGTGGCCGCCGAGCGTGCCTCCGACCAGGCCGAGTACTACGACGAGGACGACGACGAGTACGAGGGTGACGCCGCTGTCGACGTCGACGTCGACGTCACCGACGAGGTCGTCGTTCTCGACGAGGACGAGGACGAGGACGACGACCGTCAGGGTGACGACCGTCGCGATGCCGGAGTCCGCGACGACGGCTGAGTGAGCTGAGAAGGGCGGTACCCCCGATGGGGGTACCGCCCTTTTTTGTTGCTCCGGGGTCCGTCAGTCCACGCTGCGCAGGACCAGGCCGGTGGCCGGCTTGGGACCGAAGGAGGTGGACTTGCGGGGCATCGTCACGCCCTGGCGGGCGAGTTCCCGTACGACCGACTCGCGCACGGGGTGCAGTAGGACGGCCGTGCCGCCGAGGCGCTCCGCCATCTCGACGGTGGCCTCGGTGTCGTGGATGTACGAGATCTGGTCGGGGGCGTCGGGAACGGCCCAGAGGGTGTCCAGCAGGGTCGCGTGGAGGACCGTGGCGTCCAGTCGGCGCCAGGCCTCGGGGCGGTCGCCGCGGACCGTGCGCTCGATCAGGGCGGGCTCGGGGTCCGTGAGCAGGTGGAAGGTGCCGTCGCCGGTGAGCAGGAAGGCGTTGCCGAGCTCCGCGGCCTCGGCCAGGGCCGCCATGGCTGCCGGCAACGGGCCGTCGACGGTGCGGACCCGGAAGCGGCCGTCGAGGGCGGCCAGGGCGTCGGCGGGGGACAGGCGCCTGAGCAGCCGGTGGATCGCGCGGACCTGGAGCGGGTAGCGGGCGGTGTCGACGAGGAGGACCAGGCCGAAGTCCCAGGGGGTGGGGGAGCCGTGCTCCTCCTGGAGGCGCAGGTACGTCGCCCAGCGGTGGTGGCCGTCGGCGATGAGGGCCTGGCGGTCGCCCAGGTCGGCGGTGATCGCGGCCAGGTCGGCGGGGTCCGTGATGGCCCACAGCCGGTGCTGGAAGCCGTCCTCCGTGGTGGTGGAGAACAGCGGGGTGGAGTGGGCGGTGCGCTCGACGACCGCTGCCGCGCCCGCCGCCGGACCGTCGCCCAGGTAGGTCAGGAGGAGCGGTTCGAGGTTGGCGGAGGTGGCGCGCATCAGGCCGGCGCGGTCGGTGACCACGTGGGGCATGACGTCCTCGTGGGGGAGGACGATCCCCTCTTCGGCCGCGGAGAGGGCGAGCGCCCCGATGACCCCGCGCTGGAGCAGCTCCCCGCGGCGCTGCTCGTAGACGTAGAGCGCGGGTACCGGGTCGGCGCTGAGGATGCCCTCCGAGAGCCAGTCGCGCAGCGTGTGCGCCGCCTGCTGGTTGCGGGCGGCGGGGGTGTCGGCCTGCGGGAGGATCAGGCGGACGATGTTGTGGGGGTCGGCGGACTCCAGGTGGTTGAGTCCGTCGGGGCGCACGACCACGTCGTACGGCGGCGAGGTCACGGCGGCCAGGCTGCCGACGCGCTCGGGGACATAGCGCAGGCCATGGAACGGGATCAGGCGCAGTCCGTGGTCCGCGGTGCCAGATGTGGTCATTGATGAATCGTAAGACCCGTCTCGGCATGCGGGATGATCGGGGGAGTACGGAAACCGGACAAGATCGATCGCATGAGGAGCCGACACCATGACGCGGCAGAGCAGGACCCTTCCCGCCGGCAGTGAGCGGAGTCTGCACCAGGCGTACGACACGGCCCTGCTGGACCTCGACGGTGTGGTGTACGCGGGCGGGGAGGCCATCGCGCACGCCGTGGACTCGCTCGCCGCGGCGCGGGCCGACGGGATGCACCTGGCGTACGTGACGAACAACGCGCTGCGCACCCCGGACGCGGTCGCCGAGCACCTGAGCGAGCTGGGCATCCCGACGGAGGCCGGCGAGGTGATCACCTCGGCGCAGGCGGTGGCCCGGCTCATCGCCGAGCAGGTGGAGCCCGGTTCGAAGGTGCTGGTGATCGGCGGTGAGGGGCTGCGGGTCGCGCTGCGCGAACGCGGGCTGGTGCCGGTCGACTCCGCCGAGGAGGAGGGGCTCGCAGCGGTGGTCCAGGGCTACGGGGGGCCCGATCTGCCGTGGGGGCGGTTCGCGGAGGCTTCGTACGCGATCAACCGCGGGGTGCCGTGGTACGCCTCGAACACCGACCTGACGATCCCGGGGGCACGGGGCATCGCGCCGGGCAACGGGGCCGCCGTGGAGGTCGTACGGATCGCCACGGGCGCCGAACCCCAGGTGGCGGGCAAACCGCTGCCCCCGATGCACCGCGAGACCGTGCTGCGGACCGGGGCGAAGCGGCCGCTGGTCGTCGGGGACCGGCTGGACACCGACATCGAGGGCGCCTTCAACGGGGACGTGGACTCGCTGCTGGTGCTGACCGGGGTGACGGACGGGGCCCAGCTGCTGCGGGCCGAGCCGAAGTACCGGCCGACGTACGTCGACCGGGACCTGCGCGGGCTGCTGGCCGGGCAGCCGGAGGTGGTGCCGGCCGACGGGGGCGGGTTCCGCTGCGGGGAGTGGACGGCGGTGGCGCTGGACGGCGTACTGGAGCTGCGCGGCGAGGACGGCGCGAGCGGTGCGATGGACGGGCTGCGGGCGCTGTGCGCGGCGGCCTGGACCCAGGCGGGCGACGGCTCGTGCGGGCTGGACGCGGGCAAGGCGCTGGCCAGGCTGGGTCTCTAAGGCTTCTAAGGCTTCTAAGGCTTCTAAGGGTCTGTAAGGGGCCGCAGAGGGCTGTGATCTGTACGGGGCCATGAGCGGGCGGAGCCGGGCTGACGGTGGGGTGTCGCCGGGTCCTGGCAGGTCAGGACCGGTGAGGGCAGGGTCCGAGGACCCGGCGGGAGGGCCGTTCGGGGGAGCCGAGCACGGCGGAAGGTAGGTTAGCCTAACTTTCGTGTTGGTCGAGAGTCCCCCCGAACCGAGCGCGGCGCCGGCCGCTGCCACCCGCTCGCGCCACGGCGTGCGAGCCGCCGGTCTGCTCGCCGCCTTCGGCGTGCTCGCGCTGATCGTGGTGGCGAGCATCGCCGTCGGCGCCAAGCAGATGCCGCTCGAGGAGGTCTGGCACGGCCTCTTCCACTACTCGGGTACGGCCTCCGACGTGGTCGTGCGGGACCTGCGGGTCCCGCGCACCCTCCTCGGAGTGCTCGTCGGCCTCGGCCTCGGACTCTCCGGCGCCGTGATGCAGGCCCTGACCCGCAACCCGCTGGCCGAGCCGGGCATCCTCGGTGTCAACGCGGGGGCCGCGGCCGCCGTCGTATCGGCCATCAGCTTCTTCGGGGCGTCCACGCTGGACGAGTTCGTGTGGTGGGCCTTCCTCGGCGCCGCCGTCGTCTCCGTGGTCGTGTACGTGCTCGGCGGCAGCCGCAGCGCCACGCCCGTGCGCCTGGCCCTCGCCGGTACGGCGGCCAGCGCGGCCCTCGTCGGGTACATCAACGCCGTACAGCTGACGGACAGTCAGGCGCTGGACAAGCTCCGGTTCTGGACGGTGGGCTCGCTGGCCTCCGCGAACATGGAAACCGTCCGGCAGGTGGCGCCCTTCCTGCTGGTGGGGGCCGTCCTCGCGCTCAGCCTGGGCCGGCCGCTCAACGCCATGGCCATGGGCGACGACACCGCGCGGGCGCTCGGCGCGCACCTGACGCGGACCCGGATCGGCGCGATGATCGCCATCACCCTGCTGTGCGGGGCCGCGACCGCCGCGTGCGGGCCGATCGTCTTCGTCGGCCTGATGATCCCGCACCTCGTACGGTTCTTCACCGGCCCGGACATGCGCTGGGTGCTCGCGTACTCGGCGGTGCTCTCGCCCGTCCTGCTGCTCGGCGCCGACGTCATCGGCCGGGTCGTCACCCGGCCCGGCGAACTCCAGGTCGGCATCGTCACCGCGCTCATCGGCGGACCCGTCTTCATCCACCTCGTCCGGCGCAAGAGGATGGCCCAGCTGTGACAGTGACCGACGCACCCGTCAAGGCACGCGGGCGACGGACCGGGCCCCGGCCGGTGCACCTGCCCGGCGGGCTGTCGCTGCGCGTGGAGCGGCGCGCGCTCGGCGTGGGGGCGCTGCTCCTGGTGCTCGCGCTGGCGATGGCCGTCCTGCTCATCGGCACCGGCGACTTCGACATCGCGCCGTGGGACGTCGTACAGACCCTGATGGGCAACGGCACGCCCGCGCACGAGTTCGTCATCAACGACCTGCGGCTGCCGCGGGTCCTGGTCGCGGTCCTGGTGGGCGCCGCCCTCGGGATGGCCGGCGCCGTCTTCCAGTCCGTCTCGCGCAACCCGCTCGGCTCTCCGGACGTGCTCGGCTTCGGCTACGGATCGGCCGTCGGCGCGCTCCTGGTCATCGTGCTGTTCCACGGCGGCGCCGGCGAGGTGGCCGCCGGGGCCCTCGCGGGCGGGCTGGTGGCGGGAATCGCCGTGTACCTGCTCGCGTACAAACAGGGCATCCACGGCTACCGGCTGGTCCTCGTCGGCATCGGCGCCTCCGCGATGCTGATCGCCGTCATCCAGTACCTGCTGACGAAGGCGCAGCTCGTCGACGCCACCCGTGCGATGGTCTGGCTGACCGGCTCGCTGGCCGGCCGGGACTGGGCGCAGGTCTGGCCGCTGCTCGCGACCTGCGCGGTGCTGTTCCCGCTGGTCCTCGGCCAGAGCCGGGCCCTGCGGATGATCGAGATGGGCGACGACGCGGCGTACGCCGTCGGGGTGCGGGTGGAGCGGACGCGGCTCGTGCTGATGATGGCGGCGATCCTGCTCACCACCGCGGCCAGCGCGGCGGCCGGGCCGATCAGCTTCGTCGCGCTGGCCGCGCCGCAGCTCGCGCGCCGGCTGACCCGCTCGCCCGGGGCGAGCCTGCTGACCGGCGCGCTGATGGGCGCCCTGCTGCTGCTGGTGTCCGACTGGGCCTCGCAGCGGGCCTTCGGCGCCGACCAGTTGCCGGTGGGGGTGGTGACCGGCCTGGTCGGCGGCTGCTACCTGCTCTGGCTGCTCGTCACCGAGCGCAAGGCGGGCCGCATATGAGGAACCAGAGGGCAATGGGCAATCAGAGGAGCAGGCAAGTGCAGCGGCTGACCGCGGAGAACGTGACCCTCGGCTACGACCAGCGGGTCATCGCCGAGAACCTGTCGGTGGAGATCCCCGACAACTCCTTCACCGTGATCGTCGGCCCCAACGCCTGCGGCAAGTCCACCCTGCTGCGTGCCCTGTCGCGGATGCTCAAGCCGACGGTGGGGCGGGTGCTGCTGGACGGTCAGGCCATCGGGTCGATGCCGGCGAAGAAGGTGGCCAAGACGCTGGGACTGCTGCCGCAGTCCTCGATCGCCCCGGACGGGATCACCGTGTCGGACCTGGTCTCGCGGGGCCGCTATCCGCACCAGGGGCTGCTGCGGCAGTGGTCGGGGGAGGACGAGCGGATCGTGGAGGAGTCGATGGCCTCCACGGGGGTCGCGGAACTCGCGGACCGGGCGGTGGACGAGCTGTCGGGCGGGCAGCGCCAGCGGGTGTGGATCGCGATGGCGCTGGCGCAGCAGACGCCGCTGCTGTTGCTGGACGAGCCGACGACCTACCTGGACATCCAGCACCAGATCGAGGTGCTGAACCTCTGCGCGGAGCTCCACGAGGAGCAGGGGCGGACGCTGGTCGCGGTGCTCCACGATCTGAACCACGCGGCGCGCTACGCCACCCACCTGATCGCGATGCGGGACGGGAAGGTCGTGGCGGAGGGGCCGCCGGCCGAGGTGGTCACGGCGGAGCTGGTGGAGCGGGTGTTCGGGCTGCGGTGCCAAGTCATTTCGGACCCGGAGACGGAGACGCCGCTGGTCATACCAGCGGCGCGGGTGGCTCGTCGCCTGGTTGTGGCGCAGGCGGAGTAGGAGTGTGCGGCGCCGCTTCCCGGGGCTCCGCCCCGGACCCAGCGCCTCAAACGCCGGCGGGGCTGATTTTGGCGCGGCGGGGCTGGATGTGGCGCGGCTAGAGCAGGCTCTTGAGGCGGAGGAGGTCGCGGAAGCCTGCTTCCAGGCGGATGCGGCCCGAGGCCCAGGCCTTGGGGAACTTCAGGTCGCCGGCGACCAGGGCGAGCAGGTCGTCGCCGGTCATCGCCAGCCGGATCTCGGCCTTGGCGGACGGCGGGCCGGGAGCCACCGCGTCCACGCGGATCCGGCCTCCGTCGAGGCGGCCCGTGAAGGTCCGGTCCAGGTCGGTGATGTGGCAGCTCAGCGAGCGGTCGAGCGCGGTCGCACCGCGCACGTCGCCTTCGGCCCGCGCCAGGTTGTCGGAGAGTTGGTCGAGTGCCGCACGGCACTCCTCGATCGTAGCCATCGTGATCCCGACCGTACCGCAGAGCCGTGCGCGGTCGCGGACGCCCTACGCGGTAGCGTCGGGGGCATGAGCGAAGAAGTGCCCGCCGCGGCCCAGGAGCCGGACGAAGCCCCGGCCGCGCCCGCCGGGCCGGTCGTGCTGGGCGTCGTACGCACCCCCACGGGGCACGCCGCGGCGGATGCCGCGCTGGAGCGGCTGGCGGACGTGGACCACCTCCCGGCGGACGGACACCTCGAGGTGTACGAGGATGTGCACAGGGGGCTGCGCTCCGCGCTGACCGCGCTGGACGCGACCGAGGGCCCCCGTCCGCACGAAAACAGGAGCTGAACCGATCGTGGCAGGAGTGGCACGCCGCCGCCTGGACGCCGAACTGGTACGCCGCAGCATGGCCCGCTCCCGCGAGCACGCCGCGCAGCTGATCGCCGCCGGCCGGGTGACCGTGGGCGGCAACACGGCGACGAAGCCGGCCACCCAGGTCGAGACCAGCGCGGCCCTCGTCGTCCTCAAGGACGACAGCGACCCCGACTACGTCTCCCGGGGCGGCCACAAGCTGGCGGGGGCCCTCGCGGCCTTCCAGCCCCAGGGGCTGCTCGTGGAGGGCCGCCGGGCGCTGGACGCGGGCGCCTCGACCGGTGGTTTCACCGACGTGCTGCTGCGCGCCGGGGTGGACCACGTGATGGCCGTCGACGTCGGCTACGGGCAGCTCGCCTGGTCCCTGCAGAGCGACGACCGCGTCACCGTGAAGGACCGCACCAACGTGCGCGAGCTCACGGTCGAGCAGATCGACGGGGTGCCCGTGGACCTGGTCGTCGGCGATCTGTCCTTCATCTCCATCGGGCTGGTCCTGCCCGCGCTCGTACGCTGCTGCGCGCCCGGCGCGGACCTGGTGCTGATGGTCAAGCCGCAGTTCGAGGTCGGCAAGGACCGGCTCGGCAGCGGTGGCGTGGTGCGCAGTGCGGAGCTGCGCGCCGAGGCCGTGCGGGACGTCGCGGCGCAGGCGTGGAAACTGGGCCTGGGCGTGCTCGGGGTGACCGCGAGCCCGCTCCCGGGCCCCTCCGGCAACGTCGAGTATTTTCTGTGGCTGCGGGCGGGGGCACCGGTACTCGACCCGGCGGATGTCGATCGTGCAGTGGCGGAGGGGCCGCAGTGAGTGATCTTTCGGGGGACCCGGCACAGTCGGGGAAGTCAGGGACGTCAGGGGCGCCGGGGAAGCGGACCGTCTTCCTGCTCGCGCACACCGGGCGGCCGGCGGCCATCCGCAGCGCCGAGCTGGTGGTGCAGGGTCTGCTGCGCAGCGGGCTGGGCGTACGGGTGCTGCGGCACGAGGCGGTGGACCTGCCGCTGCCGCCCGAGGTGGAGCTGGTGGCCGAGTCCGAGTGCACCCCGGAGGTGCTCGCCGGGTGCGAGCTGCTGATCGTGCTGGGCGGCGACGGGACGCTGCTGCGCGGCGCGGAGTTCGCGCGCGGCTCGGGGGTGCCGATGCTCGGCGTCAACCTGGGCCGGGTGGGCTTCCTCGCGGAGGCGGAACGGGACGACCTGGACAAGGTCGTGGACCGGGTCGTGACGCGGGAGTACGAGGTCGAGGAGCGGATGACCCTCGATGTGATCGTGCGGACCAACGGGGACGTGGTGCACCGGGACTGGGCGCTGAACGAGGCGGCCGTCCAGAAGGTGTCCCCGGAACGGATGCTGGAGGTGGTCCTGGAGATCGACGGGCGCCCGGTGTCCGGCTTCGGCTGTGACGGGATCGTCTGCGCGACGCCGACGGGCTCCACGGCGTACGCCTTCTCGGCCGGCGGGCCGGTGGTCTGGCCGGAGGTGGAGGCGCTGCTGATGGTGCCGATCAGCGCGCACGCGCTGTTCGCGAAGCCGCTGGTGACCTCGCCCGACTCCGTGCTGGCCGTGGAGGTGCAGACCGGGACCCCGCACGGGGTGTTGTGGTGCGACGGGCGGCGGACGGTGGAGCTGCCGGCCGGGGCCCGGGTGGAGGTCCGGCGGGGGACGGTGCCGGTGCGGCTCGCCCGGCTGCACCACGCGTCGTTCACGGACCGGCTGGTCGCGAAGTTCGCGCTGCCGGTGTCGGGATGGCGCGGGGCCCCGCACTAGTCCGGTAGGGGGCGGGTGCGGTCGCGGGAGCGGCGCCGTACGGGTTCCCGTGCACCGCGCGTACGTAAATAGCATGATTGTTCGAGCTGGTTCGCGCGGGTGACGTCACATGGCACCCATGAAACCTCGGTATCGTCGTCCCGTGCTTGAGGAGATGCGGATACGGTCGCTCGGGGTCATCGACGACGCTGTGGTCGAGCTGTCACCCGGTTTCACCGCGGTGACCGGCGAGACCGGCGCGGGCAAGACCATGGTCGTCACCAGCCTCGGGCTGTTGCTCGGCGGGCGAGCCGACCCTGCCCTGGTGCGGATCGGGGCCAAGGCCGCGGTCGTCGAAGGGCGCATCGTCATGCGCCCGGACGCCCCCGCGGCGCTGCGCGCCGAGGAGGCCGGTGCCGAGCTCGACGACGGCGCGCTGCTGATCAGCCGGACCGTTTCCGCCGAGGGTCGCTCGCGCGCCCACGTCGGCGGCCGCTCCGTGCCCGTCGGACTGCTCGCCGAACTCGCCGACGATCTCGTCGCCGTCCACGGCCAGACCGACCAGCAAGGACTGCTCCGGCCCGCCCGGCAGCGCCAGGCCCTCGACCGGTACGCGGGCGACGCCGTCGCCGTCCCGCTGGAGAAGTACGCCGCCGCCCACCGCAGGCTGCGCGCCGTCGCCGGAGAGCTGGAGGAGATCACCACCCGGGCCCGGGAACGCGCCCAGGAGGCCGACCTGCTGCGCTTCGGGCTCGACGAGATCGCCGCCGTGGAACCGCTCTCGGGCGAGGACACGGAACTGGCGGCGGAGGCGGAGCGCCTCGGGCACGCCGAATCCCTGGCCTCGGCCGCCCAGGTCGCGCACGCGGCCCTCGCCGGCAACGTCGAGGACCCGGAGGGCGTCGACGCGGGCGCGCTCGTCGCCGGGGCGCACCGCGCACTGGAATCCGTACGCTCCCACGACCCGGCGCTCGGCGCGCTCGCCGAGCGGATCGGGGAGCTGGGCATCCTGCTCGGTGACGTGGCCGGGGAACTCGCCGGGTACGCGGACGACCTGGACGCCGATCCGCTGCGGCTGGCGGCCGTGGAAGAGCGCCGGGCGGCACTGACCCAGCTGATCCGGAAGTACGGATCCGCCGGGCACCCCGAGAACACGGTGGACTCCGTCCTGGAGTGGGCCGAACGCGGTTCCGTACGGCTGCTGGAGCTGGACGGCGACGACGAGCGGATCGACGAGCTGACCGCCGAGCGTGACGGGCTGCGGCTGGAACTCTCCGCACTGGCCCAGGCGTTGACCGACGCGCGGGGCGAAGCGGCGACCCGCTTCGCGTCCGCCGTCACCGAGGAGCTGGCCTCCCTGGCGATGCCGCACGCACGGGTCACCATCGACGTCCGGCAGACCGAGGACCCCGAGGGGGTCGAGGTCGGCGGCCGGCTCGTCGCGTACGGGCCCTCGGGCGTCGACGAGGTCGAACTGCTCCTGGCCCCGCACCCCGGCGCCCAGCCGCGGCCGATCGCCAAGGGCGCCTCGGGCGGTGAACTGTCCCGAGTGATGCTCGCCGTCGAGGTCGTCTTCGCGGGCTCCGACCCGGTGCCCACGTACCTCTTCGACGAGGTCGACGCGGGCGTCGGCGGCAAGGCGGCCGTGGAGGTCGGGCGGCGGCTCGCGAAGCTGGCCAAGTCGGCGCAGGTCGTGGTCGTCACGCACCTGCCGCAGGTGGCGGCCTTCGCGGACCGGCAGTTGCTGGTCGAGAAGACCAACGACGGCTCCGTGACCCGCAGTGGCGTCACCGTCCTGGAGGGCGAGGCCCGGATCCGCGAGCTGTCGCGGATGCTGGCCGGCCACGAGGACTCGGCGTCGGCGCGGGCGCACGCGGAGGAGCTGCTCGCGGCGGCCCGGAGCCCGGAGTAGGGCTTCGGCGTTGACGTCGGGGTCATCGGGCTGACGCCCGGCTAGCCCGTGTGGGTGAGGATCGGGGGGTCCGGGCCGTAACTCACACGGGATCCGCACCCGTATGGTCCCGGAACGCGCGTACGGACTGGCATTCTGGGCGACGTCCTTGCCTTCCTCCCTCCCTCACCCTGGAGCTTCGGCCCGTGAGCAGCTCCCCGGTCCCGGTCCCCGTCCTTCGCACCGTCCAAGTACTCGGCGGCGCGAGCGGCGGTGCGCACGTGCGGTCGCTGGCCACCGGGCTCGCCGCGCGCGGCGTACGGGTCACGGTGTGCGCGCCTGTCGAGGCGGAGGGGGAGTACGACTTCACCGGCGCCGGTGCGCGGTTCACCCCGGACGCGGTGAGCGCGCTGCGGGCCGCCTGCGTCGAGGCCGACGTGGTGCACGCGCACGGCGTACGGGCCGGCATGCGCGCCGCGCTGGCCCTGCGCGGGCGGCGGGTTCCGCTGGTCGTCAGCTGGCACGGCGGCGGCCCCGGCAGCGGCCGCCTGAGCCTCCTCCTCGAACGGCACGTCGCGCGGGCCGCGGCGATCGTCCTCGGCGCCTCCTCGGCCCAGGTGGACCTGGCCCGGCTGCGGGGGGCGCGGGACGCGCGCCTGGCCGCGGTGGCGGTGCCCTCGGCGGCCTCCGGGCCGTCCGGCCCTCCGGACGTTCCCGACCCGGGGAAGGTGCGGGCGGAACTCGGCGCGGTCGAGCGGCCGTTGCTGATCGCCATCGGGAGTCTGGTGCCGCGGCGCGGGTACTCCGTACTGCTGGACGCGGCGCGCGAGTGGCGGACCCTGGACCCGGTGCCGCTCCTGGTGATCGCGGGAGAGGGACCGATGCGGGCGGAGCTCGCGCGGCGCATCCAGGCGGAGCAGCTGCCGGTACGGCTGCTCGGGCGGCGGCGGGACGCCGTGCGGCTGCTGGCAGCCGCTGATGTCGCGGTGCTGCCGAGCCGGTGGGAGGCGCGGTCGCCGCTCGCGCAGGAAGCCCTGCGGATGGGCGTGCCGTTGGTGGCGACGGCGGTGGGCGGTGTGCCGGAGCTGGTGGGCCCGGCGGGCGTGCTGGTGCCCTACGGGGAGGCGGGGGCGCTGGCCGGCGCCGTGGCCGGACTGCTGGCCGATCCCGCGCGGCGGGGGGCGCTGGCGGTGGCCGGGCGGGCCCAGGCCTCGACGTGGCCGTCGGAGGACGACACGGTGGCGCAGGTCCTGTCCGTGTACGACGAGCTGACCTCCCGCCGGCGCTAGGCCGTCTCTTTCGGATCTTGCCGGGCGGCCCGGTCCGCCTCTTTCGGCTCGCGTGTCCCGCTCAGGTCCCGGTGATCAGCTGCTCCTTGTCCTCGAAGCGGCGGTGGATCGTGCCGACGGAGACACCGGCGCGCCGCGCGAGAGCGCCCGCACATGGGCGGCTGGGGTACCGGCGCGCTGGACTGGGCCGGACGAGGTCCTGGACCACCACCTGCGGCACTGCGCCGTCGAGTTCCGGAACCGGATCGTCGCCGCCGCGGCCGCTCGCGCCTGACGACCCCGGCCGGACGCCGGGACCGCCCCGGCGTCCGGTGCGTCAGGGAGGGATCGCGTCAGGAGGGAATGGCGTGGCGGCGGGCGCGGAGGGCCAGGCTCAGGGAGAGGACCGTCTCCGGGTCGTCCAGGTCCGCGCCCAGGAGCTCCGAGATGCGGGCCAGGCGGTTGTAGAGGGTCTGGCGGTTCAGGTGGAGCTCGCGCGCGGTCTCCGCCTTGCGGCCCGCGTGGGCCAGGTACGTCTCCAGGGTGGGCAGGAGCGGCGGGCGGGACTGGGTGTCGTGGACGCGCAGGGGGCCGATCGCGCGGTCCACGAAGGCCGCCAGGTCGGGGTGCTCGCGAAGGCGCCACAGGAGCAGGTCGATGTCGAGGCGACGGGCGTCGTACCAGGGCCGGGACGGCAGTCCGGCCGCGGCGGTGGCGGTTTCCGCCGCGTGGCGCAGGCCCGCCGAGGCCGCCGTCCAGCTTCCGCAGACGCCGACGACGACCGCCGGCGCGGCACCCGCCCGGTCCAGGCCGGCCCGCTCCACACCGGCCCGCAGGGCCGCCGCGACCCGGTCCGCCACCGTCGTGCGCTCGGCGTCGGACCGGAGGGAGACGAGGAGGGGGACGCGGCCCTCGACCGGGCGGACCCCGAGGAGGACCGGGACGCCGACCGAGGCGAGTTCCTCCAGGACGGCCCGGGCCAGGACCGCCCAGTTCCCCGACGGGGCCAGGTCCGAGGACAGCCGCATGACGATGGGCAGGAGCGGGCCGGGGCCCGGCTTGAAGCCCAGGACGCGTGCCTGGGCGGGGGCGTCCTCCGCCGAGATCCGTCCCTCCGCCAGGTCGGTGAGGAAATCGCCGCGGCCGCGCGCCGCCAGCTCGTCCTCCTGCCGGGCCTGCATCAGCACGACGGCCAGTACGCCGGCCGTTCGTTCCGCCGCCATCCGGTGCACGGGCAGCAGCGGGGCGGAGACCCCGAGCAACACCAGCCGGGCCCGCACCGAGCCCGTGCCGCGGCCGCCGCCCGGGACGTCGACCACCACGGCGTTGCCGGAGGGCTCCGCCGGGCGCTGGCCCCGTAGGCCCTCCCAGACCTGGAGCGGGTCCGCCGCGGCCTCGCCGGCGACCGGGCCGGCCGCGTACAGCAACTGGCCGTCGGGCGTTTCCAGGAAGACCGGGTTCGCCGTGAAGTCCGCCAGGATGTGGAGCACTTGGGGGATCCCGCCGCCGTCGAGCAGCGCTTCCGTGCAGCGCCGGTGGACTTCCTCGGCCCGCTGGAGCAGCGCGTAGTGCCCGTTGACGATCTCGGTGTGGACCTCCTCGGTGACGGTCACGAAGGGGACCTCCCGGTGCAGCTGGACCAGGGGGAGGCCGACCGTCCGCGCCGTCTCCACGAGGGTCGCCGGGAGCCGGGTGAAGCGGGGTCCCAGCTCGACGACCAGTGCGGCGATGCCGCGGTCCGCGAGGCGCCGCACGAAGGCGCGCTGCTCGGCGGGGCGGGTGCCGAGGCCGAGGCCGGTGGTCAGCAGCAGCTCGCCGCCCTTGAGCAGGGAGGCGATGTTGGGGACCTCTCCGGCATGCACCCAGCGCACGGTCCGGCCGAGCCGGTCGGCGCAGGCCACGACCTCCGGGAGCCCGCTGCGCAGTCCCGGCAGCTCAAGTGCCCGCTGAACCGTGATCCCGCCCTGATTGTCCATATGGCGGACGCTACCGGGGCTCTTGTTCCGTGCACATCACCGACCGGTTACGGGGTCTCATCTACCCCCGTCCGGCCCGACAACTCGTCGCCCCTACAAGGAGATTATCGGACCGACTGCCGATTGTGGCGTACGTCACGCGGGGCGAGAGTGAGCGCCCTCACGACAGGAACGAGGAGCCATGAGCACGGATAGCAGCACGGGCGGCGGCGCACCCCAGGTCCAGCGGCTGAAAGCCAATTCGGTGGGCCTGGTCGGTGTCGTCTTCATGGCCGTCGCCACCGCCGCTCCCATCACCGCGATGACCGGCAACCTTCCCATCGCGGTCGGCTTCGGAAACGGCATCGGCGCCCCCGCCGGATACCTCTTCGCGACCGCCGTCCTGACCGTCTTCGCCGTCGGCTACGTCGCCATGGCCAAGCGGATCACCGCCGCCGGTGCCTTCTACGGATACATCTCGCACGGTCTCGGCCGGATCGCCGGCATGGCCTCCGGCATGCTCGCGGTCCTCGCCTACATCGTCTTCGAGGCCTCGATCGTCGGCGTCTTCTCCTACTTCACGAAGACCACCGTCCACGATCAGCTCGGCATAGACCTGCCCTGGATCGTCTACGCGGCCGCCATGCTCGCGATCACCGCCGCCCTCGCGCACTTCGACATCAACCTCACGGCCAAGGCCCTGGGCGTGATGCTCATCGCCGAGATCGCCGTGCTCTTCGCCGTCGCCACCGCCGTACTGATCGCCGGAGGCGGCCCGGACGGCATCCCGGTCGAACCCCTCAACCCCAAGAACGCCTTCACCGGTGCCTCCGCCGGGCTCGGCCTCTTCTTCGCCTTCTGGTCCTGGGTCGGCTTCGAGTCCACGGCCATGTACGGCGAGGAGTCCAAGAACCCGAAGAAGGTCATCCCCAAGGCGACCCTGATCTCCGTCGTCGGAGTCGGCCTCTTCTACATCTACGTCTCCTGGATGACCATCGCGGGCAACGGACTCACCAAGTCCGTGGAGCTCTCCGCCTCCGCGAGCCCGCTCGACCTGTTCTTCGCCCCCACCCAGACCTTCATCGGCGCCTGGGCCGTCGACGCCTTCCAGTGGCTGCTGCTCACCGGCTCCTTCGCCTGCGGCATGGCCTTCCACCAGTGCGCCGCCCGCTACCTCTACGCCATCGGCCGCGAGGGCTTCCTGCACCCGGGCCTGGGCCGCACGCACGCCAAGCACGGCTCCCCGTACATCGCCTCCGTGGTGCAGACGGCCATCGCCACCGGCCTGGTCGCGCTGTTCTGGCTGACCGGGCAGGACCCGTACATCCACCTGTACACCCTGCTCGCGATCCTCGGCACCATGGCGATCCTCATCGTCCAGACCCTGTGCTCCTTCGCGGTGATCGGCTACTTCCGCAAGAACCACCCCGAGGACCGGCACTGGTTCCGCACCTTCACCGCCCCGCTGATCGGCGGGGTCGCCATGGCCGCCGTGGTCGTCCTGCTGCTGGTCAACATGAAGACGGCGGCCGGTCTGGCCGCCGACTCCTTCTTCTTCACCCTGATCCCGTGGATCGTCGGCGCCGTCTTCTTCGGCGGGCTGGGACTGGGCCTGTGGCTGAAGTACAAGGCTCCCGACCGCTACGAGATCATCGGCCGCGTCGTCCTGGAGGACGCCGCAGAGCGCACCGACGAGTCCGCCGGCCGGTCCGCCGGCCAGTCCGCCCCCTCCGCCGCGAACGTCTGAGAAGGAGCCACCGCCATGGCCCGTACGCCACTCATGCACGCGCTCCGCCGCCTCGCCGCCGAGCACGCGGCCGCCCGACAGCTCGGCCTGCCCGTCGCCGAAGTACGCGGCTCCACCCGCCGCCAGCTCCTGGGGCGCGCCGCCGCGCTCGGGCTCGGCACCGCCCTGGCCTGTGCCGCGGTCGCCCCGGCGGGCGCCCACGCGGTGGAGACCGTCGTCGTCAAGAAGCCCGTCACCCCCGCCCGCGTCGCCATCGTCGGCGCCGGCATTTCGGGGCTGACCGCCGCGCTCACCCTCAAGGACGCGGGCGTCCCCTTCACGCTCTACGAGGCCAACCCGAGCCGCGTCGGCGGCCGGATGTGGACCCAGCGCTCCCTGTGGGCCTACGGGCAGACCTCCGAGATCGGCGGCGAGCTGATCGACACCAGCCACAAGAAGATCCTCGAGCTCTGCCGCCGCTTCGGCCTCCCCACCGAGGACTTCCTCGGCGGCGGCCCCAACGGGGCGGAGGAGGTCCTCTGGTTCGACGGGACGTACTACCCGCGCGACCAGGCGGACGAGGACTTCAACGCCGTCTACCAGGCCCTGCGCCGCGACCTCCAGGAGGCCGGCGAGGTCTCCTGGAACTCCACGACCCCCGCGGGCACCGCCCTCGACAACATGACCCTGTACCAGTGGATCGAGACCCGGATCCCCGGCGGACACGGCTCGCAGCTCGGCCGCTTCATCGACGTGGCGTACAACGTCGAGTACGGGGCCGACACCGATCAGCAGTCCGCCCTCGCGCTGGTCCTGCTGATGGGCTACCAGCCCAACCCGGGCAACTTCAACGTCTGGGGCCTGTCCAACGAGCGCTACCACATCACCGGCGGCAACGACCGGCTGCCGACCGCCATCGCCCAGGCCCTGCCCGCCGGTTCGCTCGTCATGGGCCGCGAGCTGGTCGCCGTACGCGTCTCCGCCGACGGCACCCAGACGCTGACCTTCAACGACGCGGGCGCCACCCGGACGGTCGTCGCCGACCACACCGTCCTGTGCCTGCCGCTGCCCATCCTCCAGCGGATCGACATCACCGGCGCCGGCTTCGACCCGCTGATGAAGAACCTCCTGCGCGACGCCCGCATGGGCTACTGCACCAAGCTCAACATGCAGTTCACCAGCCGCCCCTGGCGCGGCACCGGCCCCTGGCCGGGGGTCTCCGCCGGCGACTGCTTCACCGACAGCGAGGTCCAGCAGACCTGGGACACCACCAAGGTCCAGCCCGGCAACGGCGGCATCCTGCTCCAGTACGGCGGCGGCACCCTGGCCGGCTCGCTCACCCCGGCGACCCCCTTCGCCACCGACTCCGACCCCTACGTACGCGCCCTCGCGGGCCGGATGCTCACCGGGATCGACGCCTTCTTCCCCGGCACCAAGGCGGCCTGGAACGGCAAGGCGCAGCTGTCGGCCTGGCACCGCAATCCGTACGCGCTGGGCGCCTACTCGTACTGGCCGACCGGCTACCTGCACAAGTACGCCAAGTACGAGGGCACCGCGCAGGGCCGGATCCACATCGGCGGCGAGCACTGCAGCTACGACTTCCAGGGGTTCATGGAAGGCGGGGCGACCGAGGGGGAGCGGGCGGCGAAGGAGGTGATCACCGCCCTCACGTAGGCCTGCCCTCACGCAGGCCCGCGGCGGACCGTCAGGCGGGCGCGATGTTGTGGTTGAAGCGGAAGACGTTGTCCGGGTCGTACTCCCGCTTCAGCCGGCCCAGCCGCCGCATGTTCTCGGGCCCGAGGCCCGCCGCCACCCGGTCTCCGCCCTCGTCCCCGGTGAAGTTGAGGTAGACCGCGCCGGTGCTCCACGGCCGGACGTCGGCGCGGACGTCCTTGACCCACCGGCGGCAGCGTTCGTCGTCCGCCGGGTCCTCCCAGGCGGCGAACGGATGCACCGCCCAGGGCGCGTCGCGGAACGACAGCGGGTAGTCGGCCGGCCCCTCGGCGATCGCGCCGCCCTGGGGCCACACCACGTGCTGCGTGCCGCTCGGCACCGGCATGGAGTCCGCGCGGGCGCAGAACACGTCCACGAACGCGTCGGGCACCCCGGTCAGGTACTCCGCCGACCAGTAGTTCCGCATGCCGGGCGGATCGTCGAGCATGCACTGGAGGTCCGCGTAGGGCAGGGCCGTCACCAGCTCCGCCTCGTGCGGGATCACCAGCAGCGGCGCGGCGAGGCGGCGCAGCTCCTCCTCGGGTCCCGCGTACGTGATCAGCGCGCCCGCCAGCAGCCGGCCCACCAGGTGCGGCGGGACGAACTCCTCGGGCGGGCCGGTCATGTAGATGGCGCCGCCGCCGGCCTCGCGCGGCCCGTCCTCCATGACCTCCCGGTACGTACGGACCATCTCGGGCCCGTGCTCCGGCAGGTACAGCAGGAAGGCGACGGACATGGCCGGCAGCTCGTGCAGCCGCAGGGTCAGCGAGGTCGCTACGCCGAAGTTCCCGCCGCCGCCGTGCAGCCCCCAGAACAGCTCGGGGTGGTCCTCCTCGGTCGCCGTCACCATCTCCCCGTCGGCCGTCACCAGGTCCACGGCGAGCAGGTTGTCCACCGCCAGGCCGAACTTGCGGTCCAGCCACCCGGTGCCGCCGCCCAGGACGAAGCCGCCGACTCCGGTGGTGGAGACGCGGCCGCCGGTGGTCGCCAGCCCGTACCGCTCACAGGCCCGGTCCAGATGGCTCATCGTGGCGCCGCCCTCGACGCGGACGGCCGAGGCCCCGGGATGGACGGTCACCCCCTGCATCCGGCGCAGGTCCACGACCACGCCGCCGTCGTTCAGGGACATCCCGGCCACGCTGTGGCCGCCGCCGCGCACCGCGACCGGCAGGTCGAGCCGCCGTGCGAAACGCACGGCGGTCACCACGTCCACCGGACCCTCGCACTGCGCGATGACGGCCGGCCGGCGGTCGATCATCCCGTTGTAGAGGGTGCGGGCCTCGTCGTACCCCGGATCCTCCGGGACCAGGACGGCGCCGGACAGGTCCTCGCGGAGCTCGGCAAGCGCCGTGCCCGCCTTCGAGAGGGGAGCCATGGCTACCCCCTTCCGGGAGATGCGGAAGGTGCGGAAGGGCCTACGACCCCTCCAGCGTAGTCAGCCTCCGTACGCCCCGCTCGCCGTCAGCCGCAGGGCCGTGTCGATCAGGGGGACGTGGCTGAAGGCCTGGGGGAAGTTGCCGACCTGGCGCTGGAGCTTCGGATCCCATTCCTCCGCCAGCAGGCCCAGATCGTTGCGGAGCGCGAGCAGCTTCTCGAAGAGGCGGCGGGCCTCGTCGACCCGGCCGATCATCGCCAGGTCGTCCGCCATCCAGAAGGAGCACGCCAGGAAGGCCCCCTCGTCGCCCTCCAGACCGTCCACGCCCGCCTCCTCACCCGAGGTCGGGTAGCGCAGGATGAAGCCGTCCGGGGTCGACAGCTCGCGCTGGATCGCCTCGATCGTGCCGATCACCCGCTTGTCGTCCGGTGGCAGGAAGCCCATCTGCGGGATCAGCAGGAGGGACGCGTCCAGCTCCTTGGACCCGTAGGACTGCGTGAACGTGTTGCGTTCCTTGTCGTAGCCCTTCTCGCAGACGTCCTGGTGGATCTCGTCGCGCATCTCGCGCCACCGCTCCAGCGGCCCGTCCGCGTCCCCGCTCTCGATCAGCTTGATCGTGCGGTCCACGGCCACCCACGCCATCACCTTCGAGTGCACGAAGTGCCGGCGCGGGCCGCGCACCTCCCAGATGCCCTCGTCGGGCTGGTCCCAGTGGGTCTCCAGGTAGCGGATCAGCTTCAGCTGGAGCAGTGAGGCGTAGTCGTTGCGCGCCAGGCCGGTCATGTGGCCCAGGTGCAGGGCCTCGGTGACCTCCCCGTACACGTCGAGCTGGAGCTGGCCCGCGGCGCCGTTGCCGACCCGGACCGGCCTGGAGTTCTCGTACCCGGGCAGCCAGTCGAGCTCGGTCTCGCCGAGCTCCCGCTCGCCCGCGATCCCGTACATGATCTGCAGGTTCTCCGGGTCGCCGGCCACCGCCCGCAGCAGCCACTCGCGCCAGGCGCGGGCCTCCTCGCGGTAGCCGGTGCGCAGCAGCGAGGACAGGGTGATGGCGGCGTCGCGCAGCCAGGTGTAGCGGTAGTCCCAGTTGCGGACCCCGCCGATCTCCTCCGGGAGGGAGGTGGTGGGCGCGGCGACGATCCCGCCCGTGGGGGCGTACGTGAGCGCCTTGAGGGTGATCAGGGAGCGGATCACCGCCTCCCGGTAGGGGCCGTGGTACGTGCACTGCTCGACCCAGTCCCGCCAGAACTCGGTGGTGGCCTCCAGGGCCTCCTCGGCCTCCGGCGGCTGCGGCGGCTCCTTGTGCGAGGGCTGCCAGCTGATGCAGAAGGCCTTCCGGTCGCCCGGCCCGACGGTGAAGTCGGAGTACGTGGTCAGGTCCTTGCCGTAGGTCTGCACCTCGGTGTCCAGCCAGACCGAGTCGGGGCCCGCCACGGCCACGGTGCGGTCGTCGACCCGGTGCACCCAGGGCACCACCCGGCCGTAGCTGAAGCGCATGCGCAGCGCGGAGCGCATGGGGACGCGCCCGCTGATGCCCTCCACGATGCGGATGAGCTGCGGTGCGTGGTCCTCGCGGGGCGGCATGAAGTCGATCACGCGGACCGTGCCGCGCGGGGTGTCCCACTCGGACTCCAGGACCAGCGAGTCACCTCGGTAGCGGCGCCGGGTGGCACGCGGGGCCTCGGTACCGGCCGGGAACGCCGGGCCGATCCGCCAGAACCCGTGTTCCTCGGTGCCGAGAATGCTCGCGAAGACGGCATGGGAATCGAAGCGTGGCAGGCACAGCCAGTCCACCGCCCCGTCCCGGCAGACCAATGCCGCGGTCTGCATGTCGCCGATCAGTGCGTAATCCTCGATGCGCCCGGACACGTTGCATCTCCAGTCGAACAGCCACGTCCGCCCCGAAGGGCGCTTGCATTGCGCGATGCCGCGGATTCTCCGGTGATGTGGATGGCCGCGTCCAGCCCATGATTCCGGAACCGGACGGGTTACGCCGTTCGCGGGGCCGCTCGGCAGGGATGTGATCGAGATCCGAGCGGGACAAGACGGCACCCTAGTGATCCTCGTCAGCTTGGGAACAATGAGGTTCGGCCGAACGGGTGAGCGTCGGCGATACCGCGGTGACCGACCCTGCGGAGATCGTCCCGGACGTCCCTCGAACGCCTCTCGGATGCCCCTCGGACCTCCCTCGGACGCCCCCGCCGCGTGGCCGGAGGCGGACCGGCCCGGGCGCTGATAGGCTGGTATCCCGTGGACCGGTGGTCTGCCTGTGCGAATCAGGAGCCCCGAAACCGCAGCTTCGGCGCCCCCTGAGACCCTCCGGTTCGATGGTGGCCGGCGCCGGACGCACCTCACCTTCGCGACCACGGGAGCCCCCTCTTGGCGATGCCGCCCAAATCCATGACGACCAAGCACATCTTCGTCACCGGGGGTGTCGCTTCCTCCCTCGGCAAGGGCCTGACGGCCTCCAGCCTGGGTGCGCTGCTGAAGGCGCGCGGTCTTCGGGTCACGATGCAGAAGCTCGACCCGTACCTGAACGTCGACCCGGGCACGATGAACCCGTTCCAGCACGGCGAGGTGTTCGTCACCAACGACGGCGCCGAGACCGACCTGGACATCGGTCACTACGAGCGATTCCTCGACGTCGACCTCGACGGCTCGGCCAACGTCACCACCGGCCAGGTCTACTCGCAGGTCATCGCCAAGGAGCGGCGCGGCGAGTACCTCGGTGACACCGTGCAGGTCATCCCGCACATCACCAACGAGATCAAGCACCGCATCCGCCGCATGGCGACCGACGACGTCGACGTCGTCATCACCGAGGTCGGCGGCACCGTCGGCGACATCGAGTCGCTGCCGTTCCTGGAGACCGTCCGCCAGGTCCGCCACGAGGTCGGCCGCGACAACGTCTTCGTCGTGCACATCTCGCTGCTGCCCTACATCGGCCCCTCCGGCGAGCTGAAGACCAAGCCCACCCAGCACTCGGTGGCCGCGCTGCGCAACATCGGCATCCAGCCCGACGCGATCGTGCTGCGAGCCGACCGCGAGGTCCCGACGTCCATCAAGCGCAAGATCTCGCTGATGTGCGACGTGGACGAGGAGGCCGTGGTCGCCGCGATCGACGCCAAGTCGATCTACGACATCCCCAAGGTCCTGCACACCGAGGGCCTGGACGCGTACGTCGTGCGCAAGCTCGACCTGCCCTTCCGCGACGTCAACTGGACCGTCTGGGAGGACCTGCTGGACCGGGTCCACAACCCCGACCACGAGGTCAAGGTCGCGCTCGTCGGCAAGTACATCGACCTGCCGGACGCCTACCTGTCGGTGACCGAGGCGCTGCGCGCCGGCGGCTTCGCCAACAGGGCCCGCGTCCAGATCAAGTGGGTCACCTCCGACGACTGCAAGACCCCGGCCGGCGCCGCGGCCGTCCTCGGTGACGTGGACGCGATCTGCGTCCCCGGCGGCTTCGGCGACCGCGGTGTCAACGGCAAGGTCGGCGCGATCACCTACGCCCGCGAGAACAAGGTCCCGCTGCTCGGCCTGTGCCTGGGCCTGCAGTGCGTGGTCATCGAGGCCGCGCGCAACCTGGCGGGCATCGAGGACGCGAACTCCACCGAGTTCGACGCCTCCACCCCGAACCCGGTCATCTCCACGATGGAGGAGCAGCTGGCCTTCGTCGAGGGCGCGGGCGACCTGGGCGGCACCATGCGCCTGGGCATGTACCCGGCGAAGCTCGCCGAGGGCTCCATCGTGCGCGAGGTCTACGGCGACCAGGCGTACGTGGACGAGCGCCACCGCCACCGCTACGAGGTCAACAACGCCTACCGCGGTGAGCTGGAGAAGAAGGCCGGTCTGGTCTTCTCCGGCACTTCCCCGGACAACAAGCTCGTCGAGTACGTCGAGTACCCGCGCGAGGTCCACCCCTACCTGGTGGCCACCCAGGCCCACCCTGAGCTGCGCTCGCGCCCGACGCGCCCGCACCCGCTGTTCGCGGGTCTGGTCAAGGCGGCCGTGGAACGGCAGCAGGCGGCGAAGTAGCCGCACGACCGCATAACGTTGGCAGCCGGGGTACGGAGATCCGTACCCCGGCTGTCGCGCGTTGTGGAGGGCTTCGGGGCATGGAGATCAAGGACACTGCGGAATCCTGGGAGACGGTGTCGACGCAGCGGCCGTTCCAGGGCGCGAAGACGGCCGTGGCCTCCGACGAGGTGCGCATGCCGGACGGGTCCGTGGCCCGCCGCGACTACCAGGTGCACCCCGGGTCGGTGTGCGTGCTCGCCCTGGACGACGCGGGACGCGTGCTGGTGCTCAGCCAGTACCGCCACCCGGTGCGGCGGCGGCTGTGGGAGCTCCCGGCGGGCCTGCTGGACGTCGTGGGGGAGAACCCGCTGCACGGGGCGCAGCGCGAGCTCGCGGAGGAGGCGCACGTCAAGGCCGAGGACTGGCGGGTGCTGACCGACTTCTACGCGTCCCCCGGCGGCTCGGACGAGGCCACCCGGATCTTCCTCGCGCGGGGGGTCTGCGAGGCGGACGGCGAACGCTACGCGGAGTCCGGCTCGGAGGAGGCGGACATGGAGCTGGCCTGGGTGCCGCTGCCGGAGCTGGTACGGGGCGTCCTGGCGGGCGAGCTGGGCAACCCCGGGCTCGTGACGGGAGCCCTGGCCCTGTCGGCCGCCCTCGCCGCCGACCCTTCCCTGTCCTCCCTCCGCCCGGCGGACGCCCCCTGGCAGGCCCGGCCGTACGAGGCGTAGCCCCGCCCCTTCATGACGCGCAGCCCGCACCGCCGCGCCGGACTCCGTCCGGCGGTGGCCGGTCGGCGGCGGCGCCACTGCCGCCTGGGGCGGGGCCGGGTGGGCGGGTGCGGCTGGGCGGCCCTGCGGGGCGGGGTCCCCTACCCGCCCTTCGCCCGTTCCCCGGGGCTGCGCCCCGGACCCGTTGCCGCGTGCGGCGCCGTTGCCGGGGGCC
>NZ_JBIAHN010000038.1:0-23668 GCF_042870555.1 Streptomyces sp. NPDC006487
CCCGCGGCTATCTGGGCCGGCCCGAGCTGACGGCCGCCCGCTTCGTCCCCGACCCGTTCGGTCCGGCCGGGGCGCGCCTCTACCGCTCGGGCGACCTGGCCCGCCGTCTGCCCGATGGGCAGCTGGAGTTCCTGGGCCGCATCGACGACCAGGTCAAGATCCGCGGGTTCCGCATCGAACTCGGCGAGATCGAGAACGCCCTCACCGCCCACCCCGCCCTGCGCGAAGCCGTCGTCGTGGTCCGGGAGGACAGGCTGGTGGCCTATGCCGTCCCGGCCGGCGAACAGCCCCCGGGGCCGGGCGAACTGCGCGCCCACCTCGCCACCTCGCTCCCCGAGTACATGGTCCCGGCCGCGTTCGTCCTGCTCGAGGCCCTGCCGCTGACCACCAACGGCAAGCTCGACAAGCGTGCCCTCCCGGCCCCCGGCGGCGACGCCGTCGGCGGCGACCGGCCCCACGTCGCCCCGCGCACCGTCGTGGAGGAGCGGATCGCCGCCGTCTGGCGAGAGGCCCTCGGCCTGGACCGGGTCAGCGTCGAGGACGGCTTCTTCGACCTCGGCGGCGACTCCATCCGCGCGGTGGCCCTGATCGGCGCCCTGCGCGCCCACGGCCTCGACCTCGCCGTACGGGACGTCTTCGACCGCCGGACCATCAGCGCGCTGGCCGGCCTGGTCGCGGAGCGCGGGCAGGCCGTCGTAGAGGCCGCGGTGGAACCGTTCGAGCTGCTCACCGCCGCCGACCGGGAACGCCTTCCGGCGGGCCTCGTCGACGCGTACCCGATGTCCCAGACCCAGATCGGCATGGTCGTCGACGCGCTCGCCCACGACCGGCACAGCAACTACCAGAACGTCGCCTCCACCCGGATGCGCGACGAGGTCACCTTCGGCCTCGACGCGCTGCGCGAGGCCGCGGCGCTGGTCACCGCCCGCCACGACGTGCTGCGCACCTCCTTCGACCTCACGTCCTGCTCCGTACCCGTGCAGCTCGTGCACGCCGCGGCGCGGATCCCGGTCGAGGTCCGCGATCTCGGCGGGCTCGACGCCGCGCAGGTGGAACGGGACCTCGCCGCCTTCCACGCCACCGAGAAGGCCCGGCTCTTCGATCTCGCGGAGCCCCCGCTGTTCCGGCTGACGGCCCACCTGGTGGACGGCGGGTGGTGGCTGTCGGTCACCGAGTTCCACGGCATCGTCGAGGGCTGGAGCTACCACTCCCTCGTCCAGGAACTGCTCGCGTGCTACCGGGACCTGCGCGAGGGCCGCGTCCCGCCGGCCCACGTCCCCCCGGGCGTGCGGTTCGCCGACTCCATCGCCGGGGAACTGCGCGCACTGGCCTCCGACGAGGACAGGTCCTACTGGGCGGCGACGGTCGACGCCACCCCGAAGTTCTCGCTCCCCGCGGCCTGGGGCGAACCGGACCGGCCCGCCGAGCACTTCTGGGTGTCCGTGCCCTTCGACGACCTGGAGGAGGAGCTGCGCGATCTGGCCGCCAAGGCCGGGGCCTCGCTCAAGAGCGTGCTCGTCGCCGCGCACGGGAAGGTGCTGAGCCTGCTGACCGACCTGCCGGAGTTCTCCAGCGGGGTCGTCGTGCACACCCGGCCGGAGGTGCTCGGCGCGGACCGGATCTACGGCATGCACCTCAACACCGTCCCGTTCGCCTTCGACCGTACGGCCCGCACCTGGCGGGAACTCGTGGCCGGGGCCTTCGCCCGGGAAGCCGGACTCTGGCCGCACCGCAGGTTCCCGATGCCCGAGATGCAGCGTGCGGCGGGCGGACGGCGGCTCGTGGACGTACTGCTCAACCACGTGGACTTCGACCGGCTGGAGAGCGACGCGGTCGACCTGGACAGCCTCATGGCACCGGGGACGACGGAGTTCGACCTCGCGGTCACCACCGTCTCGCGGCGCATAGGCCTCAAGACGAACACCCGCGTACTGAGCAAGGCTCACGCCACCAGGTTCGCGGACCTCTACCGGTCGGTGCTGGAGGCGATGGCGGGGGACCCGGAGGGGTCGGCTCTGGAAGCGCATTTGTCGGTGGAGGAGCTGGCTCGCGAGCTGGTGGAGTGGAATGACTCGGGGGTCGAGGCGGAGTCGGCTTCGGTGCTGGAGCTGTTCGAGGCCCGGGTCGTTGAGTCGCCGGATGCGGTCGCCGTCCGTGGTGGGTGGGGGAGTGTCTCCTACGCGGAGCTTGATGCCCGCGCGAACCGTGTGGGGCACTACTTGCGTGCCGAGGGTGTGGGGGCCGAGTCCAGGGTGGCGGTGGTCTTGGACCGTGGTCCGGATCTGGTCGCGGCCCTGCTGGGTGTGTGGAAGGCGGGTGGTACGTATGTGCCGGTGGACCCGTCGTATCCGGCTGAGCGTTTTGCCGCGATCGTGGAGACCTCGGGTGCCCGTGTGGTGCTGGAGGGTGAGCTCCCGGATCTGGAGGGCCATCCGGACACGGCGCCCGCCCGGGTCGAGGACCTCGACCGGCTGGCGTACGTGATCTTCACTTCGGGTTCGACGGGTACGCCGAAGGGCGTGGAGGTCACTCATCGCGGTCTGGTCAACCATGTGGGTTGGGCGGCGCGTGAGTTGGTTTCGCGGGGTTCGGGTGGTGCGCCGCTGTTCTCCTCGGTGGCTTTCGACCTGGTCGTGCCGAATCTGTGGGCTCCGCTGGTGGCGGGGCAGTCGGTGCACACCGTTTCGGCGGAGGTGGACCTGGCCGACCTGGGCAGGCACCTCGCGGCCGAAGCTCCGTACAGCTTCATCAAGCTCACCCCCGGCCACCTGGGCGTGCTGTCCTTGCAGCTCGGCGCGGCCGAGGCCGCCACCCTGGCTCCGGTGCTGGTGGTGGCGGGCGAGCCGTTCTCGCGGGGGACGCTGGAGCGGTGGCGTGCGCTGGCTCCGGGGACGCGTCTGATCAATGAGTACGGGCCGACGGAGGCGTCGGTGGGTACCTCGGTGTTCGAGGTGCCGGAGGATCCGAGGACCGAGGTCCTGCCGATCGGTCTTCCCCTCCCGAACATGACGATGTACGTGCTCGACCGGTGGTTGCAGCCGGTCCCGGTGGGTGTGCCCGGCGAGCTGTACGTGGGTGGCACGGGCGTGGCCCGTGGGTATGCGGGGCGTGCGGACCTGACGGCGGAGCGTTTCCTGCCGGATCCGTTCGCGGGGCGTGCGGGTGCGCGTTTCTACCGGACCGGTGACCTGGTCCGCCGCGGTCCGGGCGGGGACGTGGAGTTCCTGGGCCGGGTCGACGACCAGGTCAAGATCCGCGGCTACCGCGTCGAGCCGGGTGAGATCCAGGCCGTGCTGGCCGAGCACCCCGCCGTTCGCGAGGTGTTCGTCGGCGTCCACGAGCCCGCCGAAGGCGAGAAGCAGCTCGTCACCTACTACGTCGGCCAGGTCACCGGCACCGACCTGGCATCCCACGCCGCGCTTCGCCTGCCCGACTACATGGTCCCCACCGCCTACGTGGCCCTGGAAGCCATGCCCCTCAACGCCAACGGCAAGGTCGACCGACGCGCCCTCCCCGCCCCCGGAGCCGACGCCGGCCAGGACACCGACCGGCACGTACCCCCGAGCGGACCGGTCGAGGAACGCATCGCCGAGGCCTGGCGCACCGTCCTGCAACGCGAACGGGTCGGAGCCGAAGACAGCTTCTTCGACCTGGGCGGGGACTCGATCCGCGCCGTCGCCCTCGTCGGCGCCCTGCGCGCCGCGGGCTGGGACCTCGACGTACGGGACGTCTTCGACCGCCGTACCGTCGCCGCCCTGGCCGTCCTCGTGGCCGGCCGGGCCCCCGCAGCCGTGGAGCGCCCCGTGGAGCCGTTCGAGCTGCTCGGGGCGGCCGATCGCGAACGGCTCCCGGCCGGGCTCGTCGACGCCTACCCGATGGCACAGACCCAGACCGGCATGGTCGTCGAGATGCTCGCCGACGAGCGGCTGCGCCCCTACCACAGCGTGACCTCCTTCCGGATCCGGGACGGCGGACCCTTCGACGCCGACGCCCTGACGGCCGCCGCCCGGAGCGTCGTCGAACGGCACGAGGTGCTGCGCACCTCCTTCGACCTCACGACCTGCTCCGTACCGGTGCAGCTGGTGCATCCGACCGCGCGTGTCCCGGTGTCCGTGCACGACGCCACGGCAGGGGACGTCCACCGGGAACTCCGCGCGTTCCAGGCGGCCGAGCGCGACCGGCCCTTCGACCTCTCCGCGCCGCCGCTGCTGCGCCTCGCCGCGCACGTGGAGGGCGGGGGCGCGTGGTGGCTGTCGATGGTCCGCTGCCACGCGATCACCGAGGGATGGAGCCACTACAACCTCCTCATGGAGCTGCTGACCAGCTACCGGCGGTTCCGCGACACCGGCACGCTCTCCGATCCCGATCCCGATGCCGATGCCAGGCCCGAGCCGGCATCCGTCCGGTACGCCGACTTCATCGCCGCCGAGCAGCGCTCCCTCGCCTCCGCCGCCGACCGGGCCTACTGGGAGCGGGCCGTGACGGAGCGGCCGCCGTTCTCGCCGCCCGCCGGCTGGGGCGAGCCCGACGGCCCGGACGGCGGGAGCCGGGTCCGCGTACGGGTGCCCATCGGCGACCTGGAGACCGGGCTGCGCGCCCTCGCCAGCCGGGCCCGGGCCTCCCTCAAAAGCGTCCTGCTGGCCGCCCACCTGAAGGTGCTGGCCACGCTCACCCCCGACGCGTCCTTCACCAGCGGACTCGTCTGCGACGCCCGGCCCGAGGTGGCGGGCGCCGACCGGGTGCACGGCATGTACCTCAACACGGTGCCGTTCCCCTACGACCGGGACCAGGAGGCCGGCAGCTGGCAGGAGCTCGTCCGCTCGGTCTTCGACCGGGAGGTGGAACTCTGGCCGCACCGCCGCTTCCCCATGCCGCAGATGCAGCGGCTGGCGGGCGGCCGCCGGATCGTCGACGTGTCGTTCAACTACCTGGACTTCCGGCAGGTGGACCGGGAACTCGTCGACGTGGCGCCCACGCTCGGGGAGGGCGGCACCGAGTTCGGCCTCGCCGTGACCACCCTCGACGGGTACCTGGCGCTCAGCACCCGCACCGGTGTCCTCAGCCGCCGGTCGGCCGACCGGGTGGGCGCCATGTACCGCGCGGTCCTGGAAGCCATGGCGGCCGACCCCGACGGCGACGCGGGGGAGGAGGTCTTCCTCTCCGACCGGGAGCGGGCCCTGCTCGCGGAACTCGGCAGCCCGGGCGGGCCCGCCGGCCCGCGCCCCGACCTGCCGGGCCTCTTCGAGGAACAGGCCGCCCGCACCCCGGACGCGGTCGCCGTGGTCCACGGCACGGCCACCGTCACCTACGCCCAGCTCGACGCCCGCGCCAACCGCATCGCCCACGGCCTGCGGGCCCGGGGGGTCACGGCCGGGACGGCGGTGGGCGTGCTCCTCGAACGCGAACCGGACCTGGTGGCCTGCCTGCTCGGTGTGTGGAAGGCGGGCGGATCGTACGTCCCCCTGGACCCCGCGTCCCCCCGCCCCCGCTCCGGGTTCGCGCTCGCGGACGCCGGCGCGGCCCTCCTGCTGACCCGGCGCGGCCACGGACCGGAAGGCCTGGCCGGGCCGGGCGGCCCGCCCGCCGTGCATCTGGACGACGAACCCTTCGAGGGATGGCCGGCGACCGCCCCCGACCGGCACACCGACCCGCGGCACCTCGCCTACACCGTCCACACCTCAGGCTCCACCGGCCGCCCCAAGGGCGTCCAGATCAGCCACCTCGCCCTCGCGCACCGGGTCGCCTGGTCGGTCGCCGCACACGGCCTCGGGCCCGCCGACCGCATCCTCCAGAAGACCGCGATCGGCTTCGACGCCGCCGGCTGGGAGCTGTTCGCCCCCCTGGTCAGCGGCGGCGCGGTCGTCCTCGCTCCGCCAGGGGCGGAACGGGACCCGGCCGCACTCCTGCGGTGCACGGCCGACCAGCGGGTGACGGTGCTGCAAGTGGTGCCGTCCGTACTGCGGCTCCTGGTGGAGGAGGACGGGTGGGACGGATGCGACGCGCTGCGGCTGCTGTGCTCGGCGGGCGAACAGCTCGACGGGGAACTCGCCGACCGGTTCCGCTCGGTGCGCCCCGACACGGAGCTGTGGAACACGTACGGGCCCACCGAGTGCGCCGTCGACGCCACCGCGCACCGGGTCCCGCACCCGGCCGGGCCCGGGCCGGTGCCCATCGGGCGCCCGCTGCCGCACGCCGGGATCCGCGTCCTGGACTCCGCGCTGCGCCGGGTCCCCGTAGGCGTCACCGGGGAACTCCACATCGGCGGGGCGGGCCTGGCCCGCGGCTACGCGGGACGCCCCGACCTCACCGCGGACCGGTTCGGCCCGGACCCGTACGGCCCGCCCGGCGCCCGGCTGTACCGGACCGGCGACCTGGCCCGGATCCTGCCCGACGGCACCGTCGAGTACGCGGGCCGGGGCGACGACGAGGTCAAGGTCAACGGGGTCCGGGTAGCCCCGGCGGAGAGCGCGGCCGCCCTGCGGGCCCTGCCCGGAGTGCGCGACGCCGTGGTCCTGCCCTGGCGGGACGGCCCGGGCGGACAGCGTCTCGTCGCCTACGTGGTGGGCGGCGGCACACCGGACGAGCTGCGCGGCGCGCTCCTGGCCGCCCTGCCCCCGGCGTTCGTCCCCACCGCCTTCGTCCCCCTCGACCGCATCCCGCTCACTCCCAGCGGAAAGCCGGACCGCGGCGCGCTGCCCGCACCCGGAGCGGCACCGGACCGTACGCACATCCCGCCGCGGACCCCCGTCGAGCGGGCGATCGCCGAGATCTGGTCCCAGGTGCTGGGCCGGGAAGAGGTCAGCGCCGACGACAACTTCTTCGACTACGGCGGGGACTCCCTGCTGGTCATCAGGGTGATCGGCGCCGCGCGACGCCGCGGCCTCCCCCTCACCCTCCGCATGTTGTACGAGTACGACACCCTGGCCGCCCTGGCCGAGGCCGTCGACTCGCTGACGGAAGGACAGGGCATGACGACCGACGACACGGACGTACGGGAAGCCGGGCCGGCCCCCACGCCGGCCCGCGCCGCCGCCCCCGCGCCGCGGATCGACCGCGACGCGCTCCTGGAGGTCATGGCGGCCCACCGGGTGCCCGGCGCGAGCATCGCGCTGCTGCGCGACGGGGAGATCGTCTCCGTCGAGGGCTACGGAGTGACCGCCGCCGACCGTCCCGAGCCGGTGACCTCCCGCACCGCCTTCCAGGTCGCCTCGGTCAGCAAGCACGTCACGACGCTCGCCGTGCTCCGCCTGGTCGGGGACGGGGAGCTCAACCTCGACGCGGACATCAACCGCTACCTCACCACCTGGCAGGTCCCCGACGGCGCCCGGATCACCCTGCGCGAACTGATCAGCCATCAGTCCGGCCTCAGTCACGTCCCCCCGACCAACTACCTGCCCACCGAGCGCATGCCGTCGATCCCCGAAGTCCTCCACGGACGGCTGCCCGCGACCAACGCCCCGGTACGCGCCGAGCATCCGGCGGGCAGCACCTTCAAGAAGAGCAACATCAACTTCTCGGTCCTGGAGCAGCTCCTGCTCGACGCCACCGGCGAACCCTTCGAGAAGCTGATGAGGCGCCTCGTCCTGGACCCCCTGGACATGGCCGACAGCACCTTCGACCAGGACCACCCGGCCCGCGCCGACGCCCCGGTGGCCATCGGCCACGACCCCGCCGGCGAACCGATTCCGGGGCGCTGGCGGGTCCGCAACGAGATCGCCGCCGGCGGACTCTGGGCGAGCGCCGGGGACCTCGCGAAGGTCGCACTGGAGATCCGGCGCGCCCACCTCGGCGCACCCGGCACCCTCATCGCCCGCCCGCTCGCCCAGCAGATGGTGACGGTCTGGCATCCCGGCAGCTTCTACGGGCTCGGCTCGGTCGTCGACACCACCGCCGGGGACGTGGAGTACGGCCACGGCGGCCGGACCGTCGGCTACCGCGTGGGCACCTTCACCCGCGTCGACAGCGGCGAGGGCCTCATCGTGCTGACCAACTCCGAGAACGGCAAGCAGGTCAACACCTTCGCCGCGGACACCGTCCGGCGCGGCGGCGGCGGCCTCGGCCACGGGGAGATGATCGCCACCTGGGCGCACGCCGACGACGAGCCGGTGGAGAAGGCGGCGTCCGGTGGCTGAGGCGCGCACTGAGAACCGGCCGCATCCGGCGGCCGGGGCCCTGGAGGAGGCCGTCGGAGTCCGCCCCGATGCCGAAGCCACCGCCGTACTGGTCCGGGCCGGCGGGGAGCACGGCTCCTGGTCGGCCGCGGCCGGAGTCGCCGACGCCGCCACCGGCGAACCGGCCCGCCTGCACCACCGGTTCCGGATCGGCGGGGTCACCAAGACCTTCGTCGCGGCCGTCGTACTGGGACTCGTCGACGACGGCCTGACCGGCCTGGACGAACCCGTCGCCCGCCACCTGCCCGGACTGCTCCCGGAGCCCGTCACCGTACGCATGCTCCTCGACCACACCAGCGGGCTCGTGGACGACAGCGACGTCCGGTACAACGACACCCCCTGGTTCCTGCGGCACCGCCTCGACGAGTTCACCCCCGGGCAGCTCATCGACCTCGCCCTGCGCAGCCCGCTCGACTTCGCCCCCGGCACCCGGCAGCAGATCACCCGCGCCAACTACGTCATCGCCGGCCTCCTCGTCGAGCGGCTGACCGCGGGCCCGTACGCCCGCGCGGTCGAGGAGCGCGTCCTGCGCCCCCTCGGACTGGCCGGGACGAGCCTGCCGGGCACCGACCCCACCATCCCCGGCCCGCACATCCGCGGGTACGAGGACGGCGCCGACGTCACCGAGCACAGCCCGACCATCCACGGCGCAGCCGGCGAGATGATCTCCACCGTCCCCGACCTGGACCGCTTCCTGACGGCCCTGTTCGGCGGCGAACTCCTCACAGCCGGGAGCCTCGCCGAGATGTTCCGCGTGCCCGACGTCCCGTACGCCAAGGGCGGCCGCGCCTTCTGCGGGGCGGGACTGGACAGCATGACGCTGCCCGGCGGCCCCACGGTGTGGGGCATGGCGGGAGTGGTCCACGGCCACCTCGCCGGCATCGGCGCCACCCGCGGCCTGGAGCGCCGGATCGTCTACATGACGGCCCCGCGCACCCGCGGCACCACGCGCGTCCCGCCGCCCGTCCAGGCGCTGCTGACGGCGGCCCTCTCGCCCGTACGCTGACACGCCGCGGGGCCCGGCACTCCCCAGAGTGCCGGGCCCCGCGGCGGGTTCCAGCCGCGGGTCACGCGGAGGTCAGCTGCACGCTCCCGCCGTCCGTGTGAAGGGTGATCTTGCGGGTGGAAGCCGGGTCCGTCTTGACCGAGACCTTCTCGGAGCCGCTCTTGGTGGTGGCCTTCACGGCGTACGCCTCCGCGCTGGGCACCTGGACCGACACGTCACCGGAGCGGGTGTTGATGTTCACGGTGTCCGGAGCGGACACGAAGGCGGCCGTGATCGCACCGCCGTTGGCCTCCACGGTCAGCCGCTTCGACGCGAGGTTGTCCGCGGTCACCTTGCCGCCTCCGGCCTTGACCTCCAGGGCGCCGGCCAGCCCGGTCACCTGGACGTTCCCGCCCCGGCTGTCCAGCACGGCGGCGAGGGCCCTGGGCACCTCGAGCGTGTAGTCCACCTTGCACTTGGACGCCTCGCCCTCCTTGCCGCAGCCCTCGCCGGCGCCGAGCTTCAAAGTGCCGCCGGACGCGGTGTGCTGCGTCTTCGGCTTGTCGCCGCTGTAGGTCAGCTTCTCCGTCACCCGGATGGTGTCCTGGTCGCCGGCGACGACCTTGATGTCCCCGCCCGGCGTCCGGACGTCCAGCGCGGTGACCTTGTCCGTGATCTCGTAGGAGGAACTCTCGCTCTTCGAGCCCTCCTGGTCGACGTTGCAGCCGGTCATCAGGAAGCCGGCGGTGAGGGCGGTGGCGACGAGCGTCATGCGGCGGATGCCGAGCTTCATGGCTGACTCTTCTCTGTGTGTTCTGGGGTGAGGCATACGGAAAAGGAACTGGGGGCGGAACGGTTCAGGCGGCGGCCGGGGCCGGCAGGAGGGTCACGGCGCTGCGCCGGCCGCACGCCTGATGGCCGGAGGCGTACGAGAACGCCCCCGGGGTGCGGGCGATCCACACCCGGCCGAACACCTGAGCCCGTACGACGGAGCGGGTGGAGCCGGTACCGGGCAGCGGGCCCGAGAACACCACGGTCAGCGTGTCCACACCGGCCGGCAGCCGGCCGACGGCCACGGAACGCGGACCGCTCGCTTCGACGAAGCACGGGCTGTTCTCGGCTGCGGACATCTGCTCTCCCGGATGACTCGGCGTCGCTGTTGCGGCGCTCCGACTGCTGACACAACAAAACCGTCTGCAGGGGGGCCGGCACATTGCGGCGGAACCGAGTCTTCGGGGTAGGGCCAGGCATACCTTCGAAGTAGAACTGGGCTGCTGGGCCCGGGTACCGGGTCGTTCCTACGGTGGATCCATGGCATCCATGGCATCGAGAACTCTCTGGGCGGCGCTGAAGCGCCCCACCTTCCTGCTGTCGTCCTGGCCTTGGCGGGCCATGGCGTACCTGCTCAGCGGCGTCCCCGTGGGCCTGCTCGGCCTCATCGCGATCACCGCCGCGGTCGCGGTGGGCGGAGCCCTCGCGATCGTGCTCGTCGGAGTGCCGCTGCTGCTCGCGGTGGTCCTGTCGGGCGTACCCATGGGGGCGGTGGAGCGGCGCAGGCTGCGCCTCCTGGACCGGCGGGAGGTCCACACCCCGCACGAACTGCCGGGCGCACCCGGCCTGCGGCCCTGGGCGGCCACCAGACTCAAGGAGGCAGCCAGCTGGCGCGAGCTCGCGTACACCCTGCTGTTCGTGACGGTCCTGTGGCCGCTGGACCTGCTGGCAGTGGTCTTCGCCTTCACCGTGCCGGTCGGGCTGATGGCGACCCCGTACCTGCTGGCCGCCTACGGTGACGGAGACCGCACCATGGCGCTCAAGCAGTGGGCGGTCACGTCCTACCCGGAGGCCTGGGGCATGGCCGCACTCGGCCTCCTCCTGCTCCCCGCCGCGTTCTACGCCCTGACGGCTCTGGCGGGCGCCCGCGCCCACTGGGCCCGCACCCTCCTCACCTGACCCGCCCACGGGCCCCCACTCTGCGTCGCTCACGTCGATCAATTCAACGGGGCGACGCAGCCCCACGCCGGGAGTGTCGCCATGCAGCACCCTGCGATGGCAACACCCTGCCCCTCCCCGGGGCTCCGACCCGGATCGTCAGGCGCGGCAGCGCAGCATCTCCAGCGGGGGGTTGTCGGCAAGGTTCGCCCAGTGCTCCGCACCGAACTCCCGCAGACCGGCCTCCGACACCGTCACCGGAGTCCAGACCAGATCACCGAACCCGGCCGCCTTCAGACAGGTCTCGTAGACCTCGCGGCGCGGCAGGTTGGCGACGAAGGAGACCGGCGGGTCGAGCAGCGCGGTGGTCCGCACCTGCCGCCCGGTCTCGACCTCCTCACCGGTGAGCCGGGTACGGAAGCCGTACTTCTCCGGGGTCGGCCCGTCGAACCGGTAGTCGGGCGACTGGTTGAGCAAGAAGAGCTCCGCGCCGGGCTTCAGGCTCCGGTGCACGTTGCGGCACATCCGCTCCGTGGTGGCGATGTCCGACGCGTAGTTGAGCAACTGCACGGCCAGCCCGACATCGAAGGGCTCCTCGAAGGCCCGCAGCTCCGCCGCGTCCCCCACCTCGTACCGCACACCCAGGGGATCGCGCTCCTCGATCGACTGCGCCACGGCGACCATCTCACCCGAGATGTCGATCCCGAGGACATCGCCGGCGCCCCGCCGCTTGAACTCCCGGCTGTAGAACCCGGTACCGGACGCCAGGTCGAGCACGGACTTCCCCCGCACATCCCCGACCAGTGCCAGGAACCCCGGCACCACCGCGTACTGCTCCAGCGGGAGCGCCTTGAAGCCCTCGTAAGCCTCACCGATCTCGTCGTACTGCTGCTGTGCACTCACCGTGCCGTCCTCCCCGTAAGTTCCACCGTCAGGACCCCGCCGCCCGCCCCGGATCGGGACGGACCGAGCCCTCTACCTGGCAGTCTCTCCCCCTCGCCCGACCCGCCGGCCTTGGCGAAAACCACGAAAACCGGCCGCCCGTCCCGCCTCTCGCACCAGCCGCTCCCGATGCTCTGTCACACGCCTGTGACGCGGACCGGACCATTCCACCCACACAAGATCACTAATTTTCATTCCGTAGCCAGCAGCCCGAACTCGACGGCCTCCACCGGAAGAGACCACGGCATACGGCTCTCCTTCACCCGATGCACAGCTTCAAGGAGTCGTCATGCGCACCGCCCTCCGCGCCACCACCACCGCCCTCGTCCTCCTCGGCGCGGCGATCGCCGCCCCCGCCACGGCGTTCGCGGCCTCTTCCACGGCCGAGCCGGCTTCCCCCGCGCGCTCCCAGGTGATCGCCGAGAACTGCATCAAGAGCCAGGTCATCCCCTCGCTCTTCGACGGCTACACCGTCAAGCTGACCAACAGCGCCCACACCGGCGCCAAGGCGCAGCTGCGCAACGAGAACGGCAAGGTGCTGGCCACGGTCGACCAGTCCAAGCCGCAGGACCTCTCCAGCGGCCTGCGGATCGACGGCGTCCTCTCCACCGCGCCCGTCTTCAAGCAGCGCACCCAGGGCGGCGACATGCCGTGGACCGCCACCGCGTTCCCGAAGCTCCCCAAGGAGTGCAACACCGCCGGCAGCCTCTACTCCACGACGAAGTACGGCAGCCTGACCGTCAAGACCTACAAGTCCGGCCCGCAGCTCTTCAGCTCGCACATCATCGAGAACGGCAAGCGCGTCGGCTTCCTGCACCCCGTGGGCAACGCCTACCAGGACGTCCGCAAGGTCGGCGAGCGCTACATCCGCCTCAACGTCGACGGCGAGATCCACACCTGGACCGGCGCCACCACCACCTCCCCGAAGCTCGGCGTCTACAACGTGGCGGGCGGCACGAAGGTCCGCCTGGTGAAGAAGGACGGCCTGTACGGCGTCCAGATGACCTCGCACGGCTCCTGGAGCAACTGGACCTACTTCGCCAAGGGCAAGCCCGCGATCCTCCAGGACAACAACACGATCATCGTGCTGAACGCGAACGGCACGATCTCCAACTTCGTCTACGGCATCACCCGTCAGACCGCACCGGTCTGGAACCACGCCTGATCACCCACTGACCCGGCCCGACCAGCACCCCACCCGCACCACCCCGAAGGGGGCCGTCCCGGCAGACACACCGCCGGGACGGCCCCCTTCCGGATTCACAGGCCGCCCGCGGAACCTGTCGTCATCCGGGACGCTCAAGGCCGTCGTCGGACGGAGAGCTCCGCCGGGTCGGCGGTAGGCGACGAGGAAGACGTCGGCCCGGCGATACGAGGGGCTGAGCCCAGACTAAATCCGCCCCTCATTCTGAATCACTCCCCACACGAGGCGTCCGCCCTGTTGTTGCCGGTCACGGCAGGCAGAGCTGTGGAGTGGCAGGCCGGCGCGTCCGGGATGACACGGTACGAGTTCATTATGAAGAATCGGGGGCAGGCGGATGTCACTGGATTTTCGCCCTATGCGAGGAGTTGAACGTGACCAGCTTCGTCATCACGGTCCCCGGTACGTTCGTGTCGGACGTTGCTGATTCCGTGCGCTCTGTCGTCGAACGGAAATTGGCATCGCGGCATACGGAGGTCAGCGAGAACGAGGGGCTGCGCCTCCTCACCCTCCACGACGACGGCACCTTCTCCATCCGACTCGAGGTCGAGGCCCCGGACAAGTACGAGGCGGAGCTCGACGCCATGCGGATCGTCACGGAGGCACTGAAGGAGGCAGGCCTCTCAGAGTCCGACGCCCCCCTCGGCCCGCCGGCGGTGACCGGCATCGACAGCGGCTTGTGATCCCCCTGCGGACGAAAGCGACATCCCGAACAGTCCGTAGCGAAGCGCAACGCCGGGCCCGAAAGGTGTTGCAGCTTTCACCGGTGTGGAGGGGCTGATGGATGTGAAGAGCGTGTGGCCGGAGCTCACGGGGAAGCCGGCGGAGGAGGCTAGGGAGCAGATTGGTGCGGAGTTCCCGGAGATCGTGGTCCATGTGGTGCCCGAGGGCAGCATGGTGACGATGGACTTCAACGAGCAACGGGTGAGGCTGTTCGTGAAGGACGGCAAAGTGGTCCGGGAGCCCAGGCGCGGGTAGTGGACGCCGACGACGTCAATGGCCACCGCCGGCGCTCGCCCTGCTCGGCTGCGGTTGCCTCGCGCGGGAGGCTGTGGCGGGAGCGCCCAGGGTTCGGACGCTCCCGCCACGGTTCTCAGAGGACCGCGTCCACGGCTGCGTTCACAGCTGCGGTCCCGGCCGTACTGGTGAGGCCTTTGAGCAGTGCTGACAGCCACGGCCTGGACCGCAGCTTCGTCCGGGGCTTGGTCCGGGTGCGGGCCGGCGTGCTGGCGGCTGGTGCGATGGCCGGCTCGGGGACGTGCGGCTTGGGCTTCTCGGTGACCGCGGGGCGGATGCCCGGGACCGGCACGGGCAGCAGTACGGGCTCGGTCTCGGGTCGGGGCCCCGGCACGTTGATCACCGTGGCCAGGGCGGACTTGGTGTGGTGGAGGTCCTCCTCGAGTGCGGTCAGGCGCTGGTGCAAGTTGTGGTCGGCGGTGCCGTTGCGGGAGGCCTCGATGCGGTCCCACGCCGCGAGCCAGCGCATGACCTCGGACTCCTTGGTCACCCCGCAGGCCCGCACGAAGCAGGCCAGGAGGTCCCTGCGGCAGTGCCGGGTGCCGTTGAGTACGGCGCCGAGCGTGCTGCGCGGCAGCATGGTGACGTCGGTCGGGGTGGCCCTGGCCCGGTCCTCCAGTTCGCGCAGGGACGGCTTTCCGGCCTGGAGACGAAGCTCTCGCATGGCGTGGAGGAGGTCGGCGGGCTCGGCGATGTACTGGGGCGCCATCGCCGGCCGCCGCTGCATTCGGGCCTTGCCCTGGGTCTGGAGGGAGGCGGCCTTGGTCCACAGCCGCCGGGCCTCGGAGATGCTGCCCTTGCATGCCTTGGTGTAGGCCTCGACGACGCGCCACGCCGGGACGCTGGGCCGCTGCCCGGGGGCGGGGGCCAGCTCGGCGCGGTAGAGGGTGCTGCGGGAGGTGGGCAGGCCCACCAGTTCGGTTCGCTCCGCCACCTGGCTGATGGTGAGGCCCGAGGCCTGTCGCAGTGACAGCAGCCACTGCGACAGGCCTCGGGTGTGCTCAGCCAGGGCGCTGTTGATGCGCCCCATCGCGGTCTCCTAGGAGGCCTGGCGGCGGGCGGCGGTGAGCGTGTCGACCAGTCGGCGGATCAGCTCGATGGCGAGCAGGCCTCCGACGGCGATAACGGTGATGACGGTGTCCACCGGCATCCCGTAGATGGTGAGTGCGGCGGTGAGGAGGATGACGATGACCACGATGATCGTGGCGGGCACCGGAACCAGGGTTCCGGTGCTCGTCGTCGGAGCCTCCACGCACGCGGCTGCGAGCGCGGTCTTCTTCTTCAACGGATTCTCCCGAAGAGGTCTAGTTACCACTCGACAGGTCCACCAGATGACCGCCGGCCTTGCAGGACCGAAAGTCGTAGACCTCCTCACAGCGTTCAGGACCCCCCATATGCCCGTCTACCGGCTCCGGAAGCCCCATTCCACTTTGTCCCACTGGAAGTTGAGACAGCATCAGCAGCAATCCCGCAGGCCACCGGCCCCGCCACCCGGCCCGCCCCCACGCCGCGCACCCTTCTTGTCCACGGTTCTGAGGCCAACGGGCCTTGTCCCACCGCTCTGGAACCCCGACGCTTCGATCCATAGCCCGAAAGACTCGGGCCCCACGGAGGGGAGTGAAGGCGATGCACGACATGACAGGGACCAACCCGGTGCCACTGCTTCAGGCGGTCCTCGTCTTGCTCTGCGCCGGCTTCCTGCACGTCAGGACCCCCGTGCCGCCCGTGGCCACCTTCGCGCCGGCCTGGAACTCGGCCACGCGGCTCTGGCCCGGGCTGCCCCGCGCAGCTCCCAGCTGATTCCCGGCGCCGTTCCCAGAAGCCTGCACGTCAGGCCGGTCCGGGACGCGCGGAACCATGCCCTCCTTCCCAGGGGGAACTCCCGGACGCGGTCTCTCGCCGCGCCGGTGTATCCGGGATGAATCCCGGGCCATGTCCACATTCCTGCAGGTCAGGCATGTCCGGAGACGTGGCGAACCATGTCCGCTTCCAGGGCGGAACTCTCAGACGCGGTCTCCCCGGGCCGTTGCCACTCGACACCAACAGGGGAAACAGGCCGGAACTCGTTGCAGCGAGCCCGGCCCCGGGTGCAGCCCTCGGCTGCACCCTGAGCTTGAAAGAACGGGAAGAACCACAGGCCTCCGGCCTGGTCCGACCCGGAAGCAGGAGAGGGAGAGGAACCTCCCGGCCGGCCGTCAGCAGAGCCCTGAGCACTGCCAGAACACCGGGCGGGCGTTCCGTGTCCCGGTGGCCGAAGCCAAGCTGGAACGCGACACGGCCAAGGCCCCATCAAGTCCTCACCAGCCGCCCCCACCCGCGCGTGAAGCACCCGCGCACGGTGGGGGCGGCTGCACACACCCGCGAAGGCCTTCCACCTCTCCGCTCCCGCCCCGGTATTCCGACGGAATACCGGGGCGATGGACTCCAGGGTCCAGCTGCGGCCCAAGTGGCGGGTCACGGAAACCCGAGCTTCTCCTCGGTCATCATCACAAGGCCGGCCGCCGCGATGAAGGTGGCACCGGACGAGCCGATGCCCATGAGCGGGCTTCCGCTGCGCCGGTCCCGGGCGGCCTGGTAGAGGACGCTGCGGGTCGCCGGCCAAGCTCGTGCTGACGGCCTGGGAATCCCGTGGTTGTCACACGGGGGCGAAAGTTTTTCGCGGACGGATTTGAACGGTGCTGAAGAGCACTTCACGCCAGGGGAATTGACGCTGCCACGGGTCGGCTGCGGGGCCGTTCAAGGTCGCCCCGGTGGCCGAACAGGGGGTCAAGCGCGCGCCGGACTACGGTGCCGTGTCCGGGGACAAGGAGGGTTGTCCAACGCGCGAGCTGGGGTTCTGTGGTCCCGGACAGCGGACATTCGCCTCTGCTGCCCAATGTGTCGTTCAAGCCGTTCGGTTCGACTCAGGAGGCCACGAGAGATGAATTCCTTGTTCCGGCATCGTGATGTGGGTACGGGTGAAGGTGCGCGGCGCCGTACCGGAGCCCCGTGGGGCAGGCGAGCCCGGTTGGTGTGCATGTCGCTGGCGGCGGTGCTGGCAGCAGGTGGTCTGGGCTGGGCCGCCACCCAGCCCGGGAGCGGGGGTGCGAAGGTCAAGAGCGACACGGTGGCGGTGGCTGCTGCGGATGCCTCCCCCTCGGGCGTCCAGTCCCTGGTCCTGGCCGGAGGGGCCGTGTACGCCTTGGCGCAGGACGGGTCGGGCATCTACAAGGCCACTGCTCAGGACTCGTGGGTCCGGGTCGGGGACGCTGCGGGACGGATCTTCGGGGGTGGCGCCGGCTTGTTCAAGTCGATGCCCGGTGCCGAGGGGCGGGTCTTCCGCTACACGAACGGCCAGTGGGAGGACATCGGTGGTCCCGGGGCGGAGTTCGCCGTTACCGACGATGCGCTCTACGGGCTGACGCCGGACAAGACCCACGTCAACAGGTGGACCCCGGAGACGGGCTGGCACACCGTCGGGGACGCGGCGGAGCACATCTACGGCGGCCGTGCCGGCTTGTTCAAGTCGATGCCCGGTGCCGAGGGGCGGGTCTTCCGCTACACGAATGGCCAGTGGGAGGACATCGGTGGTCCCGGGGCGGAGTTCGCCGTTACTGACGATGCGCTCTACGGGCTGACGCCGGACAAGACCCACGTCAACAGGTGGACCCCGGAGACGGGCTGGCACACCGTCGGGGACGCCGCAGACCACATCTACGGCGGTTCCAGCCTTCTGACGACCGTGCCTGTCAGCGGTGACGTCGCGAGCTTCGACGCAGTGGAGGGGAAGTGGGAGCTGATCGGGGGACCTGGTTCCACCTTCATCTCTGCCGGCCCGGGGAAGGTCTATGGGGTCTGGCCGGACGGGGCCGCGGTAGCCCGCCGGACCACTGACGGCCGCTGGCTCACAACAGGAAGCCTCACGGGCGGAGGCCTGGGACCGTCCGGCGAGGACAAGGTGGAGCGCCTGAACGAGTTCACGAAGCGGGGAGACGCAGCCTTTGCCGCGTGGCGCGATGCGCGGATCAGCCACTTCGGGGCGAAGGACCCCGACCCGTACGGGTTCCGCTGGGACAACAACGGCTGCAACGTAATCAAGGACAAGTTCGAGGCCGTGGGGTTCGATTTCTATGCCGCCTGTGCCCGGCATGACTTCGGCTACCGGAACTACCGCGAAGCCCTGGGCGAGGAAGGTTTCCGCAACGGGGTGCTGGGAGTCACCGGAGTAGGTCCCGATGGTCCCAAGGCGCGGGTGGACGACGTGTTCAAGCAGGACTTGGAGAAGGAGTGCAACCGATGGATCAAGGTTGGCTCCATGCAGTACGTGCCTAGGCTGGCGCCGCAGGTGGCGCTGTGTATGAAGGCGACCGAGGAGATCTTCACCGCGGTGGCGGTGAAGGGCTGACCCAGATCGTCGGGATGCGGGGGGTGTGCGGGCGCCAAGTCCACGCACCCCCCGCAGTGTTTTGATCCCGCAGCCCCGGCCGTCAAATGGCGCATCCGCCGTTACTGCGAAGGTGATCAGTACCAGGTCTGGAATGGTGTTCCGTCGCAGGGCTGCTGATCGGCGAGTACCCCGTCACCGGGGAGCCGGACGCTGAGGCACTTCCCGGAGTTGGCGTTGACCAGACTCCAGCCCCCGCCGGCGGCGGGCTGCCAGTTCCAGTTCTGGCTGGAGGGCGCGTGGTTGCAGGTCCACTGGTTGGCGGTCGCGCCGGTCTCGACGGAGTCACCCCGAAACTCCAGGCATTTGCCCGAGTCCATGCTCACCAGGGTCGTCACCCCGCCCGGATTGGTGGTGATCCACTTCTGGCTGGATGAGTTGTTGCAGGTCCACTGGTTGGCGGTGGCACCGTCCTCGCCGGAGCTAGCCCGGATCTCCAGGCACATCTGTGTACCCGCGTTGATCCACGCACGCGGCTCGGTGGAAATCGTCTGAGGGGCTGCCGGCCCGGGCGCCTTGGGCTTTTCCTTGGACGGCGACGCTTTCGGTGGTGACGGCTTCGCCGAAGGCTTCGGCTTCGCCGTCGGCTCCTTGCTCGGCGCACCCGATGCGGACGGAGTCGGGGAGGAGGAAGCCGAAGAATCCGGGCCCGGGAGTACGGGAAGGCCGAGAGTAGGGGTATTGCAGGCCCTCGTAGGCACGGTGGGCGCATTGAGCCGGGTATCGGAGCCACCCGGATCGGAGGGCGAGCCCTGGTAGCGGGAGATGACCATCCCGCCCGCCACCGAGACGGCGATCAGGAGCACGAGAGCAGCTCCGGCGGGCAACCGCAGCAGGGAACGACGACGGTCTTCCTCCCGAGCGGAACTGTCCCGGCCCTCCCCTACCTCGGCCGGCTGTCCCTCACCGCCGGCTTTCTCAATGCCATCCGGATCCCGTTCCTTCGCCCCCGACACCCGCAGACTCCCGCCCTCGAGCACCGGGCCGTCCACCCCCCTGGGCCCGTCCGGCGCGTCATCAGGCGCCGCCCCCGCACCGTCTTCGCCATCCTCCTCCCACAGGAGGAGCGCGTCCTGCCGCCGACGCGTCGCGCTGTCGTGAAGCCTTACGAGGCTGCCGACGAGCTCCGCACCCCCGCCGGCGGGCTGCGCCGGAGAGTCCGCCCCGTTCGCCCCGCCTTCGAGCACCCGGCGGACGGGAACCTCCGACTGGGCCTCGTCGTAGGCCTTACGGGTCGCATCACGCACCTGCTGCGCCGCGGCCACATGCTGCCGCAGTGCCTCCAGCTGCGCTGTGATCGTCTCCACCGGGCCGGCGGGAGGATCCCCTACTTCGCCCGTGGCAGCGGCCGGCTGTGCCGCCTGTTCCTGCAGCACATCGATCCTGCCCAGGAGCACCTTGATCAGACGGCTCATGTCGGCGATGTCCTTCTCGGCCTGCTGCAAGGCCTCACCCAGGCCCATGTCCGGCTGCGACTCCACCTCCGCGGTCAGGGCCAGGCCGTGGAGTTCGCGGGCCTTGGCCAGCATCACCTCCCTGCCCCGGGCATCACGCACACGGTCCCTGATCACGCTGTTGAGCCGGGAGAGCGGGATGATCTGCGCCCCGGAGCGGTACTCGCCCCACAAGGTCTTGCCGCCCTCGTAGCTTTCAGCGAGCTCCCGCAGGCTCACACCGTCGGTCAGCTTCTGCAGGAACCGGGCGAGATCGTTGCTCGCCCCGGTCATTCCTCTCGGCTCGCCCTGAGGCCGTCCCGCCTTGGCCACGCTTCCCCCTGTGTTGTCCACGGACAAACGCTGTTGTCCACCCTCGCTACACGCCTGACCTGGATGTCTGTGCCACCGGACACCGGCCAACCCCTGCGCCGCGCAGCCTGTGCAACAACGCCGACACCGGACTGCCGCAGACCTGTGGGCGCCGGCCCTGGGGCGTCGTACGACGTCGATTCCCGGCGCCACCTAACAGGCCCGGACATCCGCCGTCCACCACGGGGAGAGCAGTTGTCTCGAATACGTACGATCGCGGCCCTGATCGCGGCACTCATCCTTACGGGCCTCGGCGCGGCCCTGCTGACGCTCCCGCCCGCGCCCCGGCCCCCGGCAGGGGACGACATCGTCCTGTCCGCAGCGTCCGCCAAGGTCGGCAGTCCCATGACCCGCGAGCAGGTCATCCAGCGCGCCCAGTCGTGGGTGGACCAGAAGGTCCCCTACAGCCAGAAGGGGGCATGGCCCGAGAAGGCCATCGGCAGGGAATGGAGGACGGACTGCTCCGGGTTCGTCTCCATGGCCTGGATGCTCCCGGCCAGCGAGACCACCCGCACCCTCCCGGACGTCGCGGAACCGATCAGCACCGCCGAGCTGCTCCCCGGCGACATCCTGAACTCGCCCGAACACGTGGTGCTCTTCGCCGGCTGGATCGACAAGGCCAAGGGGACCTTCACCTTCTACCAGGAGAGCAACAGCAGCAGACCCACGAACAAGTCCACGGGAAGCCTCAAGGCGGACCTTCTGTCGAATCACCCCGTCAGCAGTTACACCGCACGCCGCTACATCCGCATCCTCGGCCAGGCACCTGCACCCCCTCCTCCCGCGACACCAGCACCTGCACCCCCATCGGCCCCCGAGCCGTCCGTGCCCGCCCCGTCGGGCAGCGCCGGGAAGCCAAAGCCTTCCGCCTCCGCGCCGGCCCCGGCGCCTTCCTTCCCCTCGGGACCACGGGCGTGGGCGAACGCCGGGACCCAGCTGTGCCTGGAGATCCGCGGTGACGCCGTTGAGGACGGGGCGACGGCCAACCAGTGGACCTGCAACAACTCCCGCACTCAGAGATGGACCACAACCAACCCAGGCGGTTGGGGCACGATCGTCAATGTGAACTCCGGGAAGTGTCTGGAGATCCGCGGTGACGCCGTTGAGGACGGGGCGACGGCCAACCAGTGGACCTGCAACAACTCCCCGACCCAGAGCTGGCGCTGGCAGCCTGCCTCCGCAGGAGGCTTCACCCTGGTCAACGCAAACTCCGGGAAATGCCTCAGCATCCGGCTCCGCGGCGACGGAACCCTCGCCGACCAGCAGAAATGCAGCGGAACACCCGCTCAGACATGGAAGTGACACAAGGCCTCAATGCCCGCCCACCTCATCCATGCGCGTGAGGCATCCGCGCAGGGTGGGGGCGGCGTTGACCATCCACCCGCACAGTTTCCGCCAATGCAGGCGAGGACCTCAACTTCACGTTTCCACAGGTCGGCGCCTTGGGGGCCTGCACGCGCTGTGGGTGCCTGCGGGGGCGGGTTAGGTTCGTGGGCAGTCCGCGGCGAGATGGGTGCGTGGACCAGGACCGGTGCCACAGTGCTCTGGGGCAGTACGACCGCGCCGCCCCTGTCCCGGTATTCCGACGGAATACCGGGACCGACGGACTCCAGGTTCCAGCCGCTCCCGCGATGGGCTGGGCGTCCTCACCGCACCGCGCTGACCTGCGGTGGGGAGGAATCCGGTGAGGTCACCGGCGCCGGGACACGTAGGACAGCACCCCGGCGGCGAGGGTGGCCACGGAGACGGCGACCTGTACGGGGACGGCCAGGGCCGGCGCGAACACCACCAGGACGCCGGCGCCGAAGGCCAGGAGCACTATGCCGATCACCTGGAGCAGCACGGGGCCCCACTGACCGGGTGCCCCCGTGGTCTCTGTCGTCTCCACCGTTTCGGAGCTCTGGGTGACCGTCTGAGTGGTGCGCGTCGAGCGCTTGATCATGGACATGCGTGTTCCTTTCAAAGGTCCGGCGCGACGCCGGGGTTGGTTGGGCGAGAGCCACTTTGCGAGTCCGTCCATCGAGGGTCGAGGTCTCGCGAATTTTCGTTCCGTGCCTGGCCAGAGGCCTGCGAGTGCGCCCGTGGCGCAGATTCGCGAAGGCTTGACACGGGGTTGTTCAGCAGGCGTTCGCGGTTGCGCGGCGAGGGTGCGCCGTGCGCGGGTTAGCCCCGCAAGCCCCGGTCTCGAAGTCTTCGAGTGTGTCGAACGCCTTGTAAACGGACGCGAACCGGAGGTACGCGACCAGGTCGAGCTCCTGCAAGGGGCCGAGTATGGCCAGGCCCACGTCGTGGGTGGTCAGCTCGGCGCTTCCGGTGGCGCGCAGCGCCTCCTCGACCCGCTGGCCGAGTTTGGCGAGGGCGTCCTCGGTGACCGGCCGCCCCTGGCACGCCTTGCGCACGCCGGAGATGACCTTGGTACGGCTGAAGGGTTCGGTCACCCCGCTGCGCTTGATCACCATCAGCGAGGCCGTCTCCACCGTCGTGAAGCGACGGGAGCAGTCGGGGCACTGGCGGCGCCGGCGGATCGACGTGCCGTCGTCAGTGGGAACGAGTTCATGACGTCCTATTGGCGTTTATCGATGTGTCTATAGGCTTGGATTTGGTGTATTTTCTTGAGCCAATTCAAGGGTTTTCTTAGCGACGTGTTTGATATCCATCCTGAGTTTGACTATCCGTCAGTTAGTTTTGTTTTCGTGGTGGGTGGGGTGTTGGGGGAGGGCCCGAGGGCGCGTGTGGTCCCGTGTAGGCCGTTCGTCTTCCGGAACACTCACGGGTGATAACCCCAGTTCAGAGGCCTGGAGACGGTCCGTCAGGGCTGCTCAGAACCCTGCTCGTTCGATCCCGGGCCCGCTTCGCGGGCGGCTGGCAGCAGCGGAGGGGCTAGGAGGGGTGGGCACGAGACCGGCCCGGGACAGGGGAGCGCAGCGACCAAGCCCCGGCGGGCCGCCCGAGCGCAGCGAGGGGCATCAGTCCGAAGCGCGCAGCGCTTCGGTACCCGCTCAAGGCCAAAGGCCTCCAGCCCGGAGCGAAGCGGAGGGCTCCTTCCCCCCAAGGAGAGAAAGGCATTGGCCCGCGAAGCGGGCCGGCCTAGCGCAGCCACACCCCCTCAGTCCGAAGCGCGCAGCGCTTCGGTACCCCTGGGGGCCTTTGGCCCCCAGCCCGGAGCGAAGCGAAGGGCTCCCCTCCCCGAAGGGG
>NZ_JBIAHN010000039.1:0-18920 GCF_042870555.1 Streptomyces sp. NPDC006487
GTCATGAAGGGATCACCCCGAACTCAAGAGGTTCCGCCGCCGTTCCCGCTACTCACCCTCCGAGGATAGTCGCGCAACCCCCTCGCGGCCCGGCGAAAGGCCCGCAGGTCAGGGCCAGCCGCGCTGCCGCGCGGTCAGACCGCCCCAGATCCCGTACGACTCGTTGTTCGATTCTGCGTGCTCCCGGCACGCATCGCGTACCGGGCACGCCCGGCACGCCGCGAGGGCGGGTGCCGACAAGATCGCGCCTCGCACGTAGAAGACCTCCACGTCCATCCGGCTGCAGGCAGCGTCGTCGGTCCAGTCCCCGATGACGCGGCTTCCCCCTCGGCTCATGGCCGGACATCTCCCGAATCCACTCCGGTCAGCTCCGCGGACAGCTCCCACAGCCGGGCCGCCTCCTGCGGGTCGACCGCATGGGGGCGCACCCCAGGCGAATCGTCCGTCGACAGGGCGGCGACCTCGCAGTCTTCCAGGTACAGGCCGCCGATGCCGCCCAGCTGCGGCGACGTCGCCGCCCAGACCTGCGTGGCAGCCCCTTGCTCGGGGGTCTTGAACCCGGGGGCCACGTTGCCCGCCTCATCGATCCACCCGAAGGCGATCATCTCCTCGCGCGTCATGTGTCGCTGCAGGGGCGTCATGATCCCGCCCGGGTCCACGGCGAACGCCCGTACCCCGTGCTCGCGGCCGAGCGCATCGAGGTGGACCGCGAACAGAGCGCACGCCGTCTTCGACTGGCCGTACGCCGCCGCCCTGTCATACCCGGACCGGAACATGACGTCGTCCCACCGCATCGCCGACATCCGATGCGCCGACGAGGACAGCGCGACCACACGTGCCCCCGCGCCCGCCACCAGCGCCGGCCACAACCGGTTGACCAGCGCATGGTGCCCAAGATGATTGGTCGCGAAATGCGCCTCCCAGCCCGGACCCACCCTCGTCTCGGGCAGCGCCATCACCCCAGCGTTATCGAACAACAGATCGATGCTCCGTCCGGTGGCCAGAAGCCCGTCCGCGAAGACCCGCACGCTCTCCTGGTCCGCCAGGTCCAGCTCACGCACCTCCACCGGCCCGACGCCCCGGAGCTCCGCCTCGGCGGCCTCCGGCCTGCGGACCGCCGCGACGACCGCCGCCCCGGCGCCCACGAGGGCACGCACCGTTTCCAGGCCCAGGCCGGAGCCGCCGCCGGTCACCACGGCGATGGTGCCAGTGAGATCCCTGCCCGCCAGTACCTGCGCGGCCGTGCTGCGCGCGCCGAAGGCGGAGCCGATCGGTTCTTGTCCCTGCACGGTTTCTCCTTCCGTCACGAGTTCGACGCTACGTCCGCGGGCAGAGGCCTGCATCGGCGAGTCGGCGCACCGTCCGGACGGTCCCGGTGCGGACGGCCGGCGTAGTCACACCCAACCGGAAGCGTGCTTCCCGTCCAGCAGCGGGAGCAGGAGGTGGATGCGACCCTCCGGCTCCGGGGCGGGCGGCTCCGGGAACAAACCCAGGATCTTGAGGTGGGCCGCGCGGTCACCGGCGTCCCGGGACCGATCCGCCACGACCACGCGCGCGGCCTGCTCCTCCTCGTCCCGAGTGGTACCCGAGAGCAACCGGCTGCACCGCCTTCGGCCCGGGCAGGGCAAACGCGCGCCGCGGCCGCCTCAGAACAGGTAACCGCGGACCGTGCTGAAGAATTCGACTTCGGACACGGCGACCGTGTTGCCCGGCCGATCACCGAAGGCGCTCACGACCCGTACCTTCACCCACTTCGTCTTGCCGTGCAGGGCCAGTTTCATCGACTGCTCTTCCGCCGTGTCCTTCAACGGGACCTTCTCCTTCTCGCCGTTGGAGTACTCGATCTCCAGTTCCCGGGCACGGTCATACGACTTGAAGTCGGACGGCGTCCCGTTCCTCACCACCAGGTGCGTCAGATCCACCGGCTCGTCAAACGTGAGCGCGACTCCCGGGCTGTTCTTCCCCGACGTCAGCCAGAAGGTGTCCGAGAAGTTGTCGAAGGCGAGGGATCCCGGATGGTCGGGAGCGCTGGACCCCGGAAGGTCCTCCACCCCCACCGGATTGCGTGGCTGGAATTCGGGTTTGATCGTCGCCTTGAGTCTCGTCTGCGCCTGGATCGCCTGGGACTTTGCCCCGTCGCGGAAAGGCTCGTGAACCATGTAGAGCGTGGTCACCGTGAGCAGCGCGACGCTGCCCACGAGTCGAACGGGCCCCATGAGCGAGGTCGGACTGAAGCGCCGCTTGTCGCGCACACCTGCCTGTCCGGGCCGCTGGCCGGCCTCCAAAACAGCCGGACCGGGGCGGATCCTGGCCAGCAGACGCGGCCACCACGGCAGGGTCGCCAGTTCGGCCTCGTCCAACGACGAGCCGCACCTGCTGCAGAACTTCCGCTCTTCGTCGTTGTTCTCGCCGCACTCGGTGCAGACGAGGTCGCCGGGCATCGCCGAGCGGCTGGCCCTTTGCCGTTGGGGCACGGACCGGCGGGCTTCGGGCTCGGCAGGTGCGACAAGGCCGGGTTCCTCGTCCTCGTCCTCGTCCTCCTCGCCGTCCTCGTCCTCGTCGTCGTCCTCGTCGTCGTTTTCGTCCTCGTCGTCCTTCAACAAGTCGGCGAGCCAGTCGTCCTCGTCGTCCTTCAACAAGTCGGCCAGCCAGTCGCCCTCCTCGTCCTCGCCCCTCTCAGCGTCCTCGTCCTCGTCCTCGTCCTTTTCCTTGCCGTTCTCTACGTCGTCGTCTTCGTCGTCCTTTTCCTTGCCGTCCTCTTCGTCGTCCTCTTCATCGTCCTTCAACAAGTCGGCGAGCCAGTCGTCCTCCTCGTCCTCTTGCTGGTCCTCGTCGTCCTTCAACAGGTCGGCAAGCCAGTCGTCGTCATCGTCCTCGCCCTTCTCCTTGACCTCCGCGTCGTCTTCGTCCTCGTCTTCGTCTTCGCCGCCCCCCTCGTCCTCCTTGTCCTGCTTCAGAAGGTCGGCGAGCCAGTCGTCATCGTCGTCGTCATCTTCGTCATCGTCATCGTCCCCAGGCGCAGTCGTGTCCCCGGGGCCGTCCCCCTTCTTGAGCAGGGACGCGAAGAATTTGTCGTCCTCGTCCTCGTCCTCGTCGTCATCGGCGGGTCGCCCCATTCCAGGACGGCCCCCGATGCCCGGCGGACCGCCCATGCCCGGCGCACCGCCCATGCCCGGCGGACCGCCCATGCCCGGCGGACCGCCGAAGCCAGGAGGGCCGCCCATCCCGGGGGGCCCCATGCCCATGCCGCCCATGCCCATGCCCATGCCGGGAACACCGGCCGGTCCGCTCCGGCCCGGTAGGGCCTCGCGGCTTCCGACATCGACGTACAGGCCCTGCTGCAGCCGCGCCAGCGCCGACGGCGGGGGGCCCTGGGCCTGCTGCTTGGCTTCCTCCCGCAGGTCGTCGGGCAGGTCTATCTTCTGCTTCTTGCCGGTCCACTCCAGGAAGGAGCCGCACGAACCGCAGAACGCGTCGGTCGCGCCGTTGTTGAACCCGCACTTACGACAGGTGGTCATGGTCCGAGAGCTCCACCGCACTGTAAACGTGTGCCGGCACGGCACTCGCGACCAGTGTCTCCACCGCTTCCCGGTGCGCCAGGAGTGCCCGCGGCAGACTGACGACGACCGCCGGCTCTGCCACCGAGGCGTCGCAGCCCCCTGCCCGGTCCGAACAGCGCACCCCGCCGCTATCGCGCACCTCCACCCACTCGCCCGTCAGCGTGTGCAGGGCGTTGCGAAGGCCGCCCAGGGTCCCGCGGACCACGAAGGACTCCGCCGCGTGCTTGACGCGAGCCCGCCGGGCGGCTTCCGGGAGCGTCTCCTCCACCGTGACGCCCAGCCAGCCCGCCAGCCAGGGCAGGAAGTCCACCGGCGTGATGTCCGGGTCCGCGTACGCCTCCAGCGAGTCGAGGACGGCGACCGCCGGCGCGAGCACGTCGTCGAGGCCGGCGGTGAACCGCTGGGCGAAGAGGTCCTCCTGGTAGACGGCCGGCAGGTAGCTGCCGATCGGATACGGGGTGACCAGATCGGTGACCGTCCCCCTCATGCCCCGCTCCCTTCCACGAGGACCTGGTGCTCGAAGGAGAAGATCAGGCTGTCCCGGTCGAGGGTGACCCGGTCGGTCTCCTCGCCGCGCGCCCCGGTGACGGGATTGGCGTTGAACAGCCGGACCTCTTCGACGATCGCCACTCCGTCGACCTGCTGGAGGACGGCGTAGAGGTCGCCGGACTGCACGGGGCGGCCGAAGGGCCAGCCGGTGCCATCGGGACCACCGGTCACCGGATTGAGGTAGCGGTAGAGGGCCGCCAGCGCGTCGTCGGTGACCCGGTCCGCCTTGGCGCCCGGTACTGAGCGCAGCCGGGCCACGGCCGTCACGCCCCGGTACAGGGGCGGTTCCACCAGGACGGTGGTGCCGACGAGCCGGCGCTCCTCCAGTCGTGCGGTCACGGTGTCCAGCGTCGTCTGCCGCGGCTTGAGGGCGGCGAAGCGGGCCTGGCCCGGCTCGTCGGGCAGACCGGGCACCACAAGGATCTTCACCGTACCGGCCGGCAGCCCGGACTCCTGCGCCGTCAGGCAGCGCACCCGCGCGAGCTCCGGGGCCACCTCCCGGGTGATGACCTCGAAGTCCTCGGCGGTCACCGCCCGCCCCCGGGTGTGCATCAGCATCGGGGCACGGGACTTGGCCTCCTCGACGGTCTCGCCGTCGACGCCTCCCGTGGCGGGAAGGAGGTTCTCCACGCGGGCGATGAAGGGGATGGAGGACTTCAGGGTCTGGATGGCGCCCTGACCGACGTTGCCCACCGCACCACCGCCGGTGGCGTACCGGCTCAGGCGCACCACGCAGTCCTTCGGGGGTACCGCGCCGTAACGGCGCATCGTTCCGTCGGGCTGGCGCACCATCGGGCCGAAGGAGACCGTCCCGTGCGTGCTGTCGATGACGTAGTGCAGGTCCTCGGCACCGCTGTCGGCGAAGTGGTCCACTTCCGTCCACCGGGTCCACCCCTCTTCGCCGCTGACCTGGACGACGGCCGGCACGGCCGTCGCCAGGATGGGTGCGTGCGAGGCCTGGAACCGCTGGTTGCCCGTGCCGTCGGAGACGCCCAGGTCGTCGTCGTGGATGATCTCGGCGTGCACCGCATCCACCGTTCCCCCGATCACCGACACGTCCATCGCGTCGACGACGGGAGAGGCGGTGTACGCGGGGCAGTTCTTCGGAGGCGTGGTCACCCGGGCGCGGAGCCAGCCCGCGCGCCTGCCGTCGAGGATGCTGGTGTGGTGCCCGGCCGGTACCTGGAGCACGATGGAGCCCGGGCGGTTCAGGCCGCCGGTGCCGTCGGTGTCCACCCGGCACGCCTGCCAGTCGTCCCCGTCCCACGCCTCCCACACCAGGGGCGGGTGGTTCGGGTCGACGCCCACGCCCTGGATGCTGCAGGTGAAGTCCAGACTGACCAGTGCCCGCGGCACCGCGTCGGTCAGGCCCACCAGGAGGCAGTCGTCCACGGCCGGGCTCTGCGCGCCGAATGCGGGGAAGCCGAGGCGGAGACGGTGCTGCTCGTCGCGGGCGAGCAGGGTGCCGGATTCCCGTTCCAGGGTCATGAGGTGCTGCAGTCCCGCCGGCGGCAGGCGCAGTTCGTTGCGGGTGGCGAAGACCACGGAGTGCTCGGTCTCCGTGCGCAGGGTCGCGACGTTCGTCCCCGCCGGCACGGACACGGCCGTGGTGGGCGGCGCCGACAGCCAGAAGGTGACCGGCGCCTGGGCCGGTACCGGCGGCAGCAGCCTGGCGCCGAGGAGTTCGAGGAACTTCACGTACATGCGGTCGGGAACGCGGTTCAGCCGGAACAGCAGCTGGTCCGTCATGAACGCGAAGGTCTCGATGAGCGTGACGCCGGGGTCCGAGACGTTGTGGTCCGTCCATTCGGGACAACGGCGCATCACCATGCGCTTGGCGTCGTCCACCAGGTCCTGGAACCGGCGGTCATCAAGGTCAGGTGACGGGAGCGCCATCAGTAGTCCTCTTCCTCATCCGGGATCGAGTAGAACGGGAACACCAGGTTCCGGCGGTCGTTGGTCGCCTTGACGTGGTACATCACGTCGATGTAGACGAGGCTCGGGTCGTCCGGGTCGCTGGTGGCCCGCACCCCCTCGACGTCGACCCGCGGCTCCCAACTGATCAGTGAGGTACGGACCTCCTCGGCAAGCATGGCCATGGTCTGGTAGCCCGTGTCCCGGAAGACGTAGTCACGCAGCCTGCAGCCGAAGCCCGGTCGCATGGGGCGCTCCCCCGGGTAGGTCGACAGGATCATCTTCATCGCCTGTTCGAGCTCCGTCTCGCCCCGCACCAGGGCGATGCCGCCGGTGGCGCCGACTCCCATCGGGAAGGCCCATCCGGCGCCTATGAAATCGTCGGCCTTGTTCGCCGTCATGGTGTCTCCTGTCTCCGTGTCAGTTCAGGTCGATCGTCGTACCGGTGACCTTGACCTTGGCGCCCTTGATCTCCAGCTCGCCGTTGCTCTGCAGCGACAGCTTCTTGGAGGCGTTGACGCTGATGTCGGCGCCGGTCACGTTGACCGCGCCCTTGGGGCCGGCGTCGATGGTCACGGTGCCGCTGCCGTCCGTGGTGATGACGACGGCGCCCCGGTTCTTGCCCTTGCCGGTCTGCGGCTTGCACAGGAGCTGGACCTGGCCGGTGGTCTTGTCGATGGTCAGACCCATGTCGTTCGCCTGGGTGGCCAGGACGATGGCGGACTGCTCCATCAGCGGGGAGCGGTTGGGCGGGATCTCGACGAAGGCGAGCCTGCTGCCGCTGCTGCTGACCAGGCCGCGGCGCATGACCGAGGCCGTCTCGCCCTTGCGCTCGACTGCGGGGCCGCCCAGCGCCAGGGTGCTGGCGCCGTTGCGCATGCCGCCGATGACGACCGGCCGGTTGACGTCGTCCCACTCGAAGGCCACGAGGACCTCGTCCCCGACCTCGGGCACGAACATGACGGCGCCCTTGTTGCCGCCGGGCTGCACCACGCGCACCCAGTCGGTCTCGAAGTCCGGGGCCAGCAGGGGCAGCCGCAGCTTCACGCGGTTGCGGCCGGTGGGATCGGCGACACTGGTGACGATGCCGCACATCATGCCGCGGGCCCGCCGGTCGGCGTCGTCGTCACGGGCGGGCGCCGCGCCGGGAAGGGAGCGGTCGTCGCCGCCGGTGACGAAGAACTCGGTGTAGTAGCCGCCCTCGTCCTCGCAGAAGGTGTGCCGTGCGTTGGTGACGGCCCAGTCCCCGCAGAACGGCTTCGGCACCCCCTCGACCTGGACCGTCCGGCCCGCCTGAATGGCGCTGTCGCCGAAAGACCGCCCCTCCGCCTCCGCGGACGCGGCGCCGACCCGTTCGGCGACGCCCATCGCGAGCGCCTCGGCCGCCACGGCGATGTCGGCGCCGGCGCCGACCGGGCGGTCCACGAGCAGGTAGGCGTCCTGAGCACCGGTGAGCCCGCCCAGCTTGCCGGCGCCGGGGAGGCCGCCCGCGAGGGCGGCGGCCGCGCCCTTGCCCGCCGCGGGACCCGGAGTGACGGGCTGCACCGGCGCGGTGGCTACCACCACATCGGTGCGCTCCTCGTCCCACGTGCGCACCTCCACCTGGGTGGGAAGGGCTTGCGGCGCCGACAGCCGGGGCAGGAAGGAGATGAGATTGTCCCTGAAGGTGAGGACGGGCGGTGCGCCCGCCCCGGCGGCCGAGGCCGCGGCGTCGAGCGTGCCGGAGAGGCCGGACGGTTTCTTCCCGGCGGCGGGTGCGGCCGCTCCGGGGGCCCGGCCGAAGTGGAACTTCTTCCCCGTGACGCCGACCTCGAAGCCGTTGGCCCGGGCGCGGGCCTGGAGGAAGTCCCAGTCGGTCTGGGCGATCTGCACGAGGTGGCGGTGCACGTACTTCGTGTCGTCGACGGCCCCGATCTCCAGCTTCGCCTCCGCCGCGATCCGGCGGGCGATGTCGGAGTCCTTGGTGTTGACGTAGGTGCGGGTCCGGCGGGCCCGTTGGAGGACGTGGGAGAGGTCGTACCCGCGGACGACTACGTACGTCATCATGTCCTCGCAGACCGCCTCCAGGGAGGTGATCTCGCCGCGGATCAGCGGGGGGCTGCTCAGCGGGTCCGCCCCGCTGCGGATCTCCACCTGGTGACCGACCGTCAGCTCCTGTGCCGCCAGGCCCGCCTCGTCCTCGAAGGTGATCTCGAACATGTCGGGCAGGTGACGATGCGTGTCGACCACCACCCTGATGACCATCTGTTCGAGCTGGGCGGAGAGCGGTTGCGGGGAGAGCGCACCCGCCTTGACGATGGCGCGCACCGTGGCCGGGCTGGTGACGGGGGAGGCCGTCCCGGGCACGGCGGCCGACGGCTTGAAAGCGGACACGGTTCCTCCGGGCGGTCAGTCGAGTTCGTGCGGGCTGGGCAGGTAAACGGTGGTCCCCGGACGCATGCGCAGGGGGTCGTCGATGGCGTTGGCGTCGGCGAGCCGGCGCCAGTGGGAGGCGCTCCCGTACTGGGTCATCGCGAGGTTCACGAGATCCTCGCCCTCGGTGACGGTGTAGCTGCGCCGGCCGGGCAGACCGCCCGAGGTCGGGTTGGTGGGGATGGTGCCCAGCAGGCTGGGCTGCTCCTTCATGCTGATGGTGGCGCGGGCCCGGATCGGCACTCCGGCCTGGCTGAAGCGCGTGTAGCTGATCGACACGCTGAGCAGCACGACGTTGTAGCAGAAGCCCTGCATGGGGGGGCCGTAGATGAACCTGACGACGGGAAGCCGATTGACGGCCCCGGCATCGATCACGCCCGCCTTGACGAGGGATCCGCCCTTGGCCAGGGCCGCGGCCCCGGCTACCTGGCCCAGTGCTCCCGAGCCGGGGCTCATCCAGTTGAGCAGCTGGTCGCACAGTTCCTTGGTCTGCGAACCCGAGAAGACCACGTCACTCACGTTGATCTTCAGGGCCTCGGCGCGCTGGAAGGAGGTTCCCGTCTCGCCGTTCTTGTTGCCGTTCTGGGAGCTGCTGCCGTGCGAGCGGTAGGCGACCTCACGGCTCATCGTGATCTTGTCGGGGTTGAACAGGAACGGGACCGCGCCCGGCATCGGTGGTTCCGAACAGATCAGTACCGCAGTGGTGTTCGTCATGACCGACTCCTACAGGAACCCCTGGTGGGCGAGTTCGAGTGATTCCAGCGCGATCTTGTTGGTGTCGGCGTCCAGGTCCGGCCCCTTCCAGCCCTTGGGGAAGACGCTGCGCAGCTGCCACTCGTAGACGAGGCGGTTGTGGGCGTCCATCAGCTCGACCTTCATGCCGGTGCCCTGGTACTCCTTCTCCCCGAACTCGTAGCCGTACCAGTCCTTTGTCACCTGGCGCAGCCAGGTCTCGACCTTCTTCGAGTCGTCCCTCTGCACGGCCCGCTGCAGGGTGATCGAGCCGTACTTCAGCCGCTTGGGCAGCAGGACCACGTTCTCGTAGTTGCCGCCGCACTCGATCTCCTCGTGTTCGAAGGAGACGTTCAGACCGCGGCACGAGGACCAGTACCCGAGGTCGCCGAAGGCGTCCACCGTCACTTTGAACCGCATGGCCATGCCGAACACGGCCTTGTCCACGTGCCACGCGCCCTTGGCCCAGCGTTCGCCCGACCCGCGCTCGGGGCCTCCGGGTATCCCAATTTCCGGCAGGGCCACGGCCTACGCCTTCTTGTCGTCGTCGAGGAATCCGAGGTGCTGGAGTTCGAGCGTCTCCAGCGCGACCTTGCTCTGGCCGGCCTCGAAACTGGTGATCGACCACTTGACCGGGATGATCCGGCGCATGTTCCACGAGATCACCTTGACGTTGTCAGGTCCCATCAGGATGATCTCGCCGGGGTAGCCCTTGCTGGCGAAGGAGTTCTCCGACAGCCACTTTTTGACCAGCTCCGAGTCCGAGCAGGCAGCCCTGGTGAGTTTCAGCGGGGTGTATTCGGTGAAGCCGGGGAAGTACCACCGGTCGTTGCCTGCATCACCGGCGCGGTAGTCCGCCATCTTCCACTGCACGTCCAGGCCCTGAACCTGGGCCCAGCTGCCAAGATCGTAGGCGCCGCCGTCCACGGTGACCGAGAACCGGTTGGCGAGTGCGAGAGTACTGTTGTCGTTCAGGGGCATGCCAGGATCTCCTACTTGTACTTGGTTCCGTTGCGCTCACGATGCACGGCCGACGCGCGGCGCTGATCGCTGTTCCACTTGTCGCGCACCCTGCCGTAGAGGCGGTGCGCCAGGTCGTCCAGCTGGTCTTCGCCGAGGGCGTCGACCTCGAAGACCGCCCGGCCGGCACCGTCCAAGGTGTCCTTGCCGGCCGCTTCGTCCGCCGCCTTCGTCTCCTCTTCATCCGCCGGGGCGGGCGGGTGGAGGAAGCCGGTCGTCGCCGCCGTCCACAGCGAGCTCTTGACCTCCTTCCAGAGGTCGATGCCCGCGCCGGCCGCGTTCGCGGACTGCTCCTGCCCGGACTCGTCTCCCGACGGCCCGATGGACGGCGTGAAAGCCTGCGTCGAAGGAGGCTGCCTGTCTGTCGTCCCGGGGCCGGCCACGGGAGCCGATGTCCCCATGTTCGCGCCGGGCGTCTTAACGGAGGGTTGCGCGGGGGCTGCGGTCCCCTTGCCCTTCGGCTGTCCTGTCGCCGGGGCGGCCGCCGGCTCCGGGGGCCGGTGTGACGACGGCGTGCCCACGGGGCTGAACACTCCGTCGTCCTCGGAGTCCGCACCGGCGGCCGGGGAGCGGCCCGCGAAGAAATCGCGCACCTGGCCCCGTCGCTTGCTGTCGAGGTTGACGCCGAAGCCCGAGGCCAGCCCCTGGACGACGTTCAGGCCTAGCTGGCCCTTGAGCCAGTGGAAGTCCTGCTTCTCGACGATGTGGTCGTCGTTGTCGTCCGGGATGAGCCGGCCCTCCCGGGCCGCCTCGTCCAGGCGGAACTCGATCGCCTCCCGCAGGGCCAGGTCGGTCTGCAGGCTGGCGGCGGTCAGGGGCGGCCCGTCCGGGTTCTTGTGGCGCTGCTCGTAGTTCTTTTCGGCGAGGAACTCGTTGATGATCTCTTCGCGGGTGCCCTTCCCGAACTGCCGCTTCATGCGGAAGTCCACCATCTCCCGGTGTTCGGTGTTGTTCAGGACATCGGCAGCGGTCAGGGCTGCCCGGCCGTCGTTGCTGTGGCGCCTTGCGTGGTTGAGCTCCTTGAGGTACTCCTCCACGATCTCCTCGCGGGAGGCCCGCTGGACGCCGTCCATCAGTCCGGCCCCCGCGGTCCAGGACACGTCGGGGCCCGCGTACGCCGGTTCCGGAGCGGGAGCCGGTTCCGGAGCGGGAGCCGGTTCCGGTTCGGGGTCCGGTGCGGGCGGCGGGGCCGGGGCGGGCGGCAGCACGGGCGCCATCTGGGCGATCATGCGCCGGATCTCCTCGGGGTCGGGCCCCGAGGTGACCGGCCTGCGGTGGACGAGGGGCGCCGGCGTGCCGGGATCCCCCCGGAAGTAGCGCTCGGCCGAGATCGCCTCCGCCTCCAGGGCGCGGCCGGCCGGTGAGTCCTCGGGGGGCAGGCTGCCGCCGTACCGCTTCTGCTGCGCCACGTGGGTCAGCTCGTGGGCGATCAGTCCGCGGGTACGGGCCGAGTCCAGGGAGGACGCGGTGTCCGGGAGGTAGACCTCCGCGTTCTTGGTGAAGGCCTTCGCGGACAGGTCCTGGGCCATGCGCGTGGCGTGTTCGCCGGTGTGCAGCGGGGTGCCCGTGACGTCGACGCCGTGCAGCTCGGAGACGGCGCGGGCCAGGTCGGCCGGGGCCTCGGCGGGCGGTGCGGGCCGGGTGGCCCGGTGGCGCAGTGCGGGGCGCGGCCGGTCGTCGGCCGCAGTGGGGTGACCGGCGGGGCGGTCGGTGTCCTGGGCCGGTCCGGGCGCGGTCGGCGGGGGCGCGGCCGGCGGCTCGGTGCGGTGTTCCGGGGTGACGGGCGCCGGGCCGGGGCTGGTCGGCGGGTCGGCCTGCGGGCCGGAGCCGGGCGGAGGCGGGTAGGTCTCGGCGGCCGGCGGCGGGCGGCCCTCCCCCTCTGCCGGGGCGTCCGGACGGCTGGTGTGGGACAGTGCCGTGCCCAGCCCCAGGCGGCGGCTCTGCCCCAGGTTGCGCCGCTGTGCCCGGTGCGTGCGGCCCTCACCCGGGTCGTGTCCGGGCTCCGGGTCGGCCGTCGGTGCCTGGGGGAACACGGGGACGCCACCGGGCAGCGGGAACAGCAGCGAGGCGAGGTCGGTGTCGGCCCCGACGTTCATCCACGTCGGGGGGTGTGTCGACACGGTGGCGGGGCGCGGCTCCCCGACGCTGCCCTCGGTGACGCGGGTGAGGTCCGCGACCGGTGCCGCCGTCGGCGCGACGGCTGCCCGGCGCACCACAGGGGCGGGCAGGTCCGCCGCCGGGACGGGAGCGGGATGCACCGCATCGGGCACGGGGGTGCCCGCCGGGGTGGCGGACAGGGGCGGCACCCCGGCCGTGTCCAGGTGGGCCGGGCCGAAGGGTTCGTGGGCGGCGGTGTCCGGGAGCCGTCGTGCTTCCACGTGACGCAGGGGTACGGCCTTGGCGAGGCCCTCCACCCGGCCCACGGGGGCCCCGGCGGCACTGGTCCGCCCCGCGGCGGGGGCCGTGGCCAGCATCGAGCCGGCCTCCCGCACGGTCTGGTCGGTGAGCGGCGCTGCGGTGAGGCCGCGGGTACTCCGGGCGGCGGTCAGCGGCCCGGTGAGCGGGGGGAGCTGCCGCCATGCGGCGGGCCCGTCCGCGGGCGGCGCACCCCCCGCGGACGCCCGAGCGGAAGCGGGGGCGGCGGTGCCGGCGGCCTGGGCCGGGCCGGATTGCCCGTCGGCGGAGCTGCCGCCGCGGCGGCGGAAGGGCCAGTTCATCTCGTTCCTCGTCCGCGCGGGGCGCAGGTCATGGGGTGGTGGCCGGGACCAGGTGGGGGGGCGCGGCGGTCCCGGGCCGTGGGGGTGGGGGGCGGCCCGGCGCAGTGAGCGGGTCCGCCCGTGCCGTCGGCGTCGCCGGAGCGCTCACTCCTCCGAGAGCTGCCGGTTGATCTTCCCGATCTCCTCGACCATCCGGGCTCGGACCGGGTGCTCCAGCGCGAGCACCGTCTCCAGGGACCAATGCAGGTAGTACGCCACGTACGCAGCCTCTTCCCAGAGGCGGTCGGCTGCGTACGTCAGCATTCCCCCGGGGCATCACCGGAGACGTCCACCGCGAACTCGTGGCTGCACTCGGGACAGGCCACCGCGGCCTCGGTGGTCCCCTGCTGGTTGATCCGCTTGTAGAGGTCCTGCAGGAAGGCCAGGTCCGAGGCGAAGAGGTTCTCGATCACGTAGCCGGTGACGTCGGGCAGGTCACCGAGCGAGATGACGGTGCGCTCCAGCAGCAGGACGGTGAGGTAGGCGGGGTTGCCGCGGACCCGGGCGTCCGATTGCGGGCTGATCTCGTCGCGGGCCGTCGCCAGCCGTATCACGCCCTCGCGGTGCACCGTGCCGCTCTGGTCGACGTAGCCGCGGGGCAGGATGAAGGGGTACTCGGTGCGCAGGCCGTCGATCATGCCGACACCCGCTGGATGCTCTCGCACACGAGGGTGGTGGTCTCCGTGAGGACCTCGGTCGCACCGGCCTTCAGCGCGCCGATCTCCAGCTTGGAGGGCCAGGCGTTGAAGAGGTAGTAGCGGGCGACCGGCTTGCCGTCGAAGCTGTACATGACCAGCGAGCAGCTGCGGCGGGCCGTCGTGATGTTCCCGGCGAGCACCGACTGGTGCCAGGCCCACAGCTCCATGCCGCCGGTCTTGCCGCGGCGCAGCACGACCGTGGGCGGCTTCGCCTTGCCGGGCAGCTTCTTGAAGATGACTTCCTTGTCGTTGGAGGACAGGTAGTCGACGGGCTCCACCTCTGTGGTGATGCCGGAGAGTTCGGAGAACGAGGCGATCTCGTGTCCGTCGATCGTGATGGAGAAGCGTGCCGCTGTGAGAGCGTCGTGGTCTCCGAGTCCTGCCGTCATGGCAGTCTCCCTTCATGCTGGTACGCGTGGGTGGTAAAAGAGGGCGGCCCGCCGTGGCCCCGCACCGGGCGCGGCCACGGCGGAGCCGTCGATCGGGCCGTGCTACTCGTCCAGCGAGGCGCCTTCGGAGTACTGGGAGATGCGGAAGACCACGAACTCGGCGGGCTTGACGGCCGCGATGCCGACCTCGACGGTCAGGACGCCGCGGTCCCTGCTGTCCTCGGGGTTGTTCTCGTCGTCGCACTTCACGTAGAAGGCGTCGTCGGGCGTGCGCCCGTAGAGCGCTCCGTCGCGCCAGACCCCGCGCAGGAACATCGTGATGGTCCGCTTGACCGAGTCCCACAGCTTGGGATCGTTCGGCTCGAACACGACCCAGTTGGTGCCCTGGAGGATGGAGGTCTCGACGAAGTTGAACAGGCGCCGGACGTTGAGATAGCGCCACTCGGGGTCGCTGCTGAGGGTCCGGGCACCCCACACCCGGATGCCCTGGCCCGGGAAGACCCGGATGCAGTTCACGCCGAGCGGGTTGAGCAGATCGTGCTCGCGGCGGGTGATCGCCAGTTCGAGGGCGAGCGGGCCTCGTACGGTCTCGTTGGCGGGTGCCTTGTGAACGCCGCGCGTATCGTCGCTGCGGGCCCAGATGCCGGCCATGTGGCCGCTCGGCGGCACGAACCGGGGCTTGCCGGAAGCGGGGTCCATCACCTTGACCCACGGCCAGTACAGGGCGGCGTACTTGGAGTCGTAGCCGGCCTCGTCCACCCGCCAGTCCCGGACCTGCTGGGCGTTGAGCCCGGCGGGGGTGTCCAGGACCGCGACGCGGTCCGCCATCAGCTCGCAGTGCGCGATGACGGCGAGCTGGACGGCCTTGGCTCCCTCCCGGTCGAGGCGACCGGATTCCAGGGCGGCCATGGCGTCCGGTACGGCGACCATGGTCACCTCGTCGACGGCTTCCAGCGAGGCGATGCCGGTCCGGGCGAGGGCGTCGCCGATGAGGACCGCGGGGTTGAGGGTGGCGGGGGCGGTGCCGGCGTCCGTGCCGCCCTCGCACTGCACCGCCTGCGATGCGGGAGCGCCCGCGGCCTCGCCCGCCTGCTCCAGGCGGACGAGCTTGGAGCGCTGGTTCACCGCAGCCGCGGCCTTGGCCGGGGCGAGCTTGTCGAAGGTCTCCGCGGGCCGGCCGTCCTGAAGTACGGTGAGCTTGAACAGGGTCTCGTCCCGGTCCTGCGTGGGTTCGGTCACGATCCGCAGGCCGTTGCCGGACGTGCCCGCCCGGGCGGCCCGGACCAGCAGTGCCGGGGCGCCCTGCGCGTCGTGCAGGAGGGCCGCGGCGGCCGTGGGCTCGGTCTCGCCTCCGGTGGCTTCGACGCGCACGATGTACGCGCTGCCACCGCCGTTGAGGAAGTAGCCGTACACGCTGTGCGCGAGGTAGGACTCCTCCGCGAACTCGCCGAAGGTCTGCGCGAACTGGGTCCAGTTCGTCACGAGCGTCGGCTCGTTGAACGGTCCCTTCTCGGTGAACCCGACGAAGGCGCAGACGGCGGTGCCCACACCTTCGATCGGCTTGGACCCGGACGGGACTTCCTCGACGTAGACGCCTGGTGACAGGTAACTGGGCAATTCGTCCTCCAACGTTTGCTTCTCGTGCTTATACGATCGCCCGGGGTGCGCGGCGGGAGTAGAAGCGAACGGGTGTCCCGAAGGCCCCGGAAAAGCCCCTTCGGGCAGGCCTCGACGCGCAGCCTGAAAAGGCACCGGATCGGCATGGCGGTCTGTCCGTCCGTCCGTCACGGAGAAAGGATGGGTGGCACAGAATTCGGTGCATGATTCTCAGCGATGCCACCGAATCCCTGCGCGGGCTGTTGCAGCCCCTGCTGCCGGAAGGCGAGCTCGTCCTCGCCGGATCGCCCGCCCACTGGCGGTCCGCGGTGGACCGGCGGCCGGCCGGTCTGGGCCTGTTCCTGCACCGGATCGAGGAGATCCCGACCGGAATGGGCGGCGACTGGTACGACGTGCGCGATGAGGCGGGGCGGGTGGTCGCCCGGGGGGGACCGGCCCGGCGCTTCCGGCTCTCCTACCTGCTGTGGGCCTGGTCAACTCAGGACCCCGAGGAGGAGACCCGCCTGCTCAGCGATGCGCTCGCACTCCTGGCCGGGCACCAGACCCTGCCGGCCTCCTGCCTGACCGGGTCGCTGGGGCACGGTTCACCGACCCGCCTGGGCATCGCCCCCGAGGGTCACAGCAGCCCGGACGGAGTATGGGGCGCGGCGGGTCTCGCCCCCCGCACCACCGTGGAGGTGGTCCTCACCGCCGACCTGCTGCCCGCCCTCACCGGCCCCGCCCCCCTCGTCAGGGAACGGCGCCTGCGCACGGCCCCGTCGGCGTCCCGGCCCGCTCCCGTACCCCGTCGCGCCGAGTAGGAGGAGCAGACGTGAAGGTGCAGTACTGCATCGACAAGTACACAGAAGTACAGCAGCAGTACTTCGACGGTCTCTCGTCAGCGCGCGAGCAGATCATTACACTGGCGAACGAGGCGCATCCCGCGGCAGGGGGCACGAAGGTCTGGAACGTCCTCCTGGGCGATCTGGACGCGCATCTCTCACAAACCCTCTACAGTGCCGCGACCTGGCAATCGGTCCTGGACTTCCAGAAGACGCAGGACATGCCGCAGGCAATGGTGGCCTGTCGCCACCTCGTCCAGGCCTCCCTGGACTTCAACAATCTTTTCGTCAGAAGGTGCGTCGCAGAGAAAACCGACTCCTGGGAATTCGTCCGGCAGTATTTTTCGAATCCTGCGCACGGGACCTCGGGGATCCTCTACAGCGACCTGAAGCGCGCCTACGAAGCCGTCGAGCTCCTCCTCAACACCCTGCAGAAGATCACATCCCTGATGCAGGAGTGCCGGGATTTCATCCCGTCCGATGACATCGACACGCTGGAGACGGACCTGTCCTACTGGGCCCAGGTGGTGGGACAGTGGTTCAACTACGTCTGGGCGAACGTCGCGCAGGAGTCGCCTGCAGGCCCGGCCGGAACCGCCGGCACTGCCGCCGCCAGTGCCGCCTCTCGACCCTCGACCCGGCCGCAGGACGGCACGATCCCGGCGACCGCACCGACCACACCGGGATCATCCGCCCCGCTGACGACGTCCGACCCCCTCCCGGTTCGCCGGCCACTCCTCGTACCCAAGGTGGCCAAAGCGCCGAATCTGCCCGGCAAGTTCAAGAAGGGGTTCCTCCGCAGGGGGAACAAGGTCCTCCCCGACGATCATGCGGCCAAGGTCGCGGACGCCGTCAAGTACAACGCGATGATGATGCAACTGCTGGTCAGGCGCATCCGCAAGGATCTCGTGGGGATCGAGGGCCCCTTCTTCGCCCTCAAAAGCCACGCCGCCAAAGACAATATGAACAAATGGGCACTCCTTGCGTACAGCGACAGCATAGATCAGCTTCAACACCAGCTGGGCGGCCTCCTCTTCGACACCGAAGGGCAGATCCGAGATTTCAAGAGCTACGACAGGATCATCAGGCAGGGGGCAGATTCACTCACCCTGGAAGACGCGGCCGATGCGGCAGCGGCGGTGAACTCGAGCCTCGCGCGGATCGGAAAGCTGATCGACACCTCGATCGCCCCGGCAGCGTCCTTGCGGGCCGCCATCGAGCAGCACAAAAAGGCCGACGGCCCGAGCGACGATCAGCAATGGCAGGCCCTCAAGGAACACTTCGAAACGCTCGCCACGCACAGTGCGAGCACCGGGCGGAAATGTCGCAAGATCCTCGAACGCCTCAACAGCATTCTGAGGGACGACGACTTCAAGCACAAACACCTCAACTACCAGGGAATCGGGCGCATCACCGGCAAATCCGCCGGCCAGCAAACCATCGAAATCACATGCGTCATCACCATCAACAAGCAGCTCGTCAAGGCACGGAAGTACGTCGCCCAAGTGCGCCGCAACATCCCGGCACCGACGAGAGCGAGGAGACCGCCACCGGCTTCTGGCCGCGAGCCAGGGCCTTCATCACTCGCCGCGACATCAACGCCGCACACGTTCTGACCGACAACGGCTCCCGCTACAAGTCGAAGCAGTTCACGCAGTCCCTGGCTGCGGCCGGCATCACCCACAGGAAGACCCGGCCCTACCGGGTTGACTGAGGTGGTCATGGCCGGCCTGAGTGCCAGGACAGGAAACGGCGGGCTCCCGCAGGGCCGCGGCGAAGGAGAGGCGGTCCGGCTCAAGGGGTTCGCCGCGGTTTACCACTGCTCCGGGGATCAGGACTCTCAGGCCGGTGGAGGAGAGTTCCGGACTCGACCAGCACCACGTCCCGGGCCAGCGATGATCCGGTGGGGCCCCTCCCGGCCTCGGTCCAACGCCCACCGCGTCGTGCCGACGACAGCCATCAACCGCGAGACCCGCCAGAACGCACCTGGCGTCCCCTCGTTGGCCACTGCCGTCCCGGTATGGAGCAACAGTTCCCGCAGGGTCTCCACCCCAAGGTTCCGACGGGCGCGAAAGACCGCCGCCCTGTCCGGAACCCGCCGGGCGCCCCACCCGTCTTCGCCCCGGACCACCTCGGTCGGCGCCCGCGGGCCCTCCCGGTACGGCTCGCCGGAGAACTACGCCCGCGCGAGCATGAAGTAGGCCATCAGCCTCGGCGGCAGCACCCTTACCCGCACCTCGCGCGCCCGGGCCATGGCCGGCATGGCGTCCACGAGCTCCGGTGGGGACACTTCCATGAGGTCCCCCAAATGCCGGGGTTCCGCCCGGGCGCTCCGCCGGAGGCGGGCGTGGCGGCGTCGGTCAGTACCAGCCGTGGTTCTGCCAGAAGGACCATGCGTGCTCGGGGCTGCCGTACCGCGAGTCCATGTAGTTCAGGGTCCACTTGATCTGGG
>NZ_JBIAHN010000040.1:0-13910 GCF_042870555.1 Streptomyces sp. NPDC006487
GCGGGGGAGAAGCTGGAGGTCGCGGAGCTGAAGCCGTGGACCGACCGCCTCGGCCTCGCCCGCACCGCCCTCGTCAACATGTACGGGATCACCGAAACCACCGTCCACACCACCTACCACCGGCTCACCAGGCGCGACTTCGAGCCCGGCGCCGGCAACCCCATCGGCCGCCCGCTCAGCGACCTGCGCGTCCACCTCCTCGACGGCAACGGGGACCTGGTGCCGATCGGCGTCCCGGGCGAGATCCACGTCGGAGGCCCCGGGGTGGCCCGTGGCTACCTGGGCCGCCCCGCGCTCACCGCGGCCCGCTTCGTCCCCGACCCGTACGGTCCGGCCGGCGCGCGCCTCTACCGCTCGGGCGACCTGGCCCGCCGCCTGCCCGACGGCACCCTGGAGTTCCTGGGCCGCATCGACGACCAGGTCAAGATCCGCGGCTTCCGCATCGAACTCGGCGAGATCGAGAACGTCCTGGCCGCCCACCCCGCCCTGCGGGACGCGGTGGTCGTGGTCCGCGAGGACATCCCCGGGGACAAGCGGCTCGTCGGCTACTTCGTGACCGCGCCCGGAGCCCCGGCCCCCGGCCTGGGCGAACTGCGGGCCCACCTCGCTTCCGGCCTTCCCGAGTACATGGTCCCGGCCGCGTTCGTCCCGCTCGAGGCCCTCCCGCTGACCACGAACGGCAAGCTCGACAAGCGGGCCCTGCCCGCCCCCGGCTCGGCCGCTCTCGGCAGCGACCGGCCGTACGTCGCCCCGCGGACCCCCGCGGAGCGGGAGATCGCAGCCATCTGGCAGGAGGCCCTGGGCGTCGACCGGGTCGGCGTCGAGGACGGGTTCTTCGACCTCGGCGGCGACTCCATCCGCGCCCTGGTCGTGGTCGGCGCCCTGCGCGCCGCGGGCCACGACCTCGCGGTCCGCGACGTCCTGGCCTCCCGCACCGTGGCGGCCCTCGCCGAACTGGCCACCGGGCGCCCGGCGCCGGCCACCGCGCACACGGCCGTGGAGCCGTTCGCGCTGCTCACCGACGAGGACCGCGGCAGGCTGCCGGCCGGGCTCGCGGACGCCTACCCGCTGTCCCAGGTCCAGACCGGCATGGTCGTCGAAATGCAGAACGGCGACGCACGGCACAAGTACCACAACGTGGTCTCCGTACGGATCCGTGACGACGAGCCCTTCTCGGCCGGGGCACTGAGCACCGCGGTGTCCCTGGTCGTGGAGCGTCACGAGGTCCTGCGCACCTCCGTCGACCTCACCTCGTACTCCGTGCCGATGCAGCTCGTACACGAGACGGCCGACCTCCCGGTCGCCGTCCGCGACCTGAGCACCCTGGACGAGCAGGGACTCGCCGACTCCATGAGGCAGTTCACGGCCGACGAGCGGGCGGACCTGTTCGACCTCTCGAAGGCCCCGCTGCTGCGGATCGGCGCCCACGTGGAGGGCGACCGGGCCTGGTGGCTGTCGGTGACCCAGTGCCACGTCATCCTCGACGGCTGGTCCCACAGCAACCTCCTGATGGAGGTGCTGGGCGAGTACCGGCGCATCCGCGAGGGCGGGCCGGCCGAGGAGGCCCCTGAGACCGGGGAGCCGACCACCGTGCGCTTCGCGGACTTCATCGCCGCCGAGCTCCACACCCTCGCCTCCGAGGAGTCCCGCGCCTACTGGCAGGGCATCGTCGAGAACCACGAGCGGTTCACCCTCCCCGCGGTCTGGGGCGAACCGGCGGACACCCCGCCCGTCGCACGCCGCAGCAGGATCCCGTACGCCGACCTGGAGGACGGGCTGCGCGCGCTCGCCGCAGCGGCCGGCGGGTCGCTCAAGAGCGTGCTGCACGCCGCCCACCTCAAGACGCTCAGCCTGATCACCGACCAGCAGGCCTTCTTCTCGGGGCTGGTGTGCAACGCCCGCCCCGAGGTGCTGGGCGCTGACCGGGTCTACGGCATGCACCTCAACACCCTCCCCTTCGCCTTCGACCGCACGGCCCGCACCTGGCGGGAGCTCGTCGAGCAGGTCTACGCCCGGGAGACCGAGCTGTGGACGCACCGGGCCTATCCGATGCCGGCCATCCAGCACGGCCTCGCCGACGGCGAGCGACTGATCGAAGCCCCGTTCACCTACCAGGACTTCCGGCAGATCGACCACGATCTGATCGACACGCAGGCCACGGTCGGCGAGGGCGCCCTCGAATTCGGGCTCAGGGTCTCGGCCCTGGGCGGTTCGATCAACCTCCACGCCAGCAACCACGTGGTCGGCCTGCGGCAGCTCGAACGGATTGCCGCACTGTTCCGGTCCGTGCTGGAGGCCATGGCGGGGGACCCGGAGGGGTCGGCCCTGGAAGCGCACTTGTCGGTGGAGGAGCTGGCTCGCGAGCTGGTGGAGTGGAACGACTCGGGGGTCGAGGCGGAGTCGGCTTCGGTGCTGGAGCTGTTCGAGGCCCGCGTCGTGGAATCCCCGGATGCGGTCGCCGTCCGTGGTGGGTGGGGGAGTGTCTCCTACGCGGAGCTCGATGCCCGCGCGAACCGTGTGGGGCACTACTTGCGTGCCGAGGGTGTGGGGGCCGAGTCCAGGGTGGCGGTGGTCTTGGACCGTGGTCCGGATCTGGTCGCGGCCCTGCTGGGTGTGTGGAAGGCGGGTGGCACGTATGTGCCGGTGGACCCGTCGTATCCGGCTGAGCGTCTTGCCGCGATCGTGGAGACCTCGGGTGCCCGTGTGGTGCTGGAGGGTGAGCTCCCGGATCTGGAGGGCCATCCGGACACGGCGCCCGCCCGGGTCGAGGACCTCGACCGGCTGGCGTACGTGATCTTCACCTCGGGATCGACCGGCACCCCCAAGGGCGTCGAGCTCCCGCACCGGGGCCTGGCCAACCACGTGGCCGCCGCCGCACGGCAGTTCAGCCGCCGCGGCACGGGCGGCACGGCCCTCTTCTCCTCGGTCGCGTTCGACCTGGTCGTGCCGAACATCTGGGTGCCGCTGACCCTGGGCGAGCCCGTACTGACCGTCTCCCAGGACACCAACCCCGGACAGTTCGGCGAAGAACTGGCCGCCGGAGCCCCCTACAGCTTCCTCAAGCTGACCCCCGCCCACCTCGAACTCCTGGTCCACCAGCTCGACACCCCGACCCTGGCCTCGCTCACCCGGCAGGTCGTCGTCGGCGGCGAGGCGCTGCCCCGCGGGCTGGCGAACCGGTGGCTGGAGCTGCTGGGCCCGGGCGGGCTGATCAACGAGTACGGCCCGACCGAGACCTCCGTGGGCTCCTGCGTCTTCCCCGTCGAGACCGAACAGCTTTCCGAGGTCGTCCCCATCGGGCGGCCGCTGCCCAACATGACGATGTACGTACTGGACGGCCGGCTCCAGCCGGTCCCGGTGGGCGTGCTCGGTGAGTTGTACGTGGGTGGCACCGGCGTGGCCCGCGGCTACGCCGGCCGTGCGGACCTGACGGCGGAACGCTTCCTGCCGGACCCCTTCGCCCGGGTCCTCGGTGCCCGCTTCTACCGGACCGGTGACCTGGTCCGCCGCCGCCCCGACGGGGACGTGGAGTTCCTGGGCCGGATCGACGACCAGGTCAAGATCCGCGGCTACCGCGTCGAGCTCGGCGAGATCCAGGCCGTGATCGCAGAACACCCGGCGGTCCGTGAAGTGTTCGTCGGCGTCCACGAGCCGGCCGAAGGCGAGAAGCAGCTCGTCGCCCACTACGTCGCCGAGAACACCGAGGTCACGGAAGCCGACCTGGCGAAGTTCGCCGCGCTCCGCCTGCCCGACTACATGGTCCCCACCGCCTACGTGGCGCTGGAGGCCATGCCGCTCAACGCCAACGGCAAGGTCGACCGACGCGCCCTCCCCGCCCCCGACACCGGCCTCCCCGCCGGTGGGACCGACGACCGGGAGGCGGCCTACACCGCCCCGGAGACCGCGACCGAGCAGGCGCTCGCCGGCATCTGGGAGCAGGTCCTCGGACGCGGACGGGTCGGCGCGAACGACAACTTCTTCGCCATCGGCGGCCATTCGATGATGGTCATCAAGGTGATGGCGGCCGCCCGGAAGCAGGGGCTGCCCCTCTCCCTGCGGATGATCTACCAGACCCACACCCTGGCCGAGCTCGCCGCGGAGATCGACGCCGAAACCGCGGCCGTCTCCCGACCGGAACCCCGAACCGGACCCGGCGCCGCGCCCGCCTCCCGCCCGGCGGTCGACGACCGGCTGCCCGCGATGACGGAGCACCACATCCCCGGCATGAGCCTCGCGGTGCTCCGCGACGGCGAGGTCGCCTCCCTGCACGCCTACGGCGTACGGGAGGCCGGCGGCACCGACCCGGTCACCCCGGGCACGCTCTTCCCGGCCGGATCCATCAGCAAGCACATCACCGCCCTGGGCGTGCTGCGCCTCGTGGACGAGGGCAGGCTCGACCTCGACACCGACGTCAACACCTACCTCACCGGCAGGCAGCTGACAGACCGGGACGGCACCCCCGTCGCCGTCACCCTCGCCCAGCTGCTCTCGCACTGGTCGGGCCTGGTCTCCGTCCCCTACGCGGGCGTCGCCCCCGGCGTCCCGGTGCCCCCGCTCTCCGACCTGCTCGCGCAGGTGCACAGCGAGGTCGCGCCGGGCACCAGGTTCCTCGTCTCCAACACCAACTACTGGGTGATCCAGCAGCTGCTGGAGGACGTGACGGGCACTGCGTTCGCCGAGCTGATGCGGACCACGGTCCTGCAGCCCCTGCGGATGGCGTCCAGCGGCTTCGAGCCGGACTTCCCGGCCACCTCGGGCAAGCCGCCGGCCGCCGGCCACGACCCGGTCGGCCGGCCCGTGGACGGAGGCTGGCGGGTCGGACCGCACATGGCCTCCTCCGGCCTGTGGTCCACCGCCGCCGACCTGGCCAAGGCCGCGGTCGAACTCCGCCGGGCCTATCTGGGAGAGGCCGGAGCGCTGTTGTCCCGGCCGCTCGCCGAACGGCTGCTCACCCCCGTCGGCGAGGGAACGTTCTACGGCCTGGGCGCGGTCGTGGACGGCCGGGCCCCCGACCTGGAGGCGGGCCACGGCGGGGAGCCGCACGGTTACCGCAACATGCTGATCGTCCGGATGTCGGACGGCGCCGGGTTCGTCGTCCTCACCAACGCCGAATCGGGCCGCGCGGCGATCAAGGCCGTGTCCGCGCAGCTGAGGGAGCAGTCGGGCCTCGGCGGCGGAGAGCTCGCCGGCCAGTGGGGCCGGGACCGCTGATGACCGACACCGACCAGCCCAGGGAAGGACGGGCGCCATGCGCCACCTGATATCCATCGACGACCTCGGCGACGAGGACCTGCGGTCCATCGTCGCCCGCGGGACCCGGTTCTCGACCGGGAGCCGGGACGGGTCCCGCCCGCTGGACGGGGACGTCGTCGGCGTCTACTTCAGCCGTACGTCCACCAGGACCCGTACGGCGTTCTCGGCCGGCGCGCTGCGCCTCGGCGGACAGATCGTCTCGTACGGGCCCGGAGACCTCCAGCTCAGCACGGGCGAGACCAGCGAGGACACCGGCCGGGTGCTCTCCCGGATGCTCGACGTCCTGGTCGCGCGGACGGCGGACGACCCCGCCGAGATGCGGGCCTGGGCCGCCCAGGACCGGATGTCGGTGGTGAACGCGATGTGCGCCGACGAGCACCCCACCCAGGCGCTCACCGACCTGACCACCCTTCAGCGCTGGTTCGGCCGGATCGAGGGGCTGCGCCTCCTCTACATCGGCGAGGGCAACAACACGGTGTCCGCGCTCGCGCTGGCCATGACCCGGTTCCCCGGCGCCGAACTGGAGCTGCGCACGCCGCCGGGCTACGGGCTCGCCGACCGGTTCCGGGCCCGCGCCGAGCAGCAGGCGGCCCGGTACGGCAGCCGGTTCACCGAACGCCACGACATGGACGACCTGCCCGCCGACCAGGACGCGATCTACACCACGCGCTGGCAGACCACCGGCACCGCCAAGGCCGACCCGGACTGGCGGCGGATCTTCGCGCCCTTCCAGGTGACGCGGCGGCTGTGGGAGGACAGCCCCAAGGCCGTCTTCCTCCACGACCTGCCCGCACACCGCGGCGACGAGGTCACCGCCGAGGTCCTGGACGGTCCGGCGAGCATCGCCTTCCACCAGGCGGAGAACAAGATGCACAGCGCGATGGCGGTCCTCGAATGGTGCCGCCGCGGGCCGGTGGCCGCCGGTGACGAAGAGGACGGGCGGCAGCTGTGACGACCGCCCCCCAGGCGACGGCCGGATCCCGGCCGTCGCCGCCCCCGCCTCCGCTGCGCAAGAACCACGACTTCGTGCTCCTGTGGTCCGGCGCCGGGATGTCCTTCCTCGCCTCCCGGGTCACCGCGGTCGCCTATCCGCTGCTGGTGCTCTGGCACAGCGGATCGCCGATGGCCATGTCGCTGGTGGCCTTCTCCGCCATGCTCCCCATGCTGCTGGTCCAGTTGCCGGCCGGGGCACTGGTGGACCGCTGGGACCGGCGGCGGCTCATGGTCGTGTGCGAGGCGGGCCGGGCGCTGGCGCTGGGCACGGTCGCCGCCGCCGTGCTCGCCGGGCGGTTCTCGGTCGCGCACATCGCCGCCGTGGCCTTCGCGGAGTCCTGCTTCACCGTCTTCTACCGGCTCGCCGAGCGCGGCGCCGTACGCAACGTGGTGCCCGAGGTGCAGCTGCCGCAGGCCCTCGCGCAGAACGAGGCGCGCGGCCGGGCGGCCGGCCTGCTCGGCCAGCCCGCCGGGATCCTGCTCTACACGGCGGTGCGCTGGATCCCGTTCCTCTTCGGCGCGGTCGCCTACCTGCTCTCGCTGCTGAGCCTGCTGTTCATCCGCAAGGAGTTCCAGCAGGAGCGGGTGGGGGAGCGCCAGCGGCTGAGCCGGGAGGTCGCCGAGGGCATGCGCTGGCTGTGGCGGCAGCGGTTCCTCCGTACGGCCTTGGGTTTCGTCGCCGGCACGAACGCCCTGTTCCAGGTGCTGAGCCTCGCCGTGATCCTGATGATCAAGGACGAGGGCCGGTCCGAGGCAGTCCTGGCCGTCGTCGTCACCGGCGGTGGCATCGGAGGCATGATCGGCGCCCTCACCGGCGGCTGGTGGATGCGCCGCCTCAGCCAGCGCGCCGTCCTCATCGGCGGCATGGCCGCCTGGGCCGCCCTGATCACCGCGGTCTCCTTCAGCAGCGCCGAACCGGTGCTGCTCGGCGTGCTGTTCGCCGGTACGAGCCTGGTCGGCGCGGTCTTCAACGTGGCCGCCGCCGTCTACCAGGTCCGCACCACGCCCGACGAGTTCCAGGGCCGCGTCGCCAGTACCGCGAACCTGATCTCCTCCGGCACCAACTCGCTGGGCGCACTGCTCGCCGGGCTCGCCCTCGAAGTGTGGGGCGCCGCCCACTCGGTGCTGCTGACCGGCGCCGCGATGGCCGTGCTCGCCCTCGGCGCCGCCGCCAGCCCGGCACTGCGCACCGAAGACGCCCCCGTTCCGGCCCCTGCCGCCTCCGGCGAGGACCACGACGAAGAAGCCGACAACACCAACGACACCGACGAAAAGCCAAGGGGGAAGCCGCATGACTGACACCGCGGCGCAGTGGTTCCGCGTCCACCGCCAGACCGCCGACCCGCGACTGCGACTCGTCTGCTTCCCGCACGCCGGCGGTACCGCCCAGCTCTACCAGGGCTGGCGCGCCCGGCTGCCCGCCGACATCGAACTCCTCGCCGTCCGCTACCCCGGCCGGCAGGACCGGCTCGCCGAACCCTGCGTCGAAGACATGGACACCCTCGCGGACCGCATCACCGACGCCCTCGTCCCCTACCTGGACCGGCCGGTCGCCCTGTTCGGGCACAGCATGGGCTCCGCCGTCGCCTACGAGGTGGCGCGCCGCATGGAAGCCCGGCACGGGACCACGGCCGCCCGGCTGCTGGTCTCCGCCCGGGCGGCGCCCCACCGGGCCGTGACCAGCGGGCTGCACCGCGCGGACGACGACACGCTCATCGCGGGCGTGCGCAGCCTGGGCGACCTCGGCTCCCAGGTCTTCGACATCCCCGAACTGCGGGAACTGCTGCTCCCCGCGCTGCGCGCCGATTACCGGCTCATCGAGTCCTACCGCCCCGTCCGGCCGGCTCCCCTGCGGGCACCGGTCACCGCCTACATCGGCGAGGACGACCCCGGATCCGGGCGGGTACGCGCGGACGTGGAGGCGTGGGCCGAGCTCAGCATCGCGGGCGGTTTCGTGCTGCGCAGCTTTCCCGGCGACCACTTCTACCTCGCCCCGTGCGAAGCGGAACTGACCTCCGACATCGCGCAGCGCCTGGAAGAAGTGGGGCGCTATCGAACCTCCATGGCTTTCCCGTAGGCATCCGCACAAAAGTAGAGGGATGGGTCACATGACCGAACAGACCTGGACACCGCTGGAGATCGAGGCGGAGCAGGCGGGCGGCGCACAGGAGCTCGTCGACCGCCTCACCGCGCTCGGCGACGAACTCGACAGCCTCCTGGTACAGGAGAAAGCCCTCGTCTTCCGCGGGTTCGACGTTCCCGCGGACGACCTCGACGGCGTGCTCGGCGTCGTGCTGCCGCGCCGGCTCGCCTACGTGCACGGCAATTCGCCGCGGACGAAGGTCGGCGGGAACGTCTACACCTCGACGGAGTACCCGCCGGAGTTCACGATCTCCATGCACAACGAGATGAGCTACGCGTACGCGTGGCCGGCCCGCCTCGCGTTCTACTGCCAGATCCGCCCGGGCGGCGGCGGGGCCACCCCGGTCCTCGACGCGGCCCGGTGGCTGGAGTCCCTGGACGACGAGGTGCGCGAGGCGTTCGCCGGCGGCGTCCGCTACGTGCAGAACCTCCACGACGGCTACGGCCTGGGCAAGTCCTGGCAGGCCACCTTCGAGACCGACCTGCAGGAAGAGGTCGAGAAGTTCCTCGACGGCACCGGGGCCATCTGGAAGTGGAAGGGCGACGGCGGCATCCGCGTCGAGTCCGTGCGCCCCGCCACGACCCGGCACCCCGTGACGGGCGCCGAGGTCTGGTTCAACCAGGCCGACCAGTGGCATCCGGCGGGCCTCGGTGACGACACGGCCGCCGCGCTCGCCCAGATCCTTCCCGAGGACGAGCTCCCGCAGAACGTCACCTTCGCCGACGGCAGCCCCATCCCCGAGGCGTACGTCGCCCAGATCCGCGACCGCGGCCTGGCACACGCCGTCGACGTCGACTGGGCCCAGGGCGACCTGCTGCTCATCGACAACGTCCTGCTCGCCCACGGCCGCCGCCCCTTCACCGGCAACCGCCGGGTGCTGGTGGCGATGTCGGACTGATGACGCCATGACCGCCGCATACGAGCACCTGCGCGCGCAGGACGCCGTCCACATCTGGCAGGGCCGGGCCCCGGACCTGCTGGACCCGCGGGACGCCGCGGTGCTCTCCGCCGAAGAACTGGAGACCGTACGGCGCAGGGCACATCAGGTTGCCGCCAGGTACGCGGGCGCGCACGCCGCGCTCCGCCGGATCCTGGCCGGCTACCTCGGCGTGCCGCCCGAGCAGATCGAACTGGGGCGACAGCCCTGCCCGCGCTGCGCACACCCCCTGCACGGCCGGCCGCGCATCGACTGGCCGCCCACCGACCTGGACTTCAACCTCTCCCGGTCCGGCGCGCTGTGGCTGGTCGCCGTCGCCGCAGGCCACCAGGTCGGCACCGACATCGAGGACGGCCGCACCGTCGACGTCGAGGGCTCGTCCGAGATCGTGCTGACCGCCGCCGAACTCGCCCACCTGCGGGCCCAGCCCGACGAACGCCGCCGCCAGGAGGTCTTCCTGCGCTGCTGGACCAGGAAGGAGGCCGTGGTCAAGGCCAGCGGCGTCGGCATCGCGGCCGACCTCGGCTCCATCGACGTCCGGCCCGCCACCGACGGCCCCGTCCACGTGGCCCACACCGAACCGAACGGCCCGTACCGCTGGCTCGTCCAGAGCCTGGACACGGAACCGGGGGTCTTCGCGGCGCTCGCCCGCGAAGCCGCCTGCACCGGTCCGGTGCGGCTCTACGCATACACCCGCACCGAGGCAACAGAAGGAGCCTGCGCCCCATGACCGCCACCGAGATCATCGCGCAGCCGGGCACCCCGGCCGACACCTATCTCACGGAGAACCGCGACAAACTGCGCCGCGTTCTCGCCGAACAGGGCGCCATCCTGTTGCGCGGCTTCGAAGTCGGCGGCGTGGACGGCCTCGACGGCGCCGTCCGCGCCTTCTCCGGCTCCGCGCCCCTCACCTACGCCGAACGCTCCTCACCCCGGTCCACCATCAAGGGGCAGGTGTACACCTCGACCGACTACCCGCCCGCCGAGGAGATCTTCCTCCACAACGAGAACTCCTACCAGGCCGTCTGGCCGCACACCCTCTACTTCTTCTGCATCGAACCGGCCCTCACCCAGGGAGCGACCCCGCTCGCCGACATCCGCGAGGTGTACCGGCGCATCGACCCCGCGGTGCGGGAGGAGTTCGAGCGGCGCGGCTGGCGCGTCGTCCGCAACTTCCACCCGGAGTTCGGCGTCCCCTGGGACCAGACCTTCGGCACCGACGACCGGGCCGCCGTCGAGCGGTACTGCCGCGGCAAGGGCATCGAACCGTACTGGCGGCCGGACGGCGGACTGCGCACCACCGCCGTGCGCAAGGCCGTCCACACCCACCCCGGGAGCGGCACCCCCGTCTGGTTCAACCACGCCACGTTCTTCCACGTCACCACGCTCGCCCCCGAAGTCCAGGAAGGCCTGCGGGAGATCTTCACGGAGGAGGACCTGCCCACCAACACCTACTACGGCGACGGCGGACGCATCCCCGAGGAGGTGATGGACCACCTGCGGGCCGCCTACAGAGCGAGCACCACCCGCTTCGACTGGCAGCGCGACGACATCCTCATCGTCGACAACATGCTGGCCGCCCACGGCCGCGAACCCTTCACCGGACCCCGCAAGATAGCCGTGGCCATGGCCGAGGCATCGGACGGATGACCTCCGGAACCCCCGGAGAGGCACCGGCCGGCGGCCCGGTCCCGCTGCGGCTGGGCCGCGATTTCCTGCTCCTGTGGTCCGGCGCCGCGGCCTCCCTGCTCGGCAACCGGGTCGCCGGGGCCGCCTATCCGCTCGTCGTGCTCTGGCACACCGACTCGCCCCTGGCGACCTCGGCGGTCTCCTTCGCCGCGCTGCTGCCCCTGCTCCTCGTACAGCTGCCCGCCGGCGTCCTCGTCGACCGGTTCGACCGGCGGCGGCTGATGATCCTCTGCGAGTCCGGCCGGGCCCTGGCACTGGCCAGTGCCGCCCTCGCCCTGGCCGCGGGCCTGTTCTCCGTCGCCCACCTCGCCGCCGTGGCCTGTGTGGAGACCAGCCTCGCCGTCATCCACCGCACCGCCGAGCGCGGAGCTGTACGCCACGTCGTCGACCCCGCCCTGCTGCCCGCCGCCCTCTCCCAGAACGAGGCCCGCGGCCGGGCCGCCGTACTCCTCGGCCAGCCCGGCGGCGTCCTCCTGCAGAGCGCGGCCCGCTGGGCCCCCTTCCTCTTCTCGGCGCTCGCCGGACTCGCCTCGCTGTGCAGCCTGCTGCTGATCCGCAAGGACTTCCAGCAGCGCCGCGACACACCCCCCAAGAGCCTGCGCGCCGACCTCGCCGAAGGGATGCGCTGGCTGGCGCGCCGGCGGTTCCTGCGCGCCGCACTCGGTTTCGTCGCCGGCAGCAACCTCCTCCTCCAGGTACTGCCCCTGGCCCTGCTCGTCCTCGTCAAGGAGGACGGCCGCGCCCAGCACGCCGTCGCCGTCATCGTCGGACTGGGCGGGGCGGGCGGCATCGCGGGCGCACTGACCGGGAACTGGTGGCAGCGCAGGATCAGCCTCCGTACGGTCCTCGTCGCCGGCCTGTTCGCCTGGGCCGCCCTGATCACCGCCATGGCCCTCGCCCGCCACCCCCTCGCGCTCGGTGTGCTCTTCGCCGGAACGGGCTACCTCACCGGCGTCTTCAACGTGTCCGCCGCCGTCCACCAGATCCGCACCACCCCCGACGCACTCCAGGGCCGGGTCGGCGCCACCTCACACCTCCTCGCCACCGGAGCCAACGCGCTGGGCGCGCTCCTCGGCGGCCTCGCCCTGTCCGCCTGGGGCGCGCCCCCCGTCTTCCTGGCACTCGGCATCACGATGACGGCACTCGCCGCCACGGCGGCGGCCGCCCCCGCGCTCCGGACCGAGGACGACACCGCCCCCACCGCACAGAAGGAAACGGAGCACGGGCATGAACACGCACGGTGAACGGGACGACCTCCGCGCGGAGCTGCTCAGGCGGCGGCTCGCCCGGCCGGGATCCGGGGGCGCCCGCCGCTCCGGCCCGTCCCGAGCCGACCGGACCGGCCCGCTGCGCCTCTCCCAGGGACAGCGCCAGATGTGGTTCCTGAACCGGCTCGAACCCGACAGCCCCGAATACCTCGTCCCCGTCGCCCTGCACCTGCGCGGCCCCCTCGACACGGCAGCCCTGGGCCGGGCCTGGCAGGCGCTCCTGGACCGGCACGAGGTCCTGCGCACCCGGTACGAACTGCTCGGCGACGAGCCGGCCCAGCTGATCGACCCCGTCCGCCCCGTCGAACTGCTCCTCGAGGACCTGTCCGCCGTCCCCGCCGCCGAACGGCCGGCCGCCGTCCGCGAGCGGATCGCCCGCGCCCGCGCGCACCCCGTGGACCTGGAACGGGAATGGCCGATCCGAGGCCGCCTGCTGCGCTGCTCGGACGAGGAACACGTCCTCATCGTGGTCGTCCACCACATCGCCTGCGACGCCTGGTCCGCACACCTCTTCGCCGAGGACATCAGCGCCCTGTACGCGGCCGGCCCCGGCGAACAGGCCCTCGAACCACTGCCCTACCAGTACGCCGACTACGCGGCCTGGGAGGCGGAACAGATCGCCGCCCCCGCAGGCGCCCGCCACCTGGACCACTGGCGCGCGCAGCTCGCCGGCCTCACCCCGCTCGACCTCCCCACCGACCGGCCGCGCCCCGCCGTACGCGACGCCTCCGGCGGCTCGGTGGCACGCCCGCTCGCCCCGCGACTCGCCGAAGCCGTCCGGGAGCTGGCCACCGCACGCGGAACGACCCCGTTCACCGTGCTCCTCACCGCCTTCCAGGCACTCCTCGCCCGGTACACCGGCGCCGACGACATTGCCGTCGGCACCCTCCTGTCCGCCCGGACCCGTTCCGAGTGGCAGCGGCTCTTCGGCTACGGCATCAACAGCGTCGTCCTGCGCGCCCGCCTCGACGGCGACCCGGCCTTCGAGGACCTGCTGTCCGCGACCCGCGCCACCGTGCTCGACGCCTTCGACCACCAGGGAGTGCCCTTCCAGCGCCTGGTCACCGAACTCGAACCCGAACGCGACCGGTCGCGCACCCCGCTCTTCCAGGTGTTGTTCACCCTCCGGGAGGACAACGACGACGACTACCGGCTGCCGGGCGTCACGATGACCGCCCTCCCTCCCGCCGACCCGCCGGCCCGCTTCGACCTCTCCCTCGTGGTCAACGCGGGACGCGAGGGTGCCCTGTCCGCGCGCCTGGAGTACGCCACCGCGCTGTTCGACCGGACGACCGCGGAACGCATGCTGACCCACTTCACCCGGCTGCTGGAGTCGGCGGTGGCGTCTCCGGCGACCCGGGTGTCCGCTCTGGAGATGCTGGGCGCGGACGAGAGGGCGCTGCTCGAGGGTGGTCCCGCAAAGAGGGACCCCGTAGAGCGCCGTGTCCACGAGCTGTTCGAGGCGCAGGCCGCGCGCACCCCCGACGCGGTCGCGGTGTCCTGCGCCGGCACCGATCTGACGTACGCCGAGTTGAACGCGCGGGCGAACCGGGTGGCGCACCTCCTGCGCGGCATGGGGGTGGGTCCGGAGGATCTGGTGGGTCTGTGCCTGGAGCGGGACGGCGAG
>NZ_JBIAHN010000041.1:0-12465 GCF_042870555.1 Streptomyces sp. NPDC006487
CAGACGGCGCACACCGTGGTCCGACACCAAGTGCCGGGCCACAAGCGCACCCAACGTGCCCGTACCACCCGTCACCAGAACCGTCCCCGAACCGAGCCCGGAGCTCCTTGATCCGGTCGCTTCCACGCGTACCAGGCGCCGGGCGAACGACGCGCCCGCCCGCAGATCGGTCTCCGGCTCCTCCGTGGCGACGGCGGCCGGAAGCAGGGCGAGCGACGCGGGGTCCCCGTCCGTTCCGACCAGCACGATGCGGCCGGGGTTTTCCGCCTGGGCGGACCGCACCAGGCCCCGCAGGGCGGCAGAGGCGGGCTCGCGGTCGGTGTCCCGTGTCAGGACCACCAGCCGCGCGTCCGCGAACCGCTCGTCCGCCAACCACTCCCGCAGGACGGCAAGACCTTGCCGCACGGTCGTGTGCGCGGCCTCCGCGTCGGGCCCGAGGGTCCCGAGTGCCCCCGGAGCCCCCGGAGTCCCCGGAGTCCCCGGAGTCCCCGGAGTCCCGAGGAACGGTACGACGACCAGCTCGGGCACCGGTCCGGCGGCGGCGAGCGCTGCCAGGTCCGGATACGTGGTGTGCCCGGGGAGGAACACGGCGGCATCGCGGCCGACCACCGCGAGCCCGCCGGAACCCAAGGGAGCCTCCGTGGCGGGCACTGGGCTCCACGCCACCCGGAACAGCGTGTCGTGGACCGCGGCACCACCGAGCTGTGCGGCCGATACGGACCTCAGCGCAAGGGCCTCCACCGAGGCCACGGGCTTGCCGTCCGCATCGGCGACCTGCACCGAGAGCGAGTCCGTCCCCGTGGGGGTCAGCCGTACCCGCAACTCCGTCGCGCCGGTGGCGTACAGGCGCACCGCGCTCCAGGCGAACGGCAGCTTCCGCTCGCCCTGCCCGGCGCCGCCGAGGAACACACCGTGCAGTGCGGAGTCGAGGAGTGCGGGGTGCAGCCCGTAGCGTGCGGCTTCCTGCGCCTGAGCCTCGGACAGCGCGACGTCGGCATAGACCTCCTCACCCAGACGCCAAGCGGCCCGAACGCCCCGGAAAGCCGGACCGTACTCCAAACCCACCCCGGCCATGGCCGCGTACAACTCCTCCACGGCAACCGGCTCGGCACCCCGCGGAGGCCACACACTCAGATCGAAACCGGCTTCCCCCGCCCCCACGGACAGCACGCCACTCGCATGCCGCACCCAAGGCACGTCCTCCCCCGCACGGGAGTGGACCTCGATGGTGCGGGCTCCGCTCGCGTCGGACTCACCTACGGACAGGTGCAGTTGGACGCCGCCTCGCTCGGGGATCACCAGCGGTGCCTGGAGGGTGAGTTCGTCCAGGGTTGTGGTGCCGAGGTGTTCGCCGGCGCTGAGTGCCAGTTCGACGAGGGCGGTGCCGGGGAGGAGGACGTTGCCCAGTACGGCGTGGTCGGCGAGCCAGGGGTGGGTCTGGAGGGAGAGGCGGCCCGTGAAGGACACGGTGTCGGTTCCGGGCTGGTCGATGAGTCCGCCCAGGAGCGGGTGGCCGGCATCGGTCAGGCCGAAGGCCGACGCACCGCCGAGGGCACGGTTGCCGGGGGTGGGCGTGAGCCAGAAGTGCTGGTGCTGGAAGGGGTAGGTGGGGAGGTCCGTGCGGCGTGCGCCGGAGCCTGCGAAGAAGGCCTCCCAGTCGACCCTGCCACCGTGCGCGAAGACCGTGCCGAGAGCGGAAACCAGGGTCCGGACCTCAGGACGACCCTTGCGCAAGGACGCCGCGAAGGCCGTCCCGGCCCCACCACTCAGGGAGGTCTGCGCCAGGGCGGTGAGGGTGGCATCAGGGCCGACCTCGAAGAAGCGGGTCGCGCCGTGGGCCTCCAGGGCCCGCACCGCGTCATGGAAGCGAACGGTCTGACGGACGTGACGAATCCAGTACTCGGCGGAAGCGAACTCCTCCCCGGGGATCAGCTCACCCGTGACGGTTGAAACCACTGGCAGACCGGGCTTTCCGAAGGTCAGGCTTTCCACGACCGTGCGGAACTCGTCGAGCATCGGGTCCATCAACGGCGAGTGGAAAGCGTGACTGACCTTCAGACGACGGGTCTTGACGCCCCGCTCTTCGAGGATGGCCACAACCTCCGCCAACGCGGAGTCGGCGCCGGAAAGGACCACGGACTGAGGCCCGTTGACCGCGCCGAGACTCAGCAAGTCCTCACGGCCCACGAGCAGCGGTGTGATGGCCTCCTCAGAGGCGGCCACCGCGACCATGCCTCCACCCGCGGGCAGGGCCTGCATCAACGCGCCTCGTGCCACGACCAGTCGTGCAGCATCCGCAAGGGAAAGCACACCGGCCACATGCGCGGCGGCGATCTCACCGATCGAATGCCCCGCCAGGACATCAGGGCGCACACCCCACGACTCCAGAAGCCGGAACAGCGCCACCTCGAGAGCGAAGACAGCAGGCTGCGTCAGCTCCGTGCGATCAAGAACACCATCCGCACCATCAAAGACGTCCCGCTTCAACACCCGACCCAGCAACGGGTCGACAACCTCACACACCGCATCAAAAGCCGACGCGAACACCGGGAACGCGTCATACAACTCACGCCCCATCCCCACCCGCTGCGAACCCTGACCCGTGAACAAGAACGCCTGCGAACCGCGCACCGCGACTCCCAGTTCCGCATCGGCGGCCGCCGTCCCCTCTGCGAGGGATGCGAGGGCGTGCAGCGCCTCCTCCCGCTCCTCCGCCACGACGACGGCGCGGTGTTCGAGGGCTGACCTTGTCGTCGCGAGCGAGTACGCGATCGAGGGGACGGTCGCGTCATGCTTCTCGTCCCAGAAGGCGGCCAGTCGCGCGGCCTGCTCCCGCAGCGCCTCCTGCGAGTCGGCGGACAGCACGAGCGGCACCGCACCGGGAGCAGGGGCGACCGCGGTGGCGGCGGCCGGCCCCTCAGCGGGGGCCTGTTCGAGGATCACGTGGGCGTTGGTGCCACTGACTCCGAAGGAGGAGACGGCTGCGCGCCGCGGCCGGCCGGTCTCCGGCCACTCCCGTGCCTCGGTGAGCAGTTCCACCGCCCCCGCCGACCAGTCGATGCGCGAGGACGGCTCGCTCACGTGCAGGGTCCGGGGCAGCAGCCCGTGCTCGATCGCCTGAACCATCTTGATGATCCCGCCGACCCCAGCAGCCGCCTGCGTGTGCCCGATGTTGGACTTCAGAGAGCCCAAGTACAGCGGGCGGTCCTCCGTCCGCTCCTGCCCGTACGTCGCCAGCACGGCCTGGGCCTCGATCGGGTCACCAAGCCGGGTACCCGTGCCGTGCGCCTCCACCGCGTCCACCTCCGCGGCGGACAGACCCGCATCGGCCAGCGCCGCGCGAATGACCCGCTGCTGCGAAGGACCGTTGGGGGCGGTGAGACCGTTGCTCGCACCGTCCTGGTTGACGGCGGAACCCCGTACGACCGCCAGGACCCGGTGCCCGTTACGACGGGCATCCGACAGCTTCTCCAGGAGCAGCATGCCCACGCCCTCGCCCCAGCCCGTGCCGTCCGCGTCATCGGAGAACGACTTGCACCGCCCGTCCGTGGCCAGACCGCGCTGACGGCTGAAATCGACGAAGATGTCCGGCGTGTGCATCACCGCGACGCCTCCGGCCAGGGCCAGGGTGCACTCACCGCGGCGTAGCGCCTGGGCGGCGAGGTGCAGGGTGACGAGCGAGGACGAGCAAGCGGTATCGACCGTCAGTGCCGGGCCCTCCAGGCCGAAGACGTACGAGACCCGGCCGGAGGCGACGCTGCCCACGTCGGCCGTTCCCCTGAAGCCTTCGAGCTCCTCGGGGAGCTCGGGCAGGCGGGTCAGGTAGTCGTGGTACATGAACCCCGTGAACACCCCCGTGCGGGAGCCGCCGACGGACAGCGGATCGATCCCGGCGCGTTCGAACGCCTCCCAGGACGTCTCGAGGAGGAGCCGCTGCTGCGGGTCCATGGCCAGCGCCTCGCGCGGTGAGATTCCGAAGAGTGCGGGGTCGAACTCGCCCGCGCTGTGCAGGAATCCGCCCTCTTCGGCGTACGAAGTGCCCCGGTGGTCGGGGTCCGGGTGGAACAGGCCGTCCAGGTCCCAGCCGCGGTCCGCCGGGAACCGGGAGACGCCGTCCGCGCCCGATTCCACGAGCCGCCACAGGTCTTCGGGGGATTCCACCCCGCCCGGGTAGCGGCAGCTCATGCCCACGATCGCGATGGGCTCGGCGGGGCCGTTCTCGATCTCCTGGAGCCTCCTCCGGGTCTCCTGCAGGTCGGCAGTGACCCGCTTGAGGTAGGAACGGAGCTTGTCCTCGTTGGTCACCGTGGTCACTGGGTTCGCCTCGCGATGTCGTTCGTGCGTCGGAATCGGTCCGGATTCGGGGGTGGACGTGGTGCCGGTGGTGCTGGTGGTGGTAGCGCCGGTGGTGCTCACGGCTCACAGCTCGCCGTCGATGAGGGCGAAGAGTTCGTCGTCGCTGGCCGCTTCGATCGCGTCCTCCGCCGTCGCGCTCCCCTGCTGTGTCTGCGCGGGCCGGTCCCCGAACCGCGCCACCAGCTCCTCGAGCTTGCTGACGATGCGTCCGCGAGCGGGGTCCCCGGCCTCGGCCGAGCCGAGCAGGTCGTCGAGGGCGGCCAGGTCCGTGAGAACCCGGTCGGCGGACGGGCGCCGGCCGCGCAGCAGTTCCTCCCGAAGCAGCTCGGCCAGGACCTGCGGGGACGGGTGGTCGAAGACGAGCGTGGCCGACAGCCGGAGACCGGTGACCCGGTTGAGGCGGTTGCGCAGCTCCACCGAGCTCAGCGAGTCGAAACCGAGGTCCTTGAACGCCTGCGCGGGATCGACCGACGCGCCCGAGGCGTGTCCGAGGACGTCCGCGACCTCGCCGCACACCAGGGCGACCAGTTGCTCGGTCTGCTGCGCCTGCGGCAGACCGAATATCCTCTCGGCGAGCGTGGCCTCGCCCTGGGCTCCGCCAGTCACAGTGGCCGTCGCACCGGCACCGGCCGCGGTCGACGTCCTCCGTACGGCCGGGGCCGGGACCACCGCGCTCAGGAACGGCGGGAGGCTGCCTGCGGCCGCCTGCTCGCGCAGCGCCCGCCGATCGAGGCCGAGCGTCACCAGCGTGCTCTGGTCCGCCGCCCGGGCCGCGTCGAAGAGGGCGAGGCCCTGCGCTGAGGACATGGGGGCGAAACCGGCGCGGGACAGCCGGTTCAGTGCGGTCCGGTCCAAGTGGGAGGTCATTCCGCTGCGCTCCGCCCACAGTCCCCACGCCATGGCGGTGGCGGGCAGGCCCTGAGCCCGGCGGCGCTGCGCGAGCGCGTCGAGGAAGACGTTCGCCGCCGCGTAGTGGGCCTGTCCCGCACTGCCGAACACGCCTGCCGCGCCTGAGAACAGGATGAACTCCGCCAGCCCGAGATCACGGGTGAGCTCGTGCAGGTGCAGGGCCGCATCGGCCTTGGCCCGGAACACCGTCTCCAGCCGGCCCTCCGTCAGCGAGCCGATGACCCCGTCGTCGATGACCCCGGCCGTGTGGACGACCGCCGTCAGGTCGGGTACGGAGTCCAGGAGTCCGCGCAGGGCCTCACGGTCGGAGACGTCACAGGCCGCCACCGTCACCCCGGCACCCAACGCGGTCAGTTCTTCCACCAGTTCGGCGGCTCCCTGCGCCTCCGGGCCGCGACGGCTGGTGAGGAGCAGACGGCGCACACCGTGGTCCGACACCAGGTGCCGGGCCACGAGCGCACCCAACGTGCCCGTACCACCCGTCACCAGAACCGTCCCCGGACCGAGGTCCGCGGGAGCGCCTGTCGGCGCCGCCACCCGGGCCAGCCGGGCCACTCGTACGACCTTGTCGCGGACGGCCAGCTGCGTCTCGTCGCCGCGGGCGACGGATGCCACCAGCCGCAGGGTCCCGGCCCCGGACTCGTCGACGTCCACCAGGGCGAACCGGCCCGGGTGCTCCACCTGCGCCGACCGCACGAGACCCCAGAGCGGAGCATGGGCCAGATCGCGTACGTCCTCGTCCGCGTCGACGGCCACGGCTCGCGCGGTGACCAGGACGAGCCGCGAGTCGGCGAGCAGCTCGTCGGCCAGCCACTCCTGGAGGAGCCCGAGCCCGCGGAGACCGGCCGCCCGTACCTCGTCGGCCGTCACATCGGCCGTCACATCGGCGTCGGCCGCAGCCGGATCGGCCGCCTGGCCGACCGGGCAGAGCACGGCCTCCGGCAGCGGCCCGCCCGCCGCGATGGCGGCCCGCAGCGCGGCCAGGTCGGGGTACGGGCCGTCCGGCCCGAGTACGACGGTCCGCGCGGCGGGTGCGTCGGAAACCGGTGCCGCCGGGACCCACTCCACCCGGTACAGCGGGTCTTCGGCCGGACGGCCGAGCTGGCCGACCGGAACCGGGCGCAGGACCAGGGAGTCCACCGAGGCCACGGGATTGCCGACGGCGTCGTAGGACGTGACCTGGATGCCGCCGTCCGGTCCGGCCGGAGCGAGGCGGGTACGCAGCTCCGTGGCGCCGGTCGCGTACCAGCGCGCCCCGGACCAGGAGAAGGGGAGCCGCCGCTCGCCGCCGCCCTGGAGGAAGGTCCCGTGCAGTGCGGCGTCAAGGAGAGCGGGGTGCAGACCGAACCCGGCCGCGTCGGCGTGCTGTTCCCGCGGCAGCCGGGTCTCGGTGAAGACCTCGTCTCCGCGCCGCCAGGCCGCGGCCAGCCCTCGGAAGGCGGGGCCGTAGGCGTAGTCGGCCTCGGCGAACGACTCGTAGAGCGCGTCGAGGTCCACGGGCTCCGCATCGGCGGGCGGCCACGTCCAGGCCCCGGCGGGAGGGGTCGCTGACCCGGAGGTGAGGGAGCCGCCCGCGTGCTGCGTCCAGGGCTCGCCGGCCTGATTGTCCCCCGTGCGGGAGTGGATGCCCACCGGGCGCCGGCCGGCCTCGTCGGCCTCGCCGACGGTTACGTGGATGTCTATGCCGCCTTGCTGCGGGATCACGAGCGGAGCGGCCAGGGTGAGTTCCTCCAGGGTTGTGGTGCCGAGGTGTTCGCCGGCGCTGAGTGCCAGTTCGACGAGGGCGGTGCCGGGGAGGAGGACGTTGCCCAGTACGGCGTGGTCGGCGAGCCAGGGGTGGGTCTGGAGGGAGAGGCGGCCCGTGAAGGACACGGTGTCGGTTCCGGGCTGGTCGATGAGTCCGCCCAGGAGCGGGTGGCCGGCATCGGTCAGGCCGAAGGCCGACGCACCGCCGAGGGCACGGTTGCCGGGGGTGGGCGTGAGCCAGAAGTGCTGGTGCTGGAAGGGGTAAGTGGGCAGGTCCGTGCGGCGTGCGCCGGAGCCTGCGAAGAAGGCCTCCCAGTCGACCGCGGCGCCGTGCGCGAAGACCGTGCCGAGAGCGGAAACGAGGGTCCGGGCCTCGGGGCGGTCCTTGCGCAGGGAGGCGGCGAAGGCCGTCCCGGCCCCGCCACTCAGGGAGGTCTGCGCCAGGGCGGTGAGGGTGGCGTCGGGGCCGACCTCGACGAAACGCGTAACGCCATAGGCCTCCAAAGCCCGTACGGCGCCATGGAAGCGAACGGTCCGACGGACGTGACCGATCCAGTACTCGGCGGAAGCGAACTCCTCACCGGGGATCAGCTCACCCGTGACGGTGGAGACCACCGGCAGATCAGGCTTTGCGAAAGACAGACCCTCCACGACCGTGCGGAACTCGTCGATCATCGGGTCCATCAACGGCGAGTGGAAAGCGTGACTGACCTTCAGACGACGGGTCTTGACGCCCCGCTCTTCGAGGATGGCCACAACCTCCGCCAGTGCGGAGTCGGCGCCGGAAAGGACCACGGACTGAGGCCCGTTGACCGCGCCCAGGCTCAACAGACCCTCACGGCCCACGAGCAGCGGCGTGATGTCCTCTTCCGAGGCGGCCACCGCGACCATGCCTCCACCCGCGGGCAGGGCCTGCATCAACGCGCCTCGCGCCACGACGAGCCGTGCGGCGTCGGTCAGGGAAAGCACAGCAGCCACGTGGGCTGCGGCGATCTCACCGATCGAATGCCCCGCCAGGACATCAGGGCGCACACCCCACGACTCCAGAAGCCGGAACAGCGCCACCTCGAGAGCGAAGACAGCCGGCTGCGTCAGCTCCGTGCGATCAAGAACACCATCCGCACCATCAAAGACGTCCTGCTTCAACACCCGACCCAGCAACGGGTCGACAACCTCACACACCGCATCAAAAGACGACGCGAAGACCGGGAACGCGTCATACAACTCACGCCCCATCCCGACCCGCTGCGACCCCTGACCCGTGAACAAGAACGCCTGCAGACCCTCCGAAACCGACACACCACCCGCACCACGCCCGGCAGCCAGCTCCTCCAACGAAGCCACCAGCCCCTCACGGTCACCCGCCACCACCACCGCCCGCCGCTCGAACACCGCGCGCGTGGTGGCCGCCGAGTAGGCGAAGTCCAGTGCCTCGGCCGGGGATGCGTCTCCCAGTGCGGCGAGCAGCCGCTCGGCCTGGGCGCGCAGGGCGGCCGGGTTCTTCGCAGACACCACCAGAGGTAGTGCGGGCACCCCGATCCGGTCGCCGTCCCAGCCCCCGTCCCCGTCCGCCGTCCGGGGCTCGGGTGCCTCGGACTGCGGGGCCTGTTCCAGTACGAGGTGGGCGTTGGTTCCGCTGACGCCGAAGGCCGAGACGGCTGCGCGGCGCGGCCGGCCGGTCTCCGGCCACTCCCGGGCCTCGGTCAGCAGTTCCACCGCGCCCGCGGACCAATCCACGTGCGGGGAGGGCTCGCCGACGTGCAGCGTCCGGGGCAGCACCCCGTGCCGCATGGCCTCGACCATCTTGATGATTCCGCCGACGCCAGCCGCGGCCTGGGTGTGGCCGATGTTGGACTTCAGGGAGCCGAGGTAGAGCGGGCGGTCCTCCGTCCGCTCCTGCCCGTACGTCGCGAGCAGTGCCTGGGCTTCGATGGGGTCGCCGAGGCGGGTGCCGGTGCCGTGGCCCTCGACCGCGTCCACCTCGGCGGCGGACAGACCCGCGTCCGCCAGGGCCGCCTGGATGACGCGCTGCTGCGAGGGGCCGCTGGGGGCGGTGAGGCCGTTGCTGGCGCCGTCCTGGTTGACGGCGGAGCCCCGTACGACGGCCAGGACCCGGTGCCCGTTGCGTTGCGCGTCCGACAGCTTCTCCAGTACGAGGACGCCGGCGCCCTCGCCCCAGCTCGTACCGTCCGCGTCGGCGGAGAAGGCCTTGGAACGGCCGTCCCGGGCCAGCCCCTGCTGCCTGCTGAACTCGACGAAGAGGCCGGGAGTGGCCATCACCATCGCGCCACCCGCCAGCGCCAGGGAGCATTCGCCGTTGCGCAGGGACTGGACTGCGAGGTGCACGGCGACGAGCGAGGACGAGCAGGCCGTGTCCACGGTCAGGGCGGGACCTTCCAGACCCAGCGTGTAGGAGATCCGGCCCGAGGCCACGCTCGAGGACTTGCCGGTGAGGAGGTACCCCTCGACCTCCTCGGGGGCCTCGTGCAACAGCGCGCCGTAGTCCTGGTGGATCACGCCGGCGAACACGCCGGTGTCGGTGGAGCGCAGGCTGTCCGGGGCGATGCCGGCCCGCTCCAAAGCCTCCCAGGACGTCTGCAGCAGCAGCCGCTGCTGCGGGTCCATGGCCAGCGCCTCGCGCGGGGAGATCCCGAAGAAGGCGGCGTCGAAATCGCCCGCCCCGTAGAGGAATCCGCCGTCGCGCGCGTACGAGGTGCCGCGGTGCTCCGGGTCCGGGTGGTAGAGCTTCCCGGTGTCCCAGCCGCGGTTGTCCGGCAAGGGTGCGATGACGTCCTGACCCTGGCTGACGATGTCCCACAGTCCGGCGGGCGTGTCCGCGCCGCCCGGGAAGCGGCAGCTCATGCCCACGATCACGATCGGGTCCTCGGCGTGCGTGCCGCCGTCCGCCCGGACGGCCCGGACGGGGCGCTGTGCGCGCCCGGTGGCCCCGGACGTCGTCTCGCCGACCAGCATCGTCAGCAGGTGCTGGGCGACGGCGGCGGGCGTGGGGTGGTCGAAGACGAGGGTGGTGGGCAGGGTCAGGTCGACGGCGGTGGCCAGCCGGTTGCGCAGCTCCACCGACGTGAGCGAGTCGAAGCCCGAGGTCTTGAAGGCCTGGTGGGGAGCGAGCGCGTCGGAGGGGGCACGGCCGAGCACCGCGGCCGCCTGGGTCCGTACGAGGTCCAGTACGGCACGCAGCTGTTCGGCCTCGGTGAGCTCGCGCAGGGTGCCTGCGAAGGCGGTCCCCGCGGCGGAGGCCGACGAAGCCGCCTCGGCCAGTGCCTCGCGGGCTTCGGGCAGTTCGGCGAGCAGCGGGCTCGGCCGGGTGGCGGCGAAGCGCGGGGCGAACCGCTGCCAGTCGATGTCGGCGACGACGAGCGCGGGCTCCGGCTGGGCCGCCGCGTACCAGAGGGCCGCCACGGCCTGTTCGGGGTCCATGGCCGGGACACCGCGCTGCAGCATGTGCGCCTCGGCGGCGTCGCCGACCATGCCGCCGCCGCCCCAGATGCCCCAGCCGATGGCCACGGCCGGCAGGCCCAGCGCGTGGCGCAGGTGGGCGAGGGCGTCGAGGGAGGCGTTGGCGGCGGCGTAGGCCGCCTGGCCGCCGTTGCCGAGGACGCCCATGACGGACGAGAAGAGGACGAACGCGTCCAGGTCGATGCCGAGTTCGCGGGTCAGCTCGTGCAGGTGCCAGGCCGCGTCCGCCTTGGGCGTCAGCACCCGGTCCAGCTGCTCCGGCGTGAGCGCCTCGATGACGGCGTCGTCGAGGACGCCGGCGGCGTGCACGACCGCGGTCAGCGGCTGGTCCCCGGGGATCGAGGCCAACAGGGCGCGCAGCGCCTTCGGGTCGGCGGCGTCGCATGCGGCGACGGTGACCCGCACGCCGAGGGCGGAGAGCTCCTCGGCCAGTTCCGCCGCACCGGGGGCGTCGCCGCCGCGCCTGCTGGTCAGCAGCAGGTGTCCGGCTCCCGCGGCGGCCAGGCCGCGGGCGATGCGGGCGCCCAGCGCGCCCGTTCCGCCGGTGACCAGTACGGTGCCCCGTGGCTGCCATCCCGCGTCGGCCGGCGCGGCCGCGGCAGCGGCGGTGCGCGGTGCGCGGACCAGGCGGCGGGCCAGGATTCCGCGGGCCCGGACGGCCAGCTGGTCCTCTCCCTGGGTGCCGGATGAGGCGAGGATGCCGCAGAGCCGGCGCAGGGTGTGCGCGTCGGGCTCGGCGGGCACGTCGATCAGGCCGCCCCAGCGGTCGGGGTGCTCCAGAGCGGCGACCAGGCCGAAACCCCAGGTGCGCGCCTGTACCGGGTCGCTCGGCTCGTCCGTGTCGTTCGTACGTACGGCTTCGCGGGTGACGGACCACAGCGGTGCGCTGGTTCCGGTGTCGCCGAGGGCCTGGACGAGGGCGAGCGTGGCGGCCGGGCCGGAGCCGTCGAGCGCGAGGAGCGACAGCACTCCGGACAGCTCGGCGCCGTCGGCGACGACGCGTACGGCCTCGGCGGTCCGCTCCCGGTCCTGCCCACGGTTGTCCGGGTCGCGTGCTCCGGACAGCTCCAGCGGCAGTACGCGGGCTCCGCGCGCCGTGAGTTCCGCGGCGGCGCCGGTGACCCAGGGGTCCTCGGCGTGCCCGGCGGGCACGGCGAGCAGCCAGGTGCCCGACAGCTGGGGCAGCGGAGTGTCGGCGAGGGTGCGCCACGTGACGCGGTAGCGGCGGCCCTCGGCTTCCGTGGTCTCGCGGCCCTGGCGGCGCCAGTCGGCCAGCAGGGACAGTGCGGGCGCGAGCGCGTCGCCGTCCTCGGCGCCGAGTTCACCGGCGAACCAGGTCGTGTCCTGGTTCTCGACGGCCTCCCAGAAGCGGTCCTCGCGGGCGTCGCCCGCACGGGCCGCGGCGCCGCCCGAATGGGACGGCAGCCAGTAGCGGTCGCGCCGGAACGCATAGGTGGGCAGGGCCGCGCGGGGGCCCGGGGCGAGCCACCAGTCCACCGCCACGCCCCGTACGTGGGCCTCGGCCAGGGAGGTCAGGAACCGCTCGGGTCCCCCCTCGTCACGGCGCAGGGAGGAGAGCACGGCGATGTCGGAGGCACCCGCGGTCTCCACCGTCTCCTGCACGCCGATCGCGAGGACGGGGTGCGGGCTCATCTCGATGAAGGCATCGAAGCCCAGGTCGAGGAGCGAGCGCACGGTGTCTTCGAACTGGACGGTGTGGCGGAGGTTGCGGTACCAGTACGCGGCGTCGAGCCGCTCACCCTGTCCGCCCTGTCCGCCCTGTCCGCCCTGTTCGCCCTGTTCGCTCTGCTCACCGGTGACGGGCCGGCCGGTGACCGTGGAGTGGAAGGGAATCCGGGGAGTGCGAGGACGGATCGGGGCGAGGAGTTCGGCGAGCCGCTCCTCGATGGCTTCGACATGCGCGGAGTGCGAGGCGTAATCGACGGGGATACGGCGAGCCCGCACATCCTCGGCCTC
>NZ_JBIAHN010000042.1:0-12265 GCF_042870555.1 Streptomyces sp. NPDC006487
TTGAGATGTCGCAATCCCCACCGAACCCGGAGGCCCTCACCCATTTCAAGAACCCAGCACGCGTGTCACCAACGTCCCCGGACAACACACCTAGGGCCTGTCGTCAAACCGCGAGGCAGACGGGAGTTCGACGACAGGCCCCAGGGCCGGGCCGTCACATGGAGGCGGCCCGTACCCCCGCCGACTGGGGTACGGGCCGCAGCTCTCATGGGGGGAACCGGGAGTCCCGGTCGCGGCGCGGGACCGTGGAGAGAGTGTGAACCCGCCACCGGGGGCCGTCAAGCATTCGGACAGCAGCCGCAGTTCAGCGGCCCACCACCAACTAACGCACGGCCACGACCGCCGATCCGTGCCCGAACAGCCCCTGGTTGGCGGTGATTCCGGCCCGTGCCCCCGGCACCTGCCGCTCCCCGGCCGTGCCCCGGAGCTGCCAGGTCAGTTCGCACACCTGGGCGATGGCCTGAGCCGGCACCGCCTCCCCGAACGATGCCAGTCCACCACTGGTGTTGACGGGGATCCTCCCGCCGAGCGCGGTCGCGCCCTCCCGGACGAGCTTGGCCCCCTCGCCCTCCCCGCACAGGCCGATGTCCTCGTACCACTCCAGCTCCAGCGCGGTGGACAGGTCGTAGACCTCGGCCAGCGAGAGGTCGTCCGGCCCGAGCCCGGCCTCCTCGTACGCGGCCCGCGCGATCGAGGCCCGGAAGGAGCCGGGCACCGGTACGGCCGCGGTCGTCGAGTCGGTGGCGATGTCCGGGAGGTCCAGGACGGTACGGGGATACGTGGGCGTCACCGTGGACACGGCCCGGATCCGCACCGGGTCCGCGACCCCCCGCGAGCGCGCGAAGTCCATGCTGCTCAGCACGAGCGCGGCACCCCCGTCGGAGGTGGCGCAGATGTCCAGCAGCCGCAGCGGATCGGCGACGATCGCCGAGGCGGCCACCTCCTCGGCCGTCACGGCCTTGCGGTAGCGGGCGTTCGGGTTCAGCAGCCCGGCTGCCGCGTTCTTCACCTTGACCTGCGCGAAGTCCTCACCGGTGTCCCCGTAGAGGGCCATCCGGCGGCGGGCGTACAGCGCGAAGTACGCCGGGTTCGTGGCCCCCAGGATCCGGAAGCGCAGCCAGTCCGGGTCGTCCGGCCGGTCGCCGCCCGCCGGTGCGAAGAACCCCTTCGGGGCGGCGTCCGCCCCGACCACCAGCACCACGTCGGCCAGCCCGGCCAGGATCTGCGCCCGGGCCGCGCCGATGGCCTGGGCGCCGGACGCGCAGGCCGCGTACACGCTGGTCACGCGTGCGCCCTGCCAGCCCAGCGCCTGCGCGAAGGTGGCTCCGGCCACGTAGCCGGGGTAGCCCGACCGCACGGTGTCGGCCCCCACGATGGACTGCACGTCGGTCCAGTCCAGCCCGGCGTCGGCGAGCGCGGCCCGCGCGGCGGCCCGCCCGTACTCGACGAAGCTGCGGCCCCACTTGCCCCACGGGTGCATGCCGGCCCCGAGGACGGCGATGTCGGCGACGGCGGCGCTCATCCGGCCACCACCCCGACGGGCCGGAACCGCCAGGTGGTCCGGGCGACGCCGTCGGCATCCTCGTTCAGCACGCCGCCGACCACCTCGACCTCCATCCCGACCGCCAGATCGCCGACGCCCACCCCGGGCACCGTCTGCCCGAGCACGACCATCCCCTCGGCCTCCAGCTCCACGGCGACCAGGGTGTACGGGGTCCAGGGCGCGTCCGGGTCGGACAGGTACGGAGCGGGCGGCCGGTACCGCCCGTCCGTGTAGGACCAGACCCGGCCGCGCGGGGAGAGCGGGGTCTCGGCGAGCTCGCCGCCGCCGGGGCAGCGCGGATTGCGGCAGTACGCGTCCTCGCGCGGGAAGAACACGGCGGCGCAGGCGGAGCACCGGGTGCCGAGCAGGCGGAACCCGCCGTCCGCGTCGTCCCCGGTGAACCGCCCGCTGACCACGGGTGTGCGTGTGCGTTCCAAGACCCCTCCCGAGAAAGATATCTGACGAACCGTCAGAAGTCTGTCAGGGAACGAGCGGGAGCGCACCCCCGGGAACGCACTCCTCGCACGGGTTCTCGGCCAGCCACTTCCGTGCGATCTCGCCGAGCTCCGCGTCCCGCCCGGCCAGCATCATCCGGATCATCTGCGCGTCCCCGCGCAGCGACCAGGCCGGATCGCCGAAGGTGGCGGGGTTGTTCCGCTCGATCAGGAAGTGCGCCGGCCACGCCGTCCCGTACCCGATCAGAGGGAGGGCCGCGATATAGCGCTTGCGGCCGCGGGCCAGCCCGTAGGCGGTGAGCGCGAGACCGGTGAGGGTGCCGGCGAGATGGATCCAGCGGGTGGCGGCGCGGGAGTGCATGGCGACGTAGTAGGGCCAGAACTCCTCGTACGAACTGAATGTCATGCGGGCACGGTAATCAGCGGTGAACGGAGGCGACAGAGACGGGAAAATCGAAATACGAGTCGGGGAACGCCTCCGGGGCGTACGTGAAATGCCACCACTCCTGGGGCAGGTTCACGAACCCCTGCGCGCCAAGCAGCCGCCCGAGCAGGTCCCGGTGCGCACGGGCCGCGCCCGTCACCCCCGGGCTGTCGGTGTGCGCGAGCGGATCGAAGAAGTCGAAGGGCGTCCCCATGTCCAGGGGTCCCCGTCCCACCTCCGCCAAGGTCACGTCGACGGTGCTGCCACGGCTGTGCCCGGACCTCTCGGCGATGTACCCCTCCGGGATCAGCCGTTCCTTGGCCACCTCCGGATAGAACTCCGCCTTGGTCCGCTGATCCGCCCCGTCCCGGGCCCACCGCACGAACCGGTCGACGGCCCGCTGCGGCCGGTAGCAGTCGTACACCAGCAGCGAGTGCCCACCGCGCAAGGCCTCGCGCTGCGCCCGCCGCAGCGCCTCGGCGGCGGGCCGGGCGAGCAGGCAGACGGGTTCGTCATAGCCCTCCACGACCGCCCCGGTGAAGTTCCGCGAGGTTGCGTACCGCATCTCCTGCCGGATGGTCGCATCCACCTCGCCCACCGCGACGAACCCGACGGCCGGGGCGGCCGGGGCGGCCACGGGGGAGCCCGGGGGCGGGGCCGCCACGCCGTCCGGGATCGCCGGTCCGGATCCGGAGCCCGGTTCCGGTGCGGCCACCGCCGACGGCGTGAGCACCGCACCGGACGTGACCACCGCCGCCAGCACTCCCAGCACGCCCACCCATCCCGCAACGACCGTCATCCGCATACCCCTTGGCATACCATCGCCGCATGCCGGCGCACCTGAAGGACTCGCACTGCTCCTCCTGCGGAGCCCTGTTCGACTCGGCCGACTGGCCCCGTACCTGCCCCTCGTGCGGCGCGGTCGCCTACCGCAACCCCCTCCCGGTCGCCGTCGCCCTCCTCCCCGTCGAGGACGAGCTCGGCACCGGCCTGGTGGTCATCACCCGCACCATCGAGCCCTCCCTCGGCGGCATCGCGCTGCCCGGCGGCTTCATGGACTTCGGAGAGGACTGGCGCGAGTCCGTCGTCCGCGAACTCCGCGAGGAGACCGGCATCCACGCCCCGGCCTCCGAAGTCGCCCTCGCCGACACCCTCAGCTCCCCGGGCGGCCACCTGCTCGTCTTCGGCCTGCTGCCCGTACGCCCCACCGCTTCCCTCCCCGCATCGGCCCCGACGGACGAAACCACCGGCTGGCACGTCCTGCGCGGCCCGGAGAAGCTGGCGTTCCCGCTCCACACGGAGGCCGCGGGGGCGTGGTTCGAGGGCCGGTACGCGTAGGCACGCCCACGGGCCCGGGAGGGACGGCCGCGATCCCGGCCGCCCCGCCCCGTCCAGCTCAAAGCCCCCGCAGCACCACGCCGTCCACCCGCTGCCCGTCCTCGTCCTCCACCACCACCGCGTCTCCGGCCCACCGCACCACGTACCGTTCCACCTCGCCCGGCTCGAAGCCCGGCCCCGGATCCCGGATCACCACCCCGCCGCCCGAGCGGCCCCGAGCCGGGGCCCACGCCTCCAGGGCCACGGACCCGTCGGCCGCCCGCACCGGCAGCAGCGAGCCGGCCCGTGCCAGTACCGGGATCCGGTCCGCCGGGGCGTCGAGCAGGATCTGGCCCGGCCCCTCGTACGCCCGGCCCGTCGCCGTGTCGTACCAGCGCCCGCGCGGCAACCGCACCGCCCGCCGGTCCGACCCGCACTCCAGCACCGGAGCCACCAGCAGGGCGTCACCCAGCAGGAACGCGTCCTCGCAGTCCCGCAGCGCCCGGTCTTCCGGAGCCCCCCACCACAGCGGCCGCGCGTACGGAGCACCCGTCCGCCGCGCGAGATGGGCCAGCGTCACGAAGTACGGCCGCAGCCGCTCCCGTTCCGTCAGGACGGCCCGCGCGGCCCGGGTGGTCTCCTCCCCGAACTCCCACGGCTCCCGCCGCCCCGCCCAGATCGCCGCATGGGTCCGGAACAGCGGCAGGTAGGAACCCAGTTGCAGCCACCGCAGGTACAACTCGGGTGAGGGGGAGCCCCAGAAGCCGCCGATATCCGGCCCCGAGTACGGCACCCCGCACAGCCCGAGGCCCAGGACCAGCGCCAGCGAGGCCCGCAGCCCGTCCCAGCTGCTCTCCACGTCGCCCGACCACGTGCCCCCGTACCGCTGCATCCCCGCCCACCCCGACCGGGAGAAGAGGAACGGGCGCTCGGCCGGGCGCAGCCGTACGAGCCCCTCCCAGCCCGCGCGCGCCATTGCGAGGGCGTACACGTTGTGCGCCTCCCGGTGGTCCCCGCCGGCCCCGTCCAGCGAGTGCCGCGCCGATCGCGGAAGCGTCCGCTCCCCGAAGGGAGCGAAAGAGACGGGCTCGTTCATGTCGTGCCAGACCCCGGCGAAGCCCTGCGCGAGCCGCTCCTCGTACAGCCCGCCCCACCACCGCCGCACCGCCGGATCGGTGAAGTCCGGGTACGCGCACTCGCCCGGCCACACCTCGCCCCGGACCTCCCGCCCCGCCGCGTCCCGTACGAAGGCCCCGTGCGCGCCGACCGCGAGCCCTGAGGCGTGCACGGGGTCGCCGGTCTTCACCGCCGGGTCGACGATGGAGACGAGTCGGACGCCACCGTCCGCCAACTCCCGTGCCAGCCCCGGCAGATCGGGGAACCGCTCTTGGTCCACGGTGAAGACCCGGTGGCCGTCGTAGTGGTCGATGTCCAGATGGACGGCCGACAGCGGCAGCCCGTGCCCGGCGTACCCCGCCACGATCCGCCGCACCTCCGCGGCGCTCCCGAACCCCCACCGCGCGTGCTGGTACCCGAGCGCCCACTCGGGCGGCACGGCGGCCCCGCCGGTCAGCCCGGACCAGCCCTGGAGCACCCGCCCGGGAGGCCCCACCAGTACCCAGCACCGCAGGGGGCCGCCCTCCATGCGCAGTTCACAGGAGCCGGGCCGGTCGGCGCCGGAGCCCGCCCCCTCCTCGCCCTCCCGCAACACCACCCGCCCGTCCCAGGAGTTGTCGTGGAAGACCAGGTGCGTGCCCGCGTCCGCGACCACCAGCTGGACCGGCATCGTGATGTACAAGGGGTCCTCGCCGGGACCGCCCCCGGAGCCGAACCCGCCTTTGGGATCGGTGTTCCACAGCCGGTAGCTCCCGTCCCGCAACCGCGGCCCAACCGCCCGCCCGCCCAGCCCGAACACCCGCGCGTCCGCCGCCACCTCACTCCGCAGCAGCCACCGCGCGCCCCCGCCTCTGCCGACTGCCCCGCCTCCGCCGCCCGCCTCGCCCCCACTGCCCGCTCCGCCTCCGCCGCCCGCCTCGCCCCCGCGGGCCGCTCCGCCTCCGCCGCCCGCCTCGCCCCCGCGGGCCGCTCCGCCTCCGCCGGCCGGCTCCCACCACCGTGGCGGCAGGTCCCGCCGCAGCACCGTCCCGCCGGGGGTGCGCACCTCCACCGCCCCGTGCCGGGACACCGCCACCGTCACGCGCTCGGACACCACCCGCCACCCGCCGTCGGTGTCCGGTTCCAGCACGGCGCGCGGATCGGGCTCCGGCCCGCTGCCGGCCACCGCGTACGAGGGCGTCGGCGCGGAGCCGTCCCAGCCCCAGAACACCGCCCCGCCCACGGTGACCCGGACCAGCAGCTCCGAACGGGTGAACCGGAGCACCCCACCGCCCGCCCGGGGCTCCGTACCGGTCAGCACGCCCGGCACCCGCGCCCGCTCCGCGCCCCGGGGCGCGAGACCCGCCGCGTCCACGCGCCGGTTGCGCCACGCGGAGCGCCAAGCGCGCCGCCCCCGCTCGCCGCCGAGGTCCTTCACCGCACGCACCAGCCCACGACCGTCCATGGCGCCCACCCTGCCACCGCCACCCGGCCCAGAAGGCGCCGTTCAACTGCCGTTCACCCGCAAAAGGATCACAGTCGTCCGCCGATGACGACTCTGGTGCGGATGTCGATCACATGGCATCGTCCCTGTGAGCCCCCGTGCGCACACCCCGCGCGCGATGGCACCGTACGAACACCACGCCACACACCACGCCAGACCACGACACGCCCACGAGGCGCGAACCGCAGACGTGACCGGGAGCCGACGCATGACCGCAGCAGCCACCCCCTCCGAGCCCCTCTGGTCCCCGGGCCCCGACCGGATCGCCGCGGCCCGGATCACCGCCTTCCAGGCCTGGGCCGCCGAACACCACGGCGCCCCCGCGGACGGCGGCTACCCGGCCCTGCACAGCTGGTCCGTCGACGAGCTGGACACCTTCTGGCAGGCCGTCGCCGAGTGGTTCGACGTACGCTTCACCACCCCGTACGAGTCCGTCCTCGCGGACCGGTCCATGCCGGGCGCGCGCTGGTTCGAGGGCGCCACCCTCAACTACGCCGAGCACGCCCTGCGAGCCGCCGAGGACCCGGCGCGCGCCGCCGACGCGGCGCTGCTGCACGTCGACGAGACCCACGAGCCCACCCCCGTGACCTGGGCCGAGCTCCGCCGCCAGGTCGGCGCACTCGCCGCCGAACTGCGCGCCCTGGGCGTGCGCCCCGGCGACCGGGTCAGCGGCTACCTCCCCAACATCCCCGAGGCCACCGCCGCCCTCCTCGCCACCGCCGCCGTCGGCGCCGTCTGGACCTCCTGCGCCCCCGATTTCGGCGCCCGCAGCGTCCTGGACCGCTTCCAGCAGGTGGAGCCGGTGGTCCTCTTCACCGTCGACGGCTACCGCTACGGCGGCAAGGAACACGACCGCCGCGACACCGTCGCCGAACTGCGCGCCGAGCTCCCCTCGCTGCGCGCCGTCGTCCACATCCCGCTCCTCGGTACGCCGGCCCCCGCGGGCGCCCTCGAGTGGTCGGCCCTCACCGCAGCCGACACCGAGCCGGTCTTCGAGCCCGTCCCGTTCGACCACCCGCTCTGGGTCCTCTACTCCTCCGGCACCACCGGCCTGCCCAAGGCGATCGTCCAGTCGCAGGGCGGCATCCTCCTCGAACACCTCAAGCAGCTCGGCCTGCACTGCGACCTGGGCCCCGAGGACCGCTTCTTCTGGTACACCTCCACCGGCTGGATGATGTGGAACTTCCTCGTCTCCGGCCTGCTGACCGGAACGACGGTCGTGCTCTACGACGGCAGCCCGGGCTACCCCGACACCGGTGCCCAATGGCGCATCGCGGAGCGGACCAAGGCCACCCTCTACGGGACCTCCGCCGCCTACGTGATGGCCTGCCGCAAGGCGGAGGTCCATCCCTCCCGCGACTTCGACCTCTCCGCCGTGAAGTGCGTGGCCACCACCGGGTCCCCGCTGCCTCCCGACGGCTTCCGCTGGCTCCACGACGAGGTGGCCGAGGACCTCTGGATCGCCTCCGTCAGCGGTGGCACCGACGTCTGCAGCTGCTTCGCCGGAGCCGTCCCCACCCTCCCGGTCCACATCGGGGAGCTCCAGGCCGCCTGCCTGGGCACGGACCTCCAGGCCTGGGACCCCTCCGGCAAGCCCGTCACCGGCGAGGTCGGCGAGCTGGTCGTCACGAACCCCATGCCGTCCATGCCGATCCGCTTCTGGAACGACCCCGACGGCAGCCGCTACCGCGACAGCTACTTCGAGATGTTCCCCGGCATCTGGCGCCACGGAGACTGGATCACGATCACGGACCACGGCTCCGTCGTCATCCACGGCCGCTCCGACTCCACCCTGAACCGCCAGGGCGTCCGGATGGGCTCCGCGGACATCTACGAGGCCGTGGAGCGGCTCCCGGAGATCAAGGAATCCCTGGTCATCGGCCTGGAGGAACCGAACGGCGGGTACTGGATGCCGCTCTTCGTCCACCTCGCGCCCGGCGCCGTCCTCGACGACGCCCTCCGCTCGCGGATCAAGGCCACGATCCGCGAGGAGCTCTCCCCGCGCCACGTCCCCGACGAGATCATCGAGGTCCCGGGCATCCCGCACACCCTCACCGGCAAGCGCATCGAGGTCCCGGTCAAGCGCCTCCTCCAGGGCGCCCCCATGGCCAAAGCGGTCAACCCCGGCTCGGTCGACAACCTCGACCTCCTGCACTTCTACGAGGAGCTCGCCCGCACCCGCGGCTGACGCGAGCGGCCACTGTCAGTGGCCATGATTACTCTGAGTGAGCAAGTGATCGCGTTACTCAGGGGGAACCATGCCACGCTCGAACGACACCCGGACCTCCACCACGGGCCGTCCGGCCCGCACCGGCAGGCGCCGCGGCCTGCGCCGCGAAGTCCCCAGCACCGTCGGCCTCCTGGCCGACGCCGGGGACTTCGCGGCCATGCGCCGATACCGCAGCTTCACCTTCGACGACCACCGCGACTACCTGGACCACGTGGACCGGCTGCTCCGCTCCCTCGCGGCCCAGGGCATCCACACCACCGTCGCCCTCTTCGACGCCGAGGAGTACGCCGACTACTGCGCGGACCGCGGACTGGAGCCGGACACCCCCGGTTCCCGCACCCGCTTCACCGCCGAACTGAGCGGCGCCACCGGCGGCCTCCCGTACGCCGGCCAGCCCATCGACGAACTGGTCCCGCTCCTCGTGGACGCGGCCGTCCGGCAGGCCACCTGGGAGTACGCGAGCTCGCTGCTGGCCGAAGTGGGCCGCTGCGCCGACTGCGGAGAGGACATCGGGACCGCCTCGCTCGAGCGCGCCGCCGAGGCGCTCCGGCACCTGGTGGACCGGGCCGGTCCGGGCCACCACCACCTGGTGTGCAGCGTCCCGGCACAGGACGAACAGCTCGTGGCCGTCCTGCACGCCGACACCGGCAACGGCCCGGGCGGCCGGCCCCGGGTGGACGGTCGCGACGGCCTGGACTTCGTGACCGTACTCGCCGCGGGCCTGGCCCTCGGCGGGCCCGGGGGACTGGTGCTGCGCAGTACCACCGAGGGTGACAGGGACCGCGTCCACGGCTGGCGCCTGGACCGCGGCCGACTGGTACCGCTCTCGGCGGCGGCCGTCTTCAACGCCTACTGCACCGACGCCGACACCGGAGACCCCGTGGGCCCGGAGCCCGGCGTCGAGTACTGCCCCGGCTACGAGGTGGATGAACCGGGCCCGCACCACTGAGCCGGGCGCACGGCGCCACCCGCGAACGGCCGAGGGGCCCCCGCCACCGGCGAAGGCCCCTCGAACGTCCTACGAACTACGCGCCCTACTTGCCCTACTCGCCGGACAGGACCGCCTGGGCGGCCAGCCGGGCCTCCTCGGCGGTGTCCGCGGCACGCGCGGCGGCAGCCGCACGCTCGCACTGCGCGAGGGAGTACTTGGCCAGCGTCGCCCGCACGTAGGGAATCGAAGCGGCACCCATCGAAAGCGAGGTGACCCCCAGACCCGTCAGCACACAGGCCAGCAGCGGGTCGGAGGCGGCCTCGCCACAGACGCCACAGCTCTTGCCCTCGGCCTGGGCGGCCTCGGCCGACATGGCGATCAGGTCGAGCAGCGCGGGCTGCCACGGGTCCTGCAGCCGCGAAACGGCGCCCACCTGACGGTCGGCGGCGAAGGCGTACTGGGCCAGGTCATTGGTGCCCAGCGAGAGGAACTCGACCTCCTGGAGGATCGAGCGCGCCCGTAGCGCGGCGGAGGGGATCTCCACCATGGCACCGAACTTCGCCTTCAGACCGGCCTCGCGGCAGGCGTCCGCGAACGCCTTGGCGTCGATGCGGTCGGCCACCATCGGGGCCATGACCTCGAGGTAGACCGGCAGCCCCTCGGCAGCCTTCGCCAACGCGGTGAGCTGCGTGCGCAGCACGTCCGGGTGTTCGAGCAGCGAACGCAAGCCCCGAACACCCAGAGCCGGGTTCGGCTCGTCGGCCGGGGTCAGGAAGTCCAGCGGCTTGTCGGCGCCGGCATCCAGGACACGTACGACCACACGACCCTCGGGGAAGGCTTCGAGGACCTTGCGGTACGACTCGACCTGCTTCTCCTCGGTCGGCGCGTGCTTGCTGTCGTCCAGGAAGAGGAACTCGGTGCGGAACAGGCCCACACCCTCCGCCCCGGCATCGACGGCCGCCGGCACGTCCGCCGGACCGCCGATGTTGGCCAGCAGCGGCACCTTGTGACCGTCGGACGTCGCGCCCGGTCCGGAGGACGAGGAGAGAGCGGCCTTGCGCTCGGCGGCCGCGGCCTCCAGCTCGGCCCGCTTCGCCGCGCTGGGCTCCACGAACAGGTCGCCGGTGCTGCCGTCGACGGCGATGACCGTGCCTTCGGCGATCTCACCGGCGCCAGGCAGCGCGACGATGGCCGGCACGCCCAGCGCCCGCGCGAGGATCGCGCTGTGGCTGGTCGGGCCGCCTTCCTCGGTCACGAAACCGAGGACCAGCGCCGGGTCGAGCAGAGCGGTGTCGGCGGGAGCCAGGTCCCGCGCGATCAGCACGTACGGCTCGTCGCTGTCGGGCACACCCGGCATCGGCACGCCGAGCAGGCGCGCGACGATGCGGTTGCGCACGTCGTCCAGGTCGGCCACACGGCCGGCCATGTACTCACCGGCACCGGCGAGCAGGTCACGGTAAGCGGCGAACGCGTCGTACACACCGCGCTCGGCGGTGCTGCCGACGGCGATGCGCCGGTCGACGTCCGCCATGAGCTCGGGGTCCGTGGCGATCATCGCCTGGGCCTCGAGCACGTGCTGGGCCTCGCCACCGGCCAGCTGGCCCCGGGCGATCAGGTCGGCCGATACAGCTTCCACGGCCTGACGGGCGCGCCCCTGTTCGCGCTCCGCCTCGTCCGCGGTGATCTGCCTCGCCGGCGGTTCGAGAACCGCCGTGCCCATGTGCCGAACCTCGCCGATCGCCACACCGTGGCTCACGCCGACGCCTCGCAGCGTTGTCTCCATTTCACCTGTCTCCGATTGAGCGGCGGGTCCACCCGCCGCGTTGGATGTGCCAGTGCGTCCAGAAGGCGGAGGTCACTGCCAGCCGAAGAGGGCGTCCCCGGCCTTGACGTCTCCGGCCTCGATCACGCCGGACAGGGAATCGGCAGTCGCTTCCAGTGCCACCACGGGGCAGATGGGGGACTTGCCGGCGGCCTCGACCGCGGCGGGGTCCCAACGAATGACCTCCTGGCCGCGGGTCACGGTGTCGCCCTTGTTGACGAGCAGCTCGAAGCCCTCGCCGTTGAGCTGAACGGTGTCGATGCCCAGGTGCGTGAGTACACCGTGGCCTTCGCCGTCGACGACGACGTACGCATGCGGGTGCAGGGAGACGACTACACCGTCGACGGGGGACACCGCCGCCGAAGGCTCGCGCACGGGATCAATGGCGGTGCCCGGTCCCACCATGGCGCCGGAAAACACCGGGTCGGGCACTGCCGCGAGTCCGATGGCGGTCCCGGCAAGTGGGGACGTCACGCTGGTCATGGGGGCCTCCCAGGGGTGGGGCTTCGTCGTGTCGCCGTCACTACCTGTCGCGAACGGCGTACTCTCCAGAAGGATAAGTCACAAGATGTTCGGGTTCGCCCGATGTTGGTCCCGATCCGGACTGGTCCTTCGGCCTGGAGACTAGTGGACTAGACCGGTGGACTAGACCATACGCCTGAATCGATTTGCTTGGGTCCCTGCAGGCCTGTACTGTCGTGACTCCCGCCAGGACGCCCCGCGTGAACATTTCGCGAACGGCTGATGGACGGGACTCCTCCTCTCTCTTGTTCCGATCTTGATCTCGCCTTCTTTCCGCATGCCTATTCGGCAAAACGGAGAGTGGTCAGAGGGAAAGAAAAGAACTGCTAGAGTCGGACTCGCCGGAAAGGGAAACGCGAAAGCGAAGAACTGGAAAGCGAAACCCGCTTCGACCGGGAATCGGACACGAAAGAGTCTGATAG
>NZ_JBIAHN010000043.1:0-9495 GCF_042870555.1 Streptomyces sp. NPDC006487
TTGAGATGTCGCAATCCCCACCGAACCCGGAGGCCCTCACCCATTTCAAGAACCCAGCACGCGTGTCACCAACGTCCCCGGACAACACACCTAGGCGCGGCGGCGGGCCCGGTCGTAGGCCAGGGCGGCCGCGCCGTGGGTCACCAGGACGGTGCCCGCGGCCAGCCAGCCCGGGCTGCGGCGGCGGGCCGCCCACAGCATCAGGGGGGCTCCGGCGGCCAGTTGGGCCGCACCCGCCAGACGGGCCTTGGGGCCCCGGAGCCACGGGCCCAGGGGGCTGTCCTCGACCACCGCGAGCTCCGCCCGCACCGTGTCGCGCCAGCCCGCCCACTCCACCCGCTCCGCCGCCGGCGCGACCCGGGCCGCTTCCCGCAGCCGGTCGGCCGGTTCGCCCGGGTTCAGGCCCGCCGGGAGCGCCAGCCCCGCGCGGGCCAGCAGCGCGATGACGCCGAGCAGCCGGGACTCGCCGTCCGCAGCCTCGTCGGGGCGGGTGAGGCGCTCCAGTTCCTCCAGGTCCAGGACCGGGTCCAGTCCGAGCCGGGCCGCGAGCAGCCGCATGGCGTCCGTGTCCGCGGAGTGCGGGGCGTCCGGCTCGCGGTGCGGGCGGCCCGCCGCGTCCCACTCGTAGGCCGCGGAGCGGCGGAATCCGCAGGACAGGACGAAGCCGGTCCGGCCGTCTTCCCACCACAGGCTCAGCACCGGCCAGTTGGAGCTCAGCGCGACCGCCGCACCCCAGCCCGCCAGGACTTCGGCCACGGATTCCGCGCCGCCGAGCCAGGGCTTGGCCTCGGGCACCAGCACGCTCCACTCGCCGGCGGGGGCCAGCAGCAGGCGCTCGCGCAGGATGTGCGCGGCGGGTCGGGCGGCGAGGGGCTCGGCGCGGCAGAGCAGCAGTCCGCCCGCCGTGGTCTGGGAGATCGACATGGCCACACGCTAAGCCAAAACGGCCCAAAATGATGATTTTGGATCATCCTGACGTGCTTGACTTCCCGCAACCGCGATATATCGTGTTAGCCAGAAGACGCGATATGTTGCGTGCAGGTACGCCGAGGAGGGCCAGCACCATGGCAGAGGCAGCGCAGAATCCGCAGAGTCCGCCGCAGGTGTGGTCGGTCGCCGCACCGCAGAAGCTCGCCTTCGAGGAGCCGGTGACCGAGGTCCGCGTCCGGATGGCCGGCGGCACGGTCAACGTGGTCGCCGCCGAGGAGGGTCCGGCCCGCCTGGAGGTCTCCGAGGTGGACGGGCCGCCCCTGCACGTCGTGCAGGAGGGCGGGACCCTCACCATCTCCTACGAAGACCTCCCCTGGAACGGCTCCCAGGGGCTCAAGCAGTGGTTCGAGAGCAAGCCCTGGAAGGCCTGGTCCGCCTCCGACTCCGGCCGCAAGGCCTGGGAGCGCAGCGCGACCGTGACCCTCACGGTCCCGGCCGCCACCCGGGTGCAGCTGGCCACCGTCAGCGCCACCGTCTTCGTCTCCGGCATCGACGGCGGCACCGACATCCACGGGGTCTCCGGCGACACCACGCTCGTCGGCCTGTCCGGCCGGATCAAGGCGCACACCGTCTCCGGCGGGGTCGAGGCCCAGTCCGTGACCGGCGAGCTCGGATTCCACTCCGTGTCCGGCGGCCTGACGGTCGTCGACGGCGCCGCCGGCAACGTACGGGCCGACTCGGTCAGCGGCGACATGCTGATCGACCTCGCCCTGGACGACCGGCCCGCACCGCGGCCGGTCGACATCTCCCTCAACTCCGTTTCCGGGCAGGTCGCCATCCGCCTCCCGCACCCGGCCGACGCCCGGGTCGAGGCCAACACCGCCACCGGCGGCGTCTCCAACGCCTTCGAGGACCTGCGGGTCTCGGGCCAGATGGGCGCCAAGCGGATCACCGGCACTCTGGGCGCCGGCACCGGCACCCTGCGCGCCACCACCGTTTCCGGCTCCATCGCGCTGCTGCGCCGCCCGGCCGAGACCTCCCCCGCGGAACCGGCCGGGCCGGCCACCCCGGCCGCCCCGCTCGCGCTCGACAAGAAGGTGCTCTGACATGCCGCCCGTCTTCGCCCACGGCCGCCTCCGCCTCTACCTCCTCAAGCTGCTCGACGAGGCCCCGCGCCACGGGTACGAGGTGATCCGGCTGCTCGAGGAGCGTTTCCAGGGGCTGTACGCACCCTCCGCTGGCACGGTGTACCCGCGCCTGGCCAAGCTGGAGACCGAGGGCCTGGTCACGCACGCGACCGAAGGCGGGCGCAAGGTGTACTCGATCACCGACGCGGGCCGCGCCGAACTGGCCGACCGCGGCGGCGAACTGGCCGACCTGGAACTGGAGATCCGCGACTCGGTCTCGGAACTGGCCGCCGAGATCCGTGCCGACGTGAGCGGCGCGGCGGGCGACCTGCGGCGCGAACTGCGGGCCGCGGCCAGCGCGTCGGCCACGCAGGTGGAGGACGAGTCCTGGAAGGCCGCCAAGGAGGAGCTCCGCAAGGCCAAGGCCGAGTGGAAGGAACAGGCGCGCCGGGCGAAGGACGAGAGCCGCCGGGCCCGCGAGGAGGCGCAGCAGGCGCGCCGGCAGGCCAAGGAGGCGCAGGAGCGGGCCCGTGAGGAGGTCCAGCGCATCGCCGGTCAACTGCAGGAGCAGTTCGCGAAGTCGGGCGGAGTCCTGGGCAGCCTGGCGGGAGCCTGGCTCGGAGGCTCCGGCTCGACGGCGGCCCCCACCGCGACCGCGCCCCGCGCCCCTTCGGCCGCTCCGGCGTCCGCTCCCGACACGGACTGGGCGCGGGACGTGCCGGCGACGGGAGACCCGGCCCGCGACCTGGACCGGCTGCTGGACCGCTTCCGCGACGACATCCGCGACGCGGCCCGCGACCGGGGAATCAGCGACGACCAGCTGGCGCAGGCCCGTACGCACCTGGCGGAGGCGGCCGCCCGCATCGCCTCGGCCCTCGGCCCGCAGGGCTGAGACGGCTCGGCTCAGCCCCGGGCGCCGGCGCGGCGCATCCGGGCGCCGACCAGGAGGCCCGCGCCGGCGAGGGGCGCGGAGCCCGCAGCGCCCACGATCCAGCCGGTGTCATCGGCGGCAACGGTGATCGATGCGGTGATCCGGGACGATTTCACAGACACAACCTCCTGGGAAACGTTCTTTTGCAGCACGAGACGCGTGGGCCGCACGGATGGTTGTACGTCGCATCGAAGAACGCGGGGGAGGGGTGCCGGTGCTCAATCCGTCAGGGCCGTCTCGGCTCCCGCATAGGTGACCCCGTGGTCCGCGAGGACCTCGGCGGGTGTGCCGGGGCGGGACAGGAGGGAGAGGAGCAGGTGGAGGGTGGAGATGTGGCGGTCCTTGCGGCCCAGGGCGATGCGCAGGGACTGCTCCAGGACCTTCTTGGCGCCCGGGGTGAAGCGGGTGCGGCCGGAGCGGCTCCTGGGGGCCGGGCCCGACAGGGCGCCCTCGCCGTGGGTCTCCTCGATGCGGGAGACGATCTCCGTGAGGTCGATGCCGAGGCCCGCGAGGGCTTCCTCGTCCGCCTTTGACATCCCGCCCCTGCGGCGGGCCGCCGCCAGGTCGGCGCAGACCGCGGCCCGGTCGACGCCCAGGGGGTCGAGCGCGCCCAGTGCGAGCAGCGAGAGGAGCAGGTGCTCCTCGCCGACTTGCCGCGCCCCGGTCCGCTCGGCCTCCGCGACCGCGCCCGTCACGGTGGAGCGGGCCTCCCGGGTGAAGCGTTCGAACATCAGAGCCTCCCGTGCTTCTTGTGTACGGCCTGCCGGCTGACGCCCAGCTCGGCCGCGATCTCCTGCCAGGACCAGCCCTGCGCGCGGGCCCCGCGCACCTGTACGGCCTCCAGTTGCTCCAGCAGTCGCCGGAGGGCGGCCACGGCACGCAGGCCCACGCGCGGGTCACGGTCACCGGCGCGCTCGGCCAGATCGGTAGCTTCCGTCATGGGTGTCAATGTAGGTTGACGCACGGGAGGTGTCAACCCACATTGACACCGAGTGGTGGTGCGGGGCGGTGGTGCGGGAGGCCCGGTGGCTAGACGGTGAGGACGATCTTGCCGAAGAGGTCGCCCGACTCCAGCTTCGCGAAGCCCTCGCGGGCCCGGTCCAGCGGCAGCGTCTCGTCGATCACGGGGCGGACCCCGGTCGCCGCGCAGAAGGACAGCAGGTCCTCCAGCTCGTCCTTCGATCCCATCGTCGAGCCGACCACCTTGAGCTCCAGGAAGAAGATCCGGGTCAGCTCGGCGTGCGCCGGACGGTCCCCGCTGGTGGCGCCCGAGATGACCAGGGTGCCGCCGGGGCGCAGGGACTTGACCGAGTGCGACCAGGTGGCGGCGCCGACCGTCTCGATGACGGCGTCGACCCGCTGGGGGAGCCGAGCCCCGGGCTCGTACGCCTCCACGGCGCCCAGTTCGACGGCGCGCTTGCGCTTGGCCTCGTCCCGGCTGGTCGCGAAGACCCGCAGGCCGGCGGCCTTGCCGAGGACGATGGCGGCGGTGGCGACCCCGCCGCCCGCGCCCTGGACCAGGACGGAGTCCCCGGGGCGGACGCCCGCGTTGGTGAAGAGCATCCGGTAGGCGGTGAGCCATGCGGTGGGCAGGCAGGCGGCCTGCTCGAAGGAGAGCTCGGCGGGCTTGCGCAGGACGTTCCACGCGGGGACGGTGACCTGCTCGGCGAAGGTGCCCTGGTAGTGCTCGGTCAGGATCGAGCGGGGCTCGTCGGGACCGACCCCGTGGCCGGTCTGGCCGATGACGGAGTGCAGGACGACCTCGTTGCCGTCCTGGTCGATCCCGGCGGCGTCACAGCCGAGGATCATGGGGAGCTTCTCCTCCCCGAGGCCGACTCCGCGCAGCGACCACAGGTCGTGGTGGTTGAGGGAGGCGGCCTTGACGTTCACGGTCACCCAGCCGGGGCGGGCCTGCGGGGCGGGGCGTTCGCCCAGCACGAGGCCGTTCAGTGGCTGGTCACGGTCGATTCGGGCGGCGTAGGCAGCGAACATGGCCGCGAGGCTACCGGTCGGTAGCCCGGGGATCCAGGGGCCGCCCCGTCCACTTCCGGTGATCGGCCCGGGCCCGGCGGCCGGCCGTCCGGACGTCCCGCCCCGGCCCGTGGCGGAGCCGGGCCCTGCGGGGGCTGTCCCCGACCCGCCCTTCCGCCGTTCCCTGGGCTCCGCCCGGACCCGCGCCTCAAACGCCGGCGGGGCTGGATGCGGCCGGCCTCGGACCGGATGCGAACGCCGGCCGCCCGGGAACGGAAGTGGGGGGGGGGGGGGGGGGGGGGGGGGGGGCCCCCCCCCCCCCGCCGCGGGGGCGGCGCCCCCCCCCCCGGGCCCCCCCCCCCGCCCGGCCCCCCCCCCCCCCCCCCCCCCCCCGCCCCCCCGCCCCCCCGGGCACCCGGCGGGGGGGGGCGGGGCGGGGGGCGCCCCCCCCCGGGGGGGCCCGGCCCCCCCCCCCGGCGGGGGGGGGGGCGGCGGGGGGGGGGGCCGCCCCCCCCCCACTTCCGTTCAGCCAGTGCGGCGCCTACGCCAGGCGGGCCACGCCGTCGGCCTTCGCCGCCGCGGCGACCGCGGCCGTGACGGCCTCGGCGACGCGGGTGTCGAACGGCGAGGGGATCACGTAGTCGGCGGCGAGCTCGTCACCCACGACGCCGGCGATGGCGTCGGCGGCGGCGATCTTCATGCCCTCGGTGATCCGGGTCGCGCGGACCTTCAGCGCGCCCGCGAAGATGCCGGGGAACGCCAGCACGTTGTTGATCTGGTTCGGGAAGTCCGAGCGGCCCGTGGCCACGACCGCCGCGTACTTGTGCGCGACGTCGGGGTGGACCTCCGGGTTCGGGTTGGCCATGGCGAAGACGAAGCAGTCCTTCGCCATCGTCGCCACCGCGGCCTCGGGGACCGTACCGCCGGAGACGCCGATGAAGACGTCCGCGCCCGCGAGGGCGCTCTCCAGGGAACCGGTCTGGCCGGTCTTGTTCGTCAGGCCCGCGATCTCCGCCTTGACGTCCGTCAGGTCGGAGCGGTCGGAGGAGACGACGCCCTTGCGGTCGGTGACACAGACGTCGCCGATGCCCGCGTCCACGAGGATCTTGGCGATCGCGATGCCCGCGGCACCGGCGCCCGAGATCACGGCGCGCAGGTCGGCGAGGGTCCGACCGGTGAGCTTCGCGGCGTTGCGCATGGCGGCCAGCGTCACGATGGCCGTGCCGTGCTGGTCGTCGTGGAAGATCGGGATGTCCAGCGCCTCCTGGAGGCGGCGCTCGATCTCGAAGCAGCGGGGCGCCGAGATGTCCTCCAGGTTCACCCCGCCGAAGGACGGCGCGAGGCGGATCACGGTCTCGATGATCTCGTCCGTGTCCTTGGTGGCGAGCGCGATCGGAACCGCGTCGACGCCACCGAACTGCTTGAAGAGAATGGCCTTGCCCTCCATCACGGGGAGGGAGGCCTCGGGCCCGATGTCACCGAGTCCGAGCACGGCCGTACCGTCGGTGACGACGGCGACCACGTTGGACTTCCAGGTGTACTCGTTCACGAGCTCGGGCTGCTCGGCAATGGCGCTGCAGACCTTCGCAACGCCGGGCGTGTACGCCAGGGACAGGTCGTCCTTGTTGTGGACCGGCACGGTGGCCACGATGGCCATCTTGCCGCCCCGGTGCAGCGCGAACACCGCATCCGGGTTGTTGTCCGTCACGCTGTCGCTGCGAGGATTGACGATCTCCGCTGCCACTGTCTTAACCCCTTAAGTCTTTGAATCGTTGAGGGTGGCCACTCCTGGTTAAGGGGTGGGCGGGCACCGCGTCCGTCTTCGCGTCGACGGTTGTAGGCCCGTCTCCACGAAGGGGAGGTTCGTACGCGCGGGCGCGCCGCACGCGCGCCCTGAGCCCCGGATGAGGGGTGTAAGGATCTGTTCTACCCGAAGAACACTCACCCAGACGAGTCGATTCCCGCTCGACCATAAGCCCCTTGTCCCGGTTTTGGCGAAAAGTCCAAACCTCTCTGTCCGATGGGCGAGACGCGCCGTAAATAGTGAGGCAAAAGGCCCAGGTCACGGCCGTTCGTGCGGCTCTGAGGGGCCTTGTCCGCAGTCCTGTTGGGTACGAAGGGGCTGCCGTTATCCGATTTTGACCTGACGGGCTGCCTGAATGACTCAGTCCGAATGGCAAGATGCCCCTAATCACACAAGGTCGCGACACTCGATGAGGCGTGCCGGGCCGCATTTCGATGCTTTCCACCTGCCGGAGGAACCAGCTCATGACCGCAAGCACCACCCGCCGTACGACCGCCGCCCGGTCCCGGATCGCCGCGGTCGGCGCGATCGCGGTCGCCGGCGCCCTGATCCTCACCGGCTGTGGAGACCAGACGGACAAGGGTTCCGCCGCGACGCCGTCGGGCAAGGCGAACGCCGCCCCGCTCTTCTCCAAGCTTCCGAAGAAGATCCAGGACGCGGGCGTCATCAAGGTCGGCACGGACGCCACGTACGCGCCGATGGAGTTCACCGAGGGCGGCAAGATCGTCGGCGTCGACCCGGGCATCGCGGAGGCCCTCGGCAAGCAGCTCGGCGTCACCTTCAAGTTCGAGTCGGGCACCTTCGACACCCTGATCGGCAGCATGCAGACGGGCCGCAGCGACGTGGTCATGTCCTCGCTCACCGACACCAAGGCCCGTCAGGAGGGCCTGGACGACAAGGGTGCCAAGACCGGTGCGGGCGTCGACTTCGTCGACTACTTCTCCGCCTCCACCGGCATCCTGGTCAAGAAGGGGAACCCGCAGGGCATCAAGACCCTCGACGACCTCTGCGGCAAGAAGGTCGCCGTCCAGCGCGGCACGACCTACGAGCAGTCCGCCAAGGACCAGTCCGAGAAGTGCAAGACGGCCGGCAAGGCCGAGGTCTCCATCGAGTCCTTCCCGACCGACGCCGAGGCCCAGACCCGCGTGAAGGCCGGCGGCGCCGTGGCCGACCTCAACGACTCCCCGGTCGCCGCGTACATCGCGCAGACCGCCGGCGGCGGCAACGACTTCGAGGCCATCGCCAACCCGACCGACGCCGGTCTCTTCGGCATCGCCGTGGACAAGAAGAACGCCGAGCTGCGCGACGCGCTCAAGGCCGCCCTCGACGCGATCATCAAGGACGGCTCGTACAAGGCAGCCCTCGACAAGTGGAACGCGGGCTCCGGTGCCGTGACCGAGGCCAAGATCAACGCAGGCTCCTGATCTCCGCGCACCACCGCAGCACACTGAAGGGCAGTCACTGTGACTGACAAGCTCGACAAGGTCCCGGGCCCGGCGGACACCCCGCCGGCCGGTTCCCTCCCCCCCGAGGCGATCAAGGCCATTCCGGTTCGTCATTTCGGTCGCTGGGTCAGCGCCGTGGTGGTCATCGGTCTGGTCGTGATGCTCGCCGTCGCCTTCTCGCAGGGCAACGTCCGCTGGGCGACCGTGCCGGAGAAGCTGTTCGACCCGACCATCCTCCGGGGCATGCTCAACACGATCTGGATCAGCGTCGCCTCGATGGCCCTGGGCCTGGTGCTCGGTGTCCTGTTCGCGGTGATGCGGCTCTCGAAGAACCCGGTGACCAGCACCATCGCCTGGTTCTACATCTGGTTCTTCCGCGGCACCCCGGTCTACGTACAGCTCCTGATCTGGTTCAACCTCGCCCTGATCTTCCCTGTGCTGAACCTCGGGTTCTACAAGGACGAGATGACCCAGGTCATGACCCCGTTCCTGGCCGCCCTGCTGGGGCTCGGTCTGAACGAGGGCGCGTACATGGCGGAGATCGTCCGTGCCGGCATCCAGTCCGTCGACGAGGGACAGAGCGAGGCCTCGCACGCGCTGGGCATGACCCGGACGCAGACCATGCGCCGGATCGTGCTCCCGCAGGCCATGCGGGTGATCGTGCCGCCGTCGGGCAACGAGTTCATCAACATGCTGAAGACCTCCTCGCTGGTGGTCGCCGTGCAGTACCCCGAGCTGCTGCGCGCCGCCCAGGACATCGCCTCGACCTCGTTCGCGGTGATGGAGATGTTCTTCGTCGCCTCGATCTGGTACCTCGTCCTGACCAGTGTGTTCAGTGTCGGCCAGTACTACCTGGAGCGCCGCTACGCTCGCGGCTCGCTGCGGTCCCTGCCGCCCACCCCGCTGCAGAAGATCAAGGCGAACCTCTCCCGCTTCTCGAACCGCAAGGCGGTGGCCTGATGACTTCGACTGCCATGGTGAAGGCCGAAGGCGTCCACAAGTCCTACGGAGCCGCGCACATCCTCAAGGGCATCGACCTCGAGGTCGCCCCGCGTGAGGTGTTCTGCCTGGTCGGTCCGTCCGGGTCCGGCAAGTCGACGTTCCTGCGGTGCATCAACCACCTGGAGCAGGTCAACGCCGGACGGCTGTACGTCGACGGCATGCTGGTGGGCTACCGGCAGAAGGGCGACAAGCTCTACGAGCTGAAGGACAGCGAGGTCGCGGCGCAGCGCCGGGACATCGGCATGGTGTTCCAGCGCTTCAACCTCTTCCCGCACATGACGGCCA
>NZ_JBIAHN010000044.1:0-7343 GCF_042870555.1 Streptomyces sp. NPDC006487
GTGTCGGCCTGGACTGCATGATTTAGGCGCCCTGGGCTCGACTTCGACAGCCGTGGGGTGTACCTGCGCCACACATCACGCTTTACGTCCAGGCCGACACCCCACCCCGCCCCCGTCCCCGCCCCGGCCCGGAAGCCTCCGACCCCGGCCGGGTGGGCCTCCCGGCCCCGCCGCGCATTTTCAGCCGTCCGGCGTTTGAGGACCGGGTCCGGGCAGCGCCCGGGGAACGGTGGAAGGGCGGGTAGGGGACTTCGCCCCGCAGGGCCATCAGCGGCGGCCGCCCACCGGGCCCGTGCCGGGACGGCGGTGGCAAGCACCCCGCCCGGCCACCGCCGGACGGAGTCCAGCGCATCGAGAAGGCGTCCGGAGCGTCAAGAAGGTGCGGGCGCGGGTACCGGGTGGAGCTGGTCTGCCAGCCAGGTGGGGATGCCGCCCAGGAGGTGGAAGAGGCGGCGGGCCTCCGCGCGGAGGCGGGCGGCCTCGGGTTCCGGTTCGGCTTCGGCCAGGGCCGCCAGCGCCGGGGCCGTGCCGACGAGGAAGCCCAGGTCCTCCCGGATGCGGAGGGACTCCGCGAAGCCCTTGCGGGCCTCGGCGACCTCCCCGTCCCGCAGGGCCAGCGCCGCCAGGTGCCGCCAGGTGAAGGACAGCAGGAGGGTGTCGCCGTGGGCCAGGGCGCCCGCGTGGGCCCGCCGGTACGCCGGCAGGGCCGATGACGGGGCGTCCGCCAGATGTTCGGCGACCAGGCCCCGCCGGAAGTCCAGCAGCGGCCGGGTGCGCGACCCCGGGGACAGCAGCGCCGCCGCCCGGCCGAGCGCCGAGCGGGCCTCGTCGGCCCGGTCGCGCACGCCCAGTACGGTCGCCGCGTACGCCAGGTGACCGCGCTCGCACGCGGCCGCGCCCCGGTCGTCGTCGTCCTGGGAGACCGCTTCGGCCACCCGCAGCGCGTCCTCGGCTTCGGCCCAGCCCTGCCCCGTGAAGAGGCAGCGTTCGACCAGCAGTCCGGTCCGCTGCACGGCGGCTCCGGCATCGTGCAGGTGCGGTGTCAGCAGGGCCGCCGCGTCGGTCCAACAGCCACGCGAGCGCAGCCGCCATATCGCCCGCTGGAGGGGGTCGTCTCCCCCGGTAGTTCCGGCACTGGACATGGCGGTATCCGCCACATTGCCCTCCCCAAAGCAACCAAGCAGCACGTCGTTGAGCCCTGGGGCGAAATGAGAGCACGGATCGGCAGGTTCGGCCAAGGGGTCGGGTGAACTCTTTCACAAAGTCCGGACGGATCATCAGCCACCCCCGGCCGGCCCCCCGTCGGCCCGGACCGGCCCCCCGGCCGGTCAGGCGGTGGATCTTCTCAGCTCATGCGCAGTGCCAGGAAGAAATCGAGCTTGTCCTCCAGCCGGGAAAGATCCCGCGCCGTCAACTGCTCGATTCGCCCGACCCGGTACCTCAGCGTGTTGACGTGGAGGTGCAGACGCGTCGCGCAGCGGGTCCACGAGCCGTCGCAGTCCAGGAAGGCTTCGAGGGTGGGGATGAGCTCCGCGCGGTGGCGCCGGTCGTAGTCCCGCAGCGGGTCGAGCAGCCGGGCCGTGAAGGCGCGGCGGACGTCGTCCGGTACGAACGGGAGCAGCAGGACGTGCGAGGCCAGCTCGTGGTGGCCGGCCGCGCAGACCCGGCCCGGGCGGGCCGCGGCGACCCGGCGGGCGTGCCGGGCCTCTTCCAGGGCCCCGCGGAGCCCCTCGGCGGAGGACACGGCCGCGCTGACGCCCAGGGTGAGCCGGCCGTCGTCGGCGAGTCCGGCCGCCAGGGGGTCCCGTACGGCCGCGAGCAGCGTTTCCGCGTGCAGGGCGGTGTCGGGGCCCTTCTCCTCGCCGGGCTCCCCGGAGGGCGCGGGCAGCGGTACGAGGGCGATCGCCTCGTCCCCGGCGTGCGCGACGGCGATCCGGTCGGACGGCTCCGGCCCGGAGACGGACGGGTCGACGAGGATTTCCTCGAGCAGGGACTGGGCGACGGGTCCGCCGGCGATGTCACCGCCGTCCCAGTCCACCCGGGCCACGACGACCTGCCAGTGCGGGGCGGTGCCCAGGCCGGGCAGGAGCACCGGTGCGGCCACCCGCAGGCGGGCGGCGATCTCGGCGGGCGGAGCGCCCGTCTGGACCAGCTCCAGGACCTCCTGGGCGAGGCGGCGGCGGACCGTGCGGGCCGCGTCGCGGCGGTCCCGCTCGACCGCGATGAGCTGGGTGACGCCCTGGAGCAGGTCGAGGCGCTCGGCCGGCCAGTCGCCGGCGTCGGCCTCGACGGCCAGCAGCCAGTCGGAGAGCACGCTCTCGCGGACGTCCCGGGCCGCCGGACCTGCGGCGCCGCGCCCGTGTCCCCTGATCGGGAACAGGGAGTAGGTAATACCCTGGAGGGAGATCCGGTGCGGACCCCTGCGGCCCGTCCGGACCGCCGCGAGGTGCTCGCTCGCCAGTGCCGCGCAGATGCCCGGCGCCAGCGGCTCGCCCGCCCCGGCGATCTGCCGGCCGGTGGGCGAGAGCACCCAGGCCCGGAGATCGAGGTCCGTGGTGAGCAGATCGAGCACCACATCGGGTCCGCCACCGGCCGGACCGGAGGTCATGAGCCGCCGATGGCGGTCCACGACGGCCGCGAGGTCCCCGGCGCGCTCTCCGGACACCTGCCGCACCACGTACTCGGTGATGGTGGCGAATGCAACGTCTTCGTTCACGGCGAACAACGGAAGACGGTTGCGCAGACACGCCGAGACGAGGTCGTCGGGAATGTCGCCCAGCTCGGCCTCGCCGGCCGCGAGCCCGGCCACGCCGGCGCTCGCGAGGATTCGTACGAACGGCTCGGAGTCGGCTGAATTTCGTCTCCATGCCAGGCCAGTGAGGACCAGTTCCCCTCCGGATAGGTATCGGCTGGGATCCCTCAGGTCGGTCGTCATGACCCCGCGGACCGTCCGGTCGAGTTCTTCCTCGCCGCCCAGCAGCCGCAGCCCCAGCGCCTCGGTTTCCAGCAGTGCGCGCAGCCGCATGATGTCGCCGCCGATCTGTCTCGAATGTTGCCGTTGGAAATCGGGCAGGTCGTCGCATCCTGCCTTTCATACGAATCTACAAGACGAGGGAGGTCCCCAGCCAACTCCTTCATGGTTTCGGTGACTGCACCCGGGGGACGGATGGCCGCTGTACTGAGTCCACACCGCGTTAACAGCACGTGAACGACCAGTCGAGGGCCCAACGGCCTCCTGGCTTGAAGTGAACGACCCGATTAAGAAGAAGAGAGCCGCACATGGACTTCCTTCGCCCCGCCAGCTGGGAGGAGGCGCTCGCCGCTAAGGCCGAGTTCCCCACAGCTGTGCCGATTGCGGGTGGCACCGATGTGATGGTCGAGATCAACTTCGACCACCGTCGGCCGGAGTACCTCCTGGACCTGAACCGCATCGGTCTCCTGCGGGAGTGGGAGGTCGGCGAGGACGTGGTACGTCTGGGCGCCTCCGTCCCGTACACGCAGATCATGGAGAACCTCCGCACGGAGCTTCCGGGACTCGCGCTCGCCTCGCACACGGTCGCGTCCCCGCAGATCCGTAACCGCGGCGGTGTCGGCGGCAACCTCGGTTGCGCCTCGCCGGCCGGCGACTCCCACCCCGCGCTGCTCGCGGCGGGCGCCGAGGTCGAGGTGGAGTCCGTACGCGGATCCCGCCTGATCCCGATCGACGAGTTCTACACCGGCGTCAAGCGCAACGCGCTGGCCGCCGACGAGCTCATCAAGACCGTCCACGTCAAGAAGGCGGACGGCCCCCAGCAGTACTCCAAGGTCGGCTCCCGCAACGCGATGGTCATCGCCGTCTGCGCGTTCGGCCTGGCGCTGCACCCCGAGACCCGCACGGTCCGTACCGGTATCGGTTCGGCCGCGCCGACCCCGATCCGGGCGAAGGCCGCCGAGGAGTTCCTCAACGCCGCGCTCGAAGAGGGTGGCTTCTGGGAGTCCGGCAAGGTCATCACCCCGTCGATCGCCAAGCAGTTCGGTGACCTCGCCTCCGGCGCGGCCAACCCGATCGACGACGTCCGCGGCACGGCGAAGTACCGCCGCCACGCGGTCGGCATCATGGCTCGCCGCCAGCTCGTCTGGACGTGGGAGCAGTACCGCGGTTCGAACAACGGCCGCTCGCTTGAAGGGGCTGCGTAATCATGCGCGTCAATTTCACTGTCAACGGCCGTCAGCAGGAAGCCGACGACGTCTGGGAGGGCGAGTCCCTTCTCTACGTCCTGCGCGAGCGCCTGGGCCTGCCCGGTTCGAAGAACGCCTGTGAGCAGGGTGAGTGCGGTTCCTGCACCGTCCGTCTCGACGGCGTGCCGGTCTGTTCCTGTCTGGTCGCGGCCGGTCAGGTCGAGGGCCGCGACGTCGTGACCGTCGAGGGCCTGGCGGAGTTCGCCAAGCAGCGCGACGAGCACGGCCACGGCGGTGCCTGCGGCACCGGCGGCGGCTGCGGCAGCAAGGGCGGCGTCACCCTGGACGCGGCCAAGCAGTGGCAGGCCAAGCCGGGCGACTCGCAGACCGGCGAGGGCGTCGAGCTCTCCAACATCCAGCAGGCGTTCATCGACGCCGGCGCCGTCCAGTGCGGTTTCTGCACCCCGGGCCTCCTGGTCCAGGCCGACGCGCTGCTGGAGGAGAACCCCTCCCCGTCCGACCAGGACATCCGTGAGTCCCTGTCCGGCAACCTCTGCCGCTGCACGGGCTACGAGAAGATCCTCGACGCGGTCCGCCTCGCGGCCGCCCGTCAGTCTGAGGCGGTCTGACCATGGCCCAGAACACGCGCACGGTCCCGGCGGGTACGCCGACCAACGTCACGCAGAAGCACAACAAGGGCGGCATCGGCGAGTCCACGCTGCGCCCGGACGGCACCCTCAAGGTGACCGGTGAGTTCGCGTACTCCTCGGACATGTGGCACGAGGACATGCTGTGGGGCCAGACGCTCCGCAGCACCGTCGCCCACGCCGAGATCGTCTCGATCGACATCTCCGAGGCCCTGGCGATGCCGGGCGTCTACTCGGTCCTGACGTACGACGACCTGCCGGCCGAGATGAAGAACTACGGCCTCGAGATCCAGGACACCCCGGTTCTCGCCAACGGCCGGGTCCGTCACCACGGTGAGCCGGTCGCCCTCGTGGCCGCCGACCACCCGGAGACCGCCCGCCGCGCGGCCGCCAAGATCAAGATCGACTACCGTGAGCTGCCGCTCGTCACGGACGAGGCCTCCGCCCTCGCCGAGGGCGCGCCGCTGATCCACGAGGGCCGCGACGACCACCACATCGGTCACGTCCCGCACCCGAACATCGTGCACCGCCAGCCGATCATCCGCGGCAACGTGGAAGAGGCCCGCAAGCGCGCCGACGTCATCGTCGAGGGCGAGTACACCTTCGGCATGCAGGACCAGGCCTTCCTCGGCCCGGAGTCCGGTCTGGCCGTACCGTCCGAGGACGGCGGTGTCGAGCTGTACGTCGCCACCCAGTGGCTGCACTCGGACCTCCAGCAGATCGCCCCGGTCCTGGGCCTGCCGCCGGAGAAGGTCCGCATGACGCTCTCGGGCGTCGGCGGCGCGTTCGGTGGCCGCGAAGACATCTCGATGCAGATCCACGCCTGCCTCCTGGCCCTGGCCACGAACAAGCCGGTCAAGATCGTCTACAACCGCTTCGAGTCCTTCTTCGGCCACGTGCACCGTCACCCGGCGAAGCTGTACTACGAGCACGGCGCCACCAAGGACGGCAAGCTCACGCACATGAAGTGCAAGATCGTCCTGGACGGCGGCGCGTACGCGTCCGCTTCCCCGGCGGTCGTGGGCAACGCCTCCTCCCTCTCGGTCGGTCCGTACGTCCTGGAGGACGTGGACATCGAGGCGATCGCGCTCTACACGAACAACCCGCCCTGTGGCGCGATGCGCGGCTTCGGCGCCGTCCAGGCCTGCTTCGCCTACGAGGCCCAGATGGACAAGCTCGCGGCGAAGCTGGGCATGGACCCGGTCGAGTTCCGTCAGCTGAACGCCATGGAGCAGGGCACGATCATGCCCACCGGCCAGGTCGTGGACGCTCCGGCGCCCGTCGCCGAGCTGCTGCGCCGGGTCAAGGCCCGTCCGCTGCCGCCGGAGCGCCAGTGGGAGTCCGCCGGCGAGAACGCGGACGTTCGCGCGCTGCCCGGTGGTCTGTCGAACACCACCCACGGTGAAGGCGTCGTCCGCGGCGTCGGCTACGCGGTCGGCATCAAGAACGTCGGCTTCTCCGAGGGCTTCGACGACTACTCCACCGCCCGCGTGACCCTCGAGGTCATCAACGGCGAGGCCGTCGCGATGGTCCACACGGCCATGGCGGAGGTCGGCCAGGGCGGCATCACCGTCCACGCGCAGATCGCCCGTACCGAGCTGGGTGTCACGCAGGTGACCATCCACCCGGCCGACACGCAGGTCGGCTCCGCCGGTTCCACGTCCGCCTCGCGGCAGACGTACATGACCGGTGGCGCCGTGAAGAACACCTGTGAGGCAGTCCGCGAGGCGGTCCTGGAGATCGGCCGGCGCAAGAACGGCTCGTACCACCCCGCGTGGGCGACCGCCGAGCTGCTCCTCGAAGGCGGCAAGGTCGTCACCGATGGCGGAGAGGTCCTCGCGGACATCGCCGACATCCTGGAGGGCGAGGACGCGATCGACATCGAGCTCGAGTTCCGCCACGCCGCGACCGAGCCCTTCGACCTGGTCACCGGCCAGGGCAACGGCCACGTCCAGTACACCTTCGCCGCGCACCGCGCCGTCGTCGAGGTGGACACCGAGCTCGGCCTCGTCAAGGTCGTGGAGCTGGCGACCGCCCAGGACGTCGGCAAGGCGCTCAACATGCTCTCCGTGGTCGGCCAGATCCAGGGTGGTACCACCCAGGGCCTGGGCGTCGCGATCATGGAAGAGATCATCGTGGACCCGAAGACCGCGAAGGTGCGCAACCCCTCCTTCACGGACTACCTGATCCCGACCATCCTCGACACCCCGACCATCCCGGTCGACGTCCTGGAGCTCGCCGACCCGAAGGCCCCGTACGGCCTGCGCGGCATGGGCGAGGCCCCGACCCTCTCGTCCACCCCGGCCGTCATCGCGGCGATCCGGGCGGCGACCGGTCTGGAGATCAACAAGACGCCGATCCGTCCGGAACTGCTCACCGGCACGCTCTAGGACGGCTGGTGGGGGGGGGGGGGGGGGGGCCCCCCGCCCCCCCCCCGCCCCCGGCGGGGGGGGGGGGGGGGGCGGGCCGCCCCGGGCCGCACCGCCCCCCCCCCCCCCCCCACCCCGCCCCCCCCCCCCCCCCCCCCCCCCCCGCCGC
>NZ_JBIAHN010000045.1:0-5767 GCF_042870555.1 Streptomyces sp. NPDC006487
GCCTCGATGCTGTCACGGAAGACGGGTGACCGGTCGAGCAGACCCACCGCCATCCCCACCCACTGCGACCCCTGCCCCGGAAACACGAACACGGGCTTTCCCGCGGTCTCGGAGGCGACCCCCTGCACGAGGCCGGGTGCCCCCTCACCGAGGGCGAGCTCCTTGAGCAGGACGGCGAACTCCCCCGTGTCGGCCGCGATCAGCACCGCCCGGTGCGCCAACTGGGCACGGCCGGTGGCCAGCGAGTGGCCGACGTCGGCCGGATCCAGTCCGGGATTGCGGTCGAGGTGGGCGAGCAGCCGCTCCGCCTGGGCGCGCAGGGCGGCGGCGGTGCGGCCGGAGAGCGTCCACGGGACGGGCCCGGTGGAAACCGTCGCCGATCGTGCGCCCCCCGCGGCCCGGTCTTCCGTGCCTCGGTCCTCCGCGGCACCGTCTCCCGCCGAGGCGTCCTCCGCCGTGACGACCTCATCGGGTGCCTGCTCCAGGACCACGTGCGCATTGGTGCCGCTCATGCCGAAGGAGGAGACGCCGGCCCGGCGGGGGTGCTCGTTCTCGGGCCAGTCGCGTGCCTCGGTGAGCAGCTCGACAGAGCCCGCCGACCAGTCGATGTGCGGGGAAGGAGAGTCGATGTGGAGGGACTTGGGCAGGGTCGACTGCCGCAGGGCCTGCACCATCTTGATGATGCCGGCGGTCCCGGCGGCCGCCATCGTGTGCCCGATGTTCGACTTCAGGGAGCCCAGGTAGAGGGGCTGGCCCTCGGACCGGCCCTGGCCGTAGGTCGCCAGGAGGGCCTGCGCCTCGATCGGGTCACCCAGCCGGGTGCCCGTACCGTGCGCCTCGACCGCGTCCACGTCCCGCGGTTCGAGGCGGGCATCGGCGAGCGCGGCCCGGATGACCCGCTGCTGCGCCTTGCCGCTGGGGGCGGTGAGGCCGTTGGTGGCTCCGTCCTGGTTGACGGCCGTACCGCGGATCACCGCGAGCACCTCGTGGCCGTTGCGCCGGGCGTCGGAGAGCTTCTCGACGAGCAGGGTGGTGACCCCCTCGCCCCAGCCGGTGCCGTCGGCGGCGGCCGCGAACGACTTCGAGCGGCCGTCGCCCGAGAGGGCACCCTGCTTGCTGAACTCCACGAAGGCACCGGGTGTCGACATGATCGTCACGCCGCCCGCCAGCGCCATCTCGCACTCGCCGCGCCGCAGCGCCTGCACCGCGAGGTGCACGGCGACCAGCGAGGAGGAGCAGGCCGTGTCCAGGGTGACGGCGGGCCCTTCGAGGCCCATGAAGTAGGCCACGCGCCCGGAGGCGACGCTTCCGGAGACGCCGGTGGAAAGGTAGCCGCCGACCCCCTCGGGGGGTTCGGCCACGTTGGAGGCGTAGCCGTGCGAGTTGACCCCGGTGAACACGCCGACAGGTGTGCCGCGGACGGCCGACGGACTGATTCCGGCGTGCTCGAACGCCTCCCAGGCCGTCTCCAGGAGGAGACGCTGCTGGGAGTCCATGGCCAGGGCCTCGCGGGGGGAGATGCCGAAGAAGTCGGCGTCGAACTCCGGGGCGTCGTAGAGGAAACCGCCCTGGTGGGTCACCGATTCGCCGTCGTCCAGCTGCCAGCCGCGGTTCACGGGGAAACCGCCGATGGCATCCCGCTCCTCGGTGACCAGCTGCCACAGCTCGTCCGGGGAGGTCACGCCGCCGGGCAGCCGGCAGCTCATGCCGATGATGGCGATCGGCTCCCGGTTCTTGTCCTCCACCTCGCGCAGCTGGCGCTTGGTCTCGCGCAGGTCGGCGGTGGCGCGCTTCAGATAGTCGAGAAGCTTTTCGTCGTTGGTCACGGCATCTCCAGTTCCGCGTCGAGAAGTTCGAAGAGGTCTTCGGCGGAGACCTCGGTGAGATCGGCGTCGTCGTCCGCAGGCCCGGACGTGCGGGCGATCCTGTCGTTCCAGGACGCGAGGAGTGCGCGCAGCCGCTTGCCGATCTCTTCCTGCTCCGTCGTGGCGGCCTCGGCGGAGGCGAGCAGCCGCTCCAGGCGGTCGATCTCCCCGTTCACGGAGGCCGGGGCCACGGAGGCACTCGCGGCCACCTCCACCTCCTCTCCGAGCCTGGCGATCAGGTCGGCCGGAGTGGGGCAGTCGAACATCAGGGTGGGCGGCAGCCTGAGGCCGGTGGCCGTGACCAGCCGGTCTCGCAGTTCTATCGCGGTGAGCGAGTCGATTCCCAAGTCCTTGAAGCTTTGTGTCATGTCGATGTCCCCGGGTGCGTCATGTCCGAAGACGTGCGCCGCGATGCGGCGGACGATGCCGGTGAGCCGGCGTCCGGCCGCTTCGGCGGTGAGCCCGGTCAGTAGCGACGGGTCGGCCGCCTGCTCCGGCTCGGGCTCCTCCTGGGGCAGTACGGACGCCGGTTCGCCTGTGGCAGCCGTCGGCCGGGGGGCGTCCAGCCAGTAGCGCCGGTTCTGGAAGGGGTAGGTGGGGAGCTCCACCTTGCGGGCCCCGGACGCCTCGTCCAGCGGGATGCCCTGGGCGAGCAGACCGGTCACGGCACTGGTGAGCGTCTGCGTCTCGGGGCGGCCGCGGCGGAGCGTCGGTACGAGGGTCACGCCCTCGGAGGCGCAGGACTTGGCCAGGGCGGTGAGGGTGGCGTCGGGGCCGACCTCGATGAAGCGGGTCGCGCCGTGGGCCTCCAGGGCTCGTACGGCGTCGTGGAAACGGACGGTCTGACGGACGTGACGAATCCAGTACTCGGCGGAAGCGAACTCCTCACCGGGGATCAGCTCACCCGTAACGGTTGAAATCACTGGCAGACCGGGCTTTCCGAAGGTCAGGCTTTCCACGACCGTGCGGAACTCGTCGAGCATCGGGTCCATCAACGGCGAGTGGAAAGCGTGACTGACCTTCAGACGACGGGTCTTGACGCCCCGCTCTTCGAGGATGGCCACAACCTCCGCCAACGCGGAGTCGGCGCCGGAAAGGACCACGGACTGAGGCCCGTTGACCGCGCCCAGGCTCAACAGGTCCTCACGGCCCACGAGCAGCGGCGTGATGTCCTCTTCCGAGGCGGCCACCGCGACCATGCCTCCACCCGCGGGCAGAGCCTGCATCAACGCGCCTCGCGCCACGACGAGCCGTGCGGCGTCGGTCAGGGAAAGCACATCAGCCACGTGGGCGGCGGCGATCTCACCGATCGAATGCCCCGCCAGGACATCAGGGCGCACACCCCACGACTCCAGGAGCCGGAACAGCGCCACCTCGAGAGCGAAGACCGCCGGCTGCGTCAGCTCCGTGCGATCAAGAACACCATCCGCACCATCGAAGACGTCCTGCTTCAACGACCCACCCAGGAACGGGTCGACAGCCTCACACACCGCATCAAAAGACGACGCGAAGACCGGGAACGCGTCATACAACTCACGCCCCATCCCGACCCGCTGCGACCCCTGACCCGTGAACAAGAACGCCTGCAGGCCCGCGTCATCGGAGTGCTGCACGGAGCCCGCGACCACCTCGCCCGCCGTGACCGCGGCAAGGCCGGCGAGGAAGTCCTCGTGTTGCCGGCCGAGCACCACGGCCCGGTGGTCGAAGGAGGAGCGGGTGGCGAGCAGCGAGTAGGCGACGTCCACCGCGTCCAGCTCGGGGTGCGCGCGCAGGTGATCCATGAGCCGCTGTGCCTGGTCGCGCAGCGCGGCCTGAGACTTCGCCGTGAGGGTCCACGGGACCAGCGCGTCAACGCCGTTCCGCTCGGAGGCCGTGTCCTGGCTTTCCTCTGCGGGTGCTTGTTCGAGGATGACGTGGGCGTTGGTTCCGCTGATGCCGAAGGAGGAGACGGCTGCGCGGCGCGGCCGGCCGGTCTCCGGCCACTCCCGTGCCTCGGTGAGCAGTTCCACCGCCCCCGCCGACCAGTCGATGCGCGAGGACGGCTCACTCACGTGCAGGGTCCGGGGCAGCAGCCCGTGCTCGATCGCCTGGACCATCTTGATGATCCCGCCGACCCCGGCAGCCGCCTGCGTGTGCCCGATGTTGGACTTCAGGGAACCCAGGTACAGCGGGCGGTCCTCCGTCCGCTCCTGCCCGTACGTCGCCAGCACGGCCTGGGCCTCGATCGGGTCACCGAGCCGGGTACCCGTGCCGTGCGCCTCCACCGCGTCCACCTCCGCGGCGGACAGACCCGCATCGGCGAGCGCCGCGCGAATGACCCGCTGCTGCGAAGGGCCGTTGGGAGCGGTGAGACCGTTGCTCGCACCGTCCTGGTTGACGGCGGAGCCCCGTACGACCGCCAGGACCCGGTGCCCGTTACGACGGGCATCCGACAGCTTCTCCAGGAGCAGCATGCCCACGCCCTCGCCCCAGCCCGTGCCGTCGGCGTCATCGGAGAACGACTTGCACCGCCCGTCCATGGCCAGACCGCGCTGACGGCTGAAGTCGATGAGGGCAGTCGGGGAAGCCATCACCGTGGCACCCCCGGCCAGGGCCAGGGTGCACTCGCCGCGGCGTAGCGCCTGGGCGGCGAGGTGCAGGGTGACGAGCGAGGACGAGCAAGCGGTATCGACCGTCATCGCGGGGCCTTCGAACCCGAAGGTGTACGAGACGCGGCCGGAGGCGACGCTGCCCGAGGCGCCGGTACCGCGGAAACCTTCGAGCTCCTCGGGGAGTACGGGCAGGCGGCTGAGGTAGTCGCGGTACATCAGGCCGGTGTAGACGCCGGTGCGGGAGCCGCGCAGGGACAGCGGATCGATGCCGGCCCGCTCCAACGCCTCCCAGGACGTCTGCAGCAGCAGCCGCTGCTGCGGGTCCATGACGAGGGCCTCGCGCGGGGAGATCCCGAAGAAGGCCGGGTCGAAGTCGGCGGCGGTGTGCAGGAATCCGCCCTCACGGGCGTACGAGGTGCCCCGGTGGTCGGGGTCCGGGTGGTAGAGGTTCTCGGTGTCCCAGCCGCGGTCCTCGGGGAAGGGGGTGATGCCGTCCCCGCCGGACCCGACGAGCCGCCACAGGTCTTCGGGGGATTCCACCCCGCCCGGGTAGCGGCAGCTCATGCCCACGATCACGATCGGGTCCTCGGCGGAGTCTCCGGAGGACGGGGCGACGGTGGGCGTGGCCTGCGCGGACTCGGCACCTTCGCCGAGCAGTTCGCGGAGCAGGTGGGTGACCAGCGCTCCCGGGTTGGGGTGATCGAAGACCAGCGTCGCGGACAGGCGCAGTCCCGTGGCGGTGTTGAGCGCGTTGCGCAGCTCGGTGGCGCTGAGGGAGTCGAAGCCCAGATCGCGGAAGGCCCGTCCCGCGTCCAGCGACTGGGCGTCGCCGTGGCCGAGCACGCCGGCCACGTGGGTGAGGACGAGGTCCAGCACGGCCGGGGACCGCTCCTCGGCGGGCAGCGCGAGGAGTCGGTCCCGCAGCCCGGACTCGCCGCGCGGCGTCACTGCCGTGCGGGAGACGCTACGGGGCTGCGGGACGCGGACCAGTCCGCGCAGCAGCGGCGTCACCGGACGCGCAGGGTCCCGCGGTGCGGAGGTGTCGATGGGGACGGGGACGAGGGTCGCATCGGCGTGTGTCAGGGCCGCGTCCAGCAGGGCGAGACCCTGCTCGGGGGTGATCGCGGAGATGCCGGTGCGCGCCATCCGGGCGAGGTCTGCATCGTTGAGGGTGGCCCCCATGCCGGCGGTGTGCGTCTCGGCCCACAGGCCCCAGGCCAGGGAGAGGGCGGGCAGGCCCAGGTGGTGGCGGTGCTCGGCGAGAGCGTCGAGGTAGGCGTTGGCCGCCGAGTAGTTGGCCTGTCCCGCGCT
>NZ_JBIAHN010000046.1:0-5271 GCF_042870555.1 Streptomyces sp. NPDC006487
CAGACGGCGCACACCGTGGTCCGACACCAAGTGCCGGGCCACAAGCGCACCCAACGTGCCCGTACCACCCGTCACCAGAACCGTCCCCGAACCGAATCCGGGGCCCTCTCCGGCCGGCGCGGGCACCCGGGCCAGCCGGGCCGCCCGTACGACACCTTCGCGCACGGACAGCTGCGTCTCGTCGCCGCCCAGCAGGGCGGCCGCGGCCCCGGTCGCCTCGACCTCGTCCACGTCCACCAGGCCGAACCGCCCGGGGTTCTCCGCCACCGCCGAGCGCACCAGGCCCCGCAGGGCGGCCGAGGCGGGCTCGCGGTCGGCGTCCCGCGTCAGGACCACCAGCCGCGCGTCCGCGAACCGCTCGTCCGCCAGCCACCGCTGGACCAGCGCCAGTCCCTCCCGCACGACCGCGTGGGCGGTCTCCGCGTCGGCCCCGTTCACTTCGACGAAGGGAGCGACCACCACCTCGGGTACCGGCCCGTCAGCGGTGAGCGCATCGAGCTCGGCGACGGCCGCGCAGCCCAGGGACGCGGCGAGGGCGGCGGCGGCCCCGGTGGAGCCGAGGACCGCCGTACGGGCATCCGCGCCCGGCCCGGCCACCAGGACCCATTCCACCCGGAACAGCGAGTTCCGATGCGCGGATCCTGCCAGCTGCCCGGCCGAGACCGGGCGCAGGGCCAGTGCCTCCACCGAGGCGACGGGCGCGCCGGTGGCGTCGGCCAGGGCGAGGGACACGGAGTCCGTACCCGGAACCGGGGCGATGCGCACCCGCAGCGCGGAGGCTCCGGCGGCCCGCAGACAGACCCCGGACCAGACGAAGGGCAGCCGGGCGGTGCCCTGCTGGTCGCGGAACCACAGGGCGTGCAGTGCGGAGTCGAGGAGTGCGGGGTGCAGCCCGTAGCGTGCGGCTTCCTGCGCCTGAGCCTCGGACAGCGCGACGTCGGCATAGACCTCCTCACCCAGACGCCAAGCGGCCCGAACGCCCCGGAAAGCCGGACCGTACTCCAAACCCACCCCGGCCATGGCCGCGTACAACTCCTCCACGGCAACCGGCTCGGCACCCCGCGGAGGCCACACACTCAGATCGAAACCGGCTTCCCCCGCCCCCACGGACAGCACGCCACTCGCATGCCGCACCCAAGGCACGTCCTCCCCCGCACGGGAGTGGAGGCCTGCGGTGCGCCGTCCGGCCGGGTCCGCCGCGCCCAGCGTCAGCTGGACCTGGGTGCTGCCCGTCTCGGACAGCACCAGCGGTGCTTCCAGGGTGAGTTCCTCGAGGGTGGGGCTGCCGGTCCGTTCCCCGGCGTGCAGGACGAGCTCGACGAGTGCGGCGCCCGGCACGACGACGCTGCCGAAGACGGCGTGGTCGGCCAGCCACGGGTGGCTGCGCAGCGACAGGCTTCCGGTGAACAGGTGCTGGTCGGCGTCCGCCAGGGTCACCCGTGCGCCCAGCAGCGGGTGACCGGCGTCGGCCAGTCCGATCGCGGAGGCGTCGCCCGCGCTTGCGCCTCCGGCCAGCCAGAAGCGCTGCCGCTCGAAGGCGTACGTGGGCAGGGCGACGCGCGGATCGGCGCCGAGCCCGGCGAAGAGGCCGGACCAGTCCACGGATATGCCACGGGTGTGCAGCCGGGCGAGCGCGGTGACCAGGGACTCCAGTTCGCAGCCGCCCCTTTGCAGGGCGGGGACCAGCGCGTCGGCATCGGTGTCGAGGAGGCAGTCCTGGCCCATCTGGGTCTGCATGCCGATCGGGCCGACCTCGAGGTACGTCGCGACGCCCTGGGCTTCCAGGGTACGGATGCTGTCGTGGAAGCGGGCCCCCTCGCGGATGTGGCGCACCCAGTACTCGGCGCCCGGGACCTCTCCGTCGGGGAACTGCCGGCCGGTGAGCCCGTCGATCATCGGGACGGTCGGCCACCGGTAGTCGAGACCTCGGGCGAAGGCGCCGAACTCGCCGAGCATCGGCTCCATGTGCGCGGAGTGGAAGGCATGGCTGACCTCGACCCGGTGGGTCCTGCGGCCCCGGTCGCGCCAGTGGGCGGCAGTCGCCTGTACGGCCTCCTCCTCGCCGGAGACCACCACGGCGCGCGGGCCGTTGACCAGGGCGAGGGAGAGCCGTCCGGCGATCCCGAGTTCGTCGAGGCAGGCGCGGACCTCGTCCTCGCCGGCCTCCAGCGCGATCATCGCGCCGCCTTCGGGAAGCGCCTCGATCAGCCTGCTGCGCGTGGCGAGCAGCCGCGCGGTGGCCTCGAGCGGGAGGACCCCGGCGGCGTACAGGGCGGCGTAGTCACCGAGCGAACCGCCGGACACGATGTCGGGCCGCAGGCCCCAGTGCGCCAGCAGCCGGTACAGGGCTGCTTCCAGCGCGAAGATCGCGGGAGCCGACCACCCGGTGCGGTTGAGGAGCGCCGCCTCCGGTGTGCCTTCGGCGGCGAAGACGACCTCCTTGAGCGGACGCCCCAGGTGCGGATCGAGGACCGCGCACGCCTCGTCGAACGCCTCGGCGTAGACGGGGAAGGCGTCGTACAGCTCACGGCCCATGCCGGGGCGCTGGCTGCCCTGGAAGGTGAACAGGAAGGCCAGCGCACCTTCGACGGGGGTGCCGCGGACCAGTCCGGGGGTCTGCTCGCCGCGGGCCAGGGCGTCGAGGCCGTCCAGTAGTTCGCCGCGATCGCGGGCGAGGAGGGCGGCGCGATGGTCGAGGGTGGCGCGGGTGGTGGCAAGGGCTGCGGCCAGGTCGGCCGGCCGGAGGTCCGGGTGTTCCCGCAGGTGGGCGGCCAGGCGTTCGGCTTGACCGCACAGCGCCTCCTCGGAGGCGGCGGAGAGCAGGAACGGCAGGAGGGGCAGGCGGGTGGCGCCCGGGGTCGCGGGCCGCTCGCTCGCGCCCTCGCTCTCACCCTCGACCGCGTTCTCGTTCTCGTTCTCGTCTGTGGGTGCTTGTTCGAGGATGACGTGGGCGTTGGTTCCGCTGATGCCGAAGGAGGAGACGGCTGCGCGGCGCGGCCGGGCGGTCTCCGGCCACTCCCGTGCCTCGGTGAGGAGTTCCACCGCCCCCGCCGACCAGTCGATGCGCGAGGACGGCTCACTCACGTGCAGGGTCCGGGGCAGCAGCCCGTGCTCGATCGCCTGAACCATCTTGATGATCCCGCCGACCCCGGCAGCCGCCTGCGTGTGACCGATGTTGGACTTCAGAGAGCCCAGGTACAGCGGACGGTCCTCCGTCCGCTCCTGCCCGTACGTCGCCAGCACGGCCTGGGCCTCGATCGGGTCACCGAGCCGGGTACCCGTGCCGTGCGCCTCCACCGCGTCCACCTCCGCGGGGGTCAGGCGTGCATCGGCCAGCGCCGCGCGAATGACCCGCTGCTGCGAAGGGCCGTTGGGGGCGGTGAGACCGTTGCTCGCACCGTCCTGGTTGACGGCGGAACCCCGTACGACCGCCAGGACCCGGTGCCCGTTGCGACGGGCGTCGGAGAGCCTTTCGAGGAGCAGCATGCCCACGCCCTCGCCCCACCCGGTGCCGTCCGCGTCATCGGAGAACGACTTGCACCGCCCGTCCGTGGCCAGACCGCGCTGACGGCTGAAATCGACGAAGGTGCTGGGCGTCGACATCACCGTCACGCCGCCCGCGAGGGCGAGCGTGCACTCGCCGCGGCGTAGCGCCTGGGCGGCGAGGTGCAGGGTGACGAGCGAGGACGAGCAAGCGGTATCGACCGTCAGTGCCGGGCCCTCCAGGCCGAAGACGTACGAGACCCGGCCGGAGGCGACGCTGCCCGCCGTGCCGCTGCCCAGGTATCCCTCCAGGTCCTGCGGCGGGGTAGCGATCTTCGAGGCGTAGTCGTGGTACATCAGGCCGGTGTAGACGCCGGTGCGGGAACCGCGCAGGGACAGCGGATCGATGCCGGCGCGCTCGAACACCTCCCAGGAAGTGTGGAGCAGGAGCCGCTGCTGCGGGTCCATGGCCAGCGCCTCGCGCGGTGAGATTCCGAAGAGTGCGGGGTCGAACTCGCCCGCGCTGTGCAGGAATCCGCCCTCACGGGCGTACGAGGTGCCCCGGTGGTCGGGGTCGGGGTCGAAGAGGTTCTCGGTGTCCCAGCCGCGGTCCTCGGGGAAGGGGGTGATGCCGTCCCCGCCGGACCCGACGAGCCGCCACAGGTCCTCCGGGGATTCCACCCCGCCCGGGTAGCGGCAGCTCATGCCCACGATCGCGATCGGCTCGTGGGCCTCCTCTTCGATGTCGTTGAGGCGCTGATTGGCCTGGCGCAGGTCTGTGGTGACCCGCTTGAGGTATTCGACAAGCTTGGTTTCGTCCGCCACGGCGGTGTTCCTTCCGGGATCAGTTGTCCGACGGGGCGGTCAGGAGTTGCCGAATTCCGCGTCGATGAAGTCAAGGAGTTCGTCCGCCGTCGCCAATTCGATCGCCAGTGCACCGGAGTCGGTGGGCACGGGGGCGGTCTCGGGGGCCAGGGCGGCGAGTAGTGCGCGCAGTCGGGTCCCGGCGGCGGCGCGTACGCCGTCGTCGTCCGGGCCGAGCTCTTCGAGCGTGCCGGTCAGGAGGTCCAGTTGCTCCAGGACGCGGGCACCGGGCTCCTCGTGGGGCAGCAGCAGGCCGAGGAGGAATTCGGTCAGGGCGTTGACGTCGGCGTAGTCGAACACGATGGTCGCGGGGAGCTTCAGCCCGGTGGACGCGCCCAGCGCGTTGCGCAGTTCGAAGGTGCTGAGGGAATCGAAGCCGAGGTTCTGGAAGGAGCGCCCGGTGGCGACCGCTTGCGGTCCGGCGAAGCCAAGCACCGACGCCACGTGCGTACGGACCAGGTCGCGCACGTACCGGGAGCGGTCCTCGGCGGGCAGCACCCGCAGCCGGTCCGCGAGCGGAAGCACCGTGGTGCCGGGGGTACCCGCGGCACCGGTGGCCCGCGCGGCGACCGGCCGGCGGGTCCGGGCAGGGGCGAGCGCGCTCAGCAGTGGCGGGAGTTCGCGACCGCTGCTCTGGAGCGCCGCCAGGTCCAGGGGCGCGGGGACCAGCACCGCCGCGTCGCCGTATGACAGGGCGGAGTCCAGCAGGGCGAGTCCCTGTGCCTCGGAAAGGGGGAGGAATCCCGTACGGGCGATCCGGGCGAGGTCTGCGTCGTTGAGGGCGGCTCCCATGCCGGCGGTGCGTGTGGTGTCGGCCCACAGGCCCCATGCCAGGGAGAGGGCGGGCAGGCCCAGGTGGTGGCGGTGCTCGGCGAGAGCGTCGAGGTAGGCGTTGGCCGCCGAGTAGTTGGCCTGTCCCGCGCT
>NZ_JBIAHN010000047.1:0-4626 GCF_042870555.1 Streptomyces sp. NPDC006487
GGGGGGCCGGGCCAGCGTTCGCGGGGGCCTGGGCCCGGGGGTGGGGGGGGGGGGGTGTGGGGCCCCCGGGGGGGGGGGGGCGGGCCGCGGCCCGGGGGGGGGGGGGGGCCCCCCCCGGGGCCCCCCACACCGCGTACGAGGCGGAGTCAGGTCAGATGGCGAGCGCCTGAGCGCGGCGCTTCACCTCCGTGCCGCGATTCTCGCGCAGTGCCTGCACGGGGGTGCCGGGCAGGGTCTCGTCGGCGGTGAAGAGCCACTCCAGGATCTCCGCGTCGGTGAAGCGGTCGTCGCGGAGCACGGTCAGCAGCCCGACCAGGCCCTTGACGATCTTGTCTCCGTCGATGAAGGCCGCGGGGACCTGGAGGGAGCGGTTCTCGCCGCGGCGCACCGCGAGCAGCTGACCCTCCTTGACCAGCTGGCGAACCTTGGTCACTTCGATGTCGAGCATCTCCGCGATGTCGGGGAGGTACAGCCAGGCGGGAACAAGGGCATCGATCTTTGCGTCAATCTCGGTCACGGGCACAAGCCTGCCATCTCGGACTGCCTGCCGGTACCCGAGCGGCCCCGTCCGGGGTCCGGACGGGGGCGTCGGCGCGGGCCGGAACCCGTTCCCGGCCCGCGCCCCGCCGGGTCAGCGCACCGCCGACTTCAGCGCGACCGCCGGGTCGGCGACCTTCTCCGGGTCCACGAGGGCGCCCGACTCGATCAGGCGGCGCCCCTGGGCCAGGTCGCGCGGGCGGCCCACCGCGAGCACCGCGGCCAGCCGGCCCTCCCGCAGCCAGCACACCGACCAGGTGTCGGACTCCGGGTCCCCGCGCCACAGCGGTGCGTCCGCGCCGGCGTGGTGCCCGGCGTACTGCACGAAGCGGCCGAACTGCTCCGACCAGAAGTACGGGACCGGGTCGTAGACCTGCTCCCCCGAGCCCCCGGCCAGGATGTCCGCCGCCACCACCCGCGGGCCCTGCAGCGCGTTGTCCCAGTGGTGCACCAGCAGCCGGGATCCGTAACGCTCCGAGGGAAAGGAGGCGCAGTCCCCCACGGCGTACACCCCGGGCACCGAGGTGCGCAGCCACTCGTCGGCGGTGACCGCTCCGTCCGGGCCGAGCTCCACGCCGGACCCGGCCAGCCATCCGGTGGCGGGGCGGGCGCCGATGCCCACCACCACCGCCTCCGCCGGCAGCTCCCGCCCGTCGGCCAGCAGGACCCGGCCCGGTTCCACGGAGGCCACCCGCGCGCCCGTCAGCAGCTCGGCGCCCGCCTGGGCGTACCAGTGGCCCATCGGCTCGGCGACCTCCGGCGGCAGCGCGCCCGCCAGCACCCGGTCGGCCGCCTCGACCACCGTCACCGCGCAGCCCGCCTCGCGGGCGGCGGTGGCGAACTCCGCACCGATCCACCCGGCCCCGACCACCACCACCGCCGAGCCGTCCGCCAGTACGGGCCGCAGCCGGGCCGCGTCGTCCAGGGTGCGCAGCAGGTGCACCCCGGGGACGCCCTCCGCGCCGGGCAGGTTCAGCGGGAGGGCACCGGTGGCCAGCACGAGGAACTCGTACGGGACCGGTCCCGCCTCGGTGTCCACCTCCCGGTCGGCGGCCCGCAGTCCGGTGACCTCGACCCCCAGCCGGAGCTCGATGCCGAGCTCCCCGAAGTCGACGTCGAAGGCCGAGTCCTCGGCCTTGCCGAGGAGCACCGCCTTGGACAGCGGGGGCCGGTCGTAGGGCTGGTGGGGTTCGGCTCCCAGCAGGGTGACGGGGCCGGTCCAGCCCTGCTCCCTGAGGGCGACCGCCGTCTGGACCCCGGCCATCCCGGCGCCCACGACGACCACGCCGCGCCCCGTGCCTTCCGCCTGCTGCCTCTGCTGTTGCGTCTGCTCGCTCACGCGGCCCACCCTAATCAACTGACGGTTCGCCAGGAATAGCGTGCGGAGACCGGGGCGGAGACGCAGCGGAGACCGGGCGGAGGCGGGACGGAGGCCGGGCAGAGCCCAGGCGGGACCCAGGCGGAGGCCGGCACCGGGGAGGCAGCCTTACCCGCCGTCGGGCTCGGCGTTACTCTGGCACCGAACCTATCGCGGGAGTCCGGGCGCACCGGGCTGAGAGGGAGGCTGGCCGGCCTCCGACCGTACGAACCTGATCCGGGTCATGCCGGCGAAGGGAGGGGCTGGACGCCCATGCATTCATCCAGGAACGGCCGGAGTCCCGGCTACGACGTCCTCGTCATCGGGGGCGGCATCATCGGCCTGGTCACCGCCTGGCGGGCGGCCCGGCGCGGGCTGCGCACCGCACTGGCCGACCCGGCCCCCGGCGGCGGCGCCGCCCAGGTCGCGGCCGGCATGCTGGCCGCCGTCACCGAGCTGCACTACGGCGAGGAGACCCTGCTCGGGCTCAACCTCGCCTCCGCCGCCCGCTACCCCGAATTCGCCGCCGAGCTCGCCGAAGCCAGCGGCGGCATGGACATCGGCTACCGCGCCTGCGGCACCCTCGCCGTCGCCCTCGACGCCGACGACCGGCTGCACCTGCGCGAACTGCACGCGCTCCAGCGCCGCTGCGGCCTGGAGTCCGAGTGGCTGACCGGCCGCGAGTGCCGCCGCCTGGAACCGATGCTGGCTCCGGGCGTACGCGGCGGCCTGCGCGTGGACGGCGACCACCAGGTCGACCCGCGCCGCCTCGCGGCCGCCCTGCTGGCCGCCTGCGAACGGGCCGGGGTCACCTTGCACCGTGCCGGGGCGGCGCGACTGCTGACCGCCGCCGACCGGGCCTGCGGCGCGGTCCTCGACGATGACGGCGGTACGGAACTGCGCGCCGACCAGGTGGTGCTGGCGGCGGGCTCGCTCAGCGGCCGGCTGGACGGCGTACCGCCGGAGGCCGTGGCCCCCGTACGGCCGGTCAAGGGCCAGGTGCTGCGCCTCGCCGTGCCACCGTCCTACGCCCCGTTCCTGTCACGGACCGTACGGGCCGTGGTGCGCGGCAGCCACGTCTATCTCGTGCCCCGCGAGAACGGCGAACTCGTCCTCGGCGCCACCAGCGAGGAGCTCGGCTGGGACACCACCGTCACCGCGGGCGGGGTCTACGAACTCCTGCGCGACGCCCACGAGCTGGTGCCCGGGATCACCGAACTCCCCCTGGTGGAGACCCGGGCCGGACTGCGGCCCGGATCCCCGGACAACGCCCCCCTCCTCGGTCCGACGGAACTCCCGGGGCTGCACCTGGCCACCGGGCACTACCGCAACGGGGTCCTGCTGACCCCGCTGACCGGGGACGTGATGGCGGACCTGCTGACCACCGGCGAACTGCCGGAGATCGCCCGCCCCTTCACCCCGCGCCGTTTCGCCCTCACGTCGACCCACACGTCGCCCCACACGTCGCCCCACACGTCGCCCCACATGTCGACCCTCACGCGACAGGAGTCGTTCGCATGACCATTTCCGTCAACGGCGAGCCGCGCGAGATCGCGGACGGCACCATGCTCGCCACCGTGGTCGCCACCCTCACCGAGGCCACCAAGGGGGTCGCGGCCGCCCTCAACGAGACCGTGGTTCCGCGCGGCCAGTGGCCGTACACCTCCGTGACCGACGGCGACCGCGTCGAGGTCCTCACCGCGGTCCAGGGAGGCTGAACACATGGCGGACACCCCCGACGATGTATTCACCCTCGCCGGCCGGACCTTCTCCTCGCGCCTGATCATGGGCACCGGCGGGGCCCCGAGCCTGGACATCCTGGAACGGGCGCTGGTCGCGTCCGGCACGGAACTCACCACGGTCGCGATGCGGCGCCTCGACCCGACGGTCCAGGGCTCGGTCCTGTCCGTCCTGAACCGCCTCGGCATCGCGGTCCTCCCCAACACCGCGGGCTGCTTCACGGCGGGCGAGGCCGTACTGACGGCCCGGCTGGCCCGGGAGGCCCTCGGCACGGACTGGATCAAGCTGGAGGTCGTCGCGGACGAACGCACCCTCCTCCCGGACGGGGTCGAACTGCTCGACGCGGCGGAGGTCCTGGTCGACGAGGGCTTCACCGTCCTCCCCTACACGAACGACGACCCGGTCCTCGCCCGCAAACTCGAGGACGTGGGCTGCGCGGCGATCATGCCGCTCGGCTCCCCCATCGGCTCCGGCATGGGCATCCGCAACCCGCACAACTTCGAGCTGATCACCGAGCGGGCCGGGGTCCCGGTCATCCTGGACGCCGGAGCCGGAACGGCCTCGGACGTGGCCCTGGCCATGGAACTGGGCTGCGCGGCGGTCATGCTGGCCTCGGCGGTGACCCGGGCGCAGCTCCCCGTCCTGATGGCCGCGGCCATGCGCGACGCGGTCTCGGCGGGCCGCCTGGCCCACCGCGCGGGCCGCATCCCCCAACGCCGCTTCGCGGAAGCCTCCTCCCCGGTGGAAGGCCGCGCGGCCCTGGACCCGGAACGCCCGGCGTTCTGAGGAGGCGGTACGGGCTCCCGCGTGCGCGGGACCTGATGGCGTACGGGTTCCGGCGTGTGCGGGGTCCCTGCCCCCTCGCGCTCCACCCCGGGCCGGTGGCTGCCCACCCGCCCCCCCTCGGCACCGAGGCGGGACCAGACCGCCCAGCCGGGCGGGACCGGGGGAAGACGGGACCGGGCCCGGCCGGAAGCGGCGAAGGCTTCGGG
>NZ_JBIAHN010000048.1:0-4584 GCF_042870555.1 Streptomyces sp. NPDC006487
CGGCGGCGTCGTGCCGTGGAGGCTGGTGCGGGGGGCGAGATCTCGCTCGCGCGGCGCCTGGCCGGGCTGTCACCCAAGGAACGCGAACGAACACTCGCCGAGCTGGTACGTGTCCAGGTGGCCGCGGTACTGGGATACGGCGACCCGGGCGACCTCGACGACGAACGGTCCTTCCTGGACCTCGGCTTCGACTCCCTGACCGCCGTCGAACTGCGCAACCAGCTGGGCGCGATCACCGGCCTGCGCCTGCCCACCACGCTCGCCTTCGACCATCCCACCCCCGTCGCACTTGCCGCACATCTCGACGCCGAGCTGGCGCCGGGGGAGGCATCGCCCGAACCCGACGTCACGGCCCTCCTGAAGGACATGGACCGGCTGGAGGCCGCCCTACGGGCCGTGGCCGCCGCGGACACGGACGAACGGCCGTCCGACGAGCGGATCGCCCTGCGCCTGAAGGCGCTGCTGGACATCGCCTACGCGGGCGACCGGGACACCGGCCTGACTGCCGACTCCGGCGAAGACCTGGAGTCCGCGACCGACGAGGAACTGTTCGCCTTCGTCGACGAACTCGACTGAACGCCATCAACCCGACCCTTCATCAACCCCTGACCGGAGAGCTGAGAGCACGTGGCTGACGACGACAAGCTTCGCGACTACCTCAAGCGGGCCATCGCGGACGCGCGTGACGCGCGTCGGCGCCTGCAGGAGGCCGAGGACAAGCAGCACGAGCCGATCGCGATCGTGGGGATGGCGTGTCGGTATCCGGGGGGTGTGGGGTCGCCGGAGGAGTTGTGGCGGCTGGTGGCTGATGGTGTGGATGCGGTGGGTGAGTTTCCGGGGAACCGGGGTTGGGATGTGGAGTCGCTTTACGATCCGGATCCGGATCGTGTGGGTACGTCGTATACGCGTCGTGGGGGGTTTCTGTACGACGCGGATGAGTTCGATCCGGAGTTCTTCGGGATGTCTCCGCGGGAGGCCGTGGCGACGGACCCGCAACAGCGCCTGCTGTTGCAGACCGCATGGGAGACCTTCGAACGAGCGGGCATCGACCCGGAAACGCTCCGCGGCAGCTCCACCGGTGTGTTCACCGGCGTCATGTACAGCGACTACGGCCTGCGTGCACTGCTTCCCCCGGACGGGTTCGAGGGCTATCTGTTCAGCGGCAGCGCCGGCAGCATCGCGGCCGGTCGGCTCGCCTACACGTACGGGCTGGAGGGCCCGGCGGTGTCGGTGGACACGGCGTGCTCGTCTTCGCTGGTGGCTCTGCACCTGGCGGCGAGCGCGCTGCGGCAGGGCGAGTGCGACCTGGCCCTCGCCGGCGGCGTCACCGTCATGTCGACCCCCGTGGCGTTCACCGAGTTCTCCCGGTTGAGGGGTCTGTCGGTCGACGGTCGCTGCAAGTCGTTCTCGGCTTCGGCGGACGGTACGGGTTGGTCGGAGGGTGCGGGGCTGTTGTTGGTGGAGCGGTTGTCGGATGCGCGTCGGCACGGGCACCGGGTGTTGGCGGTGTTGCGTGGTTCGGCGGTGAATCAGGACGGGGCGTCGAACGGTTTGACGGCTCCCAATGGTCCGGCGCAGGAGCGGGTGATCCGGCAGGCGCTGGTGAACGGAGGGCTGAATCCGGCCGACGTGGATGTGGTGGAGGCGCACGGCACCGGCACGACCCTGGGCGACCCGATCGAGGCGCACGCGCTGCTGGCCACCTACGGCCAGGACCGACCGGAGGACCGGCCGTTGTGGCTGGGTTCGCTGAAGTCGAACATCGGGCATGCGCAGGCGGCTGCGGGTGTCGGTGGTGTGATCAAGATGGTGGAGGCGATGCGGCGTGGTGTGATGCCGCGGACGTTGCATGCGGAGGAGCCGTCGTCGCACGTCGACTGGGATGCGGGTGCGGTGCGGTTGCTGGCGGAGGCCAGGGAGTGGCCGCGGTCGGACCGTCCGCGCCGGGCCGGCGTGTCGTCCTTCGGGTTCGGTGGGACCAACGCCCACGTGATCATCGAGGAACTGGCGGACCAGGAGCCGGCGGCCGTTGACGTGACCGAGCCGCCGGCAGCGTCAGGGTTGTTGCCCGCGGTGCCGTGGCTGGTGTCGGGCCGGGATGATGTGGCGCTGCGGGCCCAGGCGGGACGGCTGCAGGAATTCCTGGCCGGACAGCCTGAGGCCGGGCTGATGGACGTCGGCTATGCCCTGGCGACGACACGCGCCGCGATGGAGCACCGAGCGACGGTCATCGGCTCCTCGCGAGAGGAACTGCTCGAAGGTCTGCGTGCGTTGGCCGACGGCGGTGCTCCGGCGTCGCGTCCCGCCGGGCGTCACGGTCGTGTGGCGTTCGTGTTCACGGGTCAGGGTGCGCAGCGTGCTGCCATGGGTCAGGAGTTGTACGGGGCGTACCCGAGGTTCGCGGCGGCGTTCGATGAGGTGTGCGCTGAGCTGGATCCTCTGCTTCCCCGGCCGCTGCGCGGGGTGATCGTCTCGGGTGAGGGGCTGGATGAGACGGGTTTCACGCAGCCGGCCCTGTTTGCCGTCGAGGTGGCGCTGTTTCGGTTGGTGGAGTCGTGGGGGGTGCGTCCGGACTTCGTCGCGGGTCATTCCATCGGTGAGGTGGCGGCTGCTCATGTGGCGGGTGTGTTGTCGCTGGCGGATGCGTGTGTGCTGGTGGCGGCCCGCGGCCGGTTGATGCAGGAGCTGCCGGCCGGTGGTGCGATGGTGGCGGTGGAGGCGACGGAGGACGAGGTCGCCGTGCTGCTGGCGGGCCGTGGCCATGAGGTGGGTATCGCTGCTGTCAACGGGCTTTCTGCCGTGGTTGTTTCAGGTGTCGAGGAGGCTGTGGCGGAGGTCGCGGCGGAGCTGGCGTCGCGGGGTCGCAGGACCAAGCGGCTCCAGGTCTCCCACGCGTTCCACTCCGCGCTGATGGACCCGATGCTGGCGCGGTTCCGTGAGGTGGTCGGGGCGCTGGACTTCCGTGAGCCGGGGGTGCCGTTCGTCTCCACGGTCACCGGCCGTGTCACCTCGATCGGTGAACTGGTCTCCCCTGACTACTGGGTGGAGCAGGTGCGCCGTCCGGTGCGGTTCCTGGACGCGGTACGCACCCTGGAAGGCGAAGGCGCCACCGTTCTGCTGGAGCTGGGGCCTGATGGCGTCCTGACGGCGATGGCCGGCTCCACGCTCCAGAACCCGGACGCGGTCACGGCCGTACCCGCCCTGCGAGCCGGGCAGCCCGAACCGCGCACCCTGCTCAACGCACTCGGCCTGCTGCACAGTCGCGGCATTGCGGTGGACTGGCCGGCGTTCTACGAGGGCACCGGCGCGCACCGCGTCGACCTGCCCACCTACGCCTTCCGGCGCGACCGCTACTGGCTCGACCCGGTCACGAAGAACGCCGACGCCTCCGGCCTCGGCCTGACCCCGACCGGCCACCCCCTCCTGGGCGCGGCCGTGCGGCAGGCCGACGGAGAGGGCATCCTGCTGACCGGCCGGCTGTCCCTGGCCACCCATCCGTGGCTCGCGGACCACGCCCTGCACGGCGTGGCCGTGTTCCCCGGCACCGGTCTGCTGGAACTGGCCGTCCGGGCGGGCGAGGAGGCCGGCTGTGTACGGGTCGCCGAACTGACCCTGTCGGCACCCTTGGTGATACCGGAGCGCGGCGGCGTGTCGGTGCAGGCCGTGATCGGTGCACCGGACTCCGACGGACGGCGGCGGATCGACATCTACAGCTGCCCTGAGACGGACACCGGCCTTGAACAGCCCTGGACGGCACATGCGACGGGATCGCTCGAGACCGGGGCCCAGGACGTCTCCGACGACCTCGCGAGCTGGCCTCCCTTCGGGGCGACCGAAGTCGCCCTGGACGACGCGTACCCGAGACTCGCGGACCGCGGCTACGAGTACGGGCCCGCCTTCCAAGGACTGAGCCGTCTGTGGCGGGGCACCGGGGGCGACCTGTATGCCGAGGTCACCCTGCCGGAGTCGCAGGGCGGCGACGCCGCCCGGTTCGCTCTGCACCCGGCACTTCTCGACGCCGCGCTGCACCCCCTGCTGCCCGACGTGGCCGGGGACGCCCCGGACCGACTGCCCTTCTCCTGGTCGGAGGTGGACCTCTACGCCACCGGTGCCACCGCCCTGCGCGTCCGGATCTCCGCAACCGGGCCGGACACCGTATCGGTGACCGTCGCCGACGACTCGGGCGCGCCCGTCGCCTCCGTCGGCAGCCTGAGCCTGAGGCCGTTGCTGAAGGACGCGCTGCGCTCGGCGGCCGGATCCTCGGCGAACCGGTTGCTGCGGATCGACTGGTCGCCCGTACCCGTACCCGTACCCGTACCCGGGTCCGCGGCGGAGCCCGGCAGCGCACGGTGGCAGGAGGACACCTGGGCCGTGATCGGCGAGGACACGATCGGCCTGGGTGAGGCCGCCCGGGTCAGTACCACCCTCGACGATCTGCTGGAGGACGTTCCCGCGACCGTCTTCGCCCCGGTGGTCCTGCCTGTCGCCGGCGATGTGGCCGCGAGGGCGCATGTCGTTCTCGGTGAGGTGTTGGGTCTGGTGCAGGGGTGGTTGGGGGAGGGGCGGTTTGCCGGTTCGCGGTTG
>NZ_JBIAHN010000049.1:0-2505 GCF_042870555.1 Streptomyces sp. NPDC006487
CTTCAGAACTAACACAGTGGACGCGAGCAACTGAGGACAAGCCCTCGGCCTATTAGTACCAGTCAGCTCCACCCGTTACCGGGCTTCCACATCTGGCCTATCAACCCAGTCGTCTACTGGGAGCCTTACCCTCTCAAGGAGGTGGGAATACTCATCTTGAAGCAGGCTTCCCGCTTAGATGCTTTCAGCGGTTATCCCTCCCGAACGTAGCCAACCAGCCATGCCCTTGGCAGGACAACTGGCACACCAGAGGTTCGTCCGTCCCGGTCCTCTCGTACTAGGGACAGCCCTTCTCAATATTCCTACGCGCACAGCGGATAGGGACCGAACTGTCTCACGACGTTCTAAACCCAGCTCGCGTACCGCTTTAATGGGCGAACAGCCCAACCCTTGGGACCGACTCCAGCCCCAGGATGCGACGAGCCGACATCGAGGTGCCAAACCATCCCGTCGATATGGACTCTTGGGGAAGATCAGCCTGTTATCCCCGGGGTACCTTTTATCCGTTGAGCGACGGCGCTTCCACAAGCCACCGCCGGATCACTAGTCCCGACTTTCGTCCCTGCTCGACCCGTCGGTCTCACAGTCAAGCTCCCTTGTGCACTTACACTCAACACCTGATTGCCAACCAGGCTGAGGGAACCTTTGGGCGCCTCCGTTACTTTTTGGGAGGCAACCGCCCCAGTTAAACTACCCATCAGACACTGTCCCTGATCCGGATCACGGACCGAGGTTAGACATCCAGCACGACCAGAGTGGTATTTCAACGACGACTCCACAACCACTGGCGTGGCCGCTTCAAAGTCTCCCACCTATCCTACACAAGCCGAACCGAACACCAATATCAAACTATAGTAAAGGTCCCGGGGTCTTTCCGTCCTGCTGCGCGAAACGAGCATCTTTACTCGTAGTGCAATTTCACCGGGCCTATGGTTGAGACAGTCGAGAAGTCGTTACGCCATTCGTGCAGGTCGGAACTTACCCGACAAGGAATTTCGCTACCTTAGGATGGTTATAGTTACCACCGCCGTTTACTGGCGCTTAAGTTCTCAGCTTCGCCACACCGAAATGTGACTAACCGGTCCCCTTAACGTTCCAGCACCGGGCAGGCGTCAGTCCGTATACATCGCCTTACGGCTTCGCACGGACCTGTGTTTTTAGTAAACAGTCGCTTCTCGCTGGTCTCTGCGGCCACCCCCAGCTCACGGAGTAAATCCGATCACCAGTGATGGCCCCCCTTCTCCCGAAGTTACGGGGGCATTTTGCCGAGTTCCTTAACCATAGTTCACCCGAACGCCTCGGTATTCTCTACCTGACCACCTGAGTCGGTTTAGGGTACGGGCCGCCATGAAACTCGCTAGAGGCTTTTCTCGACAGCATAGGATCATCCACTTCACCACAATCGGCTCGGCATCAGGTCTCAGCCTTATATGAGGGACGGATTTGCCTACCCCTCGGCCTACACCCTTACCCCGGGACTACCACCGCCCGGGCTGGACTACCTTCCTGCGTCACCCCATCGCTTACCTACTACAAGTCTGGTTCGCCGGCTCCACCACTTTCCTTTCCCCGAAGGGTCCGGAACGGCTTCACGGGCTTAGCATCGCCTGATTCGATATTGGGCGTTTCAAAGCGGGTACCGGAATATCAACCGGTTGTCCATCGACTACGCCTGTCGGCCTCGCCTTAGGTCCCGACTTACCCTGGGCAGATCAGCTTGACCCAGGAACCCTTAGTCAATCGGCGCACACGTTTCTCACGTGTGTATCGCTACTCATGCCTGCATTCTCACTCGTGAACCGTCCACAACTAGCTTCCGCTGCTGCTTCACCCGGCACACGACGCTCCCCTACCCATCACAGCGGGCGTTGGCCCTATTGCTGCAATGACACGACTTCGGCGGTACGCTTGAGCCCCGCTACATTGTCGGCGCGGAATCACTTGACCAGTGAGCTATTACGCACTCTTTCAAGGGTGGCTGCTTCTAAGCCAACCTCCTGGTTGTCTCTGCGACTCCACATCCTTTCCCACTTAGCGTACGCTTAGGGGCCTTAGTCGATGCTCTGGGCTGTTTCCCTCTCGACCATGGAGCTTATCCCCCACAGTCTCACTGCCACGCTCTCACTTACCGGCATTCGGAGTTTGGCTAAGGTCAGTAACCCGGTAGGGCCCATCGCCTATCCAGTGCTCTACCTCCGGCAAGAAACACGTGACGCTGCACCTAAATGCATTTCGGGGAGAACCAGCTATCACGGAGTTTGATTGGCCTTTCACCCCTAACCACAGGTCATCCCCCAGGTTTTCAACCCTGGTGGGTTCGGTCCTCCACGAAGTCTTACCTCCGCTTCAACCTGCCCATGGCTAGATCACTCCGCTTCGGGTCTAGAGCGTGCAACTCAATCGCCCTATTCGGACTCGCTTTCGCTACGGCTTCCCCACACGGGTTAACCTCGCTACACACCGCTAACTCGCAGGCTCATTCTTCAAAAGGCACGCAGTCACGAC
>NZ_JBIAHN010000050.1:0-3787 GCF_042870555.1 Streptomyces sp. NPDC006487
GGCGAAGCGCTCGGCGGTCGCCCGCTCCGGCCAGCCGCCCGCGTCCTCCAAGTCCTGGGGGAGGTCCCAGTGGTAGAGGGTGAGGGCGGGTGTGATGCCGGCGGCGAGCAGCTCGTCGACCAGCTTGCGGTAGAAGTCGAGGCCCTTCTGCACGGCCGGTCCGCGGCCGGTCGGCTGGACGCGCGACCAGGAGACGGAGAACCGGTAGGCACCCAGGCCGAGTTCGGACATCAGCCGGACGTCCTCGGGGAAGCGGTGGTAGTGGTCAACGGCCACGTCACCGGTGTGGCCCTCGAAGACCTTGCCGGGGGTGTGCGAGAAGGTGTCCCAGATGGACGGGGTCCGGCCGTCCTCACGGGCGGCGCCCTCGATCTGGTACGCGGCGGTGGCCGTGCCCCACAGGAAGTCGGACGGGAAGGTGCGGGTGGCGGTGAGTGGCCGGGTCTCGGACGCGGTCATAGGAGAGCGCTCCCAACGTAAGTGTGGTTGAAGTCGTGCCGGATGAACCGGTGCCGGAAGAGGGGGCGCGAACAGGCCGACGAGGCAGGTCGTTCCTCGATGAACGCCGTCAGTTCTTGACGGCGCCGGCGGTGATGCCGCCGACGATGTGCTTGCCGAGTACGGCGAAGACGAGCAGCAGCGGCAGCGTGGAGATGAGCGCGCCGGTCAGGACGACGGCTTGGTCGACGGTGTGGTTGCCCGCGCCGAGGCCGGCCAGGGCGACCTGGAGGGTCGGATTGCCGTCCGGGGTCAGGGCGATGAACGGCCAGAAGAAGTCGTTCCAGGCCTGGACGAAGACGAGCATTCCGAGGACCGCCATCGCGGGCCGGGCGACGGGGAACACCACGTGCCAGATGATGCGCAGGCTGTGCGCACCGTCCATCCTGGCCGCCTCCACCAGTTCCACCGGCAGCGCTTCGATGAGGTATTGGCGCATGAAGAAGACGCCGAAGGCGGCGACCAGGGAGGGCAGGACGACCGACTGGAGCTGGTCGACCCAGCCGAGGTCGGTGATGATCTGGTAGAGCGGGATGACGCTGAGCTGGGGCGGAATGGTCATGGTCGCCACCACCAGTGCCAGCAGGGCGCCCCGGCCCTTGAAGGGCAGTTTGGCGAAGGCGAAGCCGGCGAGGGTGGAGAACAGGACGGTGGACAGGGCCACGAGCCCGGCCACGATGGTCGTGTTGACCAGTGCCTCGCCCATGTCGACCTGGTTCCAGGCGAAGGCGAGGTTGTCGAAGAGCCGGGGGCCGGGCAGCAGCGGGGCCGGGGCCTCGACCACGCGCTCGCCCGTGTGGGAGGCGGCCACGAGGTTCCAGTACAGCGGGAAGAGGGAGACGAGGGCGGCCAGGCCGAGGAGGACGTACGTCAGCGGTCCCGCATGATGCTGACGGCCCGCCGATGAGCGAAGACGCCTTGCGCGCGGCGCCGCGGCGGTGGTCTTTTCGAGTGTGCGGGTCATGGGTTCAGCTCCCCGCCTTCGTGCGGATGTGGCCGGATCGGCTGCTACGGCGGTGGCTGCGGTTGCGGTTGGAGCGGGCGATCAGGGCCTGGATGCCGCCGATGAGCAGGAGGAGCAGGAGCATGACCCAGGCGATGGCGGAGGCCTGACCCAGCGCGCCGGTCACCCAGCCCTTCTCGTACATGAGCAGGCTGAGCGTCTGGAACTGGTTTCCGCTGCCCCCGCTGATGCCGACGCTGCCTCCGAAGAGCATCGGTTCGCCGAAGAGCTGGGTGGCGCCGATGGTGGAGACGATGACGGTGAAGAGGATCGTCGGCCGGATGGAGGGGATGGTGACGCTGAGGAACTGGCGCCAGCGCGAGGCCCCGTCCAGCGCGGCGGCCTCGTAGAGGTCCTGGGGTACGGCCTGCATCGCCGCCAGGTAGATGAGCGCGTTGTAGCCCGTCCAGCGCCAGGTCACGATCGTCGAAATGGCCATCTGGGCGGGCCACTTGGAGGATTCCCAGGCGACCGGGTCGAAGCCGGCCCAGCCCAGGACCGTGTTGATCAGGCCGTAGTCGGTGTTGAAGAGCTGGGCGAAGACGAGCGTGGCCGCCGCGATCGAGGTGGCGTACGGGGCGAGGACCGCGACGCGGAAGAAACCCCGGCCGCGCAGTTTGTAGTTGAGCAGGTGCGCGAGCCCGAGGGCCATCAGCAGCTGGGGGACGGTGGAGATCACACCGATGGTGAAGGTGTTGGCGAGCGCGTTCCAGAAGAACTCGCTGGTGGCCAGGGAACTGTAGTTGTCCAGCCCCTTCCACTGCGCGCTGCCGCCCAGTTCGACCCGGTGGAGCGAGAGCCAGCCCGTGTAGATCAGGGGGAAGAGCCCGAAGGCCGCGAAGGTGAGGAAGAAGGGAGCGACGAAGACGTAGGGGACCGCCTTCAGGTCGAGGCGGTAGAGCGTGCTGCGCCAACCGCTCCGGCCCGAGGGCGGCTGCCGGTGGGAGCCGGGGCCGGTGCTGGAGCCCGGGGCTTGTGCGGCGGGCGGCGCGGAGCCGCCACCCGCCGCCCGTACGGAGGTGGCCACGGGGGCGTCCTTCCAGGTCGATGCGTGCAGTGTGATGCGGTGGGGGCGGAGGGTCGACGGCCCGCCGCCACCCGCGGGGAGGCAGCGGGTGGCGGCGGGCCGTCACACTGCCCCCGTTACTGGTCGATCTTGTCGTTGACCAGCTTCTTGACGTTCTCCCAGGCCTTCGCCGGGTCGGTGCCGCGCTGCTCGATGTCGAGGATGCCGTTGTCGGTGAGGAAGGTCTTCACCTGTCCGTCCCAGCGGCTGATCGGGGCGGGCGTGATGCCGGCCGCGGCCTGCGAGTAGATCTTGCCGACCGGGGTGTCACCGAAGTACGGCAGTTTCGCGTCCTGGACGGCCGCCGAGGTGAGCGTGTCCTTGGTGGAGGGGATGTTGCCGTTCACGCCGAAGACCTTGGCGTGCTGCGCCGGTGCGGTGAGCCAGGCGGCCAGCTCGGCCGCCTCCTTGACGTGCTTGCCCGACTTCGGCACGGCCAGGAACGAGCCGCCCCAGTTGCCGGCCACGGGCGGCGCGGCGATGTCCCACTTCCCCTGGTTCTCCGGGCCCGCCTGCTCCTTGATGATGCCCGTCATCCAGCTCGGGCAGGCGACCGTGGCGAACTTCGCGTTCTTGAAGGCCGCGTTCCAAGTGCCCTTCTCGTCGAACTGGCGCAGCTTGGCCGTCAGTTCGCCCTTCGTCGCCGCCACGGCGGTGTCCCACGCCTTCTTCACGCCCGGGCTGTTCTCGTAGTCCAGCTCGCCCTTGGTGTTCGCGTACTGCACGGCCTCGCTGGAGATCACCGCGTTGAACAGACCACTCGCGGAGTCGTGGAAGGAAGTCCCGGCCGGGGCGCTCTTCTTGTACGCCTCACCGGTCGCGATGAACTTCGCCCAGTCACCCGCCCAGAGCTTGGCGACCTCCGTGCGATCGGTCGGCAGGCCGGCCTTGGCGAAGAGGTCCTTGTTGTAGCAGATGGCCATCGGACCGATGTCCGTGCCGAGGCCGATGACCCTGCCGTCGCCCGTGGTGGCCTGCTTGACCTTCCAGTCCAGGAACGCGCCGAGGTCCGCGCCGCCCGTCTTGCCGAGGTCGGTCCACTTGTCCGCCATGGCCGGACCGGTCGCCTCCGCGATGTAGCCCACCTCCAGGGCCTGGATGTCCGCGAGACCGCTGTCGCGGGAGAGACGCAGCTTGAGCGTGTCCCAGTACTTCTGGCCGTCGGCGACGTTCGACTCTTCGATCTTGATGTTCGGATGCGCCTTCGTGTACTCGGCGTA
>NZ_JBIAHN010000051.1:0-3380 GCF_042870555.1 Streptomyces sp. NPDC006487
CTGCAGGGGGGACCCTGTGGGAGAGTAGGACGCCGCCGAACAATTTTTGAGAAAAGCCCCGTACCGGGTAACCGGTACGGGGCTTTTCTGCGTTTCCCCCACGGTCGCGCGCGCGACACAGTCCAAGGACGGGTCGGAATACGAGAAGCCCCGCAACGGAGTCGCCGGCAACAGATCCAGGTCCCGTACCGCCCTCGTCGTCGCCGTGCGCAAGATGCACTGTCGGCAGCGCTGAATAGACAGGTCAGGGCCTCTGCGGCCGAGCGGCGACAGCATCGACGCCAGACACCCGCAGCTTGCGGGCCAGGAACTCCATCTCAGGCATCGTGCCTGAGTGGGCTCCCGCCAAGACATCCCTCAGCAGAGTCTTGACTTCCGCCAAGCCCATGCCGAGTTCTGCCCGCAGAACCCGCATGATCGCGGCGTTCCTCGCTGATGGATCCACCCGGAGGCGGGCTGGTCCCCACTCGGAGAGCAGCCGTTCGCGTAGTTCGGAAGGCAGATCACCACCGCAGTCAGCTACCGCGAACCCGCAGCCTGAACACCTGGATTCCGTGTCCCAGCGCAGGGAACCTTGGACCAGGGCTTGGACGCCCCAGCACTCCAACTCCGCACCGCAGTCCTGGCACCCAGCTGAGTACCTGATGGACTCGAAGACCGTCTGGTCCATACCCATCCCTTCGGAGAAGGCGAAGCTCGCGGCCGCGAGAGTCCTGGTCACGATAGCCATCCTTGTCGCCTCACCGGTGCTGCTGATAGCCGGAACGCCGGTCCGCCGCCGATACCTCCGCTACGTCTACCGGGATGGGGCCCCAGCGATCAGCGGCCTGATCGGAGCCGTAGATGCGGAAGTAGCTGAACCAACCCCGGCCCGGCACGGTCTGGATCCAGTGGCCTTCGGCCCCACCGGCCAGGCGATGCGGTCGGGGCGGTCGGAGGCGAAGGCGGTGACCGGCATTTCGTCGCGGCCCTGGCGGGCGGCCTCGGTGAGCAGGGCGGTCGTGCGTTCGTCGGGGTCGAAGGGCTTGCCGGCTTCGATGCCGAGCTCGGCGAGAAAGCTGAGCATCGGGCGCATTTCCTCGACGGCGGGTTCGGTGTCGATCACCGAGTGCAGGACGTGCCAGTACCAAGGGCAGGGCCCGCAGCGGGGCGAAGACGGTCCAGGCAGCAGGAGGTGCTTGCCGCCCTTGGGGCCGTGGACGCCGGGGAGGGAGGCCGAGGTCGGTCATCCACCGGTTGTCGGCGTACTCCTGTGAGTGCTCCACCAAGTACGGGGATACATGCACCAGCAGGGAGACTGTGAGCCAGTCTCGTCATCCCGCGGGCATGGCGGTGGCAGGGTGATGAACCTCCAGGATGACTGCGGTGCCGGCCACGGTTCGGTCCTCGTGCATGGTGATCTGCTGGCCGGGCTGGAGGTGCGTCCAGTGGGAGGGGGTGAGGGGCACGAGTCGAACCGTGGCTCGCCCGCCGGGCTCCAGACAGGGCATGTCCTCAACCCAAAGCGACGCGATGCTGACCGCACGTCCGCCGGTGGGTGAGAGGTGTCCGATGTCCCACATGGGTCGCAGAACACCGGCGCCGGAGATTGCCGTGGTGCGTCGCGCCTCAGCGGCAGGGCGGAGCGTCAGATCCGCCCTGATTACGCCGTTGCGGACCTCGCAGCACCGCCAATGGCACCAGGCCGCGCTCCGCTCAAGCCGGAGCTGCTCGGCCGCTTCGGCGAGCTTCTCCCAAAACGACAGAGGGAGCGAGCGACCGTCCCCCAATTCCTCCAGCAGGCCCAGGGCGATCTCCCACTCGTCGTGAACGAGGTAGTCCCAGATGTCTCGCACCGTGATGTCGTTCTCGGTGGCGGTCTCTTCCGGAACCAGCAGGGAAGCTGATTCGAGCAGCTCAGGGACGTCCATGCGCTCATTGTCGACCGCATGAACTACTAGGCGGCGCCTTCCTGGTCTCGCTCGAGGGCAGCGAGCCGGTTCTTGAGCCGGTAGCTGGGCCCTTGATGGAGATCACGTCGCAGTGGTGCAGGAGGCGGTCGAGGATGGCGGTGGCCAGGACCCCGTCGCCGAACACCTGTCCCTCCGCGCGTTCGAGGGGCTGGTAGCCCACCTCTTCAACCTCGACCCGGGTGACCGCGGCCCGGTTCAGCATGCCACCAGCGGCCCTGCCTGCGAGGCCGGGGCGTCGCGGCGGCGGGGCCGCGGCAGGCTCCTCTCACCGGTGGTGACGCGGCGGCCGGCGCCGTGGGCAGGCCGTCCCAGTGCTTCTCATCCACGATCCGGGCGCCTCGGCCAACCGCCCGGGGATGGACGGCCAGCAGGGTCTCGCCCGTGCAGTCGGGGCCGGTGGCATGCAGCAGTACCTGGGATTTCGTAGTCCTTCCTCGACCGGGGAGAAGGCACGTCCCGCAAGGACATGGTCGCGGACGGTCAGCACTTGCCGTTCGACCCGGCCTTTGCCCGTGGGCCGATACGCGGCCAGTACGTGGGGATCGAAGTCGTAGTGCCCGGCGGAGGCGACAGCCTCCGGATGTAGGGGAACGGCGTCACCTGGTGCGACATGCCGGCGGACCACCGTTTTGGTGCGGTCGTAGACGATCGACATGGGGACACCGCCGGAGTGCGCGAACGCCTGGCGGTGGCAGTCAAAGAAGGTGGCCAGGTCCTGGCTGTGGTGAAGCAGCAGGACGGGTCGCGCGGGTAGGACAACGTCATGTGGAACGAGTAGACCTTCGGGATTCCGACGTGGGCGAGGATCTTTCCCTCGTCACCCCAGTCGACCTGGGCCTGAGCCCCCGGGACTGCCTCGAACCTGCGGTGCAGGCACGCCAGTTCACTCGGGCTGATGCCCAGCTCCTCCGCGATCCGCGGGCGGGCTTCCTGCAAGTACATCTTGATCCGCTGGTAGCTGCCGGTGAACCCGTACTCGGCCACCAGGCGCTCGTGGATCACGGCCCCTGAGCAGGATCTCGGCCCGCAACATCGGGTCGATCAACGGCGCGACCTCATCCACAATCCGCCGCTACGGCTGCCCGTCGGGAGCCCCTCGGGGTAGGGCGACCGGAGTCTCGCCCGACAGCTACAGGCCGCGAAACCGCCTCAACGGGCCAGGGCGGCGACTGTCAGTCCCCCTACACGAGGGCGGGGCGACGTGTCGCGCCGATTTTGACGGTGCAGGGGGTGTCATGTAGAGTCAAACGGTTGCCTGGAACTGGACAAGTTCGGCAGCCGGCCCCCAAAGAAGCAATTCAGAGTGGGCACCCTCGACTCCTCATCCAGGAATCTGAAGCCGGGAAATCCGGTGGAAAACTTCTGATAGAGTCGGACTCGCCGGAAAGGGAAACGCGAAAGCGAAGAACTGGAAAGCGAAACCCGCTT
>NZ_JBIAHN010000052.1:0-2977 GCF_042870555.1 Streptomyces sp. NPDC006487
CCCAGATCAAGTGGACCCTGAACTACATGGACTCGCGGTACGGCAGCCCCGAGCACGCATGGTCCTTCTGGCAGAACCACGGCTGGTACTGACCGGCGCCGCCGGGACTCTTGCGAAATTCCTCCGGACCACTTCGCCACACCTTCGGCAAACCTCAGAGGTACCTGAGGGGAAGGTGAAGCCCCGCCAACGACGCCGCCCGGAGCGGACACAATGCGAGCGGTCCCCGGGAGGGCCGGCACGGGCGCCCCGGGCAGGTGGAGGAGGGGATGCGGATATGTCAGCGGAGAGAGCGGTGGCCACGACCGCCGGGCCGGGCACGCGGGACACGGTGGTCCTGGGCATGGTGCGCGCACACGTACGACGGAGATACGCCCCGGGCGAGGTTCTGGGCCCCCTGAGCGGCATCGCACGGGACCTGCTGCTCCAGCAGAACGCGGTACGGCGGGCCCTGCGCCGGCTGGACACCCTGGGGGAGATCGCCATCTGCGGCCCGTCCACGCGCGTAGTCCTGGAGCCCGGCCAGATGCATCCGCACGACCTGCCGCTGGCCCGCGCCGTGCGCGCCCGGATCCTGGCCGGCCGCTACCGCAGCGGGCAGGCCCTGGCCACCGGTCTCCTCGGCGATGAATTCGCGCTGAGCCCCGCCCACGTGCGGCGGGCCTGCGCCCACCTGCTGGCCGAAGGGCTCCTGCGTCAGGACGAGGCCGGGCCGTTCGGCCCGGCGTACTACGTCACGTGAACCCCGTAGAAACCAATGCGGAGGGGGCAGGGTGGCGGCAGGCAGGGTCTCCGCCGTGCCCTGCGTACTCGTGGTCGAAGACGACTCCGGCATCCGCACCTCGCCGATCGAGATCCTGACGGAGATCGGGCACGCGGTGCGCGGCGCGACCGACGGCTTCGGGGCGCTGCGCGAGGTCACGCGTACTGGTATCCACCGCCCGTTCACCGGCGGCCTCGACGACGTGCTCTACGCGACGAACGGCGCTTCAGTCCGACCTGGCCAGGGGGAGCTCCCGTTCGACGAGCCGGTGGACCTGACCCGCCTGGTGCCGCACAACGGAACGCGGGACGCGTTCAAGTCCTTGGACCGGGCCGGCGAGTTGGAGATCGAGTACTTCAACGCGAAATGGGTGATGGTGCGGATCGTGCGCGCCTTCGGCGACCGTCCCGGCGACATGGTCGCCGTTTCCGAGATCGAGTTCTTCAGCACGCTCCGCGGATACCTTTCCTGAGCGGGCCGGCGCACGCCGATGGGGAGGGGACGGCCCACGGATAGGCGGCGGTTAGGGAACGGGCGCCTAGGTTTGCCCCATACCGCTTTTCGGCCACCGCAGATGACGGGGCGAAGAAGTGTCAACCCATCAGTCCGGTGGTGCGCGTGTGCGTGCTGTGCAGAAGGGAACGAACCATGCTTGGAAAGGGACCCGGCCGACGACGCCGTCCGAAGCCTACGTGTGCGCAGCGTGTGGTGACCGCGACGGGTGTGACGGGAGCGGGCTTCGCCCTGCCCTTGATTCTCGGTGGCCCTGCCGAGGCTGCGCCCGCGAGCTCCTGGGAGAAGCTGGCGCAGTGCGAGAGTGGCGGCAACTGGCAGATCAACACGGGGAACGGCTATCACGGCGGTCTGCAGTTCGCGCCGGGTACGTGGGAGGCGTTCGGTGGAAAGGCCTACGCCGCTCAGGCCCATCTGGCTTCCAAGGAGCAGCAGATCGCCGTTGCGGAGAAGGTTCTCGCCAGTCAGGGTGCGAAGGCGTGGGGCGGTTGTGCGAAGCACATCGAGGGGCAGCAGCCGGCTGCCGAGACGCCGGCCGAGACCCCGGCCGGCGCCTCGGGCGCGGGCGGGGGTGGTGGTTCGTACACGGTCCGGTCAGGCGACACTCTGTCGCGCATCGCGGAGCTCCACGAAATGGACTGGAAATCGCTTTACGAGGCCAACTGGGACCGAATCAAGGATCCGCGTGTCATCGTGCCCGGTCAGAAGCTCGTGATACCCGGCGGGGCCACGACCACCCAGCCCGCGAAGCCCGCGAAGCCGGCCAACCCTGCCAAGCCCGCCAAGCCGGCCAAGGTCGTGAAGCCGGTCGCCGGCTTCGTGAGCGCCGACTACAGGACGCCTGGGGCCTGGTCACTCGGCTACCACTCGGGCGTCGACTTCGCCGCCAAGCACGGTGACCCGGTCGGCGCCGTGACCGCCGGCGTAGTCCACAAGACGGGGCAGAACGGCGACTTCGGCAACCAGGTGGTCGTCGAACACCGGCTCGTCATCGACGGCAAACAACAGACCCGTTACTCGTCGTACTCCCACCTCAGCGCCATCAGCGTCTCGCCCGGCGACAAGGTGGAGGCCGGCACCAAGGTCGGAAGCGTGGGTAGCACCGGTCGCTCCAACGGCCCGCATCTACACTTCGAGGTCGGCACGGCGCCCGATACGTTCTCCAGCCATACGAACCCGTACGCGCTGCTGCGCGGCACGTTCGCCCAGGCCTGACGGGGGCGGTACGCGGTGATCAGGAACGACATTTTTCAACAGGACATCCTGAGGGTGTCTCCGCGGGACGAGGGGGAGGAGCAGGCCGCACGGGTGGTCGTGGCGGGCCGGTCCCAGGACGCCGGTGACTGCGCGGTCCTCCTCAAGATGCTGGGTTTGTTCCCGGAGCCGCCCGCCCCGGAACCGGAGGGTCGCATCCACCTCCTGCTCCCGCTGCTGGACGGGAAGCGCGCTTCCGGTTGGTGACCACGCCGGGCGGTTCGGTCCCGGGCCTGGAAATCGCCTTCGGGTGGATTCGCCCTGGGTACGCCCCCACGCGGTCGACCCACGCCGGACCGCACCCGCCCTTAGGGCGTGCGAGGGCCCGGCGGCGTGATCGTCCCTGAGTCCCCGCCGGGCCGCGAGGGGGTTGCGCGACTATCCTCGGAGGGTGAGTAGCGGGAACGGCGGCGGAACCTCTTGAGTTCGGGGTGATCCCTTCATGAC
>NZ_JBIAHN010000053.1:0-1213 GCF_042870555.1 Streptomyces sp. NPDC006487
CCCCACCCCAACCCGCTAGGCGCCGAAGTCGTACTCCAGCACGTAGGAGGCGGAGTCCAGGGTCATCTCATTGAACTCAACAGCCCGTCCACCTTCGGCGAACGCGGTGCGGGCGATCCGGATGACAGGTGTACCCATCGAGAGCGAAAGCCGTTCGGCTTCGTCGACCGAAGGCATCCGGGAGCGAATCTCCTCGCGGAAGTGAACGGGCTCGTGCCCCAGTTCGGCCAGCCTCGCGTACGTCCCACCGGGACCGGTGTCGGTTTGGGTGATGAGAGAGTCGGCGACGACGTCCGACGGAAGATACGAGGTCGCGAAGAGCACCGGCTTTCCGTCAAGCACGAAGCGGCGGCTGCGCGCCCAGACCCGGGACCCTGCGGGAACGCCGAGCGCGTCGGCGATGCGGACGGCGACCTCTTCCTCGCGCACCTCGATCTGATCGACGACGAGCTCCCGGTCTTCGGTATCTGCGGACCAGATGGAACGGCCTGAGCCCCACTGCTCCTGCGCCAAGCGCTGGATACCTCGTCGCCTCAAGGGTCTGAACGCCCGGACAAAGACACCGGCACCCTTCCGCGCTTCCACGAGGCCTTCGTTCTGGAGTACACCGAGGGCCTGCCGCGCGGTCATACGGGCGACGCCGTAGGTGGCCATGAGTTCGTTCTCACCCGGCAGGCGGTCGCCCGGCCCGTGCTCACCCGACTGGATGGCCGTCCTCAGCGCATCAGCGATCCGCTGGTATTTCGGCTGGCGGGAGCCGCCCTGGCTGGTCATCGAACGATCACTCCTTTGCCTATCTAGACACCCTAGGCCCGGAGATGGGCCACTGCGCGCACCGGTGTCGGGGCCAAGGGCCTCACCGCCGGGGCGGTCGAGCCCGGTGCAGACCTGCTCGATCGTGCGCTCGTCGGCTGGGAGCTCTTCCTCAGCACCTTCGAGGGCGCCTCTGATGAGTGAGCGCTATGAGTACGTCCCTCATCGGCTTCTGGGTCACCGCGTCCGCGACATTGCATCCGGCGCCGAGGGGGAGTTGATGGCGGTGATCAACGAGAACGTCTCGGACTCCGTCGCCCACGAGCGCTGGATGGAGTTGGCTTACGTCCGTGATGAGTCCGGCCGCGAGTTCACAACGACTATCCACAACATCGAAACGATCAGCCGGATGACGTGATCCACATTTGCTACCAGGGGGCGGCGCCGGACTTGGTCCTCT
>NZ_JBIAHN010000054.1:0-1069 GCF_042870555.1 Streptomyces sp. NPDC006487
CCTAGGTGTGTTGTCCGGGGACGTTGGTGACACGCGTGCTGGGTTCTTGAAATGGGTGAGGGCCTCCGGGTTCGGTGGGGATTGCGACATCTCAACCGACTTCAGGAGGCCCTCGTGGTCCACCGTAATGCCCCGCTGACCGAGACCGGGCGACTGCGCCTGGCCCGCTGTGTCGTGGACGACGGCTGGCCCGTGCGGCGGGCAGCGGAGCGTTTCCAGGTCAGCCACACCACCGCGGCTCGCTGGGCCGGCCGCTACCGGCAGCTCGGCATCGCCGGAATGAGTGACCGCTCCAGCCGCCCTCACCGCCAGCCGCGACGGACCGCGGCCGCGGTCGAGGAACACGTCCTGCGACTGCGACGCGAACACCGGATCGGGCCTCTGCGGCTCGCCGCCCGCTGCGGGATCGCCGCCTCGACCGCCCACCGCATCCTTGCCCGCAACGGCCTGCCACCACTGGCCGCCCTGGACCGGGCCACCGGCGAACCCGTCCGCCGCTACGAACGGCAACGGCCCGGCGAGCTCGTCCACATCGACGTCAAGAAGCTCGGCCGGATCCCCGACGGTGGCGGTCACAAGACCCTCGGCAGGGCCGAAGGACGGCGCAACAAGACCGGCGCCGGCTGGGCCTACCTCCACACCGCTCTCGACGACCACACCCGCCTCGCCTACACCGAAGACCTCCCCGACGAGACCGCACCCACCTGCGCCGGCTTTCTGGAACGGGCCACCGCCTGGTTCGCCGACCGCGGCATCACCGTCGAACGCGTCCTGACCGACAACGCCTGGGCCTACACCAAGAGCACCTGGCGCCAAACCTGTCGTGACCTGGGCATCAGCCCGCGCTGGACCCGGCCCTGGCGGCCGCAGACCAACGGCAAGGTCGAACGCTTCCACCGCACCCTGCTCGAGGAATGGGCCTACCAGCGGCCCTACACCTCAGACCGTGACCGAATGGAAGCGTTTGCCGACTGGCTGCACTGGTACAACTACCACCGACCCCACACCGGCATCCAAGGCCAAACACCCGCCAGCCGCGGCACCAACCTGTCCGGACAACACACCTAGG
>NZ_JBIAHN010000055.1:0-1037 GCF_042870555.1 Streptomyces sp. NPDC006487
TGCGGCTACGGCTCCGACGCGAAGAAGGACGACGCTCCCGCGAAGGAGAACGTCGCCGCCGACGCCAAGAAGCTGTCGGCCTCCGAGGTCCGCATCGGCTACTTCCCGAACCTGACCCACGCCACCGCGCTGGTCGGTCTCCAGGAAGGCCTGATCGCCAAGGAACTCGGCGCCACCACGATCAAGCCGCAGTCCTTCAACGCCGGCCCCTCCGAGATCGAAGCCCTCAACGGCGGCTCTCTCGACATCGGGTTCATCGGCCCCTCGCCTTCGATCAACGCCTACGTCAAGTCCAAGGGCTCCAACCTGCGGATCATCTCCGGCTCCGCCTCCGGCGGCGTCAAGCTCGTCGTGAACCCCGCCAAGATCAAGACCCTGGACGACCTCAAGGGCAAGAAGATCGCCACCCCCCAGAAGGGGAACACCCAGGACGTCGCGTTCCTCAACTGGATCGCCGAAAAGGGCTGGACCGTCGACCCCGAGTCCGGCAAGGGCGACGTCTCCGTCGTCCGCACCGACAACAAGGTCACCCCCGACGCCTTCAAGCAGGGCTCCATCGACGGCGCCTGGGTCCCCGAGCCCACCGCCTCCAAGCTCGTCGCCGACGGCGGCTCCGTCCTCCTCGACGAAACCACCCTGTGGCCCGACAAGAAGTTCGTCATCACGAACATCATCGTGTCCCAGAAGTTCCTCACCGAGCACCCCGACGTCGTCGAAGCCGTACTCACCGGCACCGTCAAGACCAACGCCTGGATCAACGCCAACCCGGACAAGGCCAAGGCCTCCGCGAACGCCAAGCTCGCGGCCGAAGGCGGCAAGCCCCTCGACGCCAAGGTCATCGACCCCGCATGGCCCAGCATCCTCCTCACCAACGACCCGCTGGCAGCAACCCTCAAGACCCAGTCGGAATGGGCGGTCAAGGCCAAGCTCATCGAGCAGCCCGACCTCACCGGCATCTACGACCTCAAGCTCCTCAACAAGGTCCTCAAGACCGCCGGCCAGCCCGAAGTCTCCGACGCCGGCCTCGGCGCCAAGTA